>JACESF010000121.1 GCA_013911975.1 Hyphomicrobiales bacterium | reverse complement strand
GTATAGCCGGGCGGATCCACCCAGGCGTCCAAGGACCTCATGGCCCATCCCTGGGCCGGCGCACGGGTCGCCATCACGCTGAAGGCGCGGGACGAGGCGGGGCAGGAGGCGGAAAGCGAGACCAAGGTCGTCCGCCTGCCCGCCCGCCCCTTCACCAAGCCGCTCGCCCGCGCTCTGGTGGAGGAACGCCGCCGCCTCGCCTTGGACGTCGCCGCCCGCAACCAGGTGGAGGGGGTCCTCGCGGCCCTGACCCTGGCGCCCGACCAGTTCGGCATCGCTCCCCCCGAGTTTCTCGGCGTGCGCTCCGCCTATTGGCGCCTGCGCAACGCGCGCACCGAGGACGACCTGCGCGGCGTCGTGGACTATCTCTGGGAAATGGCGCTGGCCATCGAGGACGGCGACCTCTCCGACGCCCAGCGCGCCCTGCGCGCCGCCCAGGAAGCGCTGCGCGAGGCGCTGGAGCGCGGCGCCAGCGACGAGGAAATTCAGCGGCTGATGCAGGATCTGCGCGCCGCCATGGACAAGATGATGCGCCAGCTCGCCGAGGAAGCGCGGCGCGACGGCGGGACCGATGCCCGGCCGCTGGACCCCAACACCCGCGTCATGCGTCCCCAGGACCTCCAACGCATGATGGACCGGATCGAGAATCTCGCCCGCTCCGGCGCCAAGGATGCCGCGCGCCAGATGCTCGACGAGCTTCAGGCCATGATGGAGAACATGCGCCCCGGCTCGCGCCAGGCGGGCCGCCAGCAGGGCCAGCAGCAGCAGGGCGAACTGGGCGCCATGATCCAGGAGCAGCAGCGCCTGCGCGACCGCACCTACCGCCAGGGACAGGGGCAGCAGGGGCAGCAAGGCCAACAGGGACAGCGCGGCCAGCAGGGGCAACAGGGCCAGCAGCAGGGCCGCGAAGGCGAATATGGCGACCTCCAGCAGGGCCAGGGCGAGCTGCGCAAGCGCCTCGGCGAGATGATGGACCAGCTCCGCCGCATGCAGCAGGGCCAAGGCCAAGGACAGCAAGGCCAGCAGGGACAGGGCCAGCAAGGTCAGGGCCAGCAGGGACAGGACGGCCAGGAGGGTGAGGGCCAAGGCAGCGCGGGCCGCGCCGGGGAAGCCTTCGGCCGCGCCGATCAGGCCATGCGCGATGCCGAACGCGCGCTCGGCCAGGGCGACGGCCAGGGCGCGCTCGACGCCCAGGGCCGCGCGCTCCAGGCGCTGCGCCAGGGCGCCCAGGCCATGGCCGAGGGCCAGCCGGGCGGCTCGGACGGGCCGGGGCCGGGCGGCCCCTCCGGCGAGCAGGCCCAGCGCACCGACCCGCTGGGGCGCCCCATGCGCAGCCAGGATTACGGCGACGACTATTCCGTGAAGGTGCCCGAGGAGATGGACGTCCAGCGCGCCCGGCAGGTGCTGGAGGAACTGCGCCGCCGCCTGGAGCAGACCACGCGCCCGCAGATCGAACTCGATTACATCGAGCGCCTGCTGGAGAATTTCTGACCGCCTCCCCGTGAAGCGCGCGCCCCGCTTTCGGCGGCCTTGACGCTGCGGGCCGCGCCGCCTACCCGTGGGCCATGCGAAGGCGCGTCATTGCTCATGTCCTGCCCTGGGGGAATGTCGGGGGCACGGAACTCGCGACCGTCCGCCTCGCGGACGCGCTGCGCGCTGGCGGCTATGCGAACCGCCTCTATGTGCCCCACCTGCCCGGCGCGGACGAAGTGGCGGATCTGGTGCGCGACCACGGCTTCCCCCTCGCCCGCTACACGCAGGTCGCGCCGCGCAAGGCCAATCCCCTGCCCTTCCTCGCCAACACCGCCGGGCTCGCGGCCGATTTCGTGCGCAATGGCGTCGGCCTCGTCCACGGATCGGACATTGCGGGGGCCTATTTCACCGCCTGGGCGGCGCGCCTCTCCGGCGCCCACGCCACCAGCCATGTGCGCTGCGCCCATCCCGCCCTGGCGCCGGTGGAGCGCTGGCTCCTGAAGCCGGTGGAGCGTTTCCTCTACGTCTCCCGCGCCACCATCGGCGAGCAGGATTTCCCCTGCCCGCCCGACGCGGCCGAGGTGCTCTATGACGCGGCGAGCCCGCCTGCCCATGTACCCCGAGACGAGGCCCGTGCTCATTACGGCCTCGCCCCCGACGCCCTGGTGTTCGGCATGGCGGCCCGCATCCACCCCCAGAAGGACCATGAGAGCCTGATCCGCGCCGCCGCCCTCCTGAAGCCGCGCCATCCCGGCCTGCGCTTCCTCATGGTGGGGGACCACAGCCAGGAAGCCTCGCACCGGGCGCGCTTCGCGGTGCTGGAGGCGCTCATGGCGGAGACGGGCACGCGAGACATGTTCGTGTTTCCCGGCTTCGAGGACCGGATGGCCCGCTTCTATGCGGCCCTCGACGTCTGCCTCCTCGCCAGCCACACCGAGGGCTTCCCGCTCGGCATCCTGGAGGCCATGGGCGCGGGCCTGCCCGTGATCGCCTCGGATGTTGGCGGGGTGAGCGAGGCGGTGGAGGAGGGCGTCACCGGCTTCCTCGCTCCGGACGGCGATGCCGCCGTGTTCGCCCAGGCCATCGCCCGCCTTGCCGAGGACCCGGCCCTGCGCGCCCGCATGGGCGAGGCCGCCCGCGCCGCCGCGCGGGACCGGTTCGGGCCCGCCCGCTTCGCGCGGGAGGCCGTCGCCTTCGCCGGGCGCATGCTCGGTCCCCCCTCCTGAGATCCATCGAGAGACCCGCCCGCATGCTGTCGCGCCTCACCGCCCGCGTCGCGCTCCTGTGGACCCCCGGTCCCCTGCGGGAGAGCCTGTTCTACGCGCTGGGCCTGATCGCGACCCGCGCCGTCAGCCTGCTGATGCTGCCGGTGAACACGCACTTCCTCTCGGTGAGCGAATATGGGCGGCTGGAAGTGCTGCTGGCCCTTGCCGACGTGGGCGCGGTGGTGTTCGGCCTCGCGCTCCCCACCACACTGAGCCGGTTCGTGGGCACGGCCGAGGGCTGGGAGAAGCGGCGCGAGGTGTGTGCCCACATCTATGCGGTCGCGATCATCACCACCGTCCTGCTGGCCGCGCTCGGTTTTGCCGGTGCCGGCGAGATCGCCCGGCTCCTGCCGGGAGACCCGGACGCCACCGAGGTGCGCCTTCTGGTGGTCACGCTCTCCATGGAGGGCATCCTGGGTGTCGGCCTCACCTGGCTGCGGATCCGGGGCCTCGCGGGCATCTTCTTCTCGGTCTCCATCGCCCGGGCGGTGCTGTTCGCGGGCCTCTCCGCCACCCTCCTCATGTCGGGCTTCGGCCTGAAGGGCGTGCTGGCGGCTGGCGCCACCGCCGCATTGGCCCAGGGCCTCGCCGTGTCGGTCGTGGTGCTGCGGGAAACCGGGGTGCGGGTGCGCGGCGTGGAATGGTGGCCGCTCACCATCTTCTCTGGACCGCTCCTGCTCTCGGCCCTCGCCATGTTCGCGCTGGGCAGCCTCGACCGCTGGTTCCTGGCGGACACGGTGGGCACGGCGGAACTGGGGATCTACGGCGTCGCCGTGCGCATCGGCGCCATGACGGCGGTGCTGCTCCAGCCCTTCCACATGTGGTGGTTCCCCAAGCGCTTCATCGTGCTCTACGAGCCCCACGGCGTGCCGCGCAGCGCCCATGTGGTGGGCATCGGCCTCGTCATCATCATCCTCAGCGCGGTGGCGGTGTCCCTGAGCGGCCCGCTGGTCATCCAGATTCTCACCCCCGTCGCCTACCACCCGGCCGTCTATCTCATTCCCTGGATCGCGCTCATCTACGGCGTCCAGGAGACGTCGAGCCTGCTGGAACTGGGCAGCTATTTGCGCCGCGACGGCTTCATCCCGCTGGCCACCAACGCCTTCGGCGCGGTGGTGGTGGTGACGCTCTACTGGCTGCTGATCCCGCGCCACGGCGTGGAAGGCGCGATCGCCGCCACCCTGGTGGCGCAGGTGGCGCGCACCGTGGTGGTCCATGTGGTATCGCAATATTACAAGCGCCTGCCCTATGCCTTCGGGCGGCTCGGCGTGGTGCTGGCGGTGGCGGCCGTCACGACAGGCGCCTCTTTCCTGCTGCTGCCCAGCTTCTGGGTGTTCCTCGGCGGGTTCGTGGCCCTGCCCGCCACGGCCGGCGCGGCCTACGCGCTCGGCCTGCTCGCCCCCTATCGGGCGCCGGAAGGCGAGGCCCAGGCGGCGGCTTCGTCCTGATCCGCTTCGGCGGAGCGTATGGGCGCGCCGCACGCTTCCGGACGCGCGTGCAGATAGGACAGCACCGCCTCGGCCGCCCAGCGGTGGCCCTTGGCGTTCCAGTGCATGTCGCCGGCGAAGGACGCCTCGGCGGGGTTGCGGCCCTGGCTCTGGATGAAGTCGTAGAGGTCGATCACCGGCACGCCATGGGCATCCGCCGCCCGCTTCATGCGCTGGAACCGGCGGTCGCCGGGCGGGTCGAACATGCGCACGTTCTCGGCCGAGAGGATCACCAGGCGGGCGCCGTCGGCCCGGGTCCGCTCGGCAAAGGCGCCGATGGCGTAGTCGGTATAGGCCACGGCATCCTCGAACGCGGGCGGCAGGCGCTCCCAGGCGAAGGGCTCGTCCACGGCGGCGAAGGCGGCGAACGGGCTCGCATCCGGCCCCAGGCGGCCGGAGAAGCCGTCAAGCGTGCCCGCATAGGCCGGCCGCGCCGCCAGCGCATCGCGCCGCTGCACGTTGGCGCGCGCCTGGTCATAGCCGTAGAGCTGCGCCGCCAGGTCCGGTGCCACGCCCACGAGGCGCCCGAACACCCAGTTGTAGAGATAGGAGTGGAGCGTCAGCCAGAGGTGGCCGCGCTGCACCAGCCCCTGCTCGCGCCCGGCAAAGAGCACATGGTCGCGCCATGCGCCGTCCGGCGGCACCGTCTCCATGCTGCCGTCCGGCGCGCGCCGGGCGAAGGAGCGCGGCGGATAGTCCGGGTCGAAGCCGTAGCGGATGCCTTCCAGCAGGGCGGAATTGTTAGCGAAATCGTTCCGCACGAACACCAGCACCACCACATGGGGATGGAAGGATCGGGCGTGGCGGTCATAGAAGGGCAATTGGTTGAGCTGGCCGGTGCCGGTGAAGGAATAGGCATTCACCGCCACGTCCCGCCCTCGCACGAAAGATGCGCCCAGCGCGGCGAGGCGGGTGGGCATCTTCTCGTCCGGCACCACCTCGCGGCCGTCCACCATGCTGTCGCCGATGAGCGCCACCCGGCAGGAGTGCGCGGCGCTCTCCAGGGTGCGCGGCTCGGGCGCCAGGAAGCCGAGGCTGTTCGCCTTCTGCTCCACCCAGAAATCCTGGCTGTTTGTGCGGCGCACCACGGCGCCGGGGGCGTAGGTGACACCGAGGTCCGCCTGGAACGCCTGAGGCTCGTCGCTGAAGGCGAACGGGCGCTCCATGCGCATCACAACCTCGACGCCCCCCAACAGGAGCGCCACCGCCAGCCCGGTGATGCCGATGCTGACAGCGAGATCCCGGCGCGCCGACGCCCTGTCCCCCATGCGCCATTCCCCACGACGGCACGCCAGGCGCACACGCGCCGACGCCGCAAATGCCGTAAGATGGTACTCCCATCCGAGTGCGATGCAACATCCGCATTCCGGATGCGGTCCGCATCGCCGACCCTCGGACGGCAGAGCACGCCGGAGCCGGCCGGGGACGGCCTGCTCAGGACGGCGCTTTGGACGACGTCAGGTCAATCCAGAGATTGCACGACACCGATGAACGGAAGTTGACGAAACGCGTGGGCCACATCCATGCCGTAGCCCACCACGAACAGGTCCGGGCACTCGAAGCCCACGAAGTCCGGCTCCACCTGCACGGCGCGCTTGCCCGGCTTCTCCAGCAGCACGCAGACCAGCACCCGGCGCGCGCCGCGCGCGGCCAGCAGGTCCTTCGCGAAGGCCAGCGTGCGGCCGGATTCCAGGATGTCGTCCACCAGCAGAACGTCGCGCCCGCGCACGTCGCTTTCCACGTCCCGCAGGATGTCCACCTGCCCCGAGGACACGGTGGCCTCCCGATAGGACGACAGATGGAGGAACTCCACCTCCGGCGCCTGTCCCGAGGCATGGAGCGCGCGGATCAGGTCCGCCGCGAACACGAACGATCCTTTCAGGACCGCGATCACCAGCAGCTTTTCGGGCCGGACGTCGGCGATCTCGGCGGCAAGCTCGCGATTCCGGGCGGCGATGCGGTTCTCGTCGAACAGAACCTTGACCGGGGGAAGGGACATCGTTCCTCTCTCGTTGCCGCGCGAGAATGGCCCGCCGCGCGCCTCCCGTCCAGCACGGGCCCGCGCCGAGGCGGTCCCAAAGCCCGGGCCAAGGGTTTATGCTTCCCGGCGCCGGGCGCGGCGATTCGATTCAGGGTGAGGAAGTTGGTCCGCTTCGAGAATGTCGGATTGAGATACGGGATGGGGCCCGAGGTGCTGAAGGACGTGACCTTCAACATCGCGCCCAACTCGTTCCAGTTCCTCACCGGCCCTTCGGGCGCGGGCAAGACCACGCTCATGCGCCTGCTGTTCCTGTCGCTGCGGCCGACGCGCGGGCTCATCACCCTGTTCGGGCGCGACGTTTCCTCCCTCGACCCCGACGAGGTGGCGGTGATCCGCCGCCGCATCGGCATCGTGTTCCAGGATTTCCGCCTGCTGGACCACCTTACCACCTACGAGAACGTCGCCCTGCCCCTGCGCATCCTGGGCAAGGAAGAGACGAGCTACCGGGCGGAAGTGTCCGAGATCCTCCACTGGGTGGGGCTGGGCGACCGCATGCACGTGCTGCCGCCGGTCCTGTCGGGCGGCGAGAAGCAGCGCGCCGCCATCGCGCGCGCGCTCATCGGGCGGCCGGAATTCCTGCTGGCGGACGAGCCCACGGGCAATGTGGACCCGACGCTGGCCCGCCGCCTGCTGCGCCTGTTCATCGAGCTGAACAAGTCGGGCACCTCGGTGCTGCTGGCGACCCACGACATCGCGCTCATGGACCCGTTCGACGCCCGTCGCCTCGTGATCTCGGACGGACGGCTCTATGTC
>JACESF010000120.1 GCA_013911975.1 Hyphomicrobiales bacterium | reverse complement strand
GGGGTGGGGAGGGGGCATTTCCGCCTGCAATGATCTCTCGCAGGAGGGGTGGCGCGATGCCATCCCCTCATCCGCCTGGCTCCGCTCGGCACCTTCTCCCGCTGGGGGGGAGAAGGAACCTATTCCACCAGCGCGAAGCGCAGCAGGATGGTGCGCTGGAGGGGGCTGAAATTGTCGTCGGAGACGATGGTGAACAGGGTCTCCCCCTTGGCGTTCACCGTCACCGACAGGCCCTCCATATTGTCGATCTCGAAGCCCATGTCGGCGGTCAGCAGGATGTCACCCTCCAGCACCGCGCCGGGCTTCACGTCCGCGAGGCGGAAGCGGCGGAGCTGCATGGCGACGCCGGCGGCGGGAGAGAAGCTGCGCTCCAGCAGGAACAATTCCCCCTTGGGCCCCAGCGCCGCGTCGGTGGCGCTGAACACGCCGCTCTTGCGCACCGTGAAGCTGCCGGGGGTAGGCCCGGAGATGATGAAGCCGGGCAGATCGTCGCTGGCGGTGGCGCCCTGCTCGCCGATGGCGATGAGCGCGCCGGTCATGGGCGGGCCGGGCACGTAGACCAGGGCCTCCAGGCCGAGATTCTGCCGCAGCTTCTTCACGCCGGGCGGCACGGGCACCGGCACCCCGGTCTTGCCCAGCGGGTCCGGCCCCGGATAGGACCACAATTCGTTGATGTCCTCGAACGTCACATAGACCGCGTCCGGCGCCACCGCGAGCGCCTCGGCATCGCCCCGTCCCCGGGTCGCCTGGATGCGGCCCTTCTCGTCCAGCATGGCGGCGGCCATCACGTCGGTCAGGCCCACCGGCCGGTCGCCCTCGGTGACGAGCGCGCCCTTCAGGAACACGCCGGCATCGGTGAGGGCCACGAAATTCCGGCCGCCCGGCTCCAGCACGAAGCCGGAAATGCCGCCGAAGCCCGCGAAGTCCGAGGTGAGCCGCACGCCGCCGCGGAATTCCAGCTTGCCGAAACGGGTGTCCTGGGAGTTCGGGCGGAAGGTGGCGATGGGCGTTGCCGACACCGAGATGGGGATCGGCTCCGGCGGCAGGGCGTCGGGCTTGGCGAAGGCGGCGAGCCCGCCGAGCACCAGTCCGCCCAGGGCGAGGCCGGATATGGCAAGCGTGAGGGCCGCGCGGCGGGAGAAGCGCATGGCGGGCCTCAGTGCAGGCGCGAGCGGCGGCCGGGCGCGGCGGCGGGCGTCTCCGAGAACAGCTCGGCGAGCTTCTCCGTCATCACTCCGCCCAGCTCTTCCGCGTCCACGATGGTCACGGCGCGCCGATAATAGCGCGTCACGTCATGGCCGATGCCGATGGCGATGAGCTCTACCGGCGAGCGGTTCTCGATCTCCGAGATGATGTGGCGCAGGTGCCGTTCCAGATAGTTGCCGGCATTCACCGACAGGGTGGAATCGTCCACCGGCGCGCCGTCGGAGATCATCATGAGGATCTTGCGCGCCTCGGGGCGGCCCAGCAGGCGCTTGTGCGCCCAGTCCAGCGCCTCGCCGTCGATATTCTCCTTCAGCAGCCCCTCGCGCATCATCAGGCCGAGATTGCGCCGGGCGCGCCGCCAGGGGGCGTCGGCGGCCTTGTAGACGATGTGGCGCAGATCGTTGAGGCGGCCGGGATTGGCGGGCTTGCCGGCGGCGAGCCACGCCTCGCGCGACTGGCCGCCCTTCCACGCGCGGGTGGTGAAGCCCAGCACCTCCACCTTCACGCCGCAGCGCTCCAGCGTGCGGGCGAGGATGTCCGCGCAGGTGGCGGCCACCGTGATGGGACGGCCGCGCATGGAGCCGGAATTGTCGATGAGCAGCGTCACCACCGTGTCGCGGAACTGGGTGTCGCGCTCGCGCTTGAAGGAAAGCGCGGCGGTGGGGTCCGTGACCACGCGGGAGAGGCGCGCGGGGTCGAGCACGCCTTCCTCCAGGTCGAATTCCCAGGCCCGGTTCTGCTGCGCCAGCAGGCGGCGCTGGAGCCGGTTCGCGAGCCGCGCCACCACGCCCTGGAGGTTGGAGAGCTGCTTGTCCAGATAGGTGCGCAGCCGGGCCAGTTCTTCCGCGTCGCACAGGTCCTCCGCATGGACCTCCTCGTCGAACTTGGGCGTGAAGGCGTGGTATTCCGGCCCGTTCTTGTCGCCGCCCGGCGGCGTGCGCGGCTGCCAGGGCTCGGACGCCTCGTCGGCGTCGCCCAGCTCGGAATCGTCCGGCATCTCGGCGGGCGGGCCCGCCTCGCTCTCCACGGCGCTCTCCGGCAAGGTCTCGTCGGTCATTTCCGCCTCGACCTCGGTGGCGCCCTGCTGGCTCTCCTCCTCGCGGGTGTCGCCTTCCTCGCCGGCCTGGTCGTCGCGGCCGTCAGTCTTGTCGTCCTGCTCGGCGTCGTCGTCGCTCTCCATCGCCGATTCCTCGCCCATCTCCAGGGAGGAGAGCAGGTCGCGGGTGATCTGGCTGAACGCCTTCTGGTCCTCGATGCTGCCGGCGAGGCGGGACAGGTCATCCTCGGCGCGGCTCTCGATGAACTCGCGCCACAGGTCCACGAGCTTGCGGGCATCGGCGGGCGGAGCCTGCCCGGTCAGGCGCTCGCGCACCAGCAGCGCCACGGCGTCCTCGATGGGCGCGTCGGCGCGGTCAGTGATGTCGGCATAGGGGCCGCGATGATACTTGTCGGTGAGCATGGCGGAGAGGTTGCGCTTCACCCCCTCCATGCGGTTCCCGCCCAAAGCCTCGACCCGCGCCTGCTCCACCGCGTCGAACACCGCGCGGGCCACGTCCCCGGTGGGGGCCATGCGGCGATGGACGGTGTTGTCGTGGCAGGCGAGGCGCAGCGCCAGCGAATCCGCGTGGCCGCGCAGCACCGCCGCGTCATGGGCGCTGAGGCGGCGCGGCGGCTCGGGCAGGCGCACCCGGTCGGGTCCGAGGCTCGGGCGCTCGGAGGCGTAGGTGACTTCGAATTCCGCCACCCCGGCAATGGCCTTGAAGCAGCTCGCCACGGCCCGCTTGAACGGCTCGACGGGGGCTTCCTTGGGGGTGGTCTTCGCGACCTTGTTGGACGGGGGCGCCATGTCTACACCGCTGTTCGGGCTGCACCGTTATCCTGGCTGCGCCGTTATGTTGGGCGGCCCGCCCGCGCGGGCCCGCCCCATGTCTGGTGCCGGCCGTCCTGGGACGGCCGCCGCGCTCAGGTGAGCGCGACGTTCACGGAGCTTTCCGCCAGTTCCTGGCCGAAGCAGCGCTGGTAGAATTCCGCCACCAGGGCGCGCTCCAGCTCGTCGCACTTGTTCAGGAAGGTCACGCGCAGGGCGAAGCCGAGATCCTTGAAGATGTCGGCATTCTCGGCCCAGGTGATAACCGTGCGCGGGCTCATGACGGTGGACAGGTCGCCGTTGATGAAGGCGTTCCGCGTCAGGTCCGCGAGGCGCACCATGCGGTTGACGATGTCCTTGCCCTCGGGCGTGCGGTAGTGCTTCGCCTTGGACAGGATGATGTCCACTTCCTTGTCGTGGGCGAGGTAGTTCAGGGTCGTGACGATGGACCAGCGGTCCATCTGGCCCTGATTGATCTGCTGGGTGCCGTGATAGAGGCCCGTCGTGTCGCCGAGGCCCACCGTGTTGGCGGTGGCGAACAGGCGGAAGGCGGGGTGGGGGCGGATCACCCGGTTCTGGTCGAGCAGGGTCAGGCGGCCCGACACTTCCAGCACGCGCTGGATCACGAACATCACGTCCGGCCGGCCGGCGTCGTATTCGTCGAACACCAGCGCGATGTTGTTCTGGAGCGCCCAGGGCAGGATGCCGTCACGGAATTCGGTCACCTGCACGCCGTTCTTCACGACGATGGCGTCCTTGCCGATGAGGTCGATGCGGCTGATGTGGCTGTCGAGATTGATGCGCACGCACGGCCAGTTGAGGCGCGCGGCCACCTGCTCCACATGGGTGGACTTGCCGGTGCCGTGATAGCCCGTGACCATCACGCGGCGGTTATGGGCGAAGCCGGCGAGAATGGCGAGGGTGGTCGGCCGGTCGAACAGATAGTCGGGATCGAGATCCGGCACATGGGGATCGCGGGCCGAAAAGGCCGGGACTTCCATGTCGATGTCGATGCCGAACACCTGGCGCACCGACACCTTCATGTCCGGGGTCGGGGCAATGGTCTCCGTGCCGCTCATAAAACCTCCGTCTGCGCACGTTGCGCGCGCGTCTCGTCTTCACATGTGGGGCGGCACCTTAAAGGTTTTCCGCGTGGGCAAAAACAGATGTGGGCGCGCCAGATGTCGCGCCCGCAATATCAGCAGAACCCGGCCTGCTTGAGGGTGTTGTAGGCCTGGATCACGTTCTTCAACCGCTCCTCGGAGGTGCGGTCGCCGCCATTGGTGTCGGGATGGTGCTTCTTCGCCAGTTCCTTGAACCGGGTCTTGATCTCCTCCGCCGTGGCGGAGAGTTCGAGGCCCATCAGTTCCAGCGCCCGGCGCTCCGTGGTGCGGATGGTCCGGCTTTCCTCGCGCGGCGCCTCGAAGGGCTGCCCCCCCATCTCCTGGGTGAAGCCGAACGGGTCGCGCATGCCGTCCCCGGCTTTGCCCTCGCCCCGCTGACCCATCTTCCAGGTGGGGCGATGGCCGGTCAGCGCGTCCTTCTGGTAGGCATAGACCGCGTCGTCGCTCATGCCCTGGAAGTAGTTGTAGGACTGGTTGTATTCGCGCACGTGGTCGAGGCAGTAGAAGAAATACTCCCCTTCCGCCCGGCGTCCCTTCGGCGCCCGGTGGGTGCCGTCGCGCGCGCAGCCCGGCCATTGGCAAGCCGGGCAGGTCCGCTGCTTCAGGCGGTCCTCCGTCGGCTTGACGCGGATGCGGTCGAACAGGGGGGAGTCGAATTTCATGCTGCGATTATGAGGTCGATGCCGCGGCGCGGCAACACGGGGGCGCCGCACGCTTTCGCATGGCTGAGCCACGCGAAAAGGAAGAGTTGGGATGTGGGTCCGCCGGAGCGAATCCTCGGAAGATATATAATAGGCCCGGCGCCCGATGCCAGCCACTTGGTCGCTGGTGCCCGGCCTCCCCTCCATTGACGCCGGCCGCAGGGCGGCGGTACCGGTAGAGCCATGTTACATCCAGACCTCGACCGTATCCGCGCGGCCCTGACCGAGGGGCTGAATCCGCTTGCTCTTGAGGTGGAGAATGAAAGCCACCTCCATGCCGGACATGCGGGCGCCTCCTCCCGGTCGGACGGCGGCATCACGCACCTGCGGGTGCGGGCCGTCTCGGCGGCCTTCGCCGGCAAGAGCCGGGTGGACCGGCACCGCATGGTGAACGCGCTCCTGGCGGCGGAGATCGCCCGGGGCCTTCACGCCCTCGCCATCGAGGCGAAGGCGCCGGGCGAATGAGCGGGGGCAGCGACGGTGGGGCCCTGGTCCTGTTCTCCGGCGGGCAGGATTCCGCCACCTGCCTCGCCTGGGCGCTGGACCGGTTCGACCGGGTGGAGACGGTGGGCTTCGACTATGGCCAGCGCCACCGGGTGGAACTGGAACGCCGCGGCGCCGTGGCGCACGGGCTGACGCGGCTCAACGGCGCCTGGGCCCGCCGCCTGAAGGACGACCACACCATCTCGCTCGCCGCCCTGAGCAAGGTGTCGGAGACCTCGCTGACCCGCAACGTGGCCATCGAGATGGAGGAGGGCGGGCTGCCCAACACCTTCGTGCCGGGCCGCAACATCATCTTCCTCACCTTCGCCGCCGCATTGGCCTATCGGCGCGGGCTGAAGCACGTCGTCGGCGGCATGTGCGAGACCGACTATTCCGGCTATCCCGATTGCCGGGACGACACCATCAAGGCGCTCCAGGTGGCCCTGAACCTGGGCATGGAGCGCCGCTTCGTCCTCGATACGCCCCTCATGTGGATCGACAAGGCGCAGACCTGGCAGATGGCGGAGCAACTGGGCGGGGCCGCGCTGGTGGACCTGATCCTGGAAGAGACCCATACCTGCTATCTGGGCGAGCGCGGGAAGCGGCACGACTGGGGCTATGGCTGCGGCACCTGCCCAGCCTGCAAGCTGCGCGCGGAAGGGTTCGCGCGCTACCGGGCACGAAAGGGAGGCGCGGAATGAGGCGCGGCGCGATGGTGGGGGCCTTGTTGCTCCTGGCTGGAACCGGCGGGGCGCAGGCCGCGAGCTTCGACTGCAAGGCGGCGAAAGAGCCCGACGAGAAAGCGATCTGCGCCTCCATGGCGCTGAGCGACCTCGATGTGCGGATGGCGACGCTCTACGAAGTGGCGGGCCATCTCGTCGCCATGGGCCAGCGCGGCATGCTCCAGGACGAGCAGCGCGAATTCCTCAAGTCCCGCGCCGCCTGCGGCGCGAAGGCCGCGTGTCTGTCCGCCGCCTACGAGGCGCGCATCAAGGCCATCACCGGCGTGCTGCAATCCATCTACGCGCGCGGGCCGTTCTGAGCGCGTTCAGTCGGCGGCGGGGGTGCGGTCGCCCGCGCCCATCTCTCGCTGCATCAGCACCGTGTCGAGCCAGCGGCCGAACTTGAAGCCGGTGGCCTTCAGCACCCCCACGTCATAGAAGCCGCAGGCACGGTGCAGGGCGATGGAGCCGAGATTGTCGCTGCCGCCGATCACCGCCACCATCTGCCGGAAGCCGGACGCCTCGCAGCGGGCGATCAGGTCGTCCATGAGCGCGCGCCCGACGCCCCGGCCCTGGGCGGTCGGGTCCACATAGACCGAATTCTCCACCGTGAAGCGATAGGCGATGCGGGGCCGGAAGGCGCTGGCATAGGCATAGCCCAGCAAGGCGCCGTCCGCGTCCAGGGCGACGATATAGGGATATCCGCCCGCGATGACCGCCGCCTGGCGCCGCAGCATCTCCTCCGCCGTGGGCGGCTCCAGCTCGAACGAGGCAGTGCCGGTGCGCACGGCCTCCCCATAGATGGCGGCGATGGCGGGGATGTCGTCGGGGGTCGCGGGGCGGATCAGCATGGCCCCGCTTTAGAGCAAGGCGCGGGCGCCTGGAAGGGGCGGGTGTGGCGCGCGTTCGGGCGTGCCGGAAGGGTGGTCCCAATAGCCTCGCCCGATTTCCCCCTCCCAACCCTCCCCCGCATGCGGGAGAGGGCTTTGCCGTCGTCGGGGCGACAGGGGCCTGCTCTTTCCTCCGCGCGACCTGCTCCCTCTCCCGTCCTACTCGGCTTTTGCCGAGTAGGACTCTTTGAGGTGCCGAAGTCGGAAACATCCGACTTCGGGCGGGGGAGGGC
>JACESF010000012.1 GCA_013911975.1 Hyphomicrobiales bacterium | reverse complement strand
GTGCTGCACGCGCTTGCCGTGAGCCTCGCCCTCGGGGTCGCCTTCGCGGCCCTTTTCCTGCTGTTTGGGCGGCCGATCTATGCCGCGCTGGGCGGGGAGGGCGGCGCGCTGGAGGCGGCGCTCATCTATTCCGACGTGGTGTTCCTGGGCACCCCGCTCACCTGGGCCATGAACGGCCTTGCCAGCGTGGTGCGCGGCACGGGCAACATGCTGCTGCCCGCCCTCGTCATCTGCGTCGGGGTGGCGCTGCTCGTGCCCCTGTCGCCGCTGCTGATCTTCGGCTTCGGCCCGGTCCCGGGTTTCGGCATCGCCGGCGGCGGGCTGGCGCTGGTGGCCTATTACGCCGCCGGAACCCTGGTCCTGGCGGGCTATATCCTGGCCGGGCGCGCGCTGGTGCGGTTCCGCCGGGCGCGGCTGAGTTGGGATGTGGTGGGCACCATCCTGCGGGTCGGTGCGCTGTCCTCTCTTCAATCCATCCAGACCAACGTCATCGTCGCGGGCGCCACCGCCCTCGTCGCCGCCTATGCGGGGGTGGATGCGGTCGCGGGCTTCGGGACGGCTGTGCGGCTCGAATATCTGCTCATTCCCCTCATCTTCGGCATCGGCGCCCCCGTTGTGGCGCTGGTGGGCACGAGCTTCGGGGCCGGGCGGGGCGACCGGGCCCTGTCCATCGCGCTCACGGGCGCGGGCCTCGCCTTCCTGGTGACGGAGGCCATAGGGGTCGCGGCGGCCGTGTTCCCCGAGGCGTGGCTGTCCCTGTTCAGCGCCGAGCCGGCGATGATCGCGGTGGGCAGCGCCTATCTGCGGATGGTGGGTCCCTTCTACGGCTTCTTCGGCATCGGCCTCGCGCTCTATTTCGCGTCGCAGGGCACGGGGCGGCTCATGTGGCCGGTGATGGGGGGCTTCCTGCGGGTCGCCATCGCGCTGGGCGGCGGCTGGCTGGCGCTGGAGCTGACCGGCTCGCTCACCGCGCTGTTCGTGGCGCTCGGCGTGGCGCTGCTGGCCTATGGCGGCTTCATCCTGGCCTCCGTCCGCCGCTGGAGCGGGCCGCGGCCGGCATCCTGAGCGGGCGCCGCGATCAGGGACGCGCGGCGCGGGGACCGGGCAGGTTTCCGCGCCGCTTCAGCATGGCGCGCAGCACCAAAGCCAGCAGCCCGGCGGCGCAGACCACCGCCGCCAGGAACTCGAACCCGGCGGTGAAGCGGTCGGTGGTCTGCTTGATGTAGCCCACCGCATAGGGGCCGACGAAGCCCCCGAGATTGCCGATGGAATTGATGAGCGCGATGCCTGCCGCCGCCGCGGTGCCGCGCAGGAACAGCGGCGGGACCGACCAGAAGGGGCCGAGCGCCGCATAGATGCCCACGGACGCGCAGGTGACGGCGGTGATGGCCAGGAGGTGGGACGAGACATGCACGCTCGCCACCAGCCCCGCCGCGCCGAGAAAGGCGGCACCCGCCACATGCAGCACGCGCTCGCCGGACCAGTCGCTGTGGCGCCCCCAGGCCAGCATGGCGAGGGCGCTGAGCGCATAGGGCGCGATGAGGAGCAGGCCCACTTCCTGCACGCTGTAGCCCATGCCGCGGATGATCTGCGGGAGCCACAGGCCGATGCCGTAGAGCCCCACCACGAGCCCGAAATAGATCACGCCCAGCATCAGCACCCGGCGGTCGCGCAGAGCGGGCCACAGGCTGTGGCGGGTGGTGGCGTCGTGGGCGGCCTGGTCGGCGGCGAGGCGGGCCGCGATGATCCGCTTCTCGTCCGCATCCAGCCAGCGGGCGTCGGCGGGACCATCGGGCAGCAGGACCAGAACCGCGAAGCCCAGCAGGGTGGCGGGCAGCCCCTCGATGATGAACAGCCATTGCCAGCCGGCGAGGCCGCCGAACCCGTGGGTCTCCATGACAAGCGCGGAGAGCGGCGCGCCCACGGCGCTGGCGATGGGCACGGCGGCCATGAACAGGGCGATGTAGCGCGCCCGCATGGCGAGCGGAAACCAATAGCCGAGATAGAGGATCATGCCCGGCAGGAAACCGGCCTCGGCCGCGCCCAGCAGGAAGCGCACGATGAAGAAGGAGACCGGACCCGTGACGAAGGCGGTGGCGGCGGAGATCAGGCCCCAGGTGATCATGATGCGGCAGATCCACAGCCGCGCGCCCACCTTCTCCAGCACCAGGTTGGAAGGCACTTCCAGCAGGAAGTAGCCGATGAAGAAGATGCCGGCGCCCCAGCCGTAGACTTCGGGGGAGAAGCCCAGGTCCGTGTTCATGGTCAGGGCCGCGAAGCCAACGTTCACCCGGTCGAGGAAGCTCACCACATAGAGCAGCATCATGAACGGGATGAGCCGCCGGGCGACCTTCGCGAAGCCGCGCCGCTCCTCCGCCGTCAGTTCCGTCGCCGCATCCGTCCGCGCGTTCATGCCCGCTTCCCCGCTCCCGCCCGCCGCGCACGTTCATGGCGGCGAGGCTCCGGCCCGTCAACGTCCGGGCCCCAAGAGGGCGGGGCGATGTCATATGGCCGTGAGGGGCGGGTGACATAGGGTCAAGTGAGATTGTACGCTCCGGCATGTGGGACCGGGCGACGCGCTCGATGCCCGATCTCTTCCGCTCTCATCGCGAGGGCCGCGCTCTGGGGAGCCGGAGACACCGCCGTCGGCTGGTGGCATCCCCATGGTCCAACGAAAACGTGAGCCTGCGTCTGGGGTCCGCTCAGGAGGAAGCGCCATGAAGAAAAAGCCGGAGACGTCCGCCGATCCCTCGCGAAGGGACCTCTTCACCTCCGGAGCCGCGCTCCTGGGCATGAGCCTGCTGCCCACGGGCGCGCAGGCCGAGGAGAACGTGCCGCCCTCGCCCATCAAGGCGCCGGACGCGCCGCCCAAGGGCTACAACATCCTGTTCATCCTGGTGGACCAGGAGCATTTCTTCGAGAGCTGGCCGTTCCCGGTGCCGGGGCGCGAATGGATCAAGAAGCGCGCCATCACCTTCAACAACCACCAGGGCGCGTCCTGCGTCTGCTCGCCCGCCCGCTCGACCCTCTATACCGGCCAGCACATTCCCCATACCGGCGTGTTCGACAATGCCAATGCCCTGTGGCAGCGGGACATGTCCACCAGCGTGAAGACCATCGGCCACCGGCTGACGGACCTGGGCTACCACGCCGCTTATCAGGGCAAGTGGCATCTCTCGGTCAATCTCGACCAGGTGAGCAAGGCCATCGACGCGCCGTTCCTCGAATACCGCAAGATCATCGAGAGCTACGGCTTCGACGACTTCTTCGGTGTCGGCGACATCAACGACACGACGCTGGGCGGCTACAATTACGACGACACCACCACCGCCTTCGCGACCCGCTGGCTGCGCACCAAGGCCCAGGACCTCAACCGCGAGGGCAAGCCCTGGTACCTGGCGGTGAATTTCGTGAACCCGCACGACGTGATGTACATCAATTCCGACCTGCCGGGCCAAACGCTCCAGGGCCGTAAGACCGCCATGCCCATCGCGCGGCCCCCGCAGAACGACCTCTATAAGGCCACTTGGGACAATGTCCCCCTGCCGAGCACCCGCACCCAGGCCTGGAACGCCCCCGGGCGGCCCAAGGCGCACCACATCTACCAGGAGGTGATGGACGTTCTGGTGGGCGCGTGGCCCGACGAGGACCGGCGCTGGCGGGTGCTGCAGAACTATTATTTCAACTGCATCCGCGACTGCGACCTCCAGGTGTCCCGCATGCTGGAGGCGCTGAAGGCCAACGGCTTCGGCGAGAACACCATCATCGTCTTCACCGCCGACCACGGCGAACTGGGCGGCCACCACCAGATGCGCGGCAAGGGCAATTGCACCTATCGCCAGCAGGTCCACCTGCCGCTGATGATCGTGCACCCCGCCTATCCCGGCGGCGTGGCGTGCGATGCCGTGACCTCGCAGGTGGACCTGACGCCCACCCTGATGGCGCTGACGGGCGCCGACCCCGAGACGCTGAAGAAGGCGGGCGCGGGTCTCGTGGGACGGGACTTCTCGCCCCTCATGATCGACCCCAAGGCGGCTGGCGCCGACACGCTGCGCCCCGCCTCGCTCTTCTGCTACGACATGCTCTCCTACCAGGACGCCAAGTGGGCGGTGGAATTCGACGTCTACATGGACGACAAGAAGGTCCCCCTCGCCAGCAAGCTGGTGGAGCTTCAGAAGAACGAGCCGGACTTCCATAACCGCTGCAGCATCCGCAGCGTGTTCGACGGCCGCTACCGCTTCAGCCGCTATTTCGCGCCCGTGGGCTTCAACACGCCGGGCACGCTGGAGGAGCTGACGGCGAAGAACGACCTGGAACTCTACGACCTCAGGACCGATCCCGACGAGACCAACAATCTCGCCATGGACGTGAAGACGAATGCCGACCTGATCATGTCCATGAACGGCAAGATGAACGGACGCCTCGCCGAGGAAGTGGGCGTGGATGACGGTCGCTTCCTGCCCATCCGCAACGGGAAATGGCATTTCCCACCGGCGAGCGAGCGGGGCTGAGGGGGCGGGCACCGGCAGCGCTTCCGGTGCCGTCGTCCGGCCACGGAGGCGCGGTAATGGCCCGCGCTCACGACACCGCGTGTTGAATTCGGCGCGGTGGAGACTTATGCGTGGGCCCCATGGATACCAGAGCCGTTGCCCAGAAAGCCTTGATCCGCGTGCCCTCCCACCTGCCGAACGGCGGCCGGGCGGCGGCGCCGTTCCTGCCCATGAGCCGGGCGGAGATGACGGCGCTCGGCTGGGATAGCTGCGACATCGTCCTGGTGACGGGCGATGCCTATGTGGACCATCCCAGCTTCGGCATGGCCATCATCGGCCGCCTGCTAGAGGCCCAGGGCTTCCGGGTGGGCATCATCTCCCAGCCCGACTGGCAGTCGGCCGAGCCGTTCAAGGCGCTGGGCAAGCCGAACCTGTTCTTCGGCGTCACCGGCGGCAACCTGGATTCCATGGTCAACCGCTACACGTCGGACCGCCGCCTGCGCCACGACGACGCCTATACGCCCGGCGGCGAGGGCGGCAAGCGGCCGGACCGCTGCACCATCGTCTACACCCAGCGCTGCCGCGAGGCGTACAAGGACGTGCCCATCATCCTGGGCGGCATCGAGGCCTCGCTCCGGCGCATCGCCCATTACGACTATTGGTCCGACAAGGTGCGCCGCTCCATCCTGGCGGATGCCAAGGCGGACCTGCTCATCTACGGCAATGCCGAGCGCGCCGTGGTGGAGGTGGCCAACCGGATGGCGGAGGGCGCCGCGCCGCGCGACCTCGATTCCATCCGCGGCGTCGCGCTGTTCCGGCGCGTGCCCGAGCATTACACCGAGCTGCATGCTGACGACGTGGATTCCGCCGACGAGGGGGCGACGCGCCATCCCGGCGACACGGTCATCCGGCTGCCGTCCTACGAGCAGGTGGAGCTGGACCGCGAGGCCTATGCCCGCGCCTCACGCGTGCTGCACCGGGAGGCCAATCCGGGCAATGCGCGCCCGCTGGTCCAGCGCCACGGCGACCGCGACCTCTGGCTGAACCCGCCGCCGATCCCTCTGACCTCCGACGAGATGGATTCGGTCTACGACCTGCCCTATGCGCGGGCGCCCCATCCCTCCTATGGCGACGCGAAGATCCCCGCCTGGGACATGATCAAGTTCTCGGTCACCATCATGCGCGGCTGCTTCGGCGGCTGCACCTTCTGCTCCATCACCGAGCATGAGGGCCGGGTGATCCAGAACCGCTCCGAGGGCTCGATCCTGCGCGAGATCGAGAAGATCCGCGACAAGACGCCGGGCTTCACGGGCGTCATCTCGGACGTGGGCGGACCCACCGCCAACATGTACCGGATGGCCTGCAAGGATCCCAAGATCGAGGCGGCCTGCCGCCTGCCGTCCTGCGTGTTCCCGGAGATCTGCCCGAACCTCAACACCTCCCATGACGACCTGATCCGCCTCTACCGCAAGGTGCGCGAGGTGAAGGGCGTGAAGAAGGTGATGGTCGCGTCCGGCGTGCGCTACGATCTCGCCGTGACCAGCCCCGAATATATCAAGGAGCTGGTGACCCACCATGTGGGCGGCTACCTGAAGATCGCGCCCGAGCACACCGAGCGCGGCCCGCTCGACAAGATGATGAAGCCGGGCATCGGCACCTATGACCGCTTCAAGGAAATGTTCGAGGCGGCGGCGAAGCAGGCCGGCAAGAAATACTACCTGATCCCCTATTTCATCGCGGCGCATCCGGGCACGACCGACGAGGACATGATGAACCTCGCGCTCTGGCTCAAGAAGAACCGCTACCGGGCGGACCAGGTGCAGACCTTCCTGCCCTCGCCCATGGCCACCGCCACGGCCATGTACCATACCGGCGTCAACACCCTGCGCGGGGTGCGGCGCGGGGCGAGCGACACGGTGGAGACCATCAAGGGCGGGCGGCAGAGGCGGCTGCACAAGGCGTTCCTGCGCTACCACGATCCCGACAATTGGCCGCTGCTGCGCGAGGCGCTCAAGGACATGGGCCGCGCCGATCTGATCGGCCAGCGGCCGGACCAGCTCGTGCCCGCCTACCAGCCGCCGGGCACCGGCAAGGCCGCCGGCACCAAGCGCCCCGTGCGTCCCTCGAGCCGCACCCAGCGCTTCACCACCAAGGGCGTGCCGATGATGCGCAAATGAGGCGCCCGCCGGAGCCGATCAGGCGGGATCGGGCCCGGTGATGTCGGGCTCGGCGATTTCGGGCTCGGCGATTTGAGGCTCCAGGGGCGCCGCCGCGGCCTCGCGCTGCAGGATCGCGGCGAAGAAGCCGTCCGTGTCGTGGCGCGCTGGGGTCAGCGCCAGATAGTCGGGATGCGCCGACGTGGTGAGCTGCGGGGCCGCCTCGTGCAGCGGCACCACGCGGAAAGCGGGGTTGGCCGCGAGGAAGGCGGCCACCTGGTCCTCGTTCTCCTCCCGCAGCATGGAGCATGTGGCGTAGACGAGCCGCCCGCCGGGCTTCACCAGCCGCGCCGCGCTGGCGAGGATGGACTTCTGAAGCGGTAGCAGGGCCTCCAGGCCCGGGCCCAGCACGCGCCAGCGCGCATCGGGGTTGCGGCGCCAGGTGCCGGTGCCGCTGCACGGAGCGTCCACCAGCACGCGGTCATAGGAGCCCTTGTGGCGCTTCACCCAGCGATCCGTCTCGCTGGCGAGGGGCTTCGTCTCGATATTGTGCAGGCCCGCCCGGCGGAACCGCTCGGCCGCGCGCTTCAGGCGGCTGGCGAGCACGTCGCAGGCGATGACGTGGCCCTTGTTCTTCATCTGCGCCGCGATGGCCAGCGTCTTGCCGCCAGCGCCCGCGCAGAAATCCACCACGCGCTCGCCCGGCTGCGCGTCCACCACCAGGGCGACGAGCTGCGAGCCCTCGTCCTGGATCTCCACCTCGCCGGTCTTCAGCATGGTCAGCCGGCCGAGGGACGGCCGCTCCCGCACCCGGATGCCGTAGGGCGACAGGGGCGCCGGCTCGGCGGGCAATCCCAGGTCCCGCAGGGCGCGCAGCATGGTCTCGCGGTCGGTCTTGACGGGATTGACGCGCAGGTCGAGGGGCGCGGGGGTCAGGTGCGCGGCCATCTCGGTGACGAAGTCGCCCTCGAAGCGCCGCCGCAGGCCGTCCAGCGCCCAGTCCGGGCACTCCACCCGCACCTCGTCCGGCATGGCCGGATGGTCGATGTTGCCGCCCTGCAGCTTCACCAGCAGCGCGCGCTCATTGTCTGACAGGGCGGCGGGGGCGAAGCGGCCGCCGGTGAACAGGGCCTGGACCTGATCCCGCGTCTTGCGTTCGCCCAGCACCAGCCAGGCCAGAAGCCGGTTGCGCGGAGTGTCCTGGCGTCCGTGCCGCGCCAGCCACCAGCCGAGGCGCGCATGGTGGCGCAGCAGGGCATAGAGCGTTTCCACCACATAGCCGCGATCGGCTTCGGCCATGGGGCGGCGGGCCCGGAACCAGGCCGAGACGACCGCGTCCGCGGGGCGCGCGACGCTGTCGACTTCATGCATCAGTTCGAGGGTGGCTTGCAGGCGTTCGGCGGGTGTCAAGGCGAGACGACCGGGCTGGAAAAAGGGGCGGCACCATAGGCCAAGGCGTCGCCCTTGGCCATGGAGCGACATGGGGCGGAAATCACGGCGCCACGCGGCCGGCGGAGGCGTGGTTTTCCAGGAAGCGCGGCACGTCCTCCGACTTCATGGGCTTGGCGTAGCAATAGCCCTGGCCGAAATCGCACGCGATGGAGCCGAGATAGTCGGCCTCGGCGGGTTTCTCGATGCCTTCGGCGGTGGTGGCGATGCCGAGGCTGCGGCTCAATGCCAGGATGCCGGAAATCAGCTTCTTCGAGTTCGTGTCCGTGTTCATGGAGCGCACGAAGGACTTGTCGATCTTCAGCTTGGTCACCGGGAACATGCGCAGGTTCTGAAGGCTGGAATAGCCGGTGCCGAAATCGTCCAGCGCGATGTCGATGCCCATGGAGCGGAAGCGGGTGAGGATCGCGTTGGCGGTCTTGGTGTCGTCCACCAGCGCCGTCTCCGTGATCTCGATCTCCAGGCGCTGGGGCGGGAAATTGGAGCCCTTCAGCGTGCGCAGGATCTGGTCGGGCAGCGCCACGTCCTTGAGCTGGCTGGGCGACAGGTTCACCGAGATCTTCAGCTCGCTCGGCCATTTCGCGGCGTCGTTGCAGGCATGCTTGAGGATCGAGTGGGTGAGCGGGCCGATCAGCCCGGTATCCTCGGCGATGGAGATGAACACCTCCGGCGAGATGAAGCCCTGCATGGGGTGGTTCCAGCGGGCGAGCACCTCGAACCCCACCACCACACCGTCCTTCAGGCGCACCAGCGGCTGGTAGTGGGGCACGATGGAATGGCCGGTGATGGCGCTCTGCAGGTCGCGCTGGAGCCGCCGGGACTGCTTCAGCTCCTGGTCCATGGCGGGCTCGAAGAAGCGGTAGCTGCCCGCATTGCGCTTGGCGCGGTAGAGCGCGGCCTCGGCCGCGCGCATCACGTCGCCCTCGTCGGTGCCGTTCTCCGGCGTCACCGCGATGCCGATGGTGGCGCCGAGCCGCATATCGAGATTTTCGATCTGGTAGGGCGCGGAGAGCTGGGAGATGAGCTGTTGCGCCAGCCGGCCCAACGCCTCCAGCGTGCGGGGGCGCGGCAGGAAGACGGCGAACTCTTCGCCGCCCACATGCGCGGCGACGGCTTCGGGCGGCATCAGGCGCTTCGTGCGGTTGGCGATCTCCATCAGCAGCTTGTCGCTCATCTGGAGGCCATGCAGGTTGGACATGGCCTTGAACCGCTCGATGTCGATCAGGAACAGCGCGTAGCCGCTGGTGCCCACCGCGACGGCCAGGCGCTTGCGCATGTGTTCCCGCAGCATCCGGCGGCTGGGGAGGCCGGTGAGCGGATCGAACCGGGCGACGGCCTCGGCCTCCTCGCGCGCCTTGAGGACGTCGATCCGGGCCCGGTCGAGGCGGCGCATGGCGCGGAACAGCAGCAAAGCGGGGCCGATCTGGCTCAACGCGGCAAATGAAACGGCGGTGATGATGAAGCGCCAGCGGTCGGGATCGTTGAAGCCGGTGGCCACGGGGATGCCCAGCCGGGGGAGGACGCGCTCCTGAAGCGCGAACTCCCACCATGTGGACGTGATGCCCATGATCGCCAGCATGGCGGCGAACGACAGCAGGACGGACACCGGCGTCACGAGGGGACGCGTGCGGTTATTACTCAAGGCGGCCTCCCTCGTTCGGGCGGGTATGTCGGATACTCCCTTTGATCATATCATCACATTCAGGTGCGAAGCTTGCGACCCCCAGGGCCGCGCGGGCGCGCCGCCGCGCTCCAACATCCTGCTGCCCCAACGGCGGCTGGCGCGTGCGGGCGGTCGCCCGTTACCCTTCGCCGCACCGGTGGGGGTGGTCGCCTGCCTGGGCGGGTGGACCGTGACGGATCGGGCCGGGGCCGCTTCAGCCGCGCCGGGCGGCCTCGATGGCGGCGACGTCGATCTTCCCCATCTCCATCATGGCGAGGAAGGCCCGCTTCGCTTCATCGCCGCCCGCGGCCAGGGCCTCGGTGAGCACGCGCGGGGTGATCTGCCAGGAGATGCCCCACCTGTCCTTGCACCACCCGCAGGCGCTTTCCTGGCCGCCATTGCCGACGATGGCGTTCCAGTAGCGGTCGGTCTCGTCCTGGTCTTCGGTGGCGATCTGGAACGAGAAGGCCTCGGTGGGCCGGAAGGCCGGTCCGCCATTGAGGCCGAGGCAGGGGATGCCGAGGACGGTGAACGTCACCGTCAGCACGTCGCCCGCCTTGCCCGACGGATAGTCGGCGGGCGCATGGAAGATGGCGTCCACGGAACTGTCGGGGAAGGTCTCGGCATAGAACCGGGCGGCCGCCTCGGCCTCGGTGTCGAACCAGAGGCAGAGGGTGGTCTTGGCGATGGGCATGGTCCGTCTCCCTTGGCCTCGACCGGAGGCGCAGCCTCATCCGGGCAGCCGTCCCCACAACGCCGCCGTCCGCCCGGCGTTCCGGCCGGACGGGACGGGGACCGAAGCGCCGGCTCAGGCCGGAAGGACGACCACCTTGGTCTTGACGGGGGTCCGGTCGTAGAGGTCGATCATGTCCGGGCTCAGCAGGCCAACGCAGCCGCTGGTGATGCCCGATCCGATAGACTCCGGCGCGCTGCTCGCGTAGATCGTGTAGAGCGTGTACTTACCGTTCTGGTAGAGATACAGCGTGCGGGCGCCGAGCGGGTTTTCCAGGCCGCCGGGCATGCCGCCGGCATATTTGGCCACTTCCGGCTGGCGCTGGATCATCTCCTTGGGCGGGGTCCAGGTGGCCCATTCGCCCTTGCGGCCCACATAGGCGTCGCCGCTCCACAGGAAGCCGGCACGGCCCACATTGGCGCCATAGCGCGTGGCCATTCCCTCTTCCTCGATCCGGTAGACGTAGTAGTTGCTGGGATCGACGATGATGGTGCCGGGCGCTTCCTTGGTCTCGTAGCGCACGGTGCGGCGGAAATATTTCGGATCGACCTTGCTGACATCGGTCGCCGGGATGGGGAACTTCTCGTTGGGCAGCGGCCCGTAGAGCTTTTCCGCCTCGGCGAGGCTCATGCCGTCGGTCCCCGCGCAGCCGGCGAGGCCGAGCGCGCCGAGGGTGACGGCCGAGCCGGCCAGAAACGACCGGCGACTGAGACGCCCCGCCTCACGCCCGAGGCGCTCGGCGTCCATGCTCTTGCCGATACCGGCATTCCCACGGTTGATGATCATGACTTGGACTTCCCACCTTGGACGTGTCATGTCCTGCCGCACGGCGCGCGCCTGTCCCCTCGCGTAGCCGCCAAGTGGCCCACGGGCGTGAAATTGCCTGTACACGGCGCAACTGGCAAGCCAAACGCGCAATCGCTGACCATGATACCGCCGACAGACGGCGGCGGAAACACAGCCGGAACGGATGCAGCGGGCGGCTTAAGGTGTCTTTGAATCGCGCGCTATGATCTGAGCGAGGGAGAGTGGCGGCTGATCGAGCCGCTGCTGCCGAACAAGCCGCGCGGGGTGGCCCACGTGGATGACCGTCGGGTGATCAACGGGATCTTTTACGTGCTGCGGACCGGCTCGCCGTGGCGGCGTCTTCGCCCCAGTCCCTGCACCTGATCGACTCCTCGATCATCCGCGCACATCACCACGCGCTTCGACAAGCTCGCTAGGCAACTTCCTTGCCGCCGTCGTGCTCGCCTCAACACGCCTATGGCTCAGAGCTTATGAGTGAACGACCCTGGGGCGGATCGACATTCAAGCCGGCGAGAGTGGTCTTTTCAGAAAGCGGCGTCATGGGCGGGCTCGTCCCGGCCATCCACGGGGTTCGGCTGGGTCCACGCTCGACACGGGGGCATTTAGTGGATGCCCGGGACGGGCCTGGACATGACGGCCCCGAGGGGCCGGCGGCCTTCCATCTGAATGTCGCTCGGACCTATGCGGCATCCGGCTGCCATCGCGTCATCTGGAGAACATTTCCCCCGAGCTTTGCGAAGGCGCGCTGACGGCAGGAGAAGACGATGATCTGCTGGCCGCGCGACTGGCGATGCAGCGCATCGAACATGCGCTCGATGCGATCGTCGTCGGAATAGACCAGGGCATCGTCGAGGATGACCGGCGCGGGACGGCCGTCCTGCGCCAGCAGCCGGGCGAAGGCCAGACGGGTGAGGATGGAGAGCTGTTCGCGCATGCCGCCGCTGAGCCGGTCGATGTCCTCGTCCTGCCCGTTTCGGCGGATGGTCTGCGGCAAGAGGGTCTTCTCGTCGAAGACGATGGAGACGTCGTCGAACATCAGTTCCAGAAGCGGCCTGAGCTCGGCGATGACCGGCTGGAGATAAAGGTCCCGCGCGGCGGTGCGCGACGCCTGCAAGGCGGCGCCGAGGCGGTCCAGGACGGCGACTTCGGCCTCGAAGGCCGCGACCCGCGCCTCGGCCGTCCGCAGGGCCTCGGCCGTCTCCTGCCATTTCTCCTCCACGGCATCGTCGGACCGGGTCCGGATCTGGCCGCCGAGATCGGCGAGCTGCAGTTCGAGGCGGTTTTCCTCCTGCTTCGCCACGTCTTCCGCCGAGACCGCCCGCCGCAGCGCCGCCTCGGCGGAGGACAAATCGGGCGCGGCGCTTCTCAGGGCGCGGCAGCGGGTTTCGTGCTGCGCGCTGGCGGCGTGTAGCGTGTCCCGGGCCAGGGCCAGAGACTGTTCGCGCGCCGTGCGCTCCGCCTCGGGGCCCAGCATGGCCTCCAACCGGGCCATGTCGCGCTCCATCGTGGCAAAGGCCGTCTCGGCGGCGGTCACCGCGTCGCTGGCATGGCGATGCATCGGCTGCACCTCGCGGGCGCGATTGCGGGCCGTCGCCACCTGCCGGTCGGCCAAAGCGAGGGCCTCGCGGACCTCCTCGGGGTCGCCCTTCATCTCCAGCAGTTCGGGAGCGACGGCCTCCCGCCGGGCAATCTCTTCCCGCAGGCGCGCCAAGCCCTCGGGGGCGAGGTGGCGCAGCTCGATCTTCCGGCGATCCATCTCCCGGACCAGTTCCTGCGCCTCGCTCTGCCGGCGCTGGGCCTCGCTCAGGCTCGCAACGCCCATGGAGGCCAGCAATCCCTGCCGCCGCTGCTCCGCCGCCTGAAGCTTGCCGTCGGATTCCGCCGGCCGATTGGAGCGAACCACCAATGTCCCGACACCTGCAATGTCGATCCGCGCCCGGTCGCGGACCGGACGTTCGGCGCCGGAGGCGAGCGGCTGCCCGTCCATGATGAGGGCGGTCGAAGCGCCCGGGTCATAGGTCACCACCACCGATGGAAGCTGGGCGTCCTCCGCCGCGCGCCGGTGGGCGATGTCGATCTCAAGCCGCTGCAGCGCTTCGATAGCGTCCGGTGGAATGGCGACGAGGGCCAAAGCGGCCTCGCCGTCTTCCAGCGCGGCCCGCACGGCTTCGGCCTTGCCCAGCCGGTCCCGCAATTCCTGGAGCTGATCCATGGCCTGACGCGCCTTGAGGGCTGCATCCAGGCGCGCGAGAAGCGCCCGCGCCTCGGCCTCGCGCGCTTCGGCGGCCTGCGTTTCCGCCATGGCCGCGTCGATGGCCCCGGCCGCCTGCGCGCGACGCACGAGCGCGTCGTCGCGCTTCTGCCGGGCCGATTGAAGCTGTCCCCGCAGGGCATCGTTCTGGGCCATCGCCGCGCGGAACGCGTCGAGGTCCTGCTGCGCCGCCTCGGCCCGGCTCCGCGCCAGTTCCCCCTGCGCCTCGGCCGCCGCCAATTGGTCCGCATGGCTCCGCGCGCGCTCCAGCGCAGCCTCGGCCTTGGTCACCGCCCCGCGAAGCAGGGCTTTCTCATTCGGGTCCGCCAGCTCCTTGAGCCGCTTCTGGGCAATGGCGCGCTTGTCGAGCGCGTCGCGCAGCGTCGCGACCTCGGCGGCGAGGCGCTTCTCCTCTCCGGCGAGCTGATCGCGCTCCTCCAGGGCCGCGAGAAAGGGCCCGCCGGTCTTCGGCCGCCCGGTGGGCGTCACCAGGCGGCTGAGCTCGTCCTGGCAGGCGCCGATGATCTCCAGCATCCGCCGCCCGCCGGTGACCGCTTCCACCTCGCCCTGAACCGAGGTCAGCAGGCTTTCGCGGATCTGCCGCTCCCCTTCCTCATCCTTCTTCGCCCGGTCGCCGATGCCGGTATTGCCCTGGCGCACCCAGAGCAGCCCCGCCGGTCCTGCCGTTCCGCCGCGAATGAGCCCGGCGATGAAGCGTTCCGCCTCGTCCGCCTGGGCGATGAGGCGCGCGGTGTCCAGGTTTTCCACGGTCGCCCGCTTGCCGCCGATGAATTGCTTGGTCAGACGGAACCGTCCGTCCGGGACCGTGATGTCCGCCTGGATGAGCGGGTTCCCGCCGCTATAGGGCTGGAGCCGGCGCACCTCCTGCGCGGTGCCCGTATGCGGCAGGAAGAACAAGGCGTGCAGCGCCTCGAAGCTGGTGGACTTGCCGTATTCGTTCGCGGCGCACAGCACGTTGACGCCGTCGCGGACATCCTCGATGGCGACGCCCTCTCGGGCGAAGCGCTTCACGTTGTGGAAGCGCAGCGCGGTGATCTTCATGAGGCGATCTTCTGGCAATAGGAGAACAGCCGGATGAGCGCCGCCCGCGCCGTCTGCCGTTCGGCGAGGGACTTCGTCTCGTCGAGGCTTTCCCGGCGTAGGCTCTCGGCCGCATCGCGCAGGGCGCCCGCGCGGTCGATCAGGTCGAGGTCGGCGGCTTCGCACTCCGTCTCAAGGCCGTTCACGTCGAGGTCGAGGCTGGCGAATTCGGGCGCTGCATGGGCGATGGCGGCTGCCAGGGCCGAGCGGCCCGCCAGGCTCGTGCGCCCGGCGGCGGCGATGCGCGTCAGGGACCGGCGCCGGCTCGTGCCGGTGGGCAGGAGGGCGTCCAGCAGGCGGGCGGGATCGTCCTGGGGCAGCAGGTGGAGCGGTTCCGTGCGCCAGAGGAAAGTGCCGGTCTCCACCGCCTCGACATCAGGCATGGCACCCGCCGCCGCGATGCTCACGAGGAGCGCCTGGCCGGGGCGGTCATGCTTGAAGCGATCGGGCTCGGGCGTGCCGCTGTAGTGGGTGCGCGGATTGACCTCCATGCCGCCATGCCAGTCGCCGAGCGCCAGATAGTCCAGGCGGGACCGCAGGGCCCGGTCCGGCGGCAGGAGATTGGAGGCACCCGAATCCTCGGAGAAGTCATAGATCGCGCCATGGGCGAGGCCGAGGCGGATCATGCCGTCCTGCGTCGCGGCCGTGTCCATCCAGTCCGTGAGGTCGCGGCCGGGGCGGCGCGTCGTGCAGGGAGCGGGAAGCAGCGCGACGCCGGGGGAAAGCTCCGTGATGCGGGGCTCGACCGCCAGCAGCACATTGTCCGGCTTGTCCTGCGCCAGCGCGGTCCACAATTGGGCCGCCTGGAGGGAATCGTGGTTTCCCGGCAGCAGCACCCAGCGCAACGGGGCGTGATGGCCCATTTCGGCCAGGGCCTGCCGCCGGATGTCGGGGGTCGGGGTTTCGGTATCGAACGTGTCACCGGCGAGCAGCACGACGTCGGCGCCCCGCGCGTGCGCGATGGCGGCGAGGCGCCCGATGACGCCGTGGCGGGCTTCCCGCAGGCGCCCGCGCAGCTCCGCCGGCAGGTTGCCGAAGCGCTTTCCCAGATGAAGATCGCTGCTGTGGAGAAACCGGATCATGGGAGATCGAGACTTGAGGGCATGAGGAGGCGCGGCTTCGCCCGCCGCTCACGTCCGGGCGGGCGCGCCAGATCGATGGCGGGATCGGCGACGACCATCGCCGCACGCCATGCGAAGGGGATGTCGGGAATCCCGCGCCGGGGATCGGGATGGGAGGGCGCGTCATACGCCAGGAGTTCGACCACGCTCCCCTTCCTCCAGCCGAAAGCGCCACTGGAGTCCTGTGTGCGGCCCAATCGGCGCAAATGCAACTCGATCCGCTCGCGGATCCCGGCGTGCAGCCAGCCATCGGCGCGGGCGCCGCCCCAGCCTGTCGGCGCGCAAGGGGCGGCGTCATCCCGCCGAGGGATATCGGAGGCGGTGCGGGCTCAGGAGCCGCCGCCCGGCGCGCCGGGCATGACGAGCGCGGCGCGGACGTCGGCGAGCGCCTTCATCGCGGCCTGGCGCAGGAAGCCCTGGTCGGACGACACCACGAACATGCTGGCGCCGAGTGCTTTCAGCCATGCGGCTTCGCTCTCGCCGCCCACATAAACGCTGATGGGTTTCCGCGCCCTGCGCGAGGCCTGCGAAATCCGCTCCACCGCCGCGCGGACGGCGGCGGGGTCGCTCGAGCGATCCCCGAAGGCGGCGGTCAGGTCGGCGCGGCCGATGAAGAGGGCATCGATGCCCTCGACCGCGGCGATGGCGTCGATCTCGTCCAGGGCGGCCGGATCCTCGATCTGCGCCACCACCACCGTGCCGGCATCCGCGTCGTCCATGTGGCGCCACATGGGAACGGCCGTGTATCCACCCGCGCGCGTGCTGGTGGCGAAGCCGCGCCCGCCGCCGTAGCGGCAGAGCCCGGCGATCTCGCGGGCCTGGGCGGCGCTCGCCACATGGGGCACCAGCACGCCGGTCGCCCCGCCATCCAGCACCGAGAGGATGGCGTCGGGCCCCGACACCCGCACGAGTGCGGGCACGTTCAGCGCCCGCGCCGCCAAGAGGGCCATGTCGGTGGACGGCCTGTCGAAGGGGGCGTGTTCCTGGTCGATCACGACGAAATCGAAGCCGAGGGCGCCGACGATCTCGGTTCCGTGGCTGGTGGGCGTCTTCAGGAACGTGCCGACGAGGGGCGCGCCCGCCTGGAGGCGCTGCCGGAAGGATGAAGGCGGATGGGTCATGGTGTGCGCTCCGCCCTTCTCACGGCATGGGATAATCGTCGGCGTTCAGCACCCATCCCGGCTTCTGCGAGAAATCGAGCCGCGGCGGGCAGAAGATGTCGACGAGCTGGTTGGCGCCGGAGCCGGTGGCCTCGGTGGTGTGAATCGCCGGCGGCGGGATGACGGCGAGGGATGGGCTTGCGCACAGCTCGTGGTCGTCGTCGTGCCAGAAGGTCTTGTTGACCGTCCAGGGCCAACGCAGATGGTGGACGAACTCCCCTTCCAGCGCGAGCGAACCCTGCTCGAAGTCGTCGTGGAAATGGGGGGAGAGCTTGGTGGGGTCCCGCGGCCCCTGGTAGATGTCCAGATAGTTCACCATGAAGGTGGTGCAGCGCCAGATCCGGCCGAAGCGCCCGGGCTCCGGCGGCACGTCGAGGCCGTAGACGCGCAGGCGGTAGCCGCCGTCCGGCGCGGGCCAGGGCTCGCAGGGCGCCACATGGGGCTTGGGCGCGGCATAGGACGCGCTGTTCGAGCATTGGGCTGCGAGATCCGCCGACCGGGCCGTGAACATGCGGACCAGCCGCCCGGCCTCGACGACGCGCACGCTGGACCGCCCCGGAGGGACGAAGGCCAGGGCGTTGCCGGCCACGCGCTGCGTGCCGTGCTCCGTCGTGATCTCGACCACGATGCCGGGGTCCGGCAGGAGCAGCACATATTCGTCGGGCTGCGCCTCCCGCGCGAACACCGCGTCTGAGGCCGCCTCGCTATAGGCGATGATGAAGTTCTGCCCGCGCGCGTACCATGTCCGTCCCTCCGGCCCGCTCACCTGCGGCGGCTCGCGATAGAAGCGGGCATAGTCCGCGCTGCCGAACGGGCCGGCGGGCTGCGGCTTGTCCGAGGGCGCGGGGGCGGCCGCGAGCTTCGCGCGCGGATCGGTGGCGTCATACATCCAGGATCTCCCAAGATTTCAGGCGGCAGCCCGGGCCCGGGGCCCGAGGCGCGGTCTTGTCACGGCGCCGACGGCAGGTCGGCTTCCACGCCGAGCATGCGGGCCGCATTGAGCGACACCATCTTGCGGATCTGCGCGTCCTCGTAGCCGAGGTCGATGCACAGCCGGATGCCGCGGCGAAAGCCCTCCAGCGGGCTGAAGATGCCCACCTGGCCGAGGTCGGAGCACAGCACCGTCTGGTCCACCCCGGCGGCCTCGATGTGACGGCGCAGGTCATCGCCGTCCGCCACCTTGAACTTCGAGCCTTCCAGGAACATGCACAGTGAGTGCTCGACGAACGCCCCCATGGCGGCGATGCCCTGGACGTCGTTGAGGCTCGCCTCGACGATCTCCTCCGGATGGGTCAGCACCAAGCGCGTGACGCCGCGGCGCTTGGCCTCCTCGAAGATCGTCCATGTCTCGGAGACGTGGAGGTGGCCGCTGGCCAGCACCAGATCGTTGCGGGCGATGATGTCGAGCACCTCCTTCACGTCGTCGCGCACGCTCTTGTCGGGGTTGAGCACGGGAATGCCGACGGCGGGGCGGACCTTCTCGGTGGAGGCGGGGTGCGTCCACTGGGCCTTCGCCTGCCAGCGCAGATGGTTCTCCGCCGCCAGGGTCGGCATCCAGACGACCTTGCCGCCCATGGCGGCCATGTGCTCGACGGCATAGGGATTGAACCCGCCGATCACGTTGTTGAGCACGATGCTGGAATAGATCCGGGTCTTCAGCTCGGGATGGTGGCGCTTGATGATCTCGGCGGTCATCACGCCGCTATAGTCGTGGTCCTTCGTCACCACGGCCGCAAAGCCGGCCTGCGACGCCTGCTGCAGCAATTCGAGATGGTCGAGCGCGCGGGGCGCGATGGACGGGCCGCTGTGCACGTGGGGATCGATCGCGCCCTTTAGCAGCGCGGTGATCCGATCCTCGATGCTCCCCTCAGACGCTGAGGTCATGCGCTTCCCTCTTCCTATGTTTGCGGCGGCGCTTCGGGGTTCAGGAACCTCGGGGCCATTCCGTTCTCGATTGCAAAACATCGTCTCATCGAAAATGCGACCTCACCACGCACCTGTCAATGCGTGCGATCCGCGTGACTATCGTTTCAATGCCTAGAAGCCGGGCGCCTCGAATCTGCCGTGGGCGGACTTGATTGGGTTTTGAAATGCGATATGGTGTTTTGCAATCGCAAACGACGTTTCTCCATTCGAGAGTTCAGATGTCCGAGGATGGCGCAGCAGGGGTCCGGTCCGTCCAGCTTGCTATCGACGTGCTGGAAGCCGTTGCCTTTGCGGATGAGGAGCTCGGGGTCACGCAGATCGCCGAGCGGCTGGACGTGACCAAGGGGTCGGTGCATCGGCACCTGCACACCCTGGTCGAGCGGGGATACCTGACCCAGAATCCGGCGACGAGCCGCTATGCGCTCGGGCCGAAGAGCCGCCTGCTTGCGCGCGTCGCGCCCGAGACGGACCTCGTCCAGCTTGCCGAAGGGCCGATGCGCGAATTGCGCGACGCGCTCGGCCACACCGTCGTCCTGTCAGAGACGACGCCGCGCGGCGCGCTCGTTGTGACGAAGCTTTCCGGGGTCTCGCCCATCGAGATCGGCGTGCGCTCGGGCAGCGAGCTGCCGTTCCATTCCTCCGCGCAGGGCAAGGTCATGCTCGCCTTTTCCCCGCGGCCGTTCCAGGCGCGCGTCCTCGCGCGGACGCTCGATGTGTTCACCGCGAACACGCTCACCGACGTAGCGGAGATCGAGAAGGAGCTTTGGGACGTCACCCAGCACGGGTTCGCCTCGGCGCCGGAGCAGGCGATGCTCGGCATCAATGCGGTGGCGGCCCCCATCTTCGACAGCAATGACGCCTGTGTCGCCGCGCTCGCCCTCGTGGGATCGATCCAATTCCTGCCGACCACGCCGCGCGAGGCCGACGTCGCCGCGCTGATCAGCGCCGCGCGGCAGATCTCGCGCAAGCTCGGGCACGGCCGGCGCCACGAAAGCATGCCTGCCGCCCGGCGTGGCGGCAGCGCGACAAGCCGTTGATTTCTCCATCGTGAGGCGATCTGTCTGACCATGCATAGGCTTGAGACAAGCATCGGACGCGTGCCGTTGAAGAACCCCCTCATCGCGGGGGCGGCGGAGCATCTGATCGAAGCCGAAGGCGTGCGGCGGGCCCTGAAGGCCGGCGTCGGCGCGGTGGTGGTCAAGTCCACCAACGAAACCGCGGCGGGGCGCGACCAGCTCCAGCGCGCGGAATACATGCTCCTCGATGAGAGCTGGTCCCCCATCCCCTGGACCGCCGATGCGCCCGCCAGGGCGTGCGTCGCGTGCCGGTCGGGCCTGACGCCCCTGTCCTTCGATGCGTGGCTGGAACAGACCGCGCGGCTGGACCGCGAGGCGCGGGACTGCGATTCCTACGCGGTGGCGAGCCTCGTCCTCGCGGACCTCGATGCGGCGCTGGAGATGGCGCGGCGGGTCGAGGAGGCGGGCATCCGCGTCCTCGAGCTCAATATCGGCACGCCCTATGCGAGCCAGGCGAAAGGGGTCGTCGCGACGGAGTTCGACCCCGCCAACGTCTCCAGGATCGTCTCCGCCGTGCGCGGCGCGGTGACCATCCCGCTCTGGATCAAGATTACCGGCCAGAGCGAGCGCGTCCCGGACCTGGCCGAGGCCGCGTTCGCCGCCGGCGGCGAAGCCGTGGTGATGGCGGGCCGCTCCCTCGGCATGATCCCCGACGTGGAGACGCTCGCGCCCATGCTCGGCACCACGCTCGGCTTCGGCGGCTACTGGAACCTGCCCCTCACCTGCCAATGGCTGGCCCTGTCGCGGGCAAAGCTCGGCGCGGACCTGCCCCTCGTCGCCACCAACGGCGCGCAGTCGGGCCTCGATGTGGCGCGCATGATGCTGGCGGGCGCCTGCGCCGTTCAGATGACCTCCGCCGTCATGATCCGGGGCGAGGGCGTTCTTTCGCAGGCCCTGGCCGAGTTCGAGGCCTATCTCGAGCGCAAGCAGCTCACCGCCCGGGACCTGATCGGCCGCGCGGCCGACCAGCGCAAGACGTTCGCGGCCATGCCGCTGAAGACCGACAACTGGAAGAACTACGTTCCGCACTGAAGAGACGACCGGTGCGGCGCCACAAGAACACGTTGACCTAGGAGACGCGCGTGAAACGGGTACTTCGATCTGTGGGCGTCATCGCCGCCCTGGTGGCGTCACTGTGCCAGACCGGCATGGCCGCGGCGCAGGCCTGGCCCTCGCGGGCCGTAACGGTGATCGTCCCGTTCACGACGGGAACCACCTCCGACATCCTCGCCCGCAGCCTCGGCGGATATCTCACGGAGACCCTGGGCCAGCCCTTCGTGATCGACAATCGTGGCGGCGCGGGGGGCAATATCGGCGCCTCCGCCGTCGCCCGCGCGCCGCACGACGGATACACGCTGCTGTTCGCCACCACGGGGCCGGCGGCGACGAACAAGCTCATGTACGAGAACATGGCCTTCGATCCGGAGAAGGACTTCGCCCCCATCGTGCTCGTGGGCAAGTCGCCGATCCTGATCACGGCGTCCGCCAGTGCGCCGTTCTCGTCGCTGAAGGAATTCATCGCCTATGCCAAGGCGAACCCCGACAAGGCCAATGGCGGCTTTCCGGGGAACGGCACGCTGGGCCACGTCACAGGCGTCCTCCTGCAGGGCACCGCGGGCATCAAGTTCGGCACCGTCCAGTATCGCGGCAGCGGGCCCATCATCACAGACCTGATCGGCAACAATATCGACGTCGCCATGGATTCCATGGCCGCCTATGTGCCCATGGTGAAGTCGGGGCAGATCAAGGCGCTCGCCATCGCGTCGCCCGAGCGATGGGACAAGCTGCCCAACGTGCCGACCGCTTCGGAATCCGGCCTTCCCGGGTTTGAGGCCAGCGTCTGGTACGCCCTGCTCGCCCCCGCCGGCACGCCGCCCGACATCATCAGCAAGCTCAACGCGGCCACGAACGACTATTTGAAGTCGGACAAGGCCAAGACCTTGTTCGAAAGCCTCGGTGTCCAGGCTGCGGGCGGAACGCCCAAGGAGCTTGAGGCTTTCATCGCCGCGGAATTGAAGAAGTGGGGCCCCGTCATCACGGCGGCCGGGGTGAAGTTCTGAGGTCAGCCGCCCGGCCTGTCACGGACAGGCCGGGCGGACAAAGGTGGGTGCCGGGATGGGCGCCTAGAGGGGCTGGCGGGCCACCGGCTCGCACGCGTCGATGAAGCGCTTCGCGTTCCCGCTGTAATGGGCGGCGACGGAGTGGAAATCCTGGATTTCCGCCTCGCTCAAGGTCCGGCGAAGCTGGGCCGGGGCGCCGGTCCAGAGTTCGCCGCGCTTCACGCGCTTGCCCCCGGTCAACAGGGACCCGGCGCCGAGCACGCCCCCGCCTTCCACGACCGCGCCGTTGAGGATGGTGGTCGCCATGCCGACGAACGCGCCGTCCTCCAGCGTGCAGCCATGGATGAGGCACGAATGGCCGATGGTCACGTCGTTGCCGATCACCGCCGCGAACGGGCCGGGATCCACATGGATCACGGTTCCGTCCTGGATATTGGACCGCTCGCCGATGCGGATCTTGTTGGCGTCGCCCCGCAGCACGCAGCCGAACCAGATGCCGGACTCCGCGCCGATCTCCACATCGCCGATGACGCTGGCCGTGGGCGCGACCCAGGCCGACGGGGCGACGCGCGGCACATGCGCGCCGAGCCGATAGAAGGGGGAAGGTGCCGTTGCTCCGGCCGTCTTTGCTTCGGTCATGGTCCGGTCCGTCCGCTCAGAGGTAATAGGACTTGTGCATGATCTTCCACTCGCCCTTGCAGAAGGCGAGGTTGAAGAGATCCTGCCCCTCCATGGCCTTGTCGCCCATCACGAAGGCGAACGGCACGCGGACGCTGGCGATGTGATCGACGATGCGCACGTCGATCTCCTTCGCCTTCTCTTCCGCGTTGTCATACTTCTGGTGCAGCGAGCCGATCACCTTTACGAACTCGTCGAGCGTGATCGTGCGGATCTCGTCGCCCTTCACGTAGTAATGGGCGATGTTGGCGCGCGGATCGAACGTGGCGCGGAATTCCGCCTCGTCCCACGTCCGCACGGCATCGAGATAGCGTTCGATGACCGCGCGCACGGCCGCAACCTGCTCCTCCGAATGGGGGGCGCTCATGTGTCGTCTCCTGTGACATCTGTTATCCGGCGTGCGGGATGCAGGCCGTCATTGGAAAAGCCGTCACCAGCGAGGGGAGGGACCTGGGGAAAATCCCTAGATGCTGCGGTCCTTCCAATAATGGGCCCGGATGTCCTTCTTCAGGACCTTGCCCACCGTGCTGCGGGGCAGTTCAGCCCAGACCACCACGGCCTTGGGCGTCTTGATGCTGCCGAGGCTCTGCTTGCACATGGCGATGACCTCGTCCTCCGCGATGGTCTCGCCGGGCTTCAGCTCCAGGACCGCTGTCACCGCCTCGCCCCACTTGTCGTCGGGCACGCCGATCACCGCGCAGTCCTGGACGGCCGGGTGGCGCCAGATCACCTGCTCGATCTCGCCGGGAAAGACATTGATGCCGCCGGTGATGATGATGTCCTTGCTGCGGTCCACGAGGCGCACATAGCCGCCCTCGTCCTTCACCCCGAGGTCGCCGGTGCGGAACCATCCGTTCCGCAGCACCTTGGCGGTGGCCTCTTCGTTCGCGACATAGCCCTTGAACAGGTTCGGCCCGTGGCACGCCACCTCCCCGGTCTCGCCCGGCGCCACCGGACGGCCCGCCTCGTCGATCACGTCTACGAGCGTCATGGCGCTGCCCCGCCCGATGGTGCCGAACCGGCCGGGCGCCGTGGACAGGGCCTCGGCATGCTCGCGGGGCGTCATGATGGAGACGGTGCTGGTGGCCTCCATCAGGCCGTAGAGCTGGGTCATGACCGGGCCGAAGACCGTCCAGGCCTCCCGCAGCTTGTCCACGGAGATGGGCGCGGCGCCATACATGAGATAGCGCAGCGAGCTGAAGTCGAAGGCGGCCACGTCCGGCTCGGCGAGCATCATGTAGAGCAGGGTCGGCGGCACGAACATGTGCGTCACCCGGTGGGCGCCGATGGCCGTCAGGATGTCGCGCGGCCGGGGCTTGCCGAGGATGACGTTGAGCCCGCCTTCCGCGAACACGGCCAGTGCCACGTCACCCGCCACATGGGTCAGCGGGGTGACGGCCAGGTTTACCGGCTTAGCCTCGCTGGGCAATGCAAGGCGGTAATTGGTGATCAGCGTCGCCCAGTTGCGGCTCACGCGCATCACGCCCTTCGGCAACCCGGTGGAGCCGCCCGTTGTGAGCAGCGTCACCACGTCCTCGCCGCCCACATCGGTATCCACCGGCGCGTCGGAAGCTCCCGCGAGAAAGGCATCGATGCCCGTCTCGACCTCCCCCGTGCCGTCCACCACGACGATGCCACGCAGGCTCGGCACGGCGGCGCGGATGTCGTCCAGCGCGTCGGCGAACGAGGCATGGATGAACATCCATTCCGGGGCGAAGGTCGTCATGATGTCGATGCATTCCCCGGCGGTCGCCCGGGGGTTGAGCGGCAGCGCGCGGAGCGGCAGGCGATGCACGCCGAACTGCACCACGAAGCCCATGGGATGGTTCGGCAGCCAGCTCGCCACGCACGCGCCCTCGGACAGGCGCTCGCCGGACAGCGCGTTCGCCAGCCGGATGCTGGTGGACTTCAGCCACGCATAGTCGAACGTCTTCCCCTCGAACCAGATGGCCGGAGCGGCCGGCGTGGCGAGCGCGGCCTTGTCGAGAAAATCAGGAAGTCGCATCGCATTGCTCCGCGGAAATCGCAGGAAGGGGCGCCGAAGGGGCGGTGATGAAGTGGGTGAAGGCGTCCACGGGCTCGCGCTCGGACCGCAGCCGGTTGGCGATGGCATCGAGGTCGGCGTAGCCGAGCGACATGCCGCAGACGACGATCTCCTGGTCGGGGATGGGCGCCACCTGCCGGATGATGTCGTGATAGTGGCGCCACGCCGCCTGGCAGCACGTGTCCAGCCCCTCGGCCCGCGCCGCGAGCATGAGGGATTGCAGGAAGATGCCGAGGTCCAGCCAGCTCCCCATGCCGAGATAGCGGTCGAGCGTGAAAATGAGGCCCACGGGCGCGCCGAAGAACTCGAAGTTCCGCCCGGCGGCCACCCAGCTCGCCGCCCGGTCGCCCTTGGCGATGCCCAGCAGGCTGTAGAGGCTCCACCCCACCGCCTTGCGGCGCCCGCGATAGGGCTCCTCCAGGGGCTCGGGATTGTAGAGATATTCCCCGAACGGCTCCGGCCCGCGCTCGCGCTCCGGCTCCGTCGCGCGCACCGCCTGGACGCGCGCCACGAGGGCATCGCGCGCGTCGTCGGTGATCACATAGACCTGCCAGGGCTGCATGTTCGTGCCGCTGGGCGAGGTGGCGGCGGTGGCGAGGATCCGCCGGAGCACGTCCGGCGCGACGGGGGCCTTCCGGAACGCGCGGATGGAATGGCGGCCCCGGATGAAGTCGTGGGCGGTCTGCTGGTTGAAACTCATAACTCTATCGGCCTCCGAGGAAGGCATCGCGCACGGAAGGGTCCGCTTTGAGGGCGGCAGCGGTTCCCTCCTGAACGATGCGTCCGTTGCGCAGCACATAGGCGCGGTCGGCGATCTCCAGCGCCTTCAGCATGTTCTGCTCCGCGATGAGAACCCCGGTGCCGTCCGCGACGAGCCGGGGGATGTGCTGGAGCACCTCGTCCGTGAGCTTGGGGGAGAGGCCGAGGGAGGGCTCGTCCAGCAGCAGCAGCTTGGGGCGCAGCATCAGCGCGCGGCCGATGGCGAGCATCTGCTGCTGGCCGCCCGAGAGGGTCCAGCCCAGCGCCCGCTCCTTCTCCAGCAGCCCGGGGAAGATGGAATAGACGCGCTCGATGAGGCCGGCGGTGTCCCGCGCGCCGTCCAGCGACGCCACTTCCAGGTTTTCCCGCACGCTGAGGCCGGGAAACACCCGCCGCCCCTCGGGCGAATAGCCGATCCCCTGGCGCGCGCGCCGATGGGTCGGAACGCGGGCGATGCTCTGGCCCATCAGCTTCAGGTCGCCGCCGGTGAGCGAAAGCAGGCCGACGATGGATTTCATCAAGGTGGTCTTGCCGGCACCGTTGGAGCCGACCAGCGCGACCACCTCGCCCCGCCCCACCGCGAGGCTCACGCCCTGGAGCGCCATGACCTGCCCGTAGGCGACGCTGGCGCCGGTGATGTCGAGCAGCGCGGTCATGCCTGCGCCTCCGCCATGACCGGGGCCGGGGCATCGGCGGGCGCGCCGCCGCGGCCGAGATAGGCATCGAGCACCAGCGGGTTCTCGTAGATCTCGCGTGGGCGCCCCTCGGCGATGAGGCGGCCCTGGTCGAGGCAGATCATGTAGGTGGCGAGGGTGCGCAGGAACGGCATGTTGTGCTCGATGATGAGCAGGGTGACGCCGCTGGCGGCGAGATCCTGCAGGCGGGCGGCAAGGTCGTTCTGCTCGGATTCGTTGAGGCCTGCGGCCGGTTCGTCGAGCAGCAGCACCTGGGGGTCGAGGGCGAGCGCGCGGGCGATCTCCACGCGCCGCTTCACGCCGTAGGGCAGCGATCCGCACGGGCGTTCCACGTCCTCCACGCCGAGCCGGTGCAGGAGGTGCAGCGCATAGGAATAGGCGCGCAGCAGGCTCGGATCCTCGCGGCCCACCTTGAGCGCGCTCAAGGGGCCGGCGCCCTCGGCCTCGAAGCGCGCCACGGCGACGTTGTCCAGCACGCTCATGTCGTCCACGAGGCGCAGGTTCTGGAAGGTGCGGGCGATGCCGCTGCGGGCGATGGCGTGGGGCATGCGCCCCGCGATGGAGGCGCCGCCGAGGGTGATGGCGCCGTGGTTCGGCGTCTCCACGCCGGTAATGCAGTTCACCAGCGTCGTCTTGCCCGAGCCGTTGGGCCCGATGACCGCCGTGATGGTTCCGCGATGGAGCGTGAAGGACACGTCGTCCAGCGCCTTCACGCCGCCGAACCGCTTGCCGAGGTTGCGCACCTCCAGGATGGGCGTGCTGGAAGGCAGCAGGGCGCCGCGCGGCGGGGGGCTTGCCTTGGGCGTGTCGCGGATGGCGCTCACCTTCGCCATGTCCACGCCGTGCGCCTTGGGCAGGAGGCGGTCGATGAGGCCCACCAGCCCTTCCGGCGCCACGATGAGCAGGCCGATGAGGATGATGGCGTTCACCATCACGTAGGAGCGGTCGAGGAAGCGGAACCATTCCGGCAGGTGCACGATCAGCAGCGCGCCGATGATGGCGCCCGCCACCTTGGTGCGCCCGCCCACCACCGCCATGGTGAGGCACAGCACCATGGTCTTGAATTCCAGCGCCTCGGGCGAGGCGATGCGGTTCACATGGGCGAACAGGGCCCCCGCCGCCCCGCCGAAGGCCGCGCTCAGCAGCAGCATGGTGAGGCGGATGCGGTCGATGTCGATGCCGAGCGAGCGCGCGGCCACCTCATCCTCCCGCACCACGTGGCACGCCTTGCCGTAGAGCCCGCGCATCATCTGCCAGGCCAGCACCGCGCCGATCGCGACGAACGTCCAGACCAGCAGCATGAGGGGCCAGCCGCGCGGGATGACGAAGCCCGCGATGGAGGGGAGCGGCACCCCGGACAAGCCGTTCCCGCCGCCGGTCAGCGACACCCATTCCAGCGCCACGAGGGTCACGATCTGGCTGATGCCCAGCGTGGCGAGCGCGAAATAATGAGAGCTGAGGCGCAGCACCGGGATGGCGATGAACAGTGCCACCACCACGGGCACCAGCACCGAGAGGGTCAGCGTGCCGGGGAAGCTGAAGCCGAGCTTCACCGCGCCGATGGCGGTGGCATAGGCGCCGAGGCCGAAGAAGGTGGCCTGCGAGAGCGCCAGCGCGCCCACATGGCCGAAGATGAACTGATAGCCGATGACCATGAGGGCGAACACGCCGGTGAGCGTGAAGATGCGCAGGTCGAAGGGACTGGAAAACACCATGGGCCAGGCGATGAGGGCGAGGACGCCGAGGATGCCGGCGGCGGTGCGGGCGTGGAGCAGGGACATGGCTCACGCCCTCTTCTTGATGGCTTCGCCGAACAGGCCCTGGGGGCGCAGCAGCAGGACGGCGAGGAAGGTGATGAAGAGGGCGATGGTGGACGACGTCATGGAGAACAGGGTCGCCGTCGGCAGGTAGGCGTCGAGGCCGGGGATCAGCGCCGGGATGGCGGGGATGAGCACCTCGAAGAGCGCCACCAGGAAGGCGCCGATCACCGTGCCGGGAATGCTGCCCCAGCCGCCGATGGTCACGGCGAGATAGGCCTTCATCATGTAGTTCCCGCCGTCCGTGGGCGAGGTATAGTAGGTGGCCGAGAGGAACATCCCGGCGGCGCCCGCCAGGGCGGCGGCCAGCATGAAGGTGAAGGCGATCATCAGCTTCACATTGATGCCGGAGGCGGCCGCCATGTCCGGGTCCTGGGCCACCGCCCGCATGCGCCGGCCGAAGCGGGTATGGGCGAACAGGGCATATTGCCCGCCGATGAGCACGAAGGCCGCGCAGATCACCGCGATGGACTGCTCGCCGATCACCACCCCGCCGCCGAGGTCCAGCATGCTGTTGCCCAGGATGGGCGGCGTGCTGCGCGGCTCCGGGCCGAAGGTGAGCAGGACGAGATTCTCGAAGATGGAACCGGCGGAGATGGTGGCGATGAACACCGCCACCACCGGCTTGGTCCGCAGGGGGAAATAGGCGATCAGGGCGAGGACGAGGCCGAACGCCGCCGCCGAGAGCAGCACCAGGGGCAGCACGACGATGCCCTTCCCCGGGACCACCATGGCGATGGCGAAGGCGAGATAGCTGCCCAGCATCACGAGCGCGCCGTGCGCGAAGTTGACGGCGTTGGTGGCGTTGAGCACCAGCACCAGCCCCAGCGCCACCAGCGCATAGGCGCTGCCGAGCGAGAGGGTGTTCAAGGTGAGCTGTAGCATGTGGATCTGCCTGCCCTGGTCCGCGTGTGGTCAGTTGGTGGCGGGCTTGCCTTCGTAGCGCTTCACCAGCGCCGGGGACCGCGACGTGCCGTCGAAGCAGACGATCACCGCCGAGTGGGCCATGTTGCCCTTGCCGTCCGACTTGTAGGACATGGCGGCGCCGTCATAGGTCTTGCTCGCCAAGTATTTCTGCACGTCGGCTGGCGTCTTCGCGCCCGCCTTTACGGCCGAGATGGCCATGTTCACGCCGTCATACTGCTGAAGCGCGAAGAAATCGGGCGTCGCATTGTATTTGGCCGTGTAGGTGTCGATGAACGTGTCCAGGGCGGGGGAGACGCCCTTGCCGATCCAGGCGGAGGTCTCGGCGCACACGCCCTTCAGTTCCGCCGGCTCCAGCAGCGCGGCGGTGGAGGGCATGGTCAGCATGGTGTTGGCGACCACGGGGATGTCGAGGCCCGCCTGGCGATACTGGCGCAGCAGAAGGGCCATGGAGCCGGTGTGCATCTGGATGAGGACCACGTCGGGATTGGCCGCCTTCAGCTTGGCGAAGGTGGGCGTCATGTCCTTCGTGGTGAGGTCGATGGCGTCCGAATAGACCACGTCGCCGCCGCCCTGCTTGATGTAGTTGGTAAGGGCATCGAAGCCGCTCTGGCCGTAGGCGGTGGCGTTGTAGAGGATGGCGACTTTCTTCTTGCCGAGGTCTTCCAGCACGTATTTCGCCTGGGCGCGCTTCGTCACCATGTCGGACGGGAAGAAGCGGTAGACGAACTTGCTGCCCTTCTCGGTGATCGCGGCGGTGCCGGCGGTGGTGAGGAGGGGAATGCCGTATTCGTCCGCCAGCGGGATCATGGGCAGCACCTGCGTGCCGAACATGGGCGCCACCGCCGCCACCACGCCCTTGCCGCCGGCCGCGCGCTCCAGGGCGTTGGCCCCGCCTTCCGCGGCGCCTGCCGTATCCAGGATGGTGGTGTCCACCTTCAGGGGCGCCGCGCTTTCGATGGCGAGCACCGCACCGTTGCGCTGGGACGTCCCCTCCAGCGCGATCGGCCCCGTGAGCGGAACGATCACCGGGATCTGAACCGTCTGCGCATTCGCGACAGTGGCACAAACCAGGGAAGTAAAGGCCAGTAGAATTGCGGCGCGCATGTAAACCTCCGGCGTTCGCCGCTCCGCATCCCGAAGCGACGTCTAAGAGATAGGGGTCCCGCGGCTCGGGATGTTCAGATGAAATCAGTATGAAAGCGCGATCTGCGCTGTACCAATACGGATTGCGTAAGTCGCCTATAGGGAAACGCGAAAGGTCTGCCCCGTCATGCCGCCTGGCTCGCGGGAAGCGCCTGGGGCCCCGCGCCCTGCGCGGCGATGCGGCGCGCGAGCCGCGGCAGCAGGCGCATCACGGCCCGCTGGGCGCCGGACAAGGGCCGCGTGCGGGCGGGAGCGATATAGCTGTTCAGCCCCATGCCCGGCTCGACGATGCGCTGATAGCTGATGCCGCGCGCGGTATAGGCGGACGCCGCGATGCTCGGGAAGATGGAGAAGCCGCTCTTCTGGACCACGAGGTCCTGGAGCACCTGGATGGAATCGATCTCCGCCGCGTATCGCAGGCGGATGCCCAGCCGCGCGCAGGTCTCATCCAGCAGCAGGCGGCACGAATGGATGGGCGTCGTGTGATAGAGGCGATAGGGCGCGATGTCGGTGAGCCGGATGGTGGGCGCCAGCGGCTCCTCGCCTTCCGGCCGCAGCAGGTAAAGCTCCTCGCGGCCGAGCGGGATGGCCCCTTCCGCCATCTTGCCGCGCCCCTCGTAGAGAACCGACAAATCGAACCGGTCCGAGGCATACCACTGGCTGATCTCGCCGCTCAGCGCCTCGACGATCTGGACGCGCACGCGCGGCATGGCATGGGCGATATGGTCGATGAGCGGCTGGGCGATGACCAGGGCAAGCGTTGTGGGCATGACCACCGTGACCGGGCCGTGGGGCTCGTCCGTGGCGAGGTCGCTCATGGCGCGCTGGGCATTCTCCACGCTCTCCACGATGCGGGTGGCGTGATCCAGGAAGAGGCGCCCCGCCTCGGTGAGCCAGATGCCGCGCGCATGGCGCTCGAAAAGCTGGGTCCTGAGCTGGCCTTCCAGCTTGCTGATCTGGCTGCTCAAGGCCGGCTGCGCGACGTGAAGTCGTTCGGAGGCCCGCGCGAAGCTGCCTGCTTCCGCGACGCTTTTGAAATAGACGAGTTGCCTCAGTTCCATCGACTTCTCCCGTGAGGGAAACTCAAGAATGCCCTTTCAAAAATACAAACATGATGGTAGCTGTCAGACAAGCAGACTGCCTGATGATAAAGTAGTCGCCACTGCCCAATCTCGCGGCACCACGCCGCTGCGCCGGACGAGGACAGGATGACGCTGCGCACCGTGAAGCCGCTGGAAAAGGTCGCGCGCACGACCCTGGTGGACGAGGTCATCACCGCCATACGGGGCATGCTGGACAAGGAGGGCTGGGCGCCGGGCACGCGGCTTCCCTCCGAGAACCAGCTCAGCGCCCAGCTCGGCGTGGGGCGCTCCACGGTGCGCGAGGCCTTGCGTGTGCTCGGCCATCTGGGGCTGGTGCAATCGCGCAGCGGGCTCGGCACCTTCGTGGTGGGCAAGGAGCTGTCCGCCCGGCCGTCGGCGCCGCCCAAGGAAGCCGAATCGCTGTTTCAATTCTTCGAGTTCCGGCGGGCTCTGGAGCCGGCGGCGGCCCGTCTCGCCGCGGAACGCAGGTCGGCCACCGCGCTCGCCGCCATCGAGGTGTCCTGGCAGGCTTGCTACGATGCTGCCGAAAATAGCAGCGTCGAGGACTTCACCGCGCTTGATCACCAGTTCCACCTGTCGATCTTCGAGGCCGGCGAGAACGCATTCCTGATACAGGCCTATCGCTCTATTCGGCCGCAATTCATCAAATATGTCGGCATGGTCCTCGAGATGGGCCCGCTGACCCGGATGATGCATTTCCACGACAAGCTGATACAGGCGATCCGCAGCCAGGACCCTGTGGCCGCGGTCCAGGCGGTGGATGAGAACTTCGTCGATACGGACGTGCGGCAGAGGATGATGACCCTGCAGGACGCCCAGGCGTCGCGCGGCATTTGATGAGATCGTGAGCATCCGGCGATCCCGGCACCTCCCACCGGCGCGCCCCGTTCAGGCGCAGGTCAGGAGGGGAAGGGTGTCGCCCTAGAGCGCTTCGGCCGCGACCTTCATTCCATCGCGAAGACGACGATCTCGCAGGCGTTCTGAGGGTTCACGTCTCCCTCCGGCGTCCCTTGCGCGCCCCGGCCTTCTCCTCGCCGATACTCCGGCGCAGGGCATCCATGATGTTCACCACATTGCCCGAGGGCGGTTCCGGCGCCGCCTTGGGTTTGCGGCGCGGCCGCTTGCGGGTCTTGGAGGCGATCAGGTCTTTCAGGCCCTCTTCCACCGGGTCGCACACGAGGTCTGGAGACCAGGGGCGAGTTTGGCTGTCGATGAGCTTGCGCACCAGAGACAGGGCGGCCTTGTCGGGCTTCGTATCCGGCTGGGGCCCGCCCTCGAAGCTGCGCACCTCGTCCGCATAGCGCAAGGTCCAAAGGATGAAGCCTTCGCCCCGGGGCTCCAGCATGACGGCGCGCTCCCGGCGATAGAGGACGAGGCGCGAGAGCGCCGCCGTGCCGGTCTGCACCATGGCATCGCGGATCACCGCGAAGGCCTCCGCGCCCACCTCGTCGTCGGGCACCAGATAGTGGGGCTTGTCGAGAGAGAGCCAGCGGACACTGTCGCGCGGGACGAACGTGTCGATGTCGATGGTCCGCACCGTCTCCAGTGCGATGGTTTCCAGATCCTCGTCCTCCAGCAGAACATGGCTATCCTCGCCGGTGGGATAGCCGCGAGCCTCGTCCGCCTCGCGCACGGGCTTTCCCGTGACTTCGTCCACATAGCGGGTGGTGATGCGGTTTCCGGTCTCCCGGTTCAGGGTATGGAAGCGCACCTTCTCCCGCTCGGTGGTGGCGGGCGACATGGCCACCCGGCACGTGACGAGGGAGAGCTTCAACCAGCCTTTCCAGAATGCCCGCGACGCCATTACCTCCTCCCGCGCCTGAGGGGCCCAGTCAGGGGTTTGGCCGCCGCCCGGAAGTCGGCCCAGGGATCTACCCCCAGATGGGCGAGCCGGGTGGGCGCGTTGAGCACGGTGAAATGATCGGGGACGAGATCGGCGGACAGTTCTTCCCATGCCACCGGCATGGACACGGCCGCGCCGGGCCGCGCGCGGGTCGAATAGGGCGCGACGGCGGTGGCGCCGCGCTGGTTGCGCAGATAGTCCACGAGGATGCGCCCGCGGCGCTTCGCCTTGGCGATGGTGGAAACGAAGCGGTCCGGCGCGTCGGCCGCCATGGCGTCGGCCATGGCCTTGGCGAAAGCCTTCACCTCCGGCCATTGCGCCTTGGGCTTCAACGGGGCGCAGACATGCAGGCCCTTTCCGCCCGAGGTCTTCACGAAGGCGGCGAGGCCGGCGGCTTCGAGGCGGGCCTTCACCTCCTCCGCCGCCGCGATCACCGCCTCCCAGCCGACGCCCTCGCCAGGGTCGAGATCCATGACCAGGATGTCCGGCCGCTCCCAGTCCGCGAGGGGCGCGCCAAAGGGATGGATCTCCAGCGCTGCGCCCTGGACCAGGGCCATGAGGCCGTCCAGGTCGCGGGTGGCGACGAAGGGCGCGCCCTTGGGGTCGGCGGGGTCCGGCACGTGGAGAATGGCCTTGTGCGCCCCCTTCCAGGGATGCTTCTGGAAGAAGTGCGGCCCCTCTATGCCCTCCGGACACCGGACCAAGGCGAGCGGGCGGCCCGCCACGAACGGCGCGATGCGCGGCCACACCTCTGCATAATAGTCCGCCAGCCCCTCCTTGGTGACGCCCGCGTCCGACCAATACACCCGGTCGGGATGGGTGAGCGCCACGCGGCGCTTGGGCGGCGGCGCGGCCTGCGGCGTGGCGGCGGGCTCGCGCACCACCTCCGCCGCCGGCTTGTCGTCCCGCAGGCCCCTGAACGCGGCATGGCGCAGATGGCCATCGCCAGTCCAGGCGCGGAATTCCACCTCGGCCACATGCATGGGCGCCACGAAGGTGACGCCGCGCGCCTCCTCGGCGGTGAGGTGGCCGGCGAACGGGCTCGTCTTCGTCGCGTCGGCTGCGAGCAAGGTGTGGAGGTCCCGCGCCACGCGATTGGAAAAGCCCGTGCCGACCCGCCCCACATAGGCGAGGCGCTCCTTCTCGAACACGCCCAGGGCCAGCGACCCGATGGAGTCGCGCGTGGTGGTGGAGGGCACGAATCCGCCGATGACGAATTCCTGGCGCTCGGCGCATTTGGACTTGATCCAGTCCCGCGTGCGGCCGGAGCGGTAGGGCGCATCCTTGAGCTTGGAGACCACGCCCTCCAGGCTGAGGCGGCAGGCATGCTGGAGCACCAGCGCGCCGTCATCCTCGAAATGCGCGCTGTAGCGCAGCGACGTCTTGGCCGCGCCGTCCGGTGCCGGCCCGATGAGGCGCTCCAGCATCGCCTTGCGGGCCTCCAGCGGCACGGCCGTCAGGTCGTATCCGTCCAGATGCAGCAGGTCGAAGGCGTAATAGGCGAAACGGTCGGAGCGGCCCTCGGACAGGTCCGCCTGGAGGGCGGAGAAGTCCGAGGCGCCGGTACCGCCTTCCACCACCACTTCCCCGTCCAGCAGCGCGGCGCGGGCGGGAAGACGGGCGATGGCGGCGGCGAGGTCCGCCCCGAAGCGCTCGGTCCAGTCGAGGCCGGTGCGCGTCAGCAGACGGACACGGCCATCCTCCAGCCGCGCCTGGATGCGGTAGCCGTCGAACTTGATCTCATGCAGATAGCGCGGCCCGCCGGGCGCGCGCGCGGCCAGAGAGGCCAGGGCGGGAGGCACGAAATCCGGCAGCCCCGCCGCCTTCGCGCCCTTCGGCAGGTCTTCGGGGGATGGAGGCTTGGCAAGCGCAGCCTTGCCGGACTCAGCCTTCGCCGCGCCGGTCTTGCGCGCGGGCTTGGCGGCTTTGACGGGGGCCTTCCGCCCGGTCGCCGGGGACTGTGCCGCTTTGGCCTTCGCGGCCTTTCCTTTCGGCGGCAAGGTGCCCACGTCTTCCACGGCGCGGCCCGAGACGACGGACAGCGGCGCGCTTTGGGTGATGTCGGGGTCGTCCTGCCCCCGCGCGGCCTCGTCCTCCGCCTTGATGAGCAGCCAATTGTCGGTCTTCTCGCCGGGGCGCGGCGCCATGCGGACCAGATGCCAACGGCCGGTCAGCTTCTCGCCCGCGAGGGTGAATTCGAGATGGCCTTTCTTCAGGCCCTTCGCCGGATCGCCCACCGGCGTCCAGGTGCCGCGATCCCACACGATGACGCGGCCGGCGCCGTAATGGCCCTCGGGGATGGTCCCCTCGAAACTGCCATAGTCCAGGGGATGGTCCTCCACATGGACCGCGAGCCGCTTCTCGCCGGGCACGAGGCTGGGGCCGCGCGTGACGGCCCAGCTTTTCAGCACCCCGTCCATTTCCAGGCGCAGGTCATAGTGCAGGCGCCGGGCCGCGTGCTTCTGGATGACGAAGGCGGCGGCCTGGGATCGCGCAGCCTTGCCGCGTCCGCCCCGGGGCTCGGGGGTGGCGGTGAAGTCGCGCTTGGCGCGATAGGTGTCGAGGCCGGCCATAGGTCACCCTGCCTTCCTGGCGCGGTCAGTGCGCGTGCCCGTCGCCGCCCGCTTGCGCGGCTTCGCCCGGCTTTTGGCACCTGCGGCCTTCGGGCCCGCGCCTTTGCCAGAAGCGTCGGCGCTGGCGCGCAGGGCGTCCAGCAGGTTCACCACTTTCTCCGTGCGGCGCGGCGCCGGCTTGGGCAGGGGCTTGCCCTCCATCTTCGCGCGCACCAGCTCCGCGAGGGCGGTCTCGTAGCGGTCATCGAGCGCGGCGGGGTCGAAGGTGCCCGATTTCGAGCGAATGATGTGGGTGGCGAGGTCCAGCATCTCGTCCGGAATCCGCGCGGTGGGCAGGTTCCGGAAAACCTCCTCGGCGGCGCGGACCTCGTAGTCGAAATTGAGGGTGGAGGCGAGCAGCGCATTTCCCTCCAGGCCGGGCCGGATGAGCAGGCGCCGCACCCGCCGGAACAGCACCGCTTCCCCCAAGGCCGCCGCCTTGCGATCCGCGAGGCCGGCCGCCAGAAGGCCCAGGACCTCCGCACTGGGGGCATCCACGGCGGCGAGGAAATAGGGCCGGTCCAGATAGGTGGTGTCGATGTCGGTGCAGGCGAGGAAGGTGTTCACCGCGATGGTGCGCGTGCTCTCGGGCACCAGATCCGCCACCTCGTCGCCCTCCAGGGTCACATATTCGCCCTTGGAGACCTCGTAGCCCTTCACCTGGTCGTCGCTCTCGACGACCGTCCCGGTCTCCTCGTCCACATACTGGCGGCGCAGGCGATGGCCGGTCTTCCGGTTCACCATGTGCAGCGCGATACGCTCGGATGTGGACGCGGCGGCGTAGAGGGCCACGCTGCAACTCAGCGCCCCCACCGTGAGGAAACCCTTCCAACTCGCGCGCATGGCCATGGTCGCTTACCCGTCCCGGCCCGTGGGGCCACCGACCATAACGATGGCCGGTCCTCGCCGTTCCAGTCCGTAGGCCGTCTTAAGCTGCTCCAGGCCTTTGAGAGCGCTTGAGCGGTGGAACGAAAGCGCCTCGCTTCAGGTTGTGCGGCAATGCAGAAGCGGAAAACCAGCGGCAGCTACGCGCGCGATCTGGTTCGAGCGGCTGGCGGCGCGATCCTCTTTTCCTTTCCACTCGCGATGACGATGGAAATGTGGTGGCTGGGGTTCACTGCCGAGCGCCTGCGGCTGTGCCTTTTCCTTCTTGTGACGATGATGCTGCTCGTGGGCCTGTCGCGACACGTGGGGTTTCGCAGCCAGGGCTCGTGGCGAGACGTGGTGCTCGACGCGTTTTCTGCATTTCTGATCGCATCCCTGGTGGGAGCCGGCTTCCTCCTGGTCTTCGGCGTGGCGACAACCGAGACACCGCTGTCGGAGATCGTCGGCAAGATCGCGGTGCAATCCATTCCGGCCGGCATCGGCGCCATTCTGGCGCGCAAGCAGTTCGCCGCCTCGCAATCGGACGACGAACCGGGCGATGAGGACGAAACCGCCACCTCCTATGGGGCGGAATTGTTCTTGATGTTCGCCGGCGCCATATTCATCGGCTTCAACGTGGCGCCCACCGACGAGATCGAGGTCATCGCCGCCCTGATGACGCCCTGGCACGCGCTCGCCCTGGCCGGCATCTCGTTGATCCTGCTCCACATCCTCGTCTATCGCGTCGAGCTTGCCGGACAGGAGGCGTGGCCGGAAGGGCAGGGCTTCGTGGGTGTCTTCGTGCGGTACAGCCTGGCTGGATACGGCGTCGCGCTCTTGGTCTCCATGTTCATTCTCTGGGCGTTCGGCCGCCTCGACGGGGCAGGCGTCGGCCATCTGGCCATGATGACCACTGTGCTCGGCTTTCCCGCCTCGCTCGGCGCCGCAACGGCGCGCCTCGTCGTTTAGGGAGATGCGGGATGGCAGATAAGGGGCAGGACGACGACCGCAAACACCGAGCCGCACGGGCGGTCCCGGTTCTGGAATGGGTCTGCGGATTGGGCGGAGCCGCAATCGCCGTCGCCATGATGGGCTTCCTCACGTTCGAGGGCCTGACCCGCGCGCAGACCCCGGCGGACCTGAGCATCGAAGCGACGGCGGCGCGAGAAACCGCAGCAGGCCTGGCGCTGGATCTTCGTGTCGTCAATTCCGGAGGGACGACCGCCGCCGACGTGTCGGTGCGGTCATCGTCCGAAGCGGGCAAAGGGGGCGAGGCCACCATCGACTTCGTGCCGCGCATGTCCGAACGGCGCGCGGTCATGATCCTGCCGACGGGGACCGACCCTCGCACCGTCGCGCCGATGGTGCAGGGCTATCGCGACCCGTAGCGGGAAGACCCGCGCTTTCGACGGGGGCAGCGGAGGCCGCGTGGGGGAAACTTTCGGCCTTGTGGAGGGTTGCTCCGACAAAGGAGGCCTCCATGGAAAAGTCCGCATCCTCCCGCCTGCGATGGCGGATCGATTCAGGAGCGACAGGCGATAAGGTCGCCTTCCCCGATTTCGCCGCGGCGCCCTTGGGAACGGACGACGAAGCCGCCGGGACCCATCCTCAGGGCATTCAGCAAACGGCGCATCCCGCAGAGGATCTGACGCGGCCGGCGGGAAAAGAAGACCCGCGATCGCCCACCCGCAAACTGCCCACCGCCGGCACCTGGATGTTGGTCTTCGGCGGCCTCCTCGCAGGGATCGTGGCGCTCGCCACCTTGTCATGGGTGCTCGACGCTTAGCCCCGCGCTCGGGGCCCATCGCCGCCTTAGGGGTGGTCCATGGGCCTGCGACGACCGCGCCATAGCAGGTGAGCGTTTGAATATCTTAGTCTCATAATGGCTGCGTCGTAGCTGTGCCGCAGTGGCACGTGGGGCCGCTGAGCGCCCCATGCCGACCTTCGAGCAGCGCGCAGATACGCCTGCTTTGCGCCCCCATGTCCGTCGTTCGACGACCCTACGTGTATCCCTAAAAGCGGACATCGCGGGACCGTCTGATCAAAGACTGGGCTGGGAAGGAGAAAGTCTGCTTTGGCTGACAGAACGCTCGCGCACGAAGCGTTGCATCCACGCGATCAACGCAGTGACTCCTTATTTCTGTGGATTAGGCCGTACTTGGCTTCCGTCCGCATGCACGAAATCTTTCGTGCCAAGGGATCTGTGCCTAACCATTGACTCAATGGAGGCAGGAATGGATTTCCAGGATCGGGTGAAGGATTGGATGACGGCCTGTTTCCCGGCTGAAGCGACTTCCGACGTGCAAGAGCGGTTGCATCGCTTTCTCGAGGAAGCGCTAGAGCTGGCGCAGGCAAGTGGCGGATCGCGCGCGGACGCGATCGCCTTGGTCGATTACGTCTTCTCCCGCCCCCCGGGGCAGCCGCAGCTTGAGGCGGGCGGCGTCATGGTGACGCTGGCGGGCCTCTGCTCGGCTTCCGGTTTCGATATGACTGAGGCCGGCGAGACCGAACTGTCGCGCAATTGGGATCGGCTCGAGATCATTAGGACCAAGCGGGCAGCCCGGCCGGATAATTCGCCCCTGCCCCAACGCAACTGATCTGACGCGTCCCGATGGCTCCGACAATGCGACGTGCCCGCACCAGATGCTGAACATCTCCTTCGACACGACGGAACTGAAGAAGCGTTGCTGCGAGTACGCCGTGGCGGAAACGGTATATGGCGCCCTCAACGCGCGCGCCTTGTTGACAGCGCTGGCAGACGCGGAGGCCATGGAGAATGCCGCCGACTGGATCAAATTCTTGGGCGAAGAAGTAGCGGTTCAGGAAGATTGTAGTCTCATGCTCGCATTTGGGTCAGACTCGTTCGCGAGATTGATTCCTGTGGGAACGAAGTTCGAAAAAGAAGACGACGGCACCGTGAAGTGGCAAACGGTGCGGTATCTGAAATTGGTTCAGATTGGAACGGACACTGATGGGTGAGCAGGCAGCAACCGACTGGTTCTCCAAGCCCGGCGACTCCGTCCGCGCCGTAATGCACCGTCGCGGCGTTACCGCCCAGGAGTTGTCCGTCGACTTCGACGGCGGAATGAACACCGTACGCGCGATCTGCGACGGCTCCCTGGCAATTGACGCGACCATCGCCCGGTCCTTGTCGAAGCGCCTGGGCGGGGGCGAGGCATTCTGGCTCAAGCGTCAGGCAAATTTCGAGGACGCGGTTGATCGCGCCGTCACGATGTTGACCGAATCCGAGCGCGACGCGTGGTTGATGCGCGTACCGTCACCGAGCGGCAAGAAATTGCCTGCCAACGCCTCTGCGGAAAAGCTACTCGAAGAGCTGCGTAGCCGACTGGTGTATTTCAACGTCCCCAAGTTCGAATCGTGGGAGCGGCAGTACGGCTCGCTAATCGGCGCCACACGGTTCCGCACGTCGCAGACTCTCGAGTCTTCCGAAGAGTCCGTCCTGCGTTGGTTGCGACGCGGCGAAATGGAAGCCGAGCTCACTGAAACCGGGGAATGGAATCCCGGCAACCTGCAGGACCGTCTCGATAGTGTGCGTAAACTCTCGCGTGTTTCCAAGCCGGTCCGATTCCTGCCGTCGCTGCGGACGTTGCTGGCCGAAGTGGGCGTGGCCCTGGTTGTCGTCCGCGCGCCGAAAGGCTGCCGCGCTAGCGGCGCAAGCCGTATGGTCTCGCCTGGGAAATCGATGATCCTAATGAGTTTTCGGCACCGGGCAGACGATCATTTCTGGTTCACCCTGTTCCATGAGATTGGTCACCTCCTGCTTCACAAGGCGGCGACATTCGTCGATCAGGACGACACCTCGGGTGACGAACAGAGTGAGCGCGAAGCCAACGAGTTCGCCAGCTCGTGCCTGATCCCTCTGAATCGTGTTGGCGAGTTCGATGAGCTCAATCCCACGCGCGATGCTATCCTGCGCTTCAGCCGTTCGGTCGGCGTGTCTCCTGGTATAACTGTCGGCCAGCTGCAGCACCGTCAGGTCATCGGCCACAACCAGATGAACGGACTGAAACGTCGCTGGACCTGGGAAGAGATCGGGACAGCGCTTGTCTAACCTTTGAAGTGGATAAAGGTTGTCGGACTCTTCTGCCAGTTGCAGAGCGCGTCTTCCATGACCTGCATGCCCACGTCCAATACCCCGTCCAGCTCGCCGACTCGGTCTTGTAGCGTATCAGGGTCCGTCCCGCTGTCCGCGTTGCCGTCGAACAACAACTTGGCGCCGCGAGCCGGCCCTGTAGCGCCACGGAAATACGCCTGACCGGCTTGGATCGGGGCGATGCCGTATCTGCCGATGAGGGCGAGATAATCAAATTTCGCCAAGCGCCCGAAACTCAGAACCGTCATCCCCTGATAGAGGTGGTCGAAAATCGTGCCCGGGTCGTTACCGGCTTCCCTTACGGTACGAGCGAAGAACGCGACGTGACCTTCGGCGCCGATCCAGTCGAGATAGGTTGTCAGCACCTTGCCGAACGCCCGGTTCGATCCCGGATCGAGGCTTTCGTACTTCCTGTGATTGCCAAACTTGCCGCCTACGGACTGCCAATTGGCTGCCAGCCAGTCAAGGAACGCTTGAGGGTCGGCTGCCACAACATTCCATGTCCAGATGCCCTGTCCCAGCCTGCCGTAGATCTGGCGTAAGCGAAGCCAACCCGTGTCGGCCGGACGCGCCAGATGGGTCATGAGGAATACCAGCCACGCGGCCTCCTCTAGGTTGCCGTTCTGGACGTGATGGGCGACCGCACGCTCCGCGTCAAAGGCGTCGTTATTAGGATCGGCGCGCCGTGGCCCGATCGCGGTTCGTTGGACAAGCCTGTAGTAGTCCTCGCGCCTGAGGCTCGCGACGAATTGCATCGCCAGCGTATCGAGCGCCAGCGGGTCGGGAATGCCCGGCAGTAGCCTGTGGTTGGCGCTGAAGTCCAGCAGCTTGTTGGCGATATTCTGCTTCTGGGTTTGCCTAGTCGGCCACATTACGGAGAGTTGTCCCTAGTTAGGAAGGTCCTCCGCTTCAAGGCGCGGCGACCGTCGATGTAATTCTTGTAAATGGGCGTACTGACCGCGTCTCTTAGGGTGTCGAGCGCAGCGTCGTCACCACTGGCCCAGTAGGCTTGGTAGAGCCGCACGATATCCGCCCAGTATCCGTCAGGCGCAATGGTGGCAGCATCAACCGGTTCTGCGTGCCGAAGGCGGTCTTCCGCTTTACGCAATGCCTGTACGAAGTCAAATGGCTTGCCCGGGGGCATCGCCGGCATCTCGACGGTGCGCTGGTGCCCCTCTTTATTGTACCGGGATGCCCCGTCGAGAGCCTCGGTGTAGAGGTGCATGCTGCCGACGTAGTGATAGTATTCGCCAACCTCCAGCCCGAGCGTCGTCGCGACCATTTCCTGGATCATGGTGAAGCAGAACACGTCGTGCGGCAGCCCGAGATAGGCGTCGTTGGATCTCATCGTCACCGACATGTGGAGACGACCGTTTCGTCCCATGAACTGCAGGGTCGTCGTGCATGGAATTTCCGGGTAACGCTTTTCGATATCTTCCGCATTGAAGAGCTGAATGACCGCGCGCTTCGACCCGGCATTCTTGGCCAGCATCTCCAGCACGTTTTGAACCTGATTGGTCTTGCCGCGCATCGCGAAAAGGCGCGGGCCGTAAGCTCCGTGAATGAGGCCGTCTTCCGCCTCATCCTTGTAGCGTGGCACGTAGGCTTCGATGAAGTCGAGCTTGTCGGAGCCGGTGAGATACCAAAGCAGCTCGCCGAGCGCGCTGAAAGGTTTGCCCCGGTCCTCGGACCTGCTCAACCTGGCCCGTGGTTTGGTCAGCCGCAGCGTCACGCCGAGCAGTTCGAGCATAGGCCCGCGCGAGCCTTCCTGCTTGTCGCCCGACTTCATGAGCGCCTCGTACAAAACCACCAGCAGACCGTCCAGACTATCTTCGATGATTTCCAAATCCGGCCTCCCCAAGCAGATGTAATCTCAGGGGATTCTACCGCTTGGTGCAAGAGCGTTTTCCAAGAACCCGCTTGTAATCAACGACACGAGGTTCTCGGCGTAGGTGTGGATGCCTGCGGGGGCTGCTAGCCGGCATAGGCCGTTCCGGCTGCCGGCTACCATGATGGCAACCTGAGCCAGTCACCTCCGACTGGATTTGCCGCAGCTATGCTGGTCGAAAGCGGCGGGATGCGCCCACTCGTCGGGAACGGCAGCTTTCCTATTTTGGTCATCTGAAACCTGTCAGTCCGAAACCGGCCCCATACCGGACGTTTAGACACGCACTTGGTAAGGTCTGCTCCCGACCCCACAACTGCCCCCGTCGCCTCCTGTCTGCCGCCTGCAGACGCTCGGTCTCTTCAGACAGGAGGCCGCTTTACGTGCCGCAGAATGTCCGCGAAACCTCTTCACCCGGACGCGGCGGCGCTTCGTAGCTGGCGTCGTCGGGCTGGTCCGACCAGGGCATGGCCAGGACGCGGACGAGGTCATGAAACGGCGTGTAGTCGCCCTCATCTACGGCGGCGCGGATGACGGCCTCGATCCGGTGATTGCGCGGGATGACGCGCGGATTGACCTGAAGCATGGCGCGCGCCCTCTCCTCCGGGGAGACGGGATCCCGCCTCAGGCGGGCCGTGTATCGGTTGTACCAGGCCTCGAGACCCCTGGGATCGCAGAGCAGGTCGGCCAGCCCGGCAGGAGCGTTTTCATCTGCAGCCAGCCATGACAGGCGTCGGAACGTCAGGGTGAAGTCCGCCTGTCCCTCGTGCATGGCCTCCAGGAGATCCCTGACAAGCCCCGCGTCCTCGGGCTCTTCGGTCGTGAGGCCGAGCTTCGCCCGCATCCGGCGCAGGTGGGCTTCTTCGAACAGGTCCTTGAACCCGCCGAGCACCTCCTGCGCCGCCGCGACGGCCCGGTCCGTGTTCTCGTCGATCAGGGGCAGCAGGGCCTCAGCCAGCCGCGCCAGGTTCCAGGCTGCGACGCGGGGCTGGTTGCCGAAAGCGTAGCGGCCGAACTCGTCGATGGAGCTGAACACCTTTGCCGGATCGTAGGTGTCCAGGAAGGCGCAGGGGCCGTAATCGATGGTCTCGCCGGAGATCGCCATGTTGTCGGTGTTCATCACGCCGTGGATGAAGCCCAGCGACATCCAGTGCGCGACGAGGTTCGCCTGCGCCCGGACCACATGATCGAACAGGGCAAGGTATCGATTGTCCGCGTCGGCGGCGTCGGGGAAATGTCGTGCGATGACATAGTCCGCGAGGCTGCGGAGGGCCTCGGCGTCACCGCGCGCGGCTGCATACTGAAATGTCCCCACCCGGATGTGGCTCGCGGCGACACGGGTGAGAACAGCGCCCGGAAGCCCGGTCTCGCGCTGCACCCGGTCTCCGGTGGCGACGGCCGCCAGCGCGCGCGTGGTGGGAACGCCCAGGGCAGCCATCGCCTCGCTGACGATGTATTCGCGCAAGACCGGCCCCAGGGCCGCGCGCCCGTCGCCCCGCCGCGAATAGGGCGTGCGCCCCGCGCCCTTTAGTTGGATGTCGCGCCGCGTGCCGCTGCGGTCCACCACCTCTCCCAGGAGGACGGCGCGACCGTCCCCGAGCTGGGGAACGAAATTGCCGAACTGGTGTCCGGCATAAGCGAGCGCGATGGGCGTGGACGCGCTCACGACGGCATTGCCGCAGAGCATCGCGAGGCCGTCCGCGCTCCGCAGCCATTGCGCGTCCAGGCGGAGCTCCTCGGCCAGCGCGTCATTCAGGCGGATCAATTCCGGCTGCCGGACGGCGGTTGGGTTCACGGCTGAGTAGAGGCTGTCTGGAAGCGAGCTGAACGTGCTTTCGAACGCAATTGCCATTGCCGGACCCGTCTGATGTGGCTGTCGTCTTTCCGGACAGATGGGGACGGGCGGCAAGTCGAACAACCGCTGTCGATGCTGCCTTGTCACCGACAAAGGCCCGTCGGTGTGGGACGCCGCCCGGGCAAAGCGAAAGGCCCACCGTTTCGGACCGGTTTCCATCTCCCGACCGGCGGCTCGCAAACGTGCGACCGACCGCACCGCATCGACCGACACCGGTCCCCACGCACGCTGATGGCCCAAAGGCAATCCGAGCACCACGCTTTGGATGGAACATGGGCGCGCTCGCTCGGTTCATTCGCGGTGCGGCGACTGTCCTACGAGGTCGATCGACGTGCACTTCAGCCGAGGATGCGCGTGATGACGACTTCGAAATTGAACACAGCCTATCTGATCGGAGCTGCCGTAGGCGCGCTGGCGGCTGCGGCGATCATCAACGCCAAGCTCGCCCGCAAAGCGGAGCGCGCCAATCCCCCATTGGGCAGGTTCATCGAAGTGGACGGCGTCCGGCTTCATGTGTTGGAGCGAGGCCGAGGCCAACCCATCGTGATGCTTCATGGCAACGGCGCCATGGTCCAGGAATTTCTCTCGAGCGGTCTGGTGGACATGGCCGCGCAGGCGAACAAGGTCATCCTGTTCGATAGGCCCGGCTTCGGCCACAGCAGCCGGCCCCGCGACCAGGTGTGGACGCCGGCCTCGCAAGCCGACCTCATCCATGCCGCCTTGGAGCAGATGGGCATCACCCAGGCGATCTTCGTGGGTCACTCCTGGGGCGCGAGCGTCGCGATCCAAATGGCTCTCCGGCACCCGGAAATGGTGAAGAGCCTCGTCTTGGCCTCGGGATATTTCTATCCCACGTTCAATCCGACCTTTATGGGCCTCTCGATGCCGGCCGTCCCGGTCATTGGCGACCTCGTACGCTATACGTTGGCTCCAATGCTGAGCCGAGCGGCGTGGCCGTTGGTGTTGCGAAAGATTTTCGGCCCCTCTCGCGTCCCCGAGAAGTTTCACGCCTTTCCAAAGGAGATGGCATTGCGCCCGTCTCAGCTTCGCGCCGCTGCGGCGGAAACGGCAATGCTCGCCCCCTATGCGGCCTGGGCGCACGCGAGCTATGGCGAGATTGCCGTGCCGGTGACGATCATTGCGGGCGATGGAGATCGGGTTGTGAGCTTCGGACAGAGTGTCCGACTGCATCGCGATATCCCCGGAAGCACCCTGCACCGCCTTCGCGGCGCAGGGCACATGATCCACCAGACCCACACTGCGGCTGTGATGGGCGCCATTCGGCAAGCCGCGCTGGTCTCGGCGTCATGAGCGCACGCGACCGGATCGCGTGCCGGAGGCGGTGACGTTTGGAAAAAGGCCCGCCATAGACGCGCGCGTGACGCATCGTGAGACGCCCCAAATCATTGATTTGGAAGCGGAATGAGATTTTTTGAGGTGCCTTAAGGCAGGAAACTGGAGCGGGCGGCGGGAATCGAACCCGCGACATACAGCTTGGGAAGCTGTCGTTCTACCACTGAACTACGCCCGCATCGGCGCGCACCATAGCGAAGGCGGGGGGGCGCCAGCAAGGGGGTTGTCGGCGCCGTCCGGGGCTGTCCACCGGCGCGGCGACAGGCGGCGCCTGGGCTTGGGAAGGGAGCAGGGGATCGGTGGTCGCGGCGGGCGATGGGGTGCTTCCACGCGGCGGGAACGCGCTCTAAGGTCGGGTCATGTCCGACTTCGTCTCGCGCAAGAACGCGCCCTTCCCGCATGTTCCCCGGTTTGAAGCCCAGTTCCAGAGCTTCGAGGAGGCAAGCGACCGCGCGGCGGGCGCGGCGCGGCTCGCGGCGCTCCGGGAGGCGCTCGCGGCGCGCGGGGTGCAGGGCTACGTCATCCCGAGGGCGGATGCGCACCAGAACGAATATGTGCCGCCCTGCGAGGAGCGGCTCGCCTACCTGACGGGCTTCACCGGCTCGGCCGGGCTGTGCGTGGTGCTGGAGGGGGAGGCGGCGCTGTTCGTGGACGGGCGCTACACCCTCCAGGCGCCCGCCCAGGTGGACACCGCCGTGTTCCAGGTGGTGCCGCTGGCCCAGACGCCGCCCGAGGCGTGGATCGAGGCGCACCTGCCGCGCGGCGCGACGCTCGCCTTCGACCCCTGGCGCACCACCCTGGACGGGCGGCGCAAGCTGGCGGACGCGGTGGCGGCGGCGGGCGGCATCCTGGTGGCGCTGGAGGACGATCCGCTCGCGGATCTCTGGGCCGATCGGCCCGCCCCGCCGGCTGCGCCCATCCGCCTGCGGGATCCGGCGCTGGCCGGGGAGAGCGCGGCTGAGAAGGTGGCGCGGGTCCAGGCGGCGCTCGCCGCCGAGAAGATGGACCTGCTGCTGGTGTCCGATCCCCATGCGGTGGCGTGGCTGTTCAACATTCGCGGCGCCGACGTGGCCCATACCCCCATTCCGCTCGCCTGGGCGGTGGTGCCGGCCATCGGGCGCCCCGCATTGTTCACCGTGCCCGGGCAGGTCGATGCCGCCGTCGAGGCGGCGCTGGCCCCGGTCGCGGACCTGCTGCCCCGCGCGGCGCTGGAGGGCACGCTGGCGCAGCTCGCCTCCGGCGCCACGGTGCGCCTCGACCAGGCGACCGCGCCGGTGCAGCTCGCGAGCGTGGTGGAGCGGGCCGGGGGCACGGTCTCCAAGGGCGCGGACCCCATCGCGCTGCTGAAGGCGGTAAAGAACGCCTCCGAGGTGGAAGGCATGCGCGCCGCCCATCTCACGGACGGGGTGGCGCTCGCCCGCTTCCTGCACTGGTTCGACACGGTGGCGCCGGGCGGCCTCACCGAGATCGACATGGTGGAAGCGCTGGAAACCTTCCGCCGCGCGGCAGGGCGGCTCACGGACGTGTCCTTCCCCACCATTTCCGGAGCGGGGCCCAACGGGGCCATCGTCCATTACCGCGTCACCCGCGCCACCAACCGGCCGCTCGGGGCGGACGAACTGTTCCTGCTGGATTCCGGCGCCCAGTACGAGGAGGGCACCACCGACGTGACGCGCACCCTCGTCACCGGCACGCCCAGCGCGGACATGCGCCACCATTACACCCTGGTGCTCAAGGGGCATCTGGCGGTGGCGCGCGCGGTATTCCCCGAAGGCACCAGCGGCGCGCAGATCGATCCCTTCGCGCGCCAGTTCCTGTGGGCCGAGGGCCTGGATTTCGACCACGGCACGGGCCACGGCGTTGGAGCGGGCCTCTCGGTCCATGAAGGCCCGGCGCGCATCTCCAAGCTCGGCCACGTGCCGCTCAAGGCGGGCATGATCCTGTCCAACGAGCCGGGCTTCTACCGCACCGGCGCCTATGGCATCCGCATCGAGACGCTGGTCCTGGTGGAGCCGCGCGATCCCGGCGGCGACCGGCCTTCGCTCGGCTTCGAGACGCTGACCCTCGCCCCCTATGAGCGCCGCCTCATCGACACTGATCTGCTCACCGTCACGGAGCGGGCGCAGGTCGATGCCTACCATGCGCGGGTGCGCGCGGAGGTGGGGCCGCATCTGGATGCGGACGTGCGCGCGTGGCTGGAGGCGGCCACCGAGAAGCTGACCTAGCGTCATGCACAGGATGTCGCCCGCCGGTTTTGGTCGCGCGTTCGTCCTGCGGTGAGTCTCGCGGGGTGATCCTCACCCCGTGATTTTCGCAGAATCATTTTTGGCGAGACGAAGGCGGGCGGAACCTTCGCCGTGGATCAACGTTACCTTGACCGACGACACGTCGGGAGGACTGATCCATGCTTTCGACCATTCTGATTGTACTTCTGATCCTGCTTCTTGTGGGCGCGCTTCCCACCTGGGGCTACAGCCGTGGCTGGGGCTACGGCCCGGGCGGCATCGTGGGCGTACTGCTCATCGTGGTGCTGGTGCTGGCGCTGACTGGACGCGTCTGATCCGGGCGCTGCGCCAGCCACGCGTCAGCGGACCCGAAAGCGCATCCGGCCCCGGCCGGATGCGCTTTCCTTTTTGTGCGGAGCGCCTCAGAAGGCGACGCGCAGCGCGCCCTTGAGGGTCGAGCTTTGCGTCTCCTGCGCCAGCACGCCGTCATAGGCGATCTTGGCGGAGATGGCGCCGGTCAACGCATAGTCGAGGCTCGCGCCCAGCAGAAGCGCATCCCGTGCCAGCGGCGTGCCGGTGACGAGAAACGGGCTTGATCCCACGATCTGGAGCACCGCGCCGGTTTCCACATCCCCTGCCGCATGCTGCCAGGCGAGGCTCAGGCGCGGGGTGAGAATGCCCGAGCCGAGGGCCAGATCGGCGCTGAAGCGCGCGCCCAGCGTGATGAGGGTGGTGTCGAGGTCCGTGGCGCTGCCGCTGAGCGCGGCGATTCCGCCCGCTTCGGTGAAGGCATCGTAGGATTGGTGCACATAGGCGAGGCCCGCGAACGGGGTCGCCGCCAGCCCGCCGAAGGTGAGGCGATAGGACATTTCCCCGAACACCTGCCCCACATTGCCATCATAGTCGGCGGACAGGGTCTGCACGGTGCCCAGCGCCACGATGCGCTGGCTGGTCAGGCTGTTCCAGCCATAGGCGGCGCCCGCCTTCAGGCCGAACGCGCCGCTGTCGTAGGCGCCGTAGACGGCGATTTCCTTGTGGCTGTTGTCCACGCTGGAGGCGAGCGCATCCAGGTCGCCCGAGGATTGGCCGACGCCGCCGGCGAGGCCGAGCCGCAGGCCGGACAGAACCGCCACGTCCGCGCCCGCCACGAACCCGCTCTGGGTCCAGTCGAAAGGCAGCGCGCCCGCAAGCCCGCCGTCGCCGGAAGCATCGCCCCAGCCGCCATAGCCCGTGGCCCAGATGGTGACGTTGGAGCCCGGCGCCAGCGCCGCGGCTCCGCCGCCCGGCGCGCTGGTGCCCTCCAGGCGCCCGAGAATGGCGCTGCGCACCTGCCGGGCATCATCGAACACCATGGCGGAGGCCGAGGCGTAGACCTCGCCGGTCATCTGCGCCAGCGTGGCGGGCAGGCTGCCGGCGGGGAGGGCGTAGAGCGCGTCGAACAGGGCCCCCGTGGCGCCCGCGAGCGGCGTGCCCGCCGCCGGACGCACGCTGTCCAGCGCGCCGCCCAGCGCCGTGGCGTTGGTGCTGGTGAACAGGCCGTTGGCGGCGAGGTTGCCGTAGGCGGCGGGCGTCACAAGCAGGGTGACGCTGCTGCTGTCATAGAGGGCATCGAAGCGGGTGCCCGCCGCGAGCCCCACGGGCTGGGTGAGGGCGGAGAAGCCGCCCGTGATGCCGCCCGATGCGGTCAGGACCTGGATCTGCGTGCCGAGGCCCGGCGTGTAGCTGTTGGTGGCGCTGCCCGTGATGCCGCGCAGGACCGGCGCCAGCGTGCCCGCCAGCGTCGCCGTGTCCAGGACCACCAGGACGGAGTGGTTGCCCGCGCCGTTGCCCGTGCCCGGGCCGTCAATGTCAGGCGCGAAGGTGGCGGTGGACATCATCACCACGGGGCCGGTGACGGTGAGGGTGCCGGGCGAGTTGCCGGGCGCGATCCGGCCGGCCGAGACCAGCGCGGCATTCACCACGCCCGTGCCCCGCAGGGTTCCGTCCTCGCCCACCAGCACGTCGGAGGTCACGGAGCCGTTGATGGACAAGGTGCCGCCCAGGATCGCGGTGCCGCCCGCATAGCTGTTGTCGCCCGCCAGGGTCAGGGTGCCGTCGCCGGTCTTCACCAGCCCGCCCGTGCCGGAAATGTCGTTGGAGAAGGTGGAATTGTAGCCCTGGGTGTCCACGGTCACGGTGTCCGTGAAGGCGCCATAGCCCAGCACGGCCTTGCCCGCATTCACGAGGCCCCAGCCATAGACGTCGTCGACGCCGGGGTCGCCCAGGTCCGTGGCGGTGGTGAGCAGCGCCGCCTGGATGTCGGCGGCGGTGAACCAGGGGAAGGCTTCCTTCACCAGGGCCGCGATGCCCGTGACCGTGGGCGCGGCCTGGGAGGTGCCGTCGCGGGTGCCGTAGCCCGTGGGGGTGGGGGGCCTGATGGGCTCGGTGGAATAGATCTGGTTGCCGGGCGCCGCGAGGCACCAGTCCTTGGCGACGCCGCAATGGTTGCTGAAGTCGGCGATGACGTTGTTGGCGTCCACCGCCACCACCGCGAGCCAGGTATTCCGCAATTCGGGCATGAGATAAGGAAGCCCGGCCAGCAGGTCGGGGCTCGGCTGCGCGAAATTGGCCGCCGCGCCCACGAACAGGACGCCCGCCTGGGACATGGCGAGGGCCCGCTGCATGAGGAGGGGGTAGTTCGCCTCCAGGTCGGCCCGGCTATAGGTGGTCACGTCGCAGGGCGGGCCGTCGTCCGAGGGCGCGCAGGTTCCGGCCCGGTAGCTGGCATTCATCACCGTCACGCCCTGCTCCACCATGAAGGGGAAGGGCTGGCTGGCGGCGTTGTCGATATTGTCCATCAGGTTGCCGACGCGCACGGGCACGATCAGCGCCCCGTAGGCGACGCCCTGCATCTCCACGTCGTTGCGCGCGGCCCCGACGATGCCCGTCACATGGGTGCCGTGGCCCAGCCCGTCCACGTCCATGCCCGGCAGGAGCGGCGTGTTGGTCTCGAAGTCATAGCCGGGCAGGACGCGTCCGGCGAATTCCGGATGGGTGGTCCAGAGGCCGGAATCGGCGATGCCCACCTTCACGCCCGCGCCGGTGAAGCCCAGTTCATAGGCCGCGGCGGCGTTCACCTGGGCGAGGGCGCCGGAGCGCAGATATTCCGGCGTCTCCCAGGGCGAGACGCCCTGTGCGCGGGCCGGGGCGGCGCCGCCGGCAAGGGCCGTGACGACGAGCGTCGCCGAGACGAGCGCGGTGGTGCCGAGCGCGGTGGTGCCGAGGGCGGTGGAGGCGCGGAAGGAACGGGCCAAAGCCGATACAGGTCTTGATCTCATCGCCGGAGCATTTCCGTTTCCGCGCGGCAGACCATTCATCCGGTGAACCCGGCAACCCGCCTGCGCCAACCAATTGAAGGAATCGAACGAGGGTACCAAATCCATGAAACGACTAAGGTGCGGCGTCGGCTATTGCAACTTTGATTCTTAAGGCGATGGAATTATTTCGGAATTGGCGACAGAGCGCATAAGACTTCGTAAGAAATGAAAGAAAAGGGGCGGCCTTTCGGCCGCCCCTTCGTCGTCCGGTGCGTGGCGGGTCGGATCACGCGGTGGCGGTGATGACCTTGCCCACCTTCTCGATCAGCTCGCCCACCTGATCCTCGGAGATGATGAGGGGCGGGGTGATGGCGATGGTGTCGCCGGTGGTGCGCACCATGATGCCCTGGTCGTGGAAGGCGGATTCCAGCGCGTGGTAGCCGCGCAGGCCCGGCTTGCCGTCCTTGGCCGCAAGGTCGATGCCCGCCGTGATGCCCACGGTGCGGATGTCCAGCACGCCCGGCTTGTCGCGCAGCGACATGACCGCGTCCGCCCACATGGGCTCCATGGCCTTGGCGCGGGCGAACAGGTCTTCCTTGGCGTAGAGGTCCAGGGTGGCGAGCGCGGCGGCGCAGGCCAGCGGGTGGGCCGAATAGGTGTAGCCGTGGAACAGCTCGATGACGTGCTCCGGCCCCTTCATGAAGGCATCGTGGATGCCCGCGCGCGCCACCACGCCGCCCATGGGCACGGCGCCGGACGTGATGCCCTTGGCGAAGGTGATGAGGTCCGGCGTCACGCCGTAGCGCTCGGCGGCGAAGGCGTGGCCTAGGCGGCCATAGCCGGTGATGACCTCGTCGAAGATCAGCAGGATGCCGTATTTGTCGCAGATGTCGCGCAGGCGCTTCAGATAGCCCTTGGGCGAGGGGATGACGCCCGTGGAGCCGGCCATGGGCTCGACGATGACGGCGGCGATGGTGGAGGCGTCGTGCAGGCCGACCAGCCGCTCCAGCTCGTCCGCGAAGTGCGCGCCATAGTCCGGCTCGCCCTTGGTGAAGGCCTGGTGAGCGCGGTCATAGGTGGTGGGCAGGTGGTCGACGCCGGTGAGCAGCGTGCCGAACGCCTTGCGGTTGGGCACGATGCCGCCGACGCTGATGCCGCCGAAGCCGACGCCGTGATAGCCGCGTTCGCGGCCGATCAGGCGGGTGCGCGAGCCCTGGCCGATGGAATTCTGGTAGGCGAGCGCGATCTTCAGCGCCGTGTCCACCGCTTCCGAGCCGGAATTGCAGAAGAACACATGGTCGAGATCGCCCGGCGCCAGGGCCGCGATGCGGCTCGCCAGTGTGAAGGCGGAGGGGTGGCCGTACTGGAAGGTCGGCGCGAAATCCAGCTCGGTCGCCGCTGTGCGGATCGCCTCGACGATGGGCGTCCGGTTGTGGCCGGTATTGGTGCACCACAGGCCGGCGGTGCCGTCCAGGATGGCGCGGCCCTCGGGCGTGTAATAGTGCATGTCCTTCGCGCGCGAGACGAGGCGCGGGCGCTTCTTGAAGGCGCGGTTCGCGGTGAACGGCATCCAGAAGGCCTCGAGATCGTTCGGGACCATCTCCGGCGCCGTCCGGTTCATCACCTCATCCAAAGACATCGTCTTTCTCCTCAGCCCCCTTTGGGGGTGCGCACAGGCGGCCTCATGTTCGCCGCACTGTTCGCACGCTATCAGCCGCCGCAACGGGAGAAAACCGCCCAGCACGCAGCGCCCCCTTGCGCGCAGGGGCGGGCTGGACCAAAACAGCATGACTTAACGTCAACACCGCCGGGTGCGCCCGGCGCCCAAGGACACCGGAACCGGCGAACTGGCGTGACCCTGACCGATCTCGAACCCGATGCTGCGCTGCCCCCCGCCGCCCTCGCGGCGCCCACGGAGGGGGACGTGCGTGCCGCGCTCGCGCGCGTGCTCGCGGCGGACGAGTTCGCCTCCTCGCCGCGCCTCGCCGACTTCCTGCGCTTCATCGTGGACGCGACGCTGGCGGGCCGCGCGGAAAGCATCAAGGGCTACACCATCGCCGTGGAGGCGCTGGGCCGTCCCACCAGCTTCGATCCCCAGAGCGATCCCATCGTGCGGGTGGAGGCGACCCGGCTGCGCCGGGCGCTGGAGCGCTATTACGCCTCCGCCGGCCCCGACGAGGCGATCGAAATCTGCGTCCCCAAGGGCGGCTACGTGCCCGCCTTCCGGCGCCGCGGCGTGGAGATCGAGGCACCGCCTCCCCCGCCGATGCCGGAGGCGGCGCCCCTTCCCCCGCGCCGGGCGGGCCGGCCCTGGATGCTGGCGGCGGCGCTGGTCGCCTGCATCGCGGCGGCCCTCGCGGCGGCGGGCCTCCAGATCGGCCTGGAGCGCGGCTCCAAGTCCTTCACCCTCACCGTGGGTGGTCATCCCACCACGGCGGCGGACCTTGCCGACCGCATCGGCCTGCCGGTGCTGGAGGTGGAGCGCTTCGAGACCGCCGGAAGCCCCGCCCCCAGCGCGGACGAGATGCACACCCTGGAGGTGCGCCTGCGCGACGCGCTGGCGCGGTTCGATTTCGTGGACGTGATGGCGGCTGGCGGCGGCGGGGCGCGCGAATGCAGCGGCGCGCCGCCCCGCCCGGTCTTCACCCTGGGCGGGCTGGCCGAGGGGCGCCCCGACGGCGGCTATGCCCTGCTGGTGCGCCTGTCCGACCGCTGTGGCGGCACCATCGTGTGGTCGAAGGAGCTGGAAGGCGCCTCGTCGGGCGAGGGCCGCGCCGCCGGGGAGGCGCGCATCGTCCAGGACGTGGCGGCTGCCCTGGTGGAGACCAACGGCGCGCTCCAGGCCCGGGCCCGCGCGCAGGCGCGCCTGGAGGCGCCGGAGTCCGGCTTCAGCTGCCTCGCCCGCGCCCTGTCGCCGCCCCACGGCACCGCCTCCGCGGACGCCACCGAGGCGCGCGCCTGCATCGACCGTCTGGCGGCGCGCGACAGCGGCTATGGCGTGTTCCATTCGGTGAAGGCCGCCCTCATGCTGGAGGCGCTGCGGGCGCAGACCAAGGCCGGCGCGGGCACCGCAGAGGAAGCGGACCTGCGCGCAGCCCTGCTGCGCGAGGCGCGCCAGGGCGCGGACCTCGCCCCCACCAGCGCCTTCGCGGCCAAGGTGCTGGCGGACGTGGACTTCCATCTGGGCGACCGGGAAGGCGCGCTGGTGGCCGCCGACCGCGCCGTGGCCCTCAACCCCCTGGACCACCACGTGGCCGCCACGGCGGGCGCGGTGATGGTGGGCCTCGGGCGGGTGGACCAGGGCGAGGCCCTGCTGCTGCGCGCGCGCCAGAACGGCGCCCCGCTCAGCGAAACCCACTCCATCTATCTCGCCATCGCCGCCTTCCTGCGCGCGGATTCCATCGCGGCGCGCAATGCGCTGCCGGGGCTGGAAGGCCATGACGACCCCGCCGCCGGCATCGCCCGGGCCCTCGCTTTGCATACGCTCGGCCGGCTCGAAGACGAGCGGCGCGTGGTCTCCCGCCTGTTGCGCGAGACGGCGGGCGGGTTCGATGCGCTGCAGGCCATCGTCCGCCGCCTCCTGCCGTCGAGCGAGGAAGCGCTGCGCGTGCTGGGCGAACTGGAATCCGCCACCCTGCGCGCCCCGCCCCTCGCGGAAGGCCCCTCCAAGGGCTGAGCCCGGTCGGGCATCCCCGTCCGGTGCTTCCCACACGTCCGAGACGTGTGTGTTCAACGTCTTTCATTTTTGTTGAACATGTATATGCTCAACAAAAATCCAGATTGTTGTACACGCCATGCGCCCGCGCCTCTCCCCCATCGCCCATGCCGCCTATCATGACTTGCTGCGGGCCTTGAAGGACGAGGCCGTCTCGGAGATCCGGGGAACGCCCACGCGCGTGGAGCGCAACGGAAAGGCCTTCTGGTACGACACCTATCGTGTCGGCTCCGACGTGCGAAAAGCCTATATCGGCGAAGATACCCCGGAGCGTCGGGATCGCATCGGGAACCTCAGCCAACTTATCGCGGAGCGGAAGGAACGCAGGCCGCACCGGTCGCGCCTGATCCGGCTTCTGCGGGCCGAAAGCTTCCTGGGGGTGGATGCGGCCACGGGCTCGCTCCTGAATGCCCTCCAGAAAGCAGGTGTCTTCCGGCTGGGCGGGACCGTGGTGGGGACACTCGCCTTTCGGCTCTACGAAGGCGAACTCGGCGTCCGCTACGGCCTCGACGAAGCGGCCCAGACCAACGACATGGACATCGCCAGCTTCGAGCGCCTGTCGCTTGCCCTTGAGGACGTGGTGTCCGAACCGCTTCAGCGCGTGCTCGGCGAGTTTTCGTTCGATGCCGTCCCCTCGTTGGATAAAGACAAAATATGGCGTTGGCGCCAGAGCCGTAGCGAACTCCTCGTGGAATTCCTCACCCCCTCCTTCGAGGAGGCGGAAGCACTCAAGCCGCTGGCCGCGCTCGGGGTTCACGCCCAGTCGCTCCATTACCTCAACTACCTCATCGCGGATCCCCTGGACGTGGCAGTGACCTATCGCGACGGCGTCCTGGTGCAGGTGCCCCGTCCGGAGCGGTTCGCCATTCACAAGCTGATCGTGTCCGACCGCCGCAAGGAGGGGCCGAACAGCCTGAAGGCGCACAAGGATCGCTTGCAGGCGGAATTCCTGATCGACGTCCTCGCCGAGGATCGCCCGGGTGATCTCGTCGAGGCTTATGAGGACGCGGTCCTGCAGGGGCCGCGCTGGCGCGAGCGCATCAATGCGGCGCTCCGGCGCATGCCGGCGGCGCAAGCCCGCTTGAGGGATGCGGGCGTGGACCTGGAAAGCGGCCCCGCCTGAACGGCGGCGGCCGGTGATACCCCCGCACCCGTCAGTAGGACACCGTCACGCGCCCCTGGACCGTGACCGCCCCGGCGGAGGTGAGCGGCCCGTCGGTGAGGGCGACGCCGGCGGCGAGGCCCGCCTGGAGGTTGCGGCCGAGCGTGTAGTCCAGTCCCGCGCCGACGCCGACCAAGGTGGTGTTCGGACCCGGCCCGAGGGCGGCGGCGAGGCTGTCCAGCCCGAAATTGTAGCCATAGCCCACATCCAGGAACACGAACGGCGACAGGGCGTCGGACAGGCCCTTGATGGGGCTGTCGGGGCGCCCCAGCACGGGCATCACCGGCAGGCGCAGCTCGTTGCGCAGCACGAAGCCCGCATCCACGCTGCCGTCCGAGAGCGTATAGCCGCGCGTGGCGTAATAGCCGCCGATGGCGAGCTGTTCCGTGTCCGGCAGCGCCTGGTCCGCGACCTGCGCATAGAGCGTGTTGCGCAGAAAGACGCCCTGGAGCAGCGGGATGTCCTGAAGCAGGGGCACGGCGGAGAGCGGGGTGGTCTGGTCCACCGTGCCGTAGAGATAGACATAGGTGATGTCGGTGACGCGGCCGTTGGAGAAGACCAGCCAGGTCTCGCTGCTGTTGCCGCCCACCACGCCGCCGGGATTGGCCACCAGGCGCACATCGATGCTGGTGGTGCCCACCACCTGGATCTGGTTGGCCCAGCCGAGGATGAGGTCGAACACGCCCGCGCTGCCGCTCGCCACGTTCGATCCCTGGAACAGGGTGTTGCGCTCCATCCATTTGGGGGCGACGCCGCCATAGATCTCGCCCCATCCGGCGAGCCCGACCGAGAGGTTCGAGAGCGCGGAACGGTAGAGGACGGGCAGTTCGAACGTGGTGTTCTGGAATGTGAGGATGTTGCCCACGCTCGCCTGGCTGGTGGCGACGAAGCTCGGCGCGATCTCCAGGGACTGGCGCTCGAAGGTGGGAAGGACCACCCGGCCCGCATGGCTGAGATAGGAGGGCCAGTCCGAGCCCGTCAGCGCGATCGAGCCGGGGTCGGTCCAGAAATTGCCGCTGCCGGTGAGCTGGTACGACACCGTCATGTCGTTCAGCGCCTCGATGCCCGCGCCGAAGCCCACGAAATAGCGGTTGTAGTCGGTCTGCTTCGTGCCCGTGTTGGACCAGCCCGCGAACACCTGCCAGGGCTTGGTGCGCGTGACTTCCAGCACGAGGTCGCTGGAGCCGGGCTGGGAGCCGGGCTCGAACACGCCGTTGATCTGGCGGTAGGGATAGCGGTTCAGCCAGTCGAGGTCTTCCGAGAGGCGGGGGGCCTCGATGAAGTCTCCGCCCGCCGCGCGCACCCGGCCGGCGAAGGCCGCATCTTCCGGCGCGGAGGGGGCCCCGGCGGCGCCGCGCGCCGTCACGGCGCCGAGCTTGAAGGGAACCACGCGCAATTGCAGCACGCCCGACGAAATCTCCTGCGGCGGGGCGGTGACGGACACGAAGGGCCGCCCGGCATCGCGATAGACCTTGGCGATGGCGGCCTGGATGTCGGAGATCAACCGCTGCGAGAGGGGGCGGCTCACATAGGGGCCGAGCACCGCCGCGAGGCGCTCGTGGGGCACGCCCTCGATGCCCGCGAAGCTGATGCCGCGCGGCGGGCGCGCCGCCACCTCGCCGGACAGGCCGATGAGCCGCACGCCGGACAGGTTCACCCCGAGCGGCGTCTCGTCCCCGATGCCGCCGCCCGTATCACCCAACCGCAGGCCGCCGCCGCCGGTGACGGGGGGCGGCAAATTGCGCTCCACCACGCCCCGCGCCTGCGCGAACGCGATGTCCGGTGTCGCGAGCAGCATTCCCGCGCCGAGGAGGACCCAGCCTCCAAGCCGCCGCGTCCGGCGCACGGCCGGCATGTTCCCGGTCACGGCGATCATGGCCGCGTCCGGTAGCTCAGGGCGGCGCCGTAGGTGCGGTTGGTGCGGAACGGCACCATCTGGCAGTCCGTGCCGACGCAATTCGCATCGGCCGCGGAGGGGTCGTCGAACCCGTCGTCGCCGGATGTGGGCAGGGGAGTCCACACGAAGGGAGCCATCGCGCTGGTCTGGACGAAGTCGCTCGGGGGCGTCAGGGCGGTGATGAGGGCGATCTCCTGGGGTGTCGGGAAGCCGCCGCCCGTGCCGGTGATGGTGAACAGGCCGGGAATATAGGTCAAATCATAGTTTGCCGTGGCGGCGAGGGTGCCCTGGAGAATGGCGTAGATCCCCGGCGCGGCCCCAGGCTGGCGCACCAGCGCGCCGGACATCTGATCCCCGTTCACGAGGCTTCCCGCCGTGATCTGCCAGGCGAGCGGGGGCTCCGTGCCGCCGAAGGCCATGGTCTCGTTCTCCGCCGCCACCGTGAGCGGGCGTTGCGTGACCGCAAGGGTCGCGCCCGTATAGGTGATGGCGTAGTTGGCGTTGACGGCGCTGTCCGCAAGGGTGATGGCGTATCGCCCGACCGGGGACGCCGCCCCCGCGGCCGTGGCGAGTGTCAGGCTCTGCCCATAGGCGAGCCCGTCTCCGCCGACGATATAGGTGAGGGCGGGATTGGCGTCGCCATAGGGGCGTGTTTGCGCATCCGCCGCCACTGTGATGGGGCGCGGCGTCACCTGGAAGGGCGCGGACGGGGCGTAGCTGAGGGTGTAATTGCCGCTCGCCGCCCCCGTGAGGGTGCCGCCGGCGGCCAGGACGCCATAGAGGCCGACGTCCGGCTGGCTGCCGGCATTCGTGGAGAGCGTGACGCCCGAGAGGTTCGCCTGCGTGCTCTGGCCATAGGCCCAGCCGGACGCGGAGACCCCGAACGCCGGCAGCCCCGCGCCGTAGAGGATGGAGGACGCGGTCGTGGCCCCGACCAGCAGCGTGGCGGGCGTCACGCTGAACTCCGCCGGGCGCGCATAGACGAGGCTGTAATTGCCCGCCGCCGCGCCAATCAGCGTGCCGTCCTGGGCGCTGACCACATAGGCGCCCACATCCGGCGCGCTGCCGGCATTGGTGGAGAAGCCGACGCCGGTGAGGTTGGCATCGGTCTGTCCGTTCTTCCACCCGCTCGCCGCATAGCCGAACCCGGGCAGGCCCGTGCCGTAGACCAGCTCCGTCGCCGATGGGATCGCCGCGACGGTGAGGGTCGCGGGCGTTACGCTCAGGGCCGTGGCGTTTCCGGCGGCCTGGGTGAAGACGTAGTTGGTGGCGCTGTAGCCCGCGCCGTCGATGGCGTAATCGCCCACATCGCTGTTGGCGTCGGCCGTTGTGGTCCAGCTTGCGGAACCGGTGAGGACGCTCACCGTCTGGCCGTTCTTGAAGCCCGTCACCGTGCCCGTGAGCGTCGGGTTGGCGTCGCCATAGTCCCGGGTCGCGGCGGTCGCCACGTAGGTCAGGGTGGCGGGGGTCACGCTCAGGGCGGTGGCGTTTCCGGCCGCCTGGGTGAAGACGTAGTTGGTGCTGCTGTAGCCCGAGCCGTCGATGGCATAGGCGCCGACATTGCTGCTGGCGTCGGCTGGGCTGGTCCAGCTTGCGGAGCCGGTGAGGACGCTGACCGTCTGGCCGTTCTTGAAGCCGGTGACGGCGCCGGTCAGCGTCGGGTTGGCGTCGCCATAGTCCCGGCTGGCGGCGGTCGCCACATAGGTGAGCGTCGCGGGCGTCACGCTGAGGGCGGTGGCGTTTCCGGCGGCCTGGGTGAAGACGTAGTTGGTGGCGCCGTAGCCGGATCCGGTGATGGCGTAGTCGCCCACGTCGCTGTTGGCGTCGGCTGGGCTGGTCCAGCTTGCGGAGCCGGTGAGGACGCTGACGGTCTGGCCGTTCTTGAAGCCTGTCACCGTGCCCGTGAGCGTCGGGTTGGCGTCGCCATACTCGCGGGTGGCAGTGGTCGCCACATAGGTGAGGGTGGCGGGGGTCACAGTGAGGGCCGTCGCGTTGTCGGCGGCCTGGGTGAAGACGTAGTTGGTGGCGCTGTAGCCCGAGCCGTCGATGGCGTAATCGCCCACGTCGCTGTTGGCGTCGGCCGTTGTGGTCCAGCTTGCGGAACCGGTGAGGACGCTCACCGTCTGGCCGTTCTTGAAGCCTGTCACCGTGCCCGTGAGCGTCGGGTTGGCGTCGCCATAGTCCCGGCTCGCGGCGGTCGCCACGTAGGTGAGGGTGGCGGGGGTCACCGACAGGTCGGCGCCTACATAGATGATGGCATAGTTGGGATTGTTGGCGTCGGTGAGGGTGCCCTGCGTGATGGCGTAGGTGCCGACGTCCGAGGTCGCCGTGGCGCCGGTGAGGAGCGAGCCGACGAGGCTGTCGCCGGGAACAAGGCTGCCCGATGTGACCGCATAGGTGAGGTCCGGGTTGGCGTCGCCATAGTCCCGTGTCTGGGCGTCGGCCGTCACCGTGATGTGGCGGGCGGCGATGGTGATGACGTTCGCGCCCGCATAGAGGATCCGGTAGGGCATCCCCTCCGCGCTGATCGCAAGCGCGTTCGCGGCGGGCTGCTCGACCACGTGGGTTCCGGCATCGGGCGTGCCGGCGACGGGCACGGTCCATCCGGTGGGCAGCGGCAGCGTGTCGCCGGCCGGTCCGAACACGAAGCGGCCGGGGCCGCCGAACGTGGGGCCGTACGCGGTCACGGTGGCCGTGCTGTCGCCATAGACCGCGTCCGAGGCGATCAGCGGCGCCCAGGTCACCGGCATCAGCGCGTAGAGGACGGGAAGATAGCCGTCGCCGGACGGCGCCCAGCGGCTGAGGAAGTTCCAGCCGGACAGCGCCATGAAGGCCCAGGTGTCCTCGAACTGGCTGGTCGTCAGGCCCATGCCGCCCGGTGTGCCCATGCCGATGCCGGACACGCCGGAGAGGGCGGCGACGTCGCTGTCCCAGAAGGAGGAGGTGATGGTGCCGAAGTTCAGTCCCACCAGCGCGCCGGCTTGGCTGGTGCCGTCCACCAGGCCGACCGCGTAGGAATTCGCGATGGTGCCGAAATTGGCGCCCACGAGGCCGCCCACCTTGTCCGTGCCCTGCACCGAGCCGGTGGCGTAGGTGTTCGAGACGGTGCCGGAGTTCCGGCCGACGAGGCCGCCCACATGGTCGGTTCCGAAGACGTCGGCGTCCGAGGCCGCGCTGTCCAGGGTGCCGCCATTGTCGCCCACGAGCCCGCCCACATAGGAGCCGGTGCCGGAGACGACCCCGGTGGTGAAGGCGTTGACGATGCGCCCGCTATTGTCGCCCGCGATGCCGCCCACATAGCTGGTCCCGATCACCGCGCCGCAGCAGCTATAGACATTGGTGATGGTGCCCGCATTGCTGCCGGCCAGCGCCCCCACGTGGTCGTTGCCGGTGACGGTGGCGTCCTGAAGGCCCACATCCGTCACGGACCCCGCCGCGCCGATCGCGCCGAACAGGCCCACATAATCGGCGGTGGGCCGGTTGATATAGAGGTTGGAGATGACGTGCTGCTGGCCGTCCAGGGAGCCGGTGAAGGGCGTGGCCTGCGTGCCGATGGGGACGAAGCCGGTGCTGGTGGACCACATCTGCGAGGCGACCAGCGTGACCGAGAGGTCGATGTCGGCCACCAGCACGTAATCCGCCTCGGGACGCAGCGCCATGAGCTGGAGCTGGTGCGCATTGGCGACGCTGGTGGAATATTCCGAGCGCAGGAAGGGCCGGGTGAACCCGTCGAACAGGACCCAGGTGTCGTTCAGGTTGAAATTGCCGTAGGTGCTGGCGTCGAAGGTCTGCGCGGTGGTGATGCCGGTGAGGTTGTTCTGCGCGCCGTCATCCGTGCCGATGGCGTTGGCAAGGCCCGTCGTGTCGGTGTCCCAATAACCGTTTTCCACCGTCTGGCCCGCTTCGTTGTACCCCACGAGGCCGCCGACGCAGGTGTTCGCGGCGCAGTCGGCGGAGCCCGTCACCGACCCGGTCGCATAGACGCTGTTGATGTAGCCGTTGCTGCTGCCCACGAGGCCGCCGGCGAAGTTCTGGCCGGTGGCCATGCTGACATCGCCGGTGGCGTAGGCGTTGGCGACGGACCCGCCGGCCAGCCGTCCCACGAGGCCGCCGGCCGCGCATGCGCCGTCGGTGCAGTCGCCCAGCGACGTCACGCTTCCGGTGGCGTAGGAGTCGCGGATCTCGCCCTCCGCCAGGCCGACGAGCCCGCCCACATAGCCCCGTCCCCCACTGGTGACGGTGACGCCGGTGCCCACCTCGCCGGTGGCGTAGGAATTGATGACGTTCGTGTTGACCTGCCGCCCCAGCAGGCCGCCGGCAGCGCAGGTGCCGTCACCGCACATGCCGCCGCCCATCTCGAACATCGTCACGCTTCCGGTGGCGTAGGCGTTGGTGACGGAGCCGTAATAGCCGTCGCCCACGAGGCCGCCCACGAAATGCTCGCCGCCGCTCCACAGGAGCAGGAGGGTGACGTTTCCGCTGGCGTGGACGTTGCTGATGTCGGAGTCGCCCAGGCCGCCGATGAGGCCGCCGACATTGTTGTCGTGGCCCGTGACGGCTCCGGTCGCGTACGAGTCCGAGAGGGTCCCGCGATGGCCGCGATTGTCGGCTTTCAGGGAGCCGATGAGGCCGCCCACCGCCGCTTGCCCGGTCACGTCCCCGGTCGCGGAGGCACGCACGATGGTTTCGCCGGAGCTCAGGCCGATGAGGCCGCCCACCTGGCTGGACGCGGACGATCCCACGGTGGCGGACGCAGAGACGTCCGAATGCCGCCCGCCGGTGGATTCGCCGATGAGGCCGCCGATCGCGCTCTCGCCGTTCACCGTCCCGCCGGAAACGGAGGCATTGGTGATGCTCGCGCCCGAAACGTCGAACGTGTCGTAGCCGTTTCCGGCGATGCCGTTCCGGCCGATGAGGCCGCCCACATAATTGATGCCCGAGACGTCCATGGACACCACGTGCACGTCGCTGATGACCACGCTCGGGTCGCTGACGAAGCCCACGAGGCCGCCCACGAGGCGCTCGCCCGAGACGGCGCCGCCTTCCAGCGTGACGCCCCGGATGACCGCGCCCGCGTCCGCCTGCGCGAACAGGCCCGCATGGTCCCGGTCCCCGGTTGCGGCCGTGCGGTCGATGACGAGGTTCGAGATGACGTGTCCGGCCCCGAGGAAGGTGCCGGTGAAGCCGGTGCCGCCGCCGCCGATGCCGCCGCCGCCGATGCCTTGGAAGCCGGTGGCGGACCAGATGCCGGACGAGGTTTCGCTCTGGGAGCCCGTGAGGCTCGCATCGATGTCCGCCGCCAGCAGGTAATTGCCGGCGGGGTTCGCGGCGGCGAGCTGGAGCTGGTGGAGGTTGGAGATGGTGGTCACGCCGAGGACGGGGGCGGCTTCCTCCCAACGGCCGATGGGGCGCAAGTCGCCGGTCTGGAACCATGTGGCGGAGAAGTCCCAGCCCACATAGGAGGATGCGTCGCGCGCCTGGGCCGAGGTGAGGCCCGTCGCGCCGGACGTGACGCCGGACCCGGTTTGCCCGGTGGAATCCATGTCCCAGTAGGAGGCGGTGACGGTGCCGATGATGTCGCGGCCCACGAGGCCGCCCACGAACAGGCTCGCCGGGTCGGTCTGCGCGGGCAGAACCAGCCCGGTGGCGTAGGCCATGTCGATGGTGCCGAGGCTGTTCAGCCCCACGAGGCCGCCGACCTGCGAGGTGCCGGTGACGCTGCCCAGGGCATAGGCCTGGCTGATGGTGGAGAAATTGTTGGTTCCGACGAGCCCGCCCACCGCCGACACGCCCACCACCGCGCCGCTGGCATAGGAGCGTGAGATGAGGCCGTCATTGTTGCCGGCGAGCCCGCCCACATTGGTCTGGCCGCTCACGGTGCCGGTCGCGTAGGACGTGTCGATGGCGGCGCTGTTCTCGCCCACGAGGCCGCCCACATAGTTCGTGCCGCTGACCGCGCCGCCGGAAGACGACCCGGAAATGGTGGCCGAGGCGTTCACCCCCACGAGGCCGCCCACATAGACCGCGCCCGTGACAGAGGCGGTGGAATGGCTGTTCGCCACCGTGCCGTGGGCATAGCCCGCCAAAGCGCCCGTGGCGTCGCGGCCCGTGATGGCGCCGCCGTCGAGGCTGACATTCCGGATGGACTGGAGGCTCACCCCGAACAGGCCGACGCCGTCGCGGGAGGGGCGGAAGATGGTGAGGTTGGAAATGACGTGGCCGAGCCCGTCGAAGGTCCCGGTGAAGGGATCGATGTCGCTGCCGATGGGCAGGAAGCCGGCGGTGCCCCAGATGCCGGGCGTGCCGTCCGTGCCGATGCCGGTCGCGCCGGCATCCACGTCGGCGACCATCTGGTAGGTGCCGCTCAGGTCGGCGGCCGCGAGCTGGAGCTGGTGCGCGTTCGAGATCAGCGTGACGCCGCCGCTGGTCACGGCTTCCCACCGGCCGAGCGGCCGCAGCCCGGCGGCGCCGAACCAGGCGGTGGTGAAGTCCCAGCCCGTATAGGAAGCGGGATCGCGCGCCTGCGCCGTGGTCAGCCCGGCGGAGGCGGAGGAGCCGGACGAGGTGAGCTGGCCCGTGGTCTCCTTGTCCCAGTAGGAGGCGGTGACGCTGGCGAAATTGACGAGGCCGACGAGGCCGCCCGCCTGCGTGCCGCCCATGACGCGACCGCTGGCATAGCCGTTGGACAGGCTCGCGGAGGCGCCGCCCAGCAGGCCGACGAGGCCGCCCACATTGGTGGTGCCGATCACGCTGCCGAGGGCATAGACGAAGGAGGCCGGGCTGCCGCCGAGCCGTCCGATAAGGCCGCCCACATTCTGCTGCCCGCGCACCGCGCCGGTGGCATAGGCCTCCGAGACGCTCTCCTCGGCGAGGCCGATGAGGCCGCCGACGCCCTCCACGCTGGCGCTGCTGGTGACGGCGCCGGTCGCATAGACCTGCGAGACCGGCACGCGGCTGTCGCCGATGAGGCCGCCCACCATGTCGATGCCGCTGACATTGCCTTCCGCATGGGTTCCGGACAGGGTGTCGGCGCCCTCGTTCTTGCCGATGAGGCCGCCGACCCGCGTGCCGCCGAACACGTCGCCGGTGGCGTAGGAGGACGCGACCGTCCCCGCATTGTAACCCGCGAGGCCGCCGACCTTGTCGTTGTCGTCTGCGGCATCCACCTGCCCGGTGGCGTAGGAGGCGGTGATCGCGCCGGCATTGGTGCCGACGAGCCCGCCCACATCGACCATGCCGGACTGGGTCGTCACGGAGGCGGTGGCATGGGAGCCGCGGATGATGCCGCCGTCATTGTGTCCCACGAGGCCGCCCACGGCGCCATAGGCACCGGACAGGCCGAGGACCGTGCCGTCGGCGTGGGACTCCTCGATGATGGAGGCGTTCTGCCCCACGAGGCCGCCCACCATGTATTGCCCGGTGACGGTGCCGGTGGCGTAGGAGGCGGAGATGGTGTTGCCGTTGAGGCCGACGAGGCCGCCCACCGTGTCCGAGGCCGTAGCGGCGCCGGTGGCGTAGCTTGCGTCTATGACGCCGTTGCTCCCGCCCACGAGGCCGCCGACCGTGGTGCTGCCGGTCGCCGCGCCGGTGGCGAAGGAGGCTTCCACGAGGCCGGTGTTGCTGCCGATCAGCCCGCCGACATTCTGGGTGCCGGTGACGGCGCCGTCGGCATGGGAGCCGGAGACGGTGCCGCCATTGAGCCCCACGAGCCCACCCAGCTCGGACGTGCCGCGCACCGTGCCGCTCGCGGCCGCATCCCGGAGGATACCGGCGCCGCCGACCGATCCGACGAGGCCGCCGACCCGCGACCTGCCGTCCACCGCAACGCTCGACCGGAGGCCCGACATGGTCCCGGTGAGCATGCCCGCGACGGCGCCGGTGTCATGCTTTCCCCGGACGTCGCCGCCCACGAGGACGAGATTGCCGAGGGTGCCCGAAACGGTGGAGAACAGCCCCACCGGATCGTCGGAGTCGGGCGCGTCGATGGACAGGCCGAGGATTGTGTGGCCCAGCCCCGTCAGGACCTGGGTGAAGTCGCCGGTCACCACCGAATCCGAATAGGTGCCCTCGTCCCCGGCATTGAGATCGTTCGCGATGGCGTAATGGGTGGAGGCGTTGCCGGAGACCGCCGCCAGATCGGCCATGGAATGGATGAGCGTGTAGGTGCTGCCGTTCTCGATGTAGGTGGCATTGCCGCCCGGCAGGCTGATGGTGCCGCCCGTGCCGAGCGCATAGCGCAGGTCGCCGGAATGGTTGACGGCGATGGTCGCATAATCGCCGGTGGCCGTGACGGGGGCGTTCACGTTGATGTCGCGCGCGGTCAGCGTGAGGGTGGGGTTGGCCCCGTCCAGCAGGACCGCGTTGTTGATGTGGATCGCGTTCGCGGCGGTGAAGTCGAGCACCGCCGCGCCCCCGTGCGCGGTGACGGCGCCGGTGACGCGGATGTCGTGGCCTGCATCGAGCGTCAGCCGGGACAATTGCCCGTTGACCTCGATATTGGCGCCGATGACGATGTCGTGGCCGGCATTGAGGGTGAGGCTGCCCAGATCGCCGCTGTACCCGACATTGGCGGCGACGGTGAGGTCGTTGGCCGCGATCAGCGTCAGCGTCGTCTCCGCGCTCCAGCTCAGGCCCGCCGCCACGGTGAGGTTGCCCGCCTGGTCGCCGGGGCTTCCGACGCCGCCGGTGGTCACGGTGACGTTGCTCGTGGCGAGGGCCGCCAGCAGCGTGCTCACATTCAGCACGCTGTCATTGGCGCTCGCGGTGTAGGTGGGGCCCGCCGAGGTGGTGACGCCGCTGGTAGCGTCGTTCGATATGGTGAGGTTCTCCGGGTCCAGCAGGAGCATGCCGGTGCGCCCGTTCGCGGCGCGCAGGTCCACCGTGCCGGTGAAGGCGAGGGTGCGCTTGCCGGACACTTCCGCGCTGCCGCCATCCCCGGTGCCCGTGCCGCGCGCCGAGATGGCGCCGGCGAAGCTGGTGGCCCCGTCCGCCCAGACGACGATGTTGCCGCCGCTGCCGTCCGTGCCGTCGGCCAGGATGCGCGCGCCCGCCGCCACATGCGTCGTGGAGGCGGTGCGCACGGTCTCGGGAAGCCGCTTCGTGGCGGCATTGCCGCCGCCCTGGTAGTCGCCGCCGATGAGCACGGTGCCGCCGGTGGCGCCGCTGGCATCGATGCGGGCGGTGGCGGCGAGCGTGACGGCATCGCCTTCCACCACCACGGTCCCGCCCTTCGCGCCGCCGCTTCCCTTCGCGTCCACCTTGCCGGTGACGGACGCGGTCTTGCCCGAGACGCGCACGTCGCCGCCCGCCTTCGCGCCGCTGCTGGTGGTGCGGCTCGCGGTGATGTGCCCGCCCGCCTCCACGGTGCCGCTTCCGGCGGTCAGGAAGATGCGGCCGCCCTTGGTGGCGGTGCCGGTCGCGGCGATGACGCCCTTGGTGTTGCCCGCGAGCGCGTAGACATTGCCGCCGTTGGCGCGCAGCTCGGCGGTGGCCGCGCTGATCTTGCCGGAGGTCTTCACCTCCGTGTCGGCGCCGCCCACCTTGACCGAGAACTTGCCGCCGTCGCGCTCGCCGTCGCGTACCAGCACCTCGTAGCCCGCGATCAGCCCGACCGTGCCGCCCGGCGCGGTGAGGGTGCCGGTATTCTCCACCTTGCGCGCGATGAGCGCCACGTCGCCGCCGAGCGAGCCGATGCGGCCCGCATTGACGATGGTGGCGGTCGATGTCCCGGAGAAGGTGAGGTCGCCGCCCGCCAGGAAATCCCTGTCGGTGACGTTGTGGGTGGAGGCGACGAACGACCCCCCGGTGGCCACGCGGCCGGTGGTGCCCACCGCCACGCCCGCCGGATTGACGAGATAGACCGATCCGCTGGCGGTGAGGGTGCCGTCGATGCGCGAGGGCACGTTGCCGGTCACGCGGTTCAGCGTGGCGCCAGCCCCGTTGTTGAACGTGACCGTGCCGCCCTGGCCGATGGAGAAGTTCTGCCAGGAGAGGATCGCGCGGCCCGAACTCTGGTTGATGACGAGGGCGCCGGGGCCGGCTTGCTGGATCGTCGCCGCGCCGGCCGAGACCGCGCCGCCGACAGGCAGTTGCTGCGCCCATCCGGTGGAAGCGCCCGCCAGCATGAGGGCGGTGCTCGCCATCAGGCGCCGCGCCAGCCCCGAAGGTCCCCCGACCGTCATCGTCCCTTTGCGCCCCGACCGCACGCTTCAGTTAATTTATTGTGACCGCGACGAACTTTTGCGAACCCTCGCGCACACGCCGGGATTGCGCAACCGCTCGCGTGGCGGCGTGCACGGCGTTTTTTGGCTTCGTCGCGCCCGGCCGGGGCAGCGGGAGGCATCGGCAGGCCCCAAAAACATGGGGCTGCAAAGGGTCGGAAATGCAGGGCGGCGGGCCGCCGCCGGGAGGCGGGGGCCCTGCGCATCACCACGTCGTCGGGCGATGGGCTGTCAGAGAATGAAGCGGCTTAGGTCCGCGTTCTTTGCGAGGTCGGCGACGCGCGTGCGCACATAGTCCGCGTCGATCACCACCGTCTCGCCGGAGCGGTCGGGGGCGGAGAAGGACAGGTCGTCCAGCACCCGCTCGATGACGGTCTGGAGGCGGCGGGCGCCGATATTCTCCACGGAGCCGTTCACCTCCACCGCCACGTCCGCGATGGCTTCCACCGCGTCCGGCGTCACGTCCAGGGTGACGCCCTCGGTGCCCATGAGCGCCACCGACTGCTTCACGAGGCTCGCCTCGGTCTCGGTGAGGATGCGCACGAAGTCCTCCCGCGTCAGCGCCTCCAGCTCCACCCGGATGGGCAGGCGGCCCTGGAGCTCCGGCAGGAGGTCCGAGGGCTTGGACACGTGGAAGGCGCCGGAGGCGATGAACAGGATATGGTCGGTCTTCACCGCCCCGTGCTTGGTGGAGACGGTGGTGCCCTCGATGAGCGGCAGCAGGTCGCGCTGCACGCCCTCGCGCGAGACGTCCGCGCCGGAGCGGTTCTCCCGGCCCGCGATCTTGTCGATCTCGTCCAGGAAGACGATGCCGTTATTCTCCACCGCGTGGATGGCGTCCTGGACGATGGCGTCCTGGTCCAGCAGCTTGTCCGCTTCCTCGGTGAGCAGCAGGGGATGGGCATCCTTCACCAGGACGCGGCGCGCCTTGCTGCGCCCGCCAAACGCCTTGCCCAGCATGTCGCCCAGCGAGACCGCGCCCATCTGGGCGCCGGGCATGCCGGGGATCTCGAACATGGGCATGCCCTGGTTGCCCGCCTGAACCTCGATCTCCACTTCCTTCTCGTCCAACTCCCCGGCGCGGAGCTTCTTGCGGAAGCTGTCGCGGGTGGCGGGGGAGGAGCCTTGGCCCACCAGCGCGTCCAGCACGCGCTCCTCGGCGGCGAGATGCGCGCGGGCCTGCACTTCCTTGCGCTTGGCTTCGCGCACCAGCGTGATGCCCACCTCCACGAGGTCGCGCACGATCTGCTCCACGTCGCGGCCCACATAGCCCACTTCCGTGAACTTGGTGGCCTCCACCTTCAGGAAGGGCGCGCCCGCGAGCCGGGCGAGGCGGCGCGAGATCTCGGTCTTGCCCACGCCGGTCGGGCCGATCATGAGGATGTTCTTGGGCAGCACCTCCTCGCGCAGATGGCCTTCAAGCTGCTGGCGCCGCCAGCGGTTGCGCAGCGCGATGGCCACCGCGCGCTTGGCCTTGGACTGGCCGACGATGTGGCGGTCCAGCTCGGACACGATCTCGCGGGGGGAAAAGTCGCTCATGACGGGGAATTGCCTGTTCGGGCGCGCCGGAGGGCGTCAGCCAATGGTTTCGACCACGATGTTGCGGTTGGTGTAGACGCAGATGTCCGCCGCGATCTCCAGGGAGCGCCGGACGATGGCCTCCGGGTTCTCCTCCCGGTCCAGCAGCGCGCGGGCGGCGGCGAGCGCGTACATGCCGCCCGAGCCGATGCCCGCCACCCCGACTTCGGGCTCCAGCACGTCGCCCGTGCCGGTGAGCACCAGGGAGACGTTGGCGTCGGCCACGATCATCATGGCTTCCAGGCGCCTGAGATAGCGGTCCGTGCGCCAGTCCTTGGCCAGTTCCACGGCGGCGCGCTGAAGCTGGCCGGGATACTGCTCCAGCTTGGCTTCCAGCCGCTCGAACAGGGTGAAGGCGTCGGCGGTGGCCCCGGCGAAGCCGCCGATCACGTCGCCCTTGCCCAGCCGGCGCACCTTGCGGGCATTGGCCTTCAGGACCGTCTGGCCCAGCGTGACCTGCCCGTCGCCCGCGATGGCGACGCGATTGCCCTTGCGGACCGTGACGATGGTGGTGCCGTAGATGGTATCGGGGGAATGCATGCGGGGCTCCGGTGACGCTGACTTACTTAAGCCGTTCCTCGCCGGGCGCAATGACCCGCCCGCGTGGGGGGCGGCTCTCTTGGAAAGCGGCGTCATGGCCGGGCTTGTCCCGGCCATCCACGAGGTTCCGCTGGGTGCGTGCTCGACCCATAGGCGTGGATGCCCGGGACAAGCCCGGGCATGACGGTCATTAAGGGGCTCGACCCCTTCCATCGATCTGAATGTCGACCTGCCCTAGCGCAGGAACTCGCGCACCGCCTTGGCGAAGGTGTCGGGCGCCTCCACCATGGGGCAGTGGCCGCACAGCGGCACCTCGTGGAGCCGCGCGCCGGGAATGGCCTCGCCGATGGTGCGGGCGAAGGCGTGGCTGAAGAAGCGGTCGTCCGGGCTGTGCAGCACCAGGGTCGGGGCGCGGATGGCGCCGATCCGGTCCAGCGTGTCGATCCCGGCGCAGGCGTCCGCCTGCCGCTCGAACGCCTCCACTTCCTGGAGCGGGCTCGCCGCGAGCGCCTGGCGGGCGATGGTCTCCAGCGGCACGGAGCCCAGCGTCACGCGGCCGAGCGTGAAGGTGGCGAGGGTGGAGACATAGGTGACCGGGTCCGCGATCTCGCGCCGCAGGCGCTTGAGCAGCCCCATCAGCTCGCGGGTGTAGCCGTCGTTGCGGGCGAGGGTGTTGGAGAGGACCAGACGGTGCACCCGCTCGGGCGCCATGAGCGCCAGTTCTTGGGCGATGGCCCCGCCGAGCGAGTGGCCCAGCACGTCGGCCGCGTCGATGCCGGCGGAATCCATCACCGCCAGCGCGTCCCGCGCCATGTCGGCGACGGAATAGGGCCCGTCCGCCCGCCCGCTCGCGCCCATGTCGCGATTGTCGAAGCACAGGGTGGCGTGGTCGGCCAGGAGCGGCCGGGTGAGGCCCCAGAAGATGCGGTCGGCGGAGAGGCCGCCGATGATGAGCAGCGGATGGCCGCGCCCCTCCATGTCGTAGGCGAGGCGGATGCCGTCACTTGTGGCGAAGCGCTCCATGGCAAGGTCCATCCCGTGTCAGGTGAGGGTATTGAGCAGCCAGCCGATCCAGAAGAACTGGTCGATCACGGTGAACAGGAGAAAGGCTGCATGAAAGCGCCGGTTCCGAACCCGCATGGCGATCAGGCATCCCGTGACCAGGACCACGGTCTCGGCCAGCTGGAAGGCGCCCACGAGGCGCAGATAGTCGCCGCCCTTCAGCAGGGTGTCGCCCACATCCATCACATGGGACAGCGCCTGGAGCCCGAAGAACCAGCGGCGCTTCGCGAAGAAGTAAGCGTCGTAGCTGGGATACTCGCCGAGGTCGTCCGGAAACAGCAGGACGCACATGAAATAGAACAGGCTGGTATAGGCCAGCAGGAAGGCATAGACGAAGAAGGTCCAGTTGGTGAGCGTCGCGAGGCGATATTCCCACCACCAGAACAGAACGGCCGCGATCAGCAGGTTCGCCGCCCATCCCAGGTGCAGGACGCTGACCTTGTGGGCCTTGGGGTGCTGGATGAACTTCGCGAAGCCGGAGAGAAGGCGCGTGATGCACAGGCCGAGGATCATCCCCATGACGACCCGCACGTGGAAATAAAGCTGCGGATCCGTTCCGGCTGCCATCTTGCTCCCACCCGCTGACGACCTTCTTTAGGGGAAGCCCGCCCGCGCGTGCAAGGCCGCGCCGGCCTGTCATGCAATCGCCATATGGCAATGCAGCACGCGACCTGCTAGAAGGCGCCGCCTTGGAGGCATCCTCCGGCGGGTCTTTCGATCCGGCCGGATCTGTGCTTGTTGCAGGGTCTTCACCAGCGGCAGGGCCGCCCGGGCGGCCTTGGAGGAACATCATGCGTCGGGCCGAGATCGTCCGCGAGACCAAAGAGACGAAGGTGCGCCTGTCCGTCGACCTCGACGGGACGGGGCTGTGCACCCTCTCCACCGGCATCGGCTTCCTCGACCATATGCTCGACCTGCTCGCCCGCCACGCCCGCTTCGACCTGTCGGGCGCGGTGGAAGGCGACCTGCACGTGGATTTCCACCACACCGCCGAGGATGTGGGCATCGTGCTGGGCCAGGCCGTGCGCCGGGCGCTGGGCGACATGCGCGGCATCACGCGCTATGCCGACGTGCACCTGCCCATGGACGAGACGCTGACCCGCGTCGCGCTGGACATTTCGGGCCGTCCCTTCCTGGTGTTCCGCACCACCTTCCCCACGCAGAAGATCGGTGACTTCGACACCGAGCTGGTGCGCGAGTTCTTCCAGGCGTTCGCCTCCAGCGCGGCGGTGACGCTGCATGTGGAGACGCTCTACGGGGAGAACAGCCATCATATCGCGGAAAGCTGCTTCAAGGGCCTCGCCCGCGTGCTGCGCGCGGCGGTGGCCATCGATCCGGCGGCGGCGGGGCAGATCCCCTCCACCAAGGGCGCCCTCGGGGTGTGAACCGGCGGTCTTAAGGAGGCCGGCATGGCCATCTGGAACGTTCTGACCAAGGATCTCGCGGGCGAGACGGAGATGGGCCGCGCCGAGCGGGCGGCGTTCGTGCGCGAGCGGCCGTTCGTGCTCGCCTTCCTGTTCCCGGCCATCGCCCTGCTGCGGTTCCGCCTGTGGCTGGCGCTCGCGGGCTATCTGGCGGTGTCGATGGCCGTGGCGCTGGCGGGCCAGTGGCTGCGCGTGCCCGAGCTGGCGCAGGGCGTGGCGCAGATCGGCCTGCACCTGCTGGTGGCGATGGAATTGTCGGCGCTGCGCACCTGGAAGCTGCGCCGCATCGGCTATCTGGAGGCGGGCGTCGTCTCCGCCCCCACGCGCGAGGAGGCGGAGCGCCGCTTCTTCGCCCATTACGATCCGCCCGCGCGCCGCGACCTGCCGCCGGCCCGGCCCCTGCCGCCCCGTCCCGCTTCCCCGGCGGCGCCCATGGGCGTGATCGGGTCCTTCCCGGAGCCGCGCGCGTCATGACCGTCGCCATCGTCGATTACGGCTCGGGCAATCTGCACTCGGCCGCCAAGGCCATCGAGCGCGCGGCGGCGGATTCGGGCAGCGACGCGCGCGTCGTCGTCACCTCCGATCCCGACGTGGTGCGCGCCGCCGACCGGGTGGTGCTGCCTGGCGTCGGCGCCTTCGCGGACTGCCGCCGCGGCCTCGACGCCGTGCCCGGCATGGTGGCGGCGCTGGAGGAAACGGTGCACGGCAAGGGCCGTCCCTTCCTCGGCATCTGCGTGGGGCTGCAACTGCTCGCCGAGACCGGCCTGGAGCATGGCGAGACCGCCGGGCTCGGCTGGATCAAGGGCGTGGTGGACCGCATCGAGCCCTCCGATCCCACCCTCAAGATCCCCCATATGGGGTGGAACACCCTGTCGCTCGCCCGGCCGCATGCGCTGCTGGACGGCATCGCGACGGGCGATGACGGCCTCAACGCCTATTTCGTCCACTCCTACCACATGCAGCTCGCCGATCCCGCCGACCTCGTGGCCACCACCGATTACGGCGGCACCGTCACCGCAATGGTGGCGCGCGGCAACGTGGCCGGCACCCAGTTCCATCCCGAGAAGAGCCAGAAGCTCGGCCTGGCCCTTCTCGCAAACTTCCTGAAGTGGCGCCCGTGATCCTGTTTCCCGCCATCGATCTCAAGGACGGCCTCGCCGTGCGCCTGGAACAGGGCGACATGGCGCGGGCGACCGTGTTCAACCGCGACCCGGCCAGCCAGGCCGGCGAGTTCGAGGCCCTGGGCTTCCGCTACCTGCACCTCGTGGACCTGGACGGCGCCTTCGCGGGCCGCCCGGTGAACGCGGCGGCGGTGGACCGCATCCTGGAGACCGTCTCCATCCCCGTGCAGCTCGGCGGCGGCATCCGCGACCGGGCCACCATCGAGGCGTGGCTGGAGAAGGGCGTGACCCGCGTCATCCTCGGCACCGCGGCGGTGCGCGACCCCGACCTCGTGAAGGACGCCGCGCGCGCCCATCCCAGCCGCGTGGCCGTGGGCCTCGATGCCCGCGACGGCCGGGTGGCGGTGGAGGGCTGGGCGGAGACCTCCGACCTGCCCGCCGAGGACATCGCCCGTCGCTTCGAGGATGCCGGCGTCGCCGCCCTCATCTACACGGACATCGCCCGCGACGGCCTCCTGAAGGGCCTGAATCTCGACGCCACCATCGCCCTTGCGGACGCGGTGTCGATCCCGGTCATCGCCTCGGGCGGCCTCGCGGCGCTGGCGGACGTGGAGGCGCTGCTGGAGCCGCGCGCGAAGAAGCTGGCGGGCGCCATCACCGGCCGCGCCCTTTATGACGGGCGGCTCGACCCGCGCGAGGCGCTGGCGCTGGTGGCGGGGCGCTGAGCCATGCTGAAGGTGCGCGTCATCCCCTGCCTGGACGTGAAGGACGGGCGCGTCGTGAAGGGCGTCCAGTTCGTGGACCTGCGCGACGCGGGCGATCCCGTGGAGGCGGCCCGCGCCTATGACGCCGCCGGCGCGGACGAACTGACCTTCCTCGACATCACCGCCAGCCACGAGGACCGTGGCACCATCCTGGACGTGGTGCGGCGCACCGCCGAGCAATGCTTCATGCCCCTCACCGTGGGCGGCGGCGTGCGCACGGTGGACGACGTGCGCACGCTGCTCCATGCGGGCGCCGACAAGGTGTCCATCAACACCGCCGCCGTGAACCGCCGCGCCTTCGTGGGCGAGGCGGCCGAGAAGTTCGGCGAGCAGTGCATCGTGGTCGCCATCGACGCCAAGAAGGTGAGCGGCCCCGGCGAGACCGACCGCTGGGAGATCTTCACCCATGGCGGGCGCAAGCCCACGGGCCTCGATGCCGTGCAATATGCCCGCGAAGTGGTGGATCTGGGGGCGGGCGAGATCCTGCTCACCTCCATGGACCGCGACGGCACCGGCATCGGCTTCGATACGGCGTTGACCCGCGCGGTGTCGGACGCGGTGCATGTGCCTGTCATCGCCTCCGGCGGCGTGGGCACGCTGGAGCATTTGGTGGACGGCATAAAGGAGGGCGGCGCCTCGGCGGTGCTGGCGGCCTCCATCTTCCATTTCGGCACCTTCACCATCGGCGAGGCCAAGGCGTGCCTCGCGGCGGCGGGCCTGCCGGTGCGGCTCGACTGAGGGCATCATCATGAGCGAAGCGCGCGTCACCCTGCTCGATCTCGAACGCATCGTGGCGCAGCGCGCCGCGGCCGAGGCGGGCGCGTCCTATACCCGCTCGCTGCTGGACAAGGGCCTCGCCAAATGCGCCCAGAAGCTGGGCGAGGAAAGCATCGAGACGGTGATCGCGGCGGTGTCGGGCGACCATGCCGCTTTGGTCGCCGAGACCTCCGATCTGCTGTACCATCTTGCCGTCGTTCTCCATGCGCGGGGCGTGAGCCTGGACGAGGTGCATGCGGAGCTGGCACGCCGGACCCACCAGTCCGGGCTTGCGGAAAAAGCGTCGCGGGGCTGATCCAGGATGCCGGGGACAACAAGCATGGACCTTGCGCCGGACCACGGCCTGTCGCCGTACCGCACCTTTTCCCGCGATGAATGGGCCGTGCTGCGCAAGGACACGCCCATGCCCCTGCGGCGGGACGAGATCACGCGCCTCCAGGGCCTGAACGATCGCCTGTCCCTGCTGGAGGTGGAGGAGATCTATCTCCCCCTCTCGCGCCTGCTCTCGCTCTATGTGGCGGCGACGCAGAAGCTGTTCCGGGCCATGAGCCACTTCCTGGACCACGGCTCGTCCAACGGCGACAAGATGCCCTACATCATCGGCGTCGCGGGCTCCGTGGCGGTGGGCAAGTCCACCACCGCCCGCGTGCTCCAGGCGCTGCTCGCCCGCTGGCCCAACACGCCGAAGGTGGACCTCGTGACCACGGACGGCTTCCTCCTGCCCAATGCCGTGCTGGAGCGGGAAGGGCTGATGGAGAAGAAGGGCTTCCCCGAGAGCTACGACCTGCCGCTTCTGCTGCGCTTCCTCACCGACATCAAGGCCGGGCGCCGCCCGGTGCGCGCGCCGCTCTACAGCCATTTCTTCTACGACGTGATGCCCGACCAGAGCGTCGAGGTGGACCGGCCGGACATCCTCATCGTCGAGGGGCTGAACGTGCTCCAGACGGGCCGCCCGCCGCGCGACGGCACGGGCATCCCCTTCGTGTCCGACTTCTTCGACTTCTCGGTCTATATCGACGCGGACGACGACATCCTGGAGCATTGGTACGTGGAGCGCTTCATGCGCCTGCGCGAGACCGCGTTCCGCGACCCGCTCTCCTATTTCCACCGCTATTCGCAGCTCACCGAGGCGGAGGCGCGGGCCACCGCGCTCTCCATCTGGCACCGCATCAACCTGCCGAACCTACAGGAGAACGTGCTCCCCACCCGCCAGCGCGCCGACCTCATCCTGCGCAAGGCCGGGGACCACGAGGTGGCCGAGGTGAGCCTGCGCAAGCTGTAGGCCGGGCCGGCCCTCAGGAACCTGACGGTCTCGATCCGTCACCCTCGCCATGGCCGGGCTTCCACGCCTTGGCGTTCGTCACCACCCAGCGGAGCCGCGTGGATGGCCGGGACAAGCCCGGCCATGACGGTGGTTTGAGGCGGCGATCCCATGCTTGAAGGTCGATCCAGCCCGGGTCCGATCGACCTTCAGATCGATGGATGGACCCGTGGGGTCCGTCATGCCCAGGCTTGTCCCAGGCATCCACGCCTCCGTGTCGAGCGTGGACCCGGCGGAGCCGCGTGGATGGCCGGGACGAGCCCGGCCATGACGGGGGCGAGGCGGCGATCCCACGCTTGAAGGTCGATCCAGCCTAGGTCCGATCGACATTCAGATCGATGGATGGAGTCCAGCCTCTCGGGTCCGTCATGCCCGGGCTCGTCCCGGGCATCCACGCCTCCGTGTCGAGCGCAGACACAGCGGAGCCGCGTGGATGGCCGGGACGAGCCCGGCCATGACGGGGGTCGAGGCGGTGATCCCACGCTTGAATGTCGATCCAGCCCGGGTCCGATCGACATTCAGATCGATGGATGGACCCGTGGGGTCCGTCATGCCCGGGCTCGTCCCGGGCATCCACGCCTCCGTGTCGAGCGCGGACCCAGCGGAGCCGCGTGGATGGCCGGGACAAGCCCGGCCATGACGGGGGTCGAGGCGGCGCTCCCACGCTTGAATGTCGATCCAGCCTAGGTCCGCTCGACCTTCAGATGGATGGATGAACCCGTGGGGTCCGTCATGCCCGGGCTTGTCCCGGGCATCCACGCCTCCGTGTCGAGCGCGGACCCAGCGGAGCCGCGTGGATGGCCGGGACAAGCCCGGCCATGACAGGGGGGCGAGGCGGTGATCCCAAGCTTGAAGGTCGATCCAGCCCAGGTCCGATCGACATTCAGATCGATGGATGGACCCGTGGGGTCCGTCATGCCCGGGCTCGTCCCGGGCATCCACGCCTCCGGGTCAAGCGCGGACCCGGCGGAGCCGTGTAGATGGTCGGGAGGCAGGACCGATGCGCCAGAATGACCGGCCCCGCGATTCCACTACGCAATGAAGCGCTCTAAGCGGGCCGCGTCCCCGCTCACGAAGGGAGCCCCCCGTCAGCGCTTGCGCACGAATTCCGTGCGCAGGACCAGCCCCTTGATGCCCTCGTAGCGGCAATCGATCTCTTCGGGGTTGTCGGTGAGGCGGATGGACTTGATGACCGTGCCCTGCTTGAGGGTCTGGTTCGCGCCCTTCACCTTCAGGTCCTTGATGAGGCTCACGGAATCCCCGTCCGCCAGGACGTTCCCGGCGCTGTCGCGCACCTCCGCCGCCGCCTGTGCGGCGGCCTTCATCTCGGAGGCGGGCCGCCATTCGCCGGTGGCTTCGTCATAGACATACTCGTCGTCCGCGTCGGCCATTTCCGCCTGCCTTCCGATGGTCCGGGCGGATCCGGGCCGCCCCTCCTGGGGGAATAGACCCAAACCCGCCCGCCCGGAAGCACCTCATGCCGTCGGCCCGGCCTTCGACCGGCGCCGCGCGGGTGTCTCTCACGCCCCCGGGACGAAGGCGATGCGCAGCATGTTGGTGGCCCCCGGCGTGCCGAACGGCACGCCCGCCACCACGATGATCCTCTGGCCCGCCTTGGCGAAGCCGTCCTGGAAGGCGTTGCGGGCGGCCCGGTCCACCATGTCGTTCACGTCGTGGGCGTCCTCCGTCACCACGCAATGCACGCCCCAGACGAGGCACAGGCGGCGCGCCGTGGCGGGGTTGGGGGTGAGGGCGATGGTGAGCGGGCGCGGCCGCTCGCGCGCCACCCGCAGCGCCGTGGCGCCGGACGCGGTCCAGCAGACGACGGCGCCGAGGTCCAGGGTCTCGGCGATCTGCCGCGCGGCGGCGGCGATGGCGTCGGACGTGGTGGGCTCGGGCTCGGCGCGCTGGGCGTTCAGCACCTGCCGGTAGGTGGGATCGCTCTCCACCTCCTCGGCGATGCGGTTCATGGTGGCGACCGCCTCCACCGGATACTGGCCCGCCGCGCTCTCGGCGGAGAGCATGATGGCGTCCGCCCCCTCGAACACGGCGGTGGCGACGTCGGACACTTCCGCGCGGGTGGGCACGGGCGCGGTGATCATGCTCTCCAGCATCTGCGTCGCCACCACCACGGGGGTGCCGGAGCGGCGGGCGGCGCGGGTCATCTGCTTCTGCACGCCGGGCACGCGCTCCAGCGGCATCTCCACGCCCAGGTCGCCGCGCGCCACCATGAGCGAATCCGTCAGTTCCATGATCTCGGCGAGGCGGGCCACCGCCTGGGGCTTCTCCACCTTCACCATGATGCCCGCGCGGCCGCGTGCGATCTTGCGCGCCTCCGCCACGTCCTCGGGCCGTTGCACGAAGGAGAGGGCGATCCAGTCCGCGCCCACCTCCAGCGCCGCGTCCAGGTCCGCCCGGTCCTTGGGGGTGATGGCGGAGGAGGGGATGGTGGTGTCCGGCAGGCTCACGCCCTTGCGGTCGGAGATGCGCCCGCCCACCACCACGCGCGTCACGGCGCGGCGGGGCGAGGCGTCCTCCACCTCGAGCCGCACCTTGCCGTCGTCCAGCAGCAGGGTGTGGCCGGGCTCCAGGGCGGCGAGGATTTCCGGATGGGGCAGGTGGACGCGGGACGCGTCGCCCGGCGCGGGGTCGGCGTCCAGCACGAAGGCCGCGCCCTTCTCCAACTGCGCGGACCCGCCCGCGAAGGTGGCGAGCCGCAGCTTCGGCCCCTGGAGGTCCACCAGGATGCCGATGGGGCGGGCGTGCTTCGCCTCGATGGCGCGGATCGCCGCCACGAACGCCCGCAGCTTGTCGTGGGGGGTGTGGCTCATATTGATGCGGAACACGTCCGCCCCGGCCACGAACAGGCGCTCGATGACGTCCGGGTCCGAGGATGCGGGTCCGAGGGTCGCGACGATCTTGGTGCGGCGCTGGCGTCTCATTGTGCCTCCCGTGGCCAGTCGCGGGCCTGAGGACCGCGCGGCTCCGCGCAGGCTGGCCCCTCCGCACGGGCGGATCAAGCCGGGGGCGTCATTTTCCTGCGGTCAGGGG
>JACESF010000119.1 GCA_013911975.1 Hyphomicrobiales bacterium | reverse complement strand
GGGTGGACCCGCCGCCCTCCGGCGGCGGGTCCACCCTCGTGGGCATCGGGCTCATGTCCCTGGCGGTGATGTCGTTCGCGGTCACGGACGCCACGGCCAAATGGCTCGGCGCCTATACCAGCGTGTTCATCATCGTCTGGGCGCGCTACGTCATCCATTTCCTGCTGTCGCTGGTGGTCTTCAATCCCTGGACCGTGCCCGGCCTGCTGCGCACGCGCCGCCCCGGCCTCCAGATCCTGCGCTCCGCGCTGCTGTTCGCCACCACCGGGCTCAACTTCCTGGCGCTCCAGTTCCTCCAGCTCGACCAGACGGTCTCCATCATGTTCTCGGCGCCCTTCTTCGTGGCGCTGTTCGCGGGTCCGCTGCTGGGGGAGTGGATCGGCGCGCGCAAATGGGCGGCCATCATCGTGGGGTTCGCCGGCATCCTGCTGGTGGCCCAGCCGGGCACGGGCATCCACCCCGCTGCCCTGCTCTCGCTGGCCGCCGCCGTCACCTATGCGCTCTACGCCATCACCACGCGCATGCTGGTGCCCTACGACCCCACGACGACCACGCTCTTCTATTCCGCTTTGGTGGGCTCCATCGTCGCTTCGCTGCCGCTGCCCTTCGTGTGGGTCACGCCCACCGAGCCCATGGTCTATGCGGCCATGCTGGCGCTGGGCGCCGTGGCGGGCGGCGGGCATTTCCTGCTCATCCTCGCCCATGCGCGCGCGCCCGCCGCGACGCTGGCGCCCTTCATCTATGTGCAGATCCTGGCCATGGTGGCCCTGGGCTGGTTCCTGTTCGGCCAGATGCCCAGCCTGTGGACCGTGGCGGGCGCGGCCATCGTGGTGGGCTCGGGCATCTTCCTGCTGCTGCACGAAAGGCGCGCCCTGCGCGGCGCCCTGCCGCCCGAGCCGCCGGTCTGAGGACGGCCGGAAATGCGTTAGATTTCCTCGCTTTCGTCAAAATGAGCGTTATGCTGCAAGGCGGAATAAACGTGGTATCGAACGCAGCATCATGCCCTCTGCCCGCCTCCTCGTCGTTGAAGGAAACACCGCAGACGCCCGTGCCCGCCAGGTGAAGTTCGGCGGCGAAGCCGCCAGCGAGGGCTATGCCCGCCTGCTGCGCGAGCTGTTTCCCCATGCTGTGGTGGACATCTGCTATCCCGCCGACCCGGGCGCCAACCTGCCGGATTCCGGCGGGCTGGAGGGCTATGACGGCATCGCCATCACCGGTTCCTCGCTCAACATCTACAATCGCGGCCCCGAGATCGAGCAGCAGATCGAGCTGCTGCGCACCGCCTTCGCCACCGGCACCCCGGTGTTCGGAAGCTGCTGGGGGCTCCAGCTCATCACGGTGGCGGCGGGCGGCGTGGTCCGCAAGAATCCGCGCGGCCGCGAGGTGGGCTTCGGCCGCCGCATCCGCCTCACCGAGCACGGCGCGGGCCATGCCATGTTCGACGGCAAGCCCCCCGTGTTCGAGGCCATGACCGTGCATCTGGACGAGGTGGAGACGCTGCCCGAGGGCGCGCGGCTGCTCGCCAGCAACGACCATTCCGTGGTGCAGGCGGCGGAGATTCCCGTGGGCCAGAATGGCATCGCCTGGGCGGTGCAGTACCATCCCGAATATCCGTTCCGGGAAATGGCCGCCATCTTCCGGCGCCTGAGCCCCTCGCTCGTGGCCGAAGGCTTCTTCATGGACGAGGACGAGGAGGAGAGCTTCATCTCCGACCTCGAGGCCCTGGAGCGCGACCCCCACAATCATGCGCTGGTCTGGCGCAACGGCGTGGACGGCGCGGTCATCTCCAAGGATCTGCGCACCCTGGAAATCCGCAACTGGGTCCGCCATCAGGTGATCCCCACCCGCGCGCGGCGCGGGCGGGGCTGAGGGCCCTCAGGCCGCCTTGGCGGCCAGCGCCTGCGCGAGCTTGGAGGCGGGGACCCGGCCGAGCGCGGTGGTGATGGCCCGGCCCGCCGCCGCGAGCAGGTCCAGGTCCACGCCGGTGCGCACGCCGAGCCCGTCCAGCATGTAGACCAAATCCTCGGTGGCGAGGTTGCCCGCCGCGCCCTTGGCATAGGGGCAGCCGCCCAGGCCCGACACCGAACTGTCGAAGGTGGTGATGCCGAGGTCGAGGCAGGCCAGCACGTTGGCCAGCGCCTGCCCGTAGGTGTCGTGGAAATGCAGGGCGGTTCGGGCGAGGCCGATCTCGTCGGCCACCGCCGCCGCCATGGCCTTCGCCTTGTCGGGCGTGCCCACGCCCACCGTGTCGCCCAGCGAAACCTCGTAGCAGCCCATGGCCACCAGCGCCCCGGAGACGCGCACCACGTCCGCCACCGGCACCTCGCCCTGATAGGGGCAGCCGAGCACGCAGCTCACATAACCGCGCACGGCGATGCCCGCTTCCTGCGCGGCATCCACCACCGGCTCGAACCGCTCCAGGCTCTCGGCGATGGAGCAATTGATGTTCTTCTCGCTGAAGGCCTCCGAGGCGGCGGCGAACACCGCCACTTCCTCCACGCCCGCCGCGATGGCCGCTTCCAGACCCTTCAGGTTGGGCACCAGCACGGGATAGCGGACGCCCTCGCGCCGGGTGATGGCGGCCAGCACCTCGGCGGTGTCGGCCATCTGCGGCACCCATTTGGGCGAGACGAAACTGCCGCTCTCGATCACCGTCAGGCCCGCCGCGCCGAGCGCGTCGATGAGCGCCACCTTGGCGGCGAGCGGCACGCGCCCGGGCTCGTTCTGGAGCCCGTCGCGGGGCCCCACTTCCACGATGCGCACGTCCTTGGCGCGGGTCATTGGGCGTCCTCCAGTATGAGAAGCTCCGCTCCCTCGTCCACGAGGTCGCCCACGGCGAAGCGGACCGAGCCGACGACGCCGTCCCGGGGGGCGGCCACGGTATGCTCCATCTTCATGGCTTCCACCACCACCAGCGCGTCGCCCTTGCGCACGGCGTCGCCCGCGCCCACCGCCACGCGGGTGATGGTGCCCGGCATGGGGGCGACGAGGCGGCCCGCCGTGCCCGTGGCCTCGATGGAGGCCTGGCGCGGGTCCACATGGTCGAGGCTGGTCTCGGCGCCCGCGGCGAACACCGTGAGGCGCTGGCCGGCGCGCACCACGCGGGCGCGCATGCGCACGCCATCGAGGCGCGCTTCCAGCGTGCCGTCGGCGGCCATGCCGCCTTCCACCTGCACGGAGCCGTCCGGCAGGTCCAGGCGGAAGCCGCCGGGCACGTAATGGGCGCGCACGGCGATGCGCTCGGTGCCCGCCGCGAAGGTCAGGTCCACGAAGGCCGAGCGGTTCAGCCGCCAGCCGGGGGCGAGGCCCCAGGGGGAGAAGGGGTCCGCCGCATCCGCTCCCGCCGAGGCGGCGCGGGCCTCGTCCAGCAGCAGGAACAGGGAGGCGAGCGCGAGGTCGCGGGCCGCCAGCGGCGCGGGGCCGGGCAGCAGCTCTGCGCGGTGGTTCTCGATGAAGCCCGTGTCCAACTCCGCCGCCGCGAAGGCGGGGGTCGCGAAGATGGCCTGGAGGAAGGCGCGGTTGGTGGGCAGGCCCACCACCTCGGTGGCCGCCAGCGCCGCCGACATGCGGCCCGCTGCCTCGGCCCGGTCGGCGCCATAGGTGATGATCTTGGCGATCATCGGGTCGTAATGGATGGAGACCGAATCGCCCGCCCGCACGCCGGAATCCACCCGCACGCCGGGGATGGCGGCGGGCAGGAGCAGATGGTCGAGGCGGCCCACCTGGGGCAGGAAGTCCTTGTCGGGATCCTCCGCATAGAGGCGCACCTCGAAGGCGTGGCCCTGGAGGGGGATGTCGGCCTGGGACAGCGGCAGCTTTTCGCCGCGCGCCACCCGCACCTGCCATTCCACCAGGTCCTGCCCGGTGATGGCCTCGGTGACGGGATGCTCCACCTGGAGGCGGGTGTTCATCTCCATGAAGAAGAAGTCGTCGCCCTCGGCGATGAATTCCACCGTGCCCGCGCCCACATAGCCCACCGCCTTGGCGGCATCCACGGCGGCAAGGCCCATGCGCATGCGCCGCTCGGCGCTCATGCCCGGGGCGGGGGCTTCCTCCACCACCTTCTGGTGGCGGCGCTGGATGGAGCAGTCGCGCTCATGCAGGTAGACGCAGTTCCCGTGGACGTCCGCGAACACCTGCACCTCGATATGGCGCGGCTTGGTGAGATATTTCTCGATCAGCACCCGGTCGTCGCCGAACGCGTTCTTCGCCTCGCGCTGCGCGGAGGCCAGGGCGTCCGCAAATTCGCCCGGGGCGCGCACCACCTTCATGCCCTTGCCGCCGCCGCCGGCGGAGGCCTTGATGAGCACGGGATAGCCGATCCGGTCCGCCTCGCGCGCCAGCAGCGCGGGGTCCTGGTCCTCGCCGTGATAGCCGGGCACGAGGGGCACGCCCGCCTTCTCCATGAGGGCCTTGGCGGCGCTCTTGGAGCCCATGGCGCGGATCGCCGAGGCGGGTGGGCCCACGAAGGCGATGCCCGCCTTGGCGCAGGCGTCCGCGAAATCGGCATTCTCCGACAGGAAGCCGTAGCCGGGATGGATGGCGTCCGCGCCCGCCTTGCGGGCGGCGTCGAGGATGGCGTCGATGCGCAGGTAGCTCTCGCGCGCCGGGGCGCGGCCGATGGGATAGGCCTCGTCGGCGCTCTCCACATGGAGCGCGCGGGCGTCCGCCTCGGAATAGACGGCGACCGTCTTCAGCCCCATGGCCCGCGCGGTGCGCATGACCCGGACCGCGATCTCGCCGCGATTGGCGATGAGGAGGGTACGGATGGGCCGGGTCATGACTGCCCCCATTCGGGTTTGCGTTTTTCAAGGAAGGCGGTGAGGCCCTCGCGCCCGTCGCGGCTGGCGCGCTGGTCGGCGATGCGCCGCGCGGTGTCGGCGATGACCGCGTCCGAGAGCGGCCGGTCCACGGCGGCCACCAGGGCCTTGGTGGCGGCGATGGCGGCGGGGCTGCCCACGGTGAGCGCCTTCAGGTGGCGGGCGATGGCCCCGTCCAGCGCGTCGGCGGGCACCACCTCGTGCACGAGGCCCAGCGCCAGGGCGGTCTGCGCGTCGAAGCGCTCGGCGGTCAGGAAATAGCGCCGCGCCTGCCGCGCGCCCATGGCGCGCACGAGATAGGGGCTGATCACCGCCGGGATGAGGCCGATGCGCACCTCGGTGACGGCGAACAGCGCCTCCGGCACCGCCACCGCGATGTCCGAGCAGGCGATGAGGCCGATGGCGCCCGCGAAGGCGGAGCCGTGCACCCGCGCCAGGGTCGGCTTCGGGCAGGTGTCGATGGTGTGCATGAGGGCGCCGAGGCGCCCGGCATCGTCGAGATTCTCCTCCACCGAATAGGCCGCCATGCGGCGCATCCAGTTGAGGTCGCCGCCGGAGCAGAAGGACGGCCCTTCCGCCCGCAGCAGGACGGCGCGCACGCCGGGATCGCGCCCCGCCGCCTCATAGGCGGCCGTGAGGGCGGCGATGAGCGCGTCGTCGAAGGCATTGTGCACTTCCGGACGGTTCAGGGTGAGGACGGCGACGCCGTCCTGGTGGGTGACGAGCAGGCTCACATCCGGAACACGCCGAAGCGTGTCTCCCTGGCGGGGGCGTTGAGCGTCGCGGAGAGGGCCAGCGCCAGCACCATGCGGGTGTCGGCGGGGTCGATGACGCCGTCGTCCCACAGGCGGGCGGAGGAGTAATAAGGATGGCCCTGGCGTTCGTACTGGGCCTGGATGGGCGCCTTGAAGGCCGCCTCGTCCTCAGGCGACCAGGAGCCGCCCTTGCCCTCGATGCCGTCGCGCTTCACCTGGGCGAGCACGTTCGCCGCCTGCTCGCCGCCCATCACCGAGATGCGCGAATTGGGCCACATCCACAGGAAGCGCGGATCATAGGCGCGCCCGCACATGCCGTAGTTTCCGGCGCCGAAGGAATTGCCGATCACCACGGTGAATTTCGGCACGCTGGCGCAGGAGACCGCGTTGACCAGCTTCGCGCCGTCCTTGGCGATGCCGCCGCTCTCGTATTTCCGCCCCACCATGAAGCCGGTGATGTTCTGGAGGAAGACGAGGGGAATGTTCCGCTGGCAGCACAGCTCCACGAAGTGGGCGCCCTTCAGCGCGCTCTCGGAGAACAGGATGCCGTTATTGGCGATGATGCCCACGGGATAGCCGAAGATGCGGGCGAAGCCCGTCACCAGGGTCTGGCCGTAGAGCGGCTTGAACTCGTCGAACTCCGAGCCGTCCACGATGCGCGCGATGATCTGGCGCACGTCGAACGGCTTCTTCGGATCCTGGGAGACGATGCCGTAGATCTCCTCCGCGTCGTAGAGCGGCGCGCGGGGCGGGGCGATGTCGAGGCTGTGGGCCTTGGACGTGTTGAGGTTCGCGACGATGGTGCGGGCGATGCCGAGCGCGTGGGCGTCGTTCTCCGCCATGTGGTCGGCGACGCCGGAGACGCGGGTGTGCACGTCGGCCCCGCCCAGTTCCTCGGCCGTCACCACCTCGCCGGTGGCCGCTTTCACGAGGGGCGGGCCGCCCAGGAAGATGGTGGCCTGATTCTTCACCATGATGGACTGGTCGGCCATGGCCGGCACATAGGCGCCGCCCGCCGTGCACGAGCCCATCACCACGGCCACCTGGGCGATGCCTTCCGCCGACATGTTGGCCTGGTTGAAGAAGATGCGGCCGAAATGCTCGCGGTCGGGGAACACCTCGTCCTGGTTCGGCAGATTGGCGCCGCCGGAATCCACCAGATAGAGGCAGGGCAGATGATTCTCCCGCGCGATGGTCTGGGCGCGCAGGTGCTTCTTGATGGTCATCGGAAAGTAGGTGCCGCCCTTCACCGTCGCGTCGTTGGCGACGATCATGCATTCGCGGCCCGAGACCCGGCCGATGCCGGTGATGATTCCGGCGGCGGGCACCTCGTCGTCATACATGCCGAAGCCGGCGAGCTGCGACAGTTCGAGGAAGGGCGAGCCGGTGTCCAGCAAGGTGCGGATGCGGTCGCGCGGCAGCAGCTTTCCGCGCTTCAGGTGCCGCTCGCGGGCGACGGTGCCGCCGCCTTCCGCGATGCGCTCCACATGGCCACGAAGGTCCGCCACGCTGGCGGCGAGCGCCTCGCGGTTGCGGGCATAGGCGTCGGACCGGCGGTCCACCGCGTCCTCGATGATGGCCATGGTGCCTCACCTCTCTCAGCAGGTCTCAGCGTGCGGAAGAGGGCGTGGACGGCCGGAACGGCGGCGCGGGAGACGCTCCCCGTGCCCATTCCTCCCCGTGCCCCGATCCTCCCCAATGCCGGTCCAGGCCGGCTTGGAAACGATCGTACGTTTTTTTATCGCGGGCGCAAGGGGCGTTTTC
>JACESF010000118.1 GCA_013911975.1 Hyphomicrobiales bacterium | reverse complement strand
AACCCTCCCCCGCAAGCGGGAGAGGGCTTTCCCGCCCGCGCAACGCAAAACCCCCTCTCCCGCTTGCGGGGGAGGGTTGGGGAGGGGGCAACCGGGCCAGCGGCGCGGATCAAGACCCAGGCCGCGGCTCCGCGGTGGAGCATGGGACGGACCTGCATCGACGCATCGTCCGAGGAAATCACGAAAGGGAGTTCGATGTCCGTGTCAGAGACCCCCATTCCCCCGCCCGAGGAGCGCGACCTGGAGCGCCTGCTGGACGGCGCCATCGGCACCTTCGCCATTCCCGTGGAGGGCGAGTGGCATCGCGAGGCCATGGCCTATCTGCGCAACGTGGCGGACGCCGCCCATTTCGTGATGGCCTATGAGTTCGAGGAAGAGGCGGAGCCCGCTCCGGTGTACCGGCCATGACCGAGCAGACCCCGGCCCCCGACGCGGCCGCCTATGCCGTCGCGCCCGCCCATGAGATCGCCGCCGCCGTGAAGGCGGGCACCGTCACAGCCCGCGCGGTGCTGGAGGCGAGCCTTGCCCGCATCGCGGCGCTGGAGCCGCAGGTGAACGCCTTCACCGACATCACCGCCGAGCGCGCCCGCGCCAAGGCGGACGCGGTGGATGCCGCCCGCGCGGCGGGCCGGGAACTGGGCCGGCTCGCCGGCGTGCCCTTCGCGGTGAAGAACCTGTTCGACATGGCGGGCACCACCACCCGCGCGGGGTCGAAGATCAACCGCGACCTGCCCCCCGCGCCGCGCGACGCCACCCTGGTGGAGCGGCTGGAGGCCGCGGACGCGGTGCTGGTCGGCGGGCTCAACATGGGCGAATACGCCTATGACTTCACGGGCGAGAACGCCCATGACGGCCCCTCGCGCAACCCCCATGCCCTGGGCCATATGTCCGGCGGCTCTTCCGGCGGGTCCGGCGCGGCGGTGGCGGCGGGAGAGGTGCCCCTGGCGCTGGGCTCGGACACCAACGGCTCCATTCGCGTGCCCTCCGCGCTGTGCGGCCTGTTCGGGCTGAAGCCGACTTATGGGCGCCTCTCCCGCGCGCGCACCTTCCCGTTCGTTGCCTCCCTCGACCATCTCGGCCCGTTCGCGCGCTGCCCGCTGGACCTCGCGCTGGCCTATGACGCCATGCAGGGCGAGGACCCGGACGACCCGGCCCTGACGCCGCGCCCCTACGAGCCGGTGGCGCCACTCATGGACGAAGGCGTCGGCGGTCTGCGCATCGCGGTGGCGGGCGGCTATTTCCGCGCCCGCGCTTTGCCGGAGGCGTTCGCCGCCGTGGATCTGGCGGCAGCCGCCCTCGGTGCGACGCGCACCGTGGACATTCCAGAGGCCGCCCGCGCCCGTGCGGCGGCCTATGTGATGACCGCCGCCGAGGGCGCCGCGCTCCATGCCCGGCGCCTCCATGCCCGCCCGCAGGATTTCGACCCGGCGGTGCGCGACCGGCTGATCGCGGGCCTCGCCATTCCCGCCGCCTGGGTGAACGCCGCCCAGAAATTCCGCCGCGTCTTCCGCGCGCAGATGTTGGCCCTGTTCGAGGAGGTGGACGTGCTGCTGGCGCCTTCGACGCCGTGCCGGGCGCCGGAGCTGGGGCAGAAGACATTCGTGCTGGATGGTGAGACGCTGCTGGTGCGGCCGAATCTCGGCCTGTTCACGCAGCCCATCTCCTTCATCGGCCTGCCGGTGGCGGCCGTGCCGGTCTGGGTGGACGGGGGCTTGCCGCTGGGGGTCCAGGTGATCGCGCCGCCCTGGCGGGAGGACCTCGCCCTGCGCGTGGCGCAGGCACTGGCGACGGCCGGCACGGCGAAGGCGCCGGTGGCCCCCTTGTGATCCGCCGGGCCTCGCGGCCCGGCTTGTACTGCGTGAGGATGCGACGTGGAGATCAACCGACCCGACGTGCTGGCGGAGATGGAAGCCGCCTTCGCCCGCTACGAGGAAGCCCTCGTCACCAACGACGTGGAAACCCTTGAGGCGCTGTTCCGCGATGCGCCGGAGACCATCCGCTACGGCGGCGGGGAGAATCTCTACGGCATGGACGAGATCCGCGCCTTCCGCAGGGCCCGGTCTCCCGTGGGCCTCGCCCGCACCCTCTCGCGCACGGTCATCACCACCTACGGCACGGACTTCGCGGTGGCCTCCACTTTGTTCACCCGCGAAGGCGCCGTAGGCAAGATCGGCCGCCAGCAACAGACCTGGGTGCACTTTCCCGAGGGCTGGCAGGTGGTTGCCGCCCAGGTGAGCGTCATCGCGGACCCCGCCTGACCTCTTCGCCCTCCTAGAGAATCTCGGTACCGTTCCTGCCATGAGCCCTTTCGTCACCCAGAGCCTCAGCCTCGACCGCCCGGCCCCCGCGCGGCGGCGCCGTGCCGCGGTGCGCAGCGTCACCCGCACCGAGGAACTGCGCCTGCAGATCGCGGACGACATCGTCGGCGGGCGCATCGCGCCCGGAACGGCTTTGGAAGAGATGGAGATCGCCAAGCGCTACGGCGTGTCGCGCACCCCCGTCCGGGAAGTAATCCGCGACCTTGCCGCCTCCGGCCTCGTGGAGACGCGGCCCCACCGCTCGGCCCTGGTGGCGAAGCCCTCGCTGGACCGGCTGCGGGGTATGTTCGAGGTGATGGCGGAACTGGAGGCCCTATGCGCGGGCCTGTGCGCGGTGAACATGACCGCCTCCGAGCGCGGCCAGCTCCAGGCGATCCATGCGGATCTCGCCGACCTCACCCGCAAGGGGGACGAGACCAATTACACCTTCCTGAATGAGCGCTTCCACACCTTCCTCTATGCGGGCGCGCACAACGCCTATCTCACGGAACTGACGCTCGCGACGCGCGCGCGGCTCCAGCCGTTTCGCCGCGCGCAGTTCCGCAATCTCGGCCGCCTCGCGCTCTCCTATTCGGAGCATGACGCGGTGGTGACGGCGATCCTGCGCGGCGACAAGGCCGAGGCCGCCGCCGCCATGCGCGCCCACATCCTCACCGTCGAACACGCCTATGAGCGCTACGCGGAGAGCGTCTGAGGGCGCGCACGCCGCTCAGGAATGAGCGGTCGGGGCGGGCTTCGGCTTCGCCTCGCTCCTGGCATGGGCGTGGTGCGCGCCATTCGTCTTAGTTGCGCTCGCCTTGGCAGTGCTCGCCTTAGACCGGGGCGCCTTGGACCGGGCGCGGGTTTCGCTCGCGCGGATCTCGCCGCCCGTGCGCGAGGCGCCCGTCTTGGTTTCCGCGCTCTTGGTGTCGCTCACCTTCATGTCGGCCTTCGGCGCGGTCTTCGCGGCGGCGCGCTTGCGCGGGGCCTTGGCGGCGCTGGACTTCGCGCTTCCGGCCCGGGACGTGCCCGACTTCGAAGCGGCCGACTTGGCCGTGCGGGCCTTGGCGGGCGCCTTCTCATCGGCAGCGGCGGAGCGGGACGCCTGCGCGCGGCGGGGGCCGGCGAGGCGGCGGGCCGGCGTCTTGGCGGCGCGGCGCGGCTGCTCCTGGCCGGGGATCAGGGATTGGCCGGTTCCGGCCCGCCACGCCAGGAAGCCCGCGCCTGCGAGCGCGAGAAGGCCGATCCAGCCGCCCCGGCGGGCGCCCCAGGAGCCCATGGCCGTGCTGGCGAGCCCGGAGGCCCAGCGTTCAAATTCGTCGAGTTTCGTCCGGTCGGCGCCGGCGGTGGCGAAGAGTTTCATGCGTGCGTCTCCCGTCGCATGGGTTGCGCTTGTTGCAGCGTTACGGAGACAAGACGCTTGCAGGGGTCCGGGTTCCCGGCGGATACTCGAACGCCGGACAAGAAACGAACACCTCTTTCCTGCCGGTGGGTAATATGGTCCATTTAGAGGGGCTTTTCGTCCCGCTCGTTTTGGTTGACACTTTCTTCGCGAAACTGCCCGGAACGCGTCATGTCGGCAGAGAGACGCAACAATCTGAAGCTGGTGGCCAACCGGAACCTGCCACCGCCGGAACCGGTGGATGAACCGTGCGAGCGCGCCATGACCGGCACCTCGCTCGCGGCATCGGGCGCCGTCGCGCTGGTGGTGACGGTGGTGAGCTACGGCTTCTTCGACTGGGCCCCGCCCTGGGTGCACGGCGCAGCCTTCATCGTCGCCTTCGTCTTTATGCTGGCCTTCGGCCGCCGCCTGGCCTGCTCCGACTGACGCTCAGGCCGCGTTGCCCCAGGCGGGGAAGGGATCCGGCAGGTGCCGGAGCTTGGCGAAGTCCAGCAGGGCAGGGTCCGTCGGCCCCACAAGGCAGGCATCGAGCGCCGTGCGGACGCCCGCCTCGTCCAGCTCCGCCTTCAGGCCGATGAAGACCAGTTCCTGCCGCCGGTCGCCATAGCCCGCAATCCAGTGGCGCCGCAGCTCCGCGCGCCAGCCGGCGTCCGAGGGCCAGCGCTCCGGCGGCACGGCGGCCCACCAATAGCCCAGCGGCTCGGTGCGGCAGATGGCGCCCGCAAGGCTCATGTCGCCCACATGGGCATCCCGGGTGGCCAGCCAGAACAGGCCCTTCGCCCGCACCAGCCCCGGCCATGTCTGCTTCAGGAAGCCCGCGAACCGCTCCGGGTGGAACGGCCGCCGGGCGCGGTAGACGAAGCTGGTGACGCCGTATTCCTCGGTCTCCGGCACATGGTCGGCGAAGCCGTGCAGCTCGCGGTACCACAGGGGGTGGGCGTGGGCAGCCTCGAAGTCGAAGCGGCCGGTCTCCAGCACCTCGGCGAGGGGCACGCGGGCGAAATCCGCCTCCAGCAGGCGGGCGCGGGGATTGAGCGCGCGCACCACCGCCCGCGCCTGGGCGAGGGTGTCGCCATCGGTGGCGGACACCTTGTTGAGCACGATGGTGTCCGCGAATTCCATCTGGTCCACCAGCAGGTCCACCAGGGTGCGCTGGTCCTCCTCCCCCAGGCTCTCGCCCCGGTCGCGCAGGAAGTCGGCGGAACCGTAATCCTTCAGCAGGCCCGTGGCGTCCACCACCGTGACCATGGTGTCCAGCCGGGCGAGGTCGGAGAGGGAGAAGCCGTCCTCGTCGCGGAACTCGAAGGTCGCGGCCACGGGCAGGGGCTCGGCGATGCCGGTGCCCTCGATCACGAGCGCGTCATAGCGCCCCTCGCGGGCGAGGCGGGTGACGTTCTCCAGCAGGTCGCCGCGCAGCGTGCAGCAGATGCAGCCGTTGGTCATTTCCACCAGCGTTTCCTCGCTGCGGGAGAGGTCGCCGCCGCCCTGGCGCACCAGCTCGGCGTCGATGTTCACCTCGCTCATGTCGTTGACGATCACCGCCACCCGCCGCCCCTCGCGATTGGCCAGGATGTGGTTGAGCAAGGTGGTCTTTCCCGCCCCCAGGAAGCCGGACAGGATGGTGACGGGAAGGCGGGGATCAGCGGCGGGCGCGGGCATGGCGGACCTATAAAAGATATAATGTATCATTTCTATGCCATGGCAGGGGCGAGGCCGCAACCCTGCGGTTCCGCCCTTGCGCTGCGGCGCACAATGGCCTAGCAAGCGCCCCCTTCACGGCGAGGAGGCGGGGACCATGGCGGCGTGCGGGCTCGATTTCGGAACCTCCAACACCACTTTGGGCCTGACAGGCGGCAACGGGCCGTTCCTCGCACCCTTGGAAGGCGCGGCGGACACGCTGCCGAGCGCCATCTTCTTTCCCCGCGTCGGCGCGCCGGTGGTTGGCCGCGCGGCCATGGCCGCCTATGTGGGCGGGCAGGACGGGCGGCTGATGCGCTCGCTGAAGGCGGTGCTCGGCTCCAGCCTTATCGACGAGACCACGGCGGTGGGCCGCCAGCGGCTGGGATTCCGCGCCGTGATCGCCACCTTCCTCGCCGAGGTGAAGGCGCGCGGCGAGGCGGCGGCAGGCGCGCCGCTGGACGCCGTGGTGCTGGGCCGCCCGGTGCATTTCGTGGACGGCGACCCGGAGGGCGATGCCAAGGCGCAGGACGCGCTGGACGAGATCGCCCGGCAGGTGGGCTTCTCCACCCGCGCCTTCCAGTTCGAGCCCATCGCGGCGGCCCTCGACTATGAGCGGCAGGTGGGCAGCGAGGAACTGGCGCTGATCGCCGACATCGGCGGCGGCACCTCGGACTTCTCCGTGGTGCGCCTCTCCCCGGAGCGCCGGGAGAAGGCGGACCGCGCCGCCGACATCCTGGCCAACGAGGGCGTGCGCATCGGCGGCACGGATTTCGACCGGGGCCTGTCGCTCGCCCGCATCATGCCGCATCTCGGCTTCGGCGCGCCGCTGAAGCGGGCGGGCCTCTCCATGCCCGCCGCGCTCTACCAGGACCTCGCTACCTGGTCGGCCATCAACCGGCTCTATGACGCGCGCACCCACCGCATGGTGCGCGACCTGGAGCGCGACGCCCGCGAGCCGGAGAAGGTGGCGCGCCTCGCCCGCGTGCTCGGCGAGGAACGGGGCCACGCCCTCGCGCTCGCCTCCGAGGCGGCGAAGATCGCGGTGGCCGAGGCGGGCGAGACGGTGCTCGACCTCTCCTTGGTGGAGGCCGGGCTATCGGTGGGCGTGTCCCATGCCGACCTCGTGGCCGACACGGGCCTGCTGGCGGAGCGCATCGCCGCGCGCATCGGCGCGTGCCTGTCGGCGGCGGGAGTGGACGCGGGGGCCATCGACGCGGTCTTCCTCACCGGCGGCTCCACCCGCCTCGCCCATGTCCGCGCCGCCATCCTCGCCACGCTCCCCCACGCCAAGGTGGCGGAAGGCGACACGTTCGGCTCGGTGGGCTTGGGGCTGGCGATCGAGGCGGGGCGGCGGTTCGGGTGAGGGCAGGCCGCGCCGGTTCCGCACGGGCGGGATCGCCGGGCCGCAGTCTCAATGCTTTCCCGTGCTGCCCGTATGGTCGCCCTTGGCGGCTTTCGCGTCGGCCTTGCTTTCGGCTTTGCCCTCCGCCTTCCCCTCTCCCTTGGCCTCCGCCGCCGCCTGGAGGGATTTCACCGGGCCGAGCGGGCCCAGTTCATCGAATTTCAGGATGAAGGCCGGCTCCCGCAGCACCGTCACCGGGCTGAGGCTGGAGAGGCTCACGCAGTCGAGGGGCGAGGGGAAGAGGGTGCCGGAGAAGACCACCTGCTGCCCGCGGCCGAACATCTCGGCGGCCAAGAAGAAGGGCGATTTCGGATCCAGCAGCGTGCCGTAGCCGGCATCCGCCGGGGCGGTGTTCCAGGTCTTCACGCTCACCCCCGGGGCGATGTCTACGGTGAGGGTGCCGCGCTTGTCCTCGTTCACACCCACCTGGGAGATGGTGCCCACCCAGCGGCGCGGCGGTCCGTCCCGCAGAGCCTGGCAGACGGCCTGGGCGCGCTGGGCGCGCAGCGCGTCCACCATGGGCGCGGTGTCCGGGCCCGCCCCGGCGGGCAGGGCGGCGCGCACCGCTTCGATGGCGGCGAGCACCGCCTGCTGGGCGGGCGGGCCCTTCTTCTCGGG
>JACESF010000117.1 GCA_013911975.1 Hyphomicrobiales bacterium | reverse complement strand
GCTTCTCGGCGCGCCGAGCGCCCGCCCCGCCAGCGCCCCCACGGGGCCGAACAGGGCGCCGCCCGCGAGCGAGCCCGCCGCGCCGAGAAGCAGCGTCGCCATGTGTCTCTCCGATGTGCTGGAAAGGGCGCTCAGGCGCCCGGAAATGCGAAGGCGTAGGCGAGGCGGCGGCGCCACCACGGGGCGAGGTCGCCCTCGCACACGCAGGCGCCGTCATAGGCGTGGATCATGCGCACCGGCGCGCTCAGGATGGCGGCGTGCTTGGCGGGCAGGTGCGCGCGGAAGCGGAACAGCAGCAAATCGCCCGGCCGCGCCTCTTCGGGGGGGACGGAGCGCATGTGGCGAAGCGCGGTGTCGGCCAGCGTCTCCGCCCGCCCCGCCTCCGCCCAGTCGGGCGCATAGGCGGGGAGCGCCTCGGGCTCCGGCCCCAGCACGGCGCGCCACACGCCGCGCACCAGGCCCAGGCAGTCCGCGCCCGCCCCGCGCACCGAGGCGCGGTGCAGGTAGGGCGTGCCGATCCAGGCCCGTGCCTCGGCGACGATGGCCGCCCGCAGAGCCGCGCTCATGCCAGCACCGAGCCGTCATTGCCGCCCTCGCCGGGCACGGCGATGGAGACCACGAAATCGTTGCCGGGCATGTGGGGGAAGCCCCGGAAATTCACCGTGTTGGCGAACCGGTCGCGGCAGGTGGAGAAGCGCTTGTCGCAGCCCGCGATCACCGTGAGGGCGTCGCCCTCGGACACCGACGCGGGCGGGCGTTGCCAGAGCTGGAGCGTGCCCGCCGCATGGTGCTTCACCTCGGTCACGAAGCCCGCGTTCGCGCCGCCGGAAAACACCGCGCGCCCGTCGGTGAAGGTGCCGTCCTCATAGCCGTCGATGCCGTCCACGGCGAGGAGGAGCGCACCGCGCACCTCAGTCACCACGGCGCCCGCGCGGCGCTCCGGCCGGTCGAGATCGACGCCGCATCGGGCATCACCGAAATCGGCGTCGCACAGCGCGCCGAACAGGCGTCCGCGCGTCTCGTTCAGGGCATCGGCGGGCCCGCGCAATTCGGCGACGAACGCCCCGCCCTCGCGCCGCACCTCGCCGATGGTGCCCCGCCGGAGCAGCATGTGGTTGGCGGGGTCCGACCAGTCGATGAGGAGCTGGTCCACCCGTGCGCCATCATAGCGGCCGGCGGCGAGATCCGCCTCCTCCAGCGTGGCCGCGCCGAGCGCGCCGGACAGTTCCAGCCCGGTCACGCCGAGGCCCTGCGCCAGCACGCTTTCGCTGCCCTGGATGCCCGAGCCCGCGACGAAGGACAGGCCGTCCACCACGAGGTCGCGGTCATGGTCCGTGAAGCCCAGCACATGGCTGTCGCGACGCGTGACGCGCCAGCCATGGCAGAGCGTGGTGACGCCGCTGTCCAGCATGGCCTGGAGGGCTTCGGGAACATGTCTCATGGCGGTCTCCTCGCGCGGCATAAGGAAGGGTCAGGGCCGGATCTCGACGATGGGGATGCGGGGGATCTCACCGGCCGCGAAGGCGGAGAGATTCACCTCCAGGAAATCGGTGTCGAAGCGCACCGGCACATCGAACAGGAAGCCCGCACGGACCACCGCGCCTGCGGCCGGAACGTGGCCCGGAAGGAAGGTGACAAGGCCCTTCGCGGCGTCGATCGCAAACGCGCTCCCCTCCGCCTTCTCCACGCTCGCGACGCTCACGCGCACGCTGCCCGAGACGGGCTTCGCGATGGCCCGCGCATAGGGCGCGTGGAGACCTCCGTAGGTCTTGGTCAGCGCGAACACGGAGCGGCTTCCGTCGCCGGTTCCGATCACCTGGTCGAAGGCGGTGGGCGCGATGCCCGGGGGCGCGGAGGAATGGTCCAGGCGGTCACGCCAGCGGAAGCCGTGGAGGCGCCCGCGACGCTCCTCGAAGAAGGCCACCACCTCGCTCAGGGCGGCGAGGGTTTTGACCCCGTATCCGGCATCGAATCGCCGCCGCGAATCAGCGCGCCGCGCGTTGCGCTCCTCGCGCCCGGAGACGCTCGTGACCACCTCCGTGAGCCGCTCCGGTCCGCCGGATGCGCCCAAAGCCACATCGAGAGGAAACAGAATTTCATGAAAGGCGGGCATATTCTTTATTCTCCTGTCAAAACTGGATGCTTTTCAGTATCCGCCGGCTTGACATAGGTTAGCTGCGCGCTTTGACTTTCATCGCCTCATCGAGGATGGAGCCTCATCATGGCCACGAAGCCCGAGAAGAAGACCGCCGCCAAAGCGCCTGCGAAGGCTGCCGCGAAGGCGCCTGCGAAGCCGGCGGCGGCGGCCCCCAAGGCGCCCGCCAAAACCGCTGCGAAGACCCCTGCGAAGGCCGCTCCCAAGGCGGTCGCGAAGGCCCCCGAGACCAAGGCCGAGGCGGCTCCCGCTCCGGCCCCGGCGAAGGCCGCCAAGGCTCCGGCGAAGGCCGCTGCCAAGGCCCCCGCCAAGGCCGCCCCCGCCAAGCCTGCAGCCGCCAAGCCCGCTGCGGCGAAGCCCGCCACCAAGGCCGAAGCCCCCAAGGCCGCGCCGAAGGCTGCGGCTCCGAAGGCCGCCAAGCCCGCCGCTCCGAAAGCCGCTGCGCCCAAGGCCGCCGCTGCTCCGAAGGCGGCTGCGAAAGCCACTGCCGCTCCCAAGGCGGCCACGGCCAAGGCGCCGGCCGCGAAGCCTGCGGCCAAGGACGCCCCCAAGGCAGCTGCCGCCCCGAAGGCGGCCGCGGCTCCCAAGGCGGCGGCTCCGAAGGCTGCGGCTCCGAAGGCCGCCAAGCCGGCCGCTGCCAAGGTGGAGGAAAAGCCCGCCGCCAAGGCCCCGGCCAAGGCTCCGGCGAAGGCTCCCGCCAAGAAGTGACGCGCCCCGGCGCATGACGGACGGCGGGCTCCGGCCCGCCGAAACGGCCTGACAGGTATCGCGCCGGGCTCGGTTTCCCGGCGTGAATGGAAGAGGTGGACGGCGGCATTCCATGCCGCCTTCTCAGCCCAGGGCGGCGCCGGTTTTCCGGCCCCTCTCCGGCCCCCGAGCGGGGCCTTTTTCATGTGCGCGGCTTTCCCTCTGCGAGGGTCCGGCCGTTCGGCTGCGCTGCGGCGACGGCACGCTCCGAAATCAGGACGGCGCTGTCGCGGATCCCGAGCATCACCCGTATCGTCGCGCACGCCCGCGCCCCGCTGACGATCATGCGCCGCGCTGTCCGCGCGCCACGGCGCGGGCCACGAGGCCGGAGAGATAGGCCTCCGAGCGGCGGAAGGCGCCGGGATCCGGCGTCGTGACATTCACCACCACCGACCCGCGCGCGGACGCGCCGCCCTCCATGCGCACGCCCAGCGCGCCGTCCGCCCCGCGCGACAGCGGGAGGATGGCCTCCGCCCCCGCCTCGCCCATGAGCCCGGCGCCCGAGGCCAGGGGGAAATAGGTGGGCGCGGCCACCACGCCGCCTTTCGCGAAGGGCTGCACGCGCCCGTCTGCCAACACCCCGCCATCGGCGAAGCCGTTGAGGCCGAGCACCCCCGAGAACAGGCTGGAGACGCCCTGCTCCACGGGCTTCAGGGCAAGGTTCAGCGCCATGGAGGTCAGGCGCTGGCCGATGCCCTCCACAACGTCGCCCACGTCCTTTCCCTTCACCGCGACACCGGTGAAGGCATCGCCGAGCGTGGAGGCGAAGCCGCGCGCCAGGCGCTCGGCATCGGCGAGCTGGGTGCGGAAGGCGCGGGTGTCGACGGCGATCTCCACGGAGACGCTGTCGATGGGGGCATCGAGACCGGCCATGCGGTCCTCCTTCAGGGTTCAGATTGCATCCGGGAAGCGCCGCAGCAGCGCCTCCAGCGTGGCGCGGTCGCAATGGGCGGCGCGCGCGCCGGTCCATCCCAAGGCGGCGGACAATTCACGGGGCGTCATGCCCCAGAAGGCGTCGGGAGGAAGCCGCAGGAGGCCGAGGCCGGCATGCATCGCCAGGCCCCAGGGAAACGGGTCCGGCGCCCGCCTCACCCCTCCGGCGGCGCCGGAGGGCGCGGACCGTCCGCCTGCGTGCCCTCCCTGCCGAACGTGGCCGCGAGCAGCGCATGGACGAGCCGCACGCAGCCCACGGCGCCGTCCTCCACCCGCATGGCCGCCACCTCCTCCGGCGTCACCGCCTCGCCCGCGCCGCGCAGGCCGGCGGCGAGCACCTGGGTCACGTCCCGCGCGCCGAGGCGACCGGCCGAGAAGCGCTCCGCGAGCGCCATGAGATCCGCCGCGCCGAACGCGGCTTCCAGCTCGGCGAGCGCGCCGAGGGTGAGGACGAGGATGCGGCGGCGGCCATCGATGACCGCCTCCACCTCGCCGCGCCGAGCGTTGGCCATGGGAGCCTCCTGCCGGTCAGATGGCGGCGAAGGCGAGTTCGCCCGCGCTCTCCAGGGTGACGTCGAACGTCACCTCGCGATCATGGTCGCCGCCCATCTCCAGGGCGGTGATCTGGAACGGGCCGGTGACGGTGCCGAAATCGGGGATCAGCACCTGCCAGGTCTTCAGCGTGCCGTCGAAGAAGGCGGTGCGCACCAGCGCGTCCGAGGCGGCGTCCTTGAACACGCCCGCGCCGGTGATGCTGGCCCGCTTCAGGCCCGCGCCCGCCAGCAGCTCGCGCCACCGCCCGGCGGAATCCGCATTGGTGGCATCCACCGCCTGGGCGTTGAAGGCGATGCGCCGGGAACGCAGCCCCGCCACGGTGACATAGGACGATCCGTCGAGAACCTTCAGCAAGAGGTCCTTGCCCTTCTGCGCGGCCATGGGGGCCTCCTTTGGGTGGGGATGGATGGGCGGTGGATGGGAGGCCGGGTCCGCTCAGGACACCGGCACGGCGGGGCTTCCGGAAGGGCGATGCGTGCCGGCGGGCGGGGTGCCCAGGACGAGCCCGGGCACGACAGGCGCGTGGTGCGGAAGGGGTGGCCTCCAGGCCGCATCGACATTCAGATCGATGGATGGAGTCCCGCCCCTCGGGGCCGTCATGGCCGGGACGAGCCCGGCCATGACGCCGCTTTCTGAAAAGAACAGTCTCGCCCGCTTGAATGTCGATCCGCCTCTAGGCCGGCTCCGTCACGGCCCGGAACCGGATCAGCGCGTGATAGGTCCGCCCGTCGCCGTCGCGGCGCACCTCGGCGGTGGTGGCGCGCAGATTGGCGAGGCGGTGGCCGGACAGGGCCAAAGGCGCGTCGTGCAGCGCCTGCTGCACGGCGGCGGCGATGGCGAAGCCCTCCCGCCGTCCACCCGCGCGGGAATAGGCGTGCAGCGTGAGGCTCTGCTCGGTGCCGCCCTCGGTGGCGCTGGACCAGTCGGACACCAGCGCCTCGCCCAGGGTGACGAAGGGAAAGGCCGCGTCGGGGGGCGGCGCGTCGTGGATGCGCGGCCCGCCCAGCACGGCTAGCAGCGGCGCATCCGCCGCCAGCCGCTCGTACAGCGCCTGGCGCAGGGCCAGCGCCGCGTTCATGGGGGTGCTCATGCCCGCCTCCGCAACAAGGCGAGACCCGGCGCGAGCCAGGGGTCGGCTTCCGCCGAGAGGCCGCCGGTCTCCCGCGCCACGGCGGCGGGGGTGGTGCTGCCGAGGCGGCGGCGCGCGCCGTCCGCCTCCCGCTCCAGGACGATGCCCGCGCGGGCGGCCTCGGCGGCGAGCACGGCTTCCGCGCGGTTCAGGGCGGCCTGCGTGAGGCGGGGAGCGAGCACACGGGCGAGCCGCTCCGCGAGGCCCGCATCGCCCTCGGCGTGGGACGTGACGATCATGTCTGCTCCTCCAGGCAGCGGCAGCGCGAGAGGCGCCCGCGCCCGTCCGGGTCGGTGACGCTCTGCACCTCGAAGACGCGCGCGCCGAGCACCAGCCGGTCGCCGGGCGCGAGCGTATTGGGCGCGCGCACGGTGACGCGGTGCGCCAGCATGGCGATGGGCCGTTCCTCCGCGAGGGCCGGGCCGTCCGACACGGCCTCGATGGCGCCCCAGAGCCGGTCCACGGTGAGCCAGGTGCGTGCCACCCCGCCCATGCCGTCCGGCAGGTCCACCGCCGTCCGGTGCTGGAAGAGGTGGCGAAGCGCCGCCGCGCCCCGAGCCTGGCTCACAGCCGCACCATGCGATAGGGGCGCAGCAGCGCCGCGACGCCGTCCGGCAGCAGACCACCGAGGCCCGCCTCCTCCCGCCGCTCATAGAGATGCGCCGCCAGCAGCCGCACCGCCTGGACGAGATCGCCGGGCACGTCCCCGGCCTCGCCATAGCCCAGCACGAGGTCCAGCTCGATGCCGCCCACCGCGCGGTCCGGCGCGGGGAGCGCGGACCGGTCGCAGGCGAGCACCGCCGGCGTCCGGTCGCCCCGCAGCGTGAAGGCGGAGAGCGGCAGGGCCGTCTCGCTCCCGTCCGCGTGGCGCAGCCGGGCGGCAGCCAGCGACACCGCCGGGGCGAGCGGCAGCAGGAGCAGGCCGGAGGGCGGCCAGGCATCGCGCGTCACGCGCCAGGTCTGGGTCATGAGGATGCGCGCGGCCGCGCTCTCCACCATCTGGCGGGCGGTGGTGACGAGGCGCGCGAGAAGCGCGTCCTCCGCGTCCTGGGTGATGCGGAGGAAGTCCTTCAGGTCGGCGACATCAAGGGGCTCGGCCGAAGGGCCGGTGAGACATGCGGGCATGGGCCCTCCTGCTTCAAGGTGGATGCGCGACCCGACGTGTCGCGAATTGCGGGGCGGACGAATTGACGGGCGCGCGGGGGCACGCCAGAAAGCGGGCGATGCACGCCCGCGCCCTGCCCTTCCCCGCCCGTCCCCTGCTGCGCCTGATGCTGGTGCTGGCGGTCCTCGCCGCCCTGCCCGCACCTGCGCGGGCCATCGTGGGCGGCGGTGCCGCGCCCGCCGAGATCGCGGCGCGCACGGTGATGATCGTCTCCACGCGCGGCGCGTCGTGCACCGGCACGGTGCTCGCCCGCGACCTGCTGCTCACGGCGGCGCATTGCGTGGCGCCCAAGGCGGATTACGCGGTGGCCCTGGTGGGCCAGGGGCCGGTGCAGCTCATTCCCATCGCCCGAGTGGCCGTGCATTCCGGCTTCAATGCCGAGCAGTTCCGCACCCGCCGCCCGACGCCGGATCTCGCCCTCGCGCGGCTTGCCGAGCCGCTGCCGGAGCGCTTCGTGCCCGCGCGGCTTTCCTCCGACACGGGCCTGCCGCCGCGCGGCGCGACGTTCCTCATCGCCGGCTTCGGCATGATTGCGGACGGCGCCGAGAAGACCGCCGGAACGCTGCGGGCGGTGACACTCGCCTCCATCGGCACCACGGGCGGCATCATGGTTCGGCTCTCCGCGCCGGAGGGCAATGCGGGCGCCTGCACCGGCGACAGCGGCGGCCCGGCCTTCGCCGACGGCGAGGTGGCGGGCGTCATCGGCTGGGTGACGGCGGCCGGCGGCGCGCGCGGCTGCGGCGGCGTCACCGGCATCACGCTGGTGGGCCTCCAGCGCGACTGGATCGCGCGGGCGGCGCGGGAACTGGGCCGTCCGCTCGCGGAGTGAGGGGTCGCCCGGCGCCGTCCGCGCGCCTGATGCTTTCGCTCTCTGTGCCTCTCGGTTCCCCCTCCCAACCC
>JACESF010000116.1 GCA_013911975.1 Hyphomicrobiales bacterium | reverse complement strand
GGCGGCGGCATGGGCACGGCCGGGTCCGCGCCGCTCACCTGAGCGAGAGCCGGGGCGGCTGGCAGGAGCCCGAGCCCGGCGGCCAGGAGGCAGAGCGCCGCGAGGCGGCCGGGCGAGCGGGCGAAGCGCGGGGCGGCGGGCGTGGCGGTGTCGGTCATGGTCCTCTCACGGCTCTGTTCACGTCAGGAACGCGCGAGAGGCGGCTTTTGTGCCCGTCCGGCCTTACGCCGAAGGCCGAGCTTCACTCGTGACCCGGCTGGCGGGGCAGGGGGCGAGCGTCAGTCGCTCTCCTCGGAGGCGTCCGAGGGAGCGATCAGCTTGTCGATGGCGGCCATCAGCTCGTCGCCGATGGTCTCCACCTCGGTATTGGAGAGGTTCGGGTCGCAGGGCAGCACGAAGCGCTGCTCGCCCTCGTCCGTGGTCAGATCGAGGATCAGGGCGCTGGGCAGGCCCTCGGGATGCACGAAATTGACCCGCAGGCCGGTGAGGATGGAGGCGAGGATCTCGGACATGGCGGAACTCCGTTCAGGCCGCCATTTGACCGTTCGGGCCCGCATTGTCGAGGCGAATTGCGCATCCCCGCTCGCCGCCCCCGTCCGCCCTCAGCGCAGGCGTTCCAGAAGGGCGACGAACAGCGCCTGTTCCTGCGCGTCCAGGGGCGCGAGGGTTTCCTGGGAAATGGCCAGCGCGGCCGGGCCGAGCCGTTCGGCCAGCGCGGTGCCCGTCGCGGTGAGGCCCGCCACGAGGCGCCGCCCGTCTTCCGGGTCCGGCCGGGTCTCCACGAGGCCGCGCTTCACCATCCGGTCCACCACGCCCTTGATGGTGGCGGCGTCCATGGCGGTGAGGCGGCCCAGCAGGTTCTGCGAGCAAGGGCCCTTCTCGTGCAGCTTGGCCACCGCCGCCCATTGGGTGGGCGTCAGCTCCTCGCCGAGGCGCGCGCTGAACAGCGCGGTGTGCCGCTGGTTCACCTGGCGCAGCAGGAAGCCCACCTGCGTGTCGAGGACATAGTCCGGGCTGGTCTTGCGCGGGCGCTTGGCTGCGGCCCTCGGCTTCGTGCTCACCCCTCGATACTCCCCTGCCATCGCCTGCGGCCCGACTTACACGGCCAGATAGGCGTCGCGCACCTCCGGATTGGCTTCCAGCTCGGCCATGGTGCCGGAAAACCGCATCCGCCCCTTCTCGATGATATAGGCGCGGTCGGAAATCAGCTTGGCAAAATGCAGGTTCTGCTCGGAAATCACCACGCTGAGGCCCTCCCGCTTCATGGTGAGGATGGCGTCGGCCATCTGCTCCACGATTTTCGGCGCCAGGCCCTCGGACGGCTCGTCCAGCAGGACGAGGGAGGGATTGCCCATGAGGGTGCGGCCGATGGTGAGCATCTGCTGCTCGCCGCCGCTCATCTGCCCGCCCGGCCGGCGGCGCATCTCGCCCAGATTGGGGAACAGGGCGTAGATGCGCTCCGGCGTCCAGGTGGCGACGCCCTGCCGGGGGGGCTGGAGGCCCACGGAGAAATTCTCCTCCACCGTCAGTTCGGTGAAGATGCGCCGGTCTTCCGGCACATAGCCGAGGCCCCGCCGGACGATCTCGTAGGTGGGCAGGCGGGAAATGTCCGCGCCGTCGAAGCGGATCTGCCCGGTGCGCTGGGAGACGAGGCCCACCACGGAGCGGAACGTGGTGCTCTTGCCCGCGCCGTTGCGCCCGAGCAGGGCCACCACCTCGCCCGCGCCGATCTCGAAGCCCACGTCGAACAGGATATGGGCCGGGCCGTAATGGCTGTTCAGGCCGGAGACTTCGAGCTTCATGCCGCATCTCCTTCGCGGTGCTTGGCGTCGTAGAGCAGGCCCTCGCCCAGATAGATGGCGCGCACCTGCGGGTCGCGGCGCACCTCCTCCGGCGTGCCGGTGGCGATCAGCTCGCCCCGGTTCAACACCATCACGCTGTCCGCATGCTCGAACACCACGTCCATGTCGTGCTCGGTGAACAGCACGCCCATGTTCTTCTCCCGCGCGATGCCGGCGGTGAGGCGCATGAGGTCCACCCGCTCCTTCGGCGCCATGCCGGCGGTGGGCTCGTCCATCAGGAGCAGCTTGGGGTCGTTGGCGAGCGCGATGGCGAGTTCCAGGCGCTTCAGGTCGCCATAGGCCAGTTCCCCGCACGGCCGCTCGGCCTGCGCCTCCATGCCGACGAGGGCGAGCAGCGCGTCCGCCTCGGCGCGGTAGGCCGCGCCCGCATAGCGAAACGCCGCCCACAGCTTGCCGTGATAGGAGAGCAGCGCCACCTGCACGTTCTCGCGCACCGTCATGGAGCCGAAGGTGGCGGTGATCTGGAAGGTGCGGCCCACGCCCTTGCGCCACACCGTGCGCGGGGGAAGGCCCACGATCTCCTCGCCCGCCAGCCGGATGGAGCCGGCATTGGGCCGGATCTGCCCGTTCAGCATGTTGAAGCAGGTGCTCTTGCCCGCGCCGTTGGGGCCGATGAGCGCGAGGATGCGCCCCGCCTCCAGCGAAAAGGACACGCCGCGCACCGCATGCACGCCGCCATAGGATTTGGCGAGGTTCTTCACTTCGAGCAGGGCGGTCATTCGGCGGCCTCCACCTTGGCGACGTTGTATCCGGCGGTCTTGGGCCCCGCGCCGTTGGACTGGGGCGGGCGGCGGCGCTGACGCAGATCCTCCAGGAAGCCGACGATGCCTTTCGGGAACGCCACCACCAGGGTCACGATGACCGCGCCCAGCACCAGCTTGGAGAGTTCGGTCTGGCTCATGAGCCAGATGGCCAGCGCCTTGTAGACCACCGCGCCCACCACCGCGCCGGACACGGTCTCGATGCCGCCCAGCAGCACCATGACGAGCCCGTCCACCGAGATGGGAATGGCGAGGTTGTCGGGGAACACGCTGCCCTTCAGGAAGGCGAACAGGGCGCCCGCGACGCCCGCGAAGGTGCCCGCCACGATGAAGGCCGCCCACTGGACATAATTGCGGTCGATGCCCACCGCCTCGCTGCGCAGCGCGCTGTCCCGCGCCGCGCGGAGCGCGAAGCCGAAGGGCGAGAAGACTAGCATCCGCAGCACCACCACGCCTACCGTCACCACGGCCAGCGTCATCCAGAAGAAGCCTGCGGGCCGGGCCGCCCAGCCCGAGGGCCAGATGCCCAGCATGCCGTTGTCGCCGCCCGTCACCTCCACCCATTGGAAGGCGATGGACCAGGCGATCTGCGCGAAGGCCAATGTGAGCATGGCGAAATAGACGCCGGTGAGCCGCACGCAGAACCAGCCGAACAGAACCGCGCCGCACAGGCCCATGAGCGGACCGACCGCCAGCGCCACCTCCATGGGGGCGCCCGCCAGCTTCACCATGAAGGCCGCGCCATAGGCACCGAGGCCGAAGAAGGCGGCATGGCCGAACGAGGCGAGCCCGCCCACGGTCATGAGGAAATGCAGGCTGGCGGCGAACAGCACGAAGATGAGGATTTCCGAGCCCACGGTGAGCGCGTAATTGCCCAGGAACAGCGGCAGGCTCGCCGCCACCAGCACGCCCGCGCCCACCGCGATGCGCTCGGCCTGGGTGAAGGGCCGCCAGGGCCGCACCGACAGGCCCACGGCGCTGCGCTGCGGGCCTTCCGGCTTGCCGAACAGGCCGTAGGGCCGGATCACCAGCACCACCGCCATGACGAGGAAGACCAGCACCAGCGAGATCTTGGGGAAGATGAGGATGCCGAAGGCGTTCAGCTCGGACACCAGAACCGCCGCGATGAACGCGCCGGTGACGCTGCCCAGCCCGCCGATGACCACCACCACGAACACGTCCACGATGATGCGCAGGTCCATGGCGTGGCTGACCGCGTCGCGCGGGATCTGGAGCGCGCCGCCGGCGGCGGCGAGGAAGACGCCGAGGGCGAACACGCTGGTGAACAGCCATTTCTGGTTCACGCCCAGCGCCGCCACCATGTCGCGGTCCTGGGTCGCCGCCCGCACCAGGACGCCCCAGCGGGTGCGGTGGAAGATCAGCCAGAGCGCGCCCAGCACGGCGGGGCCGAGCACGATGAGCAGCAGGTCGTAGGCGGGGACCATCTGGCCCATGATCTCCACCGCGCCGCGGAAGCCCGGCGCGCGGCGGCCCATGAGGTCCTCGGCGCCCCAGATGAGGATGACGATGTCCTGCACCATCAGCGTCACGCCGAAGGTGGCGAGGAGCTGGAACAGTTCGGGCGCCCGGTAGATGCGCCGCAGGAGCACGATTTCCAGCAAGGCCCCCAGCACCGCCACGGTGAGCGAGGCGATGAGGATGCCACCCCAGAAGCCCCAGGTGCCGGCGAGGCGCTCGGTGAGGGTGAAGGCCACGTAGGCGCCCAGCATGTAGAAGGCGCCGTGCGCGAAATTCACGATGCGGGTCACGCCGAAGATGATGGACAGGCCCGAAGCCACCAAGAACAGCGATGCCGCGCTGGCGAGCCCCGTGAGGGCCTGGACGACGATGAAATCCACGGCTCGACCTCTCTTTGCATCGGCGGCGCGGGCGCGCGCCCTCGGTCCGGCCCGCTCAGGGTGCCGGCTCCGGCCCCGGTTGGGACCGGAGGCGTGTTCAGCCAAAGGGTGACGGGCGCGGCGGCGTCAGGGGACGCGCGCCGCGCCTCGGTTTCAGTTCTGCGGGCGCAGCTTGCGCACTTCGTCGTCGCTGGGCAGGTAGGCGGCGCCGTCGCGATAGACGCTGTCCACCATCACGCCCTTGCCGTCCTTCACCGCGGTCTTGCCCACATAGGCCCCGAGGGTCGCCTGGTGGTCGAGGCCGCGGAAGACGATGGGGCCGAGCGGGGTTTCGAGGGACAGGCCCTCGGCGGCCGCGATCATCTTGTCGGTGTCGGTGGAGCCGGCCTTGTTGATGATGGCGGCGGCGGCCTTCATGGTCACGTAGCCGACGATGGAGCCGAGGCGCGGATAGTCGTTGTACTTCGCCTGGTAGGCCTTCAGGAACGTGTCGTGGGCCGGGCTCTTGATGTCGTACCAGGGGTAGCCGGTGACGATCCAGCCTTCCGGGGCCTCGTCCTTCAGCGGGTCGAGATATTCCGGCTCGCCGGTCAAAAGGCTCACCACGGCACGGTCCTTGAACAGGCCGCGCGTATTGCCCTCGCGCACCAGCTTCACGAGGTCGGGACCGAAGGTCACGTTGAAGATGGCGTCGGGCTTGGTGGCGGCCACGGCCTGCACCACGGCGCCCGCGTCGATCTTGCCCTGGGGCGGCCACTGCTCGCTCACCCACTCGATGTCGGGGCGCTTGGCGGACAGGAGCTGCTTGAACACGGCGACAGCGGACTGGCCGTATTCGTAGTTCGGGGCGATAGTGGCCCAGCGCTTGGCGGGCAGCTTGGCCGCCTCTTCCGCCAGCATGGCCGCCTGCATGTAGTTGGAGGGGCGCAGGCGGAACGTGTACTTGTTGCCCTTCGCCCAGGTCATGGCGTCGGTCAGCGGCTCGGCCGCCAGGAACAGGACCTTCTTCTGCGCGGCATAGTCCGCCACGGCGAGGCCGATATGGGAGAAGAAGGTGCCGGTGAGCATCACCACGCCGTCGCTGGAGACCAGCTCGTTGGCGGCGGTCACCGCGTCCGCCGGCTTGCCGCCGTCGTCCTTGGAGATGACCGCGAACTTCTTGCCCAGCACGCCGCCGGCGGCGTTGATCTCCTCCACGGCGAGCTGCCAGCCCTTCCGGTACGGCTCCGTGAAGGCGGGCAGGCCGGAATAGGAATTGATCTCGCCGATCTTCACGTCCTGCGCGGCGGCGCGGCCGAGGCCGGCCGCGAGCAGAACCGCCGCAAGCGCAAACGAAACAGATTTCTTCATGCGATCGTCCCCTCTGGTTATTCGACGTACCGCTGCCAAATGAAGCGCCGAACCCGGCGCCAGCTTAACGCAACCCGTCCTCGCCTTTGATGTCTTCCGCCTTCAGGCCGCCGATGCGCGGCAGCGGGCGGCCGGTTTGCGTGACCGCCACGGCGACCACGATCTCGTTGGCGCGCGGGGCATCGGAGATGCTCACCTGCATGCCGTCGAAATGACTGCGCACATAGGCCGCGTCCTTGTGACCCAGGGGGATGTCCAGCTCCGCCCCGAGCCCGCCCCGCCGCTTGGACGAGGGAATGAGCGCCGCGCCCTTGCCGAGCACCTTGCGCACCGGCGTGCCCATCTTGGGGTGCAGGAGGGCGGCGGCGTGCTCCAGCTCGCCATTCTCGCCCACCAGCGCCGCCTTGCCGTAGCCCTGCGCGTCCGCGCCCTCGATGCCGAGCGCGGCCACCGCCCGCTCCGTCAGGAGGCCGCCCAGTTCCTCGCCCTGGGCGATGAGGACGGACAGGTCCTCCTCGTAGCGCCCGGCGAAGGGATTCTCGATGACCGCCACCGCCGCCGCGCGCCGCGCGGGCGGGGAGACGGGGCGGCCCATCTCCGTGAAGGTCTCTTCGAGGACCGTGACGATCTTGCGGATCTTCGCGCTCATCGCAGGCCGTCCTCGCCCTTGATCTTGTCCGCCGCGAGGCCGCCCACGCGGGCATGCACGCGCCCGCCGCAGGTCATGACGAGCACCAGCACGATCTCGTCGGCCTTCGGGCCGTCCGGCACGCCCACTTCCATGGCGTCGAAATGGGAGCGCACATAGGAGGCGTTCACATGGGTGATCGGAACGTCGAGCCGGGTGCCGGGGCCGCCCACCTTCTTGGTGGAGGGCACGATGGCCTTGGCGTCGCCGAGGATCTCGCGCATGGCGTAGCCGCCGGGCACATGCCAGAGCGCGCCGTGCTCCTGCTCGCCCGCCGCGCCGATGATGGCGCCCTTGCCGTAGCCGTCGATGGACGCCTTGTCGCCCCCCAGCGCCTTCAGGAGGTCGGCGGCCATGGCGACGCCCAGCGGGGTCAGGTCGTCCATGAAGCCGGCGATGTCTTCCACATAGCGCCCGGCGAAGGGGTTCTCGATGACGGTGAGGATGGCGCCGCGCTTGTACGGGGCTGCGGCCACCGGCCCGCCTTCGTGCAGGATTTCCTCCAGGAGGATGACGCGCTTTCTGATCTTGACCTCAGGCATGGGTCCGCCCTTGCTGATGTTGCGGTTGTCCGTGTTGCGGCACGTGGTGGAGGGCGGCGTGCCGGGCCGCCGGAAACGTTGCGGAGAGACCCGCGCCGGTGCCCGCCGTCTCGCCCTGGAGATGCAGCGCCGCCGCGTGGATGAGGCCCCGGCGCACCAGATCGTGGGCGCAGGCGAGGCCCGTGTCGAGGGCCCGCGCCCGCTCCGCCGCGGACAGGAGCGGCACGGCGCGCGTCACGAGGCGCGCGCCGAGGTCGCTGTCCGGCTGGAGGCTGCTGGCCGGGACGCGCAGGATGTCCCGGTGCCCCGGCAGGTCCACGTCGTTGGCGACGATGGTGGCCGCCGCGTCCGCCATGGCGGCGGTGGGGGCGAGGATGGTGACGGCATCGGCGATGCCCAGGGAGAAGCTGCGCCCGCGCCAGCCGCTGGTGGCGACGCCCCGCACGGGGCTCGCGGCCTCGATGAGGGCTGTGCCCGTGAGGTGGGGCAGATCGGGCCGGTCCACGAGGCCCACCCGGAAGCTCTCGCCAGCGGACAGGTGAAGGGCGATGTCGCCCCCATTGTTCACATAGGCGCGGGTGAGGCCGGGGCGCACCATGGCGGCGAGGATCTCCTGCGCCACCGCCCCCGCCACCGCCGCCATCGGCGTGATGACATGATCCGCCGCGAACGGGCGCACCGCCTCCCACATGCGCCGGGCCACCGGCCCTTCCAGGCGGCACGCGTCCGGCACGGCCGGCGCGCGCAGGAGGGCCAGCTCGTCGCACAGCCCGTCCAGAAGCCCGGCGAGACGCCCGGCCGCCGCCGCATAGGCGCCGCGCACAGCGTCCGCCGTCCCGTCCGCCTCGATGACGAGGTCGATGGGGCCATCCTGCAGGTGCAGGCGGCGCCCGTCCGCCAGCAGCGCCACCTGCGGCGCGCGGCGGGAGGGAGGGGGAAG
>JACESF010000115.1 GCA_013911975.1 Hyphomicrobiales bacterium | reverse complement strand
ACCCGCCCCTGTCCCTGTCCGGGCGCCCCGCCCGACGCGGGTGCCCGCTTGTGCGCGCAGCGACCGAACGCCGGTGAGGGCGAGCGGCGCCCAGGGCGGCGCTCACGCCGCGCGCTCCCGCCTGTCCCGAGACCGATCCCGGCCGCTCCGGCAGGCGCCTTCCTGACTGCAAATTGAGCGTCCCTGCCTGTTTCATGGGCATGATGCGGCGCGCCATTTATTCTGCAATGCCAGATATTTATCCCGCATCGCCGAAGGCAAGGCCGATCTGAGACCTCAGTGAAATACGCCTGAAATTTCAGCTTGAACCGAAGCTGAAAATAGCTTTGTCTATTATCTAATTTCACCGCCTCGGACCCGTGCCGCGGCCCGCCTTCCAAGGAGACCCTGCGACGCCATGCTCGCTCAGCAGATCGTCAACGGCCTCATGCTCGGCGCCATCTACATGCTGGTGGCGGTGGCCTTCACCCTCGCCATCGGGGTGCTGAACTTCCTGAACTTCTCCCTGCCCGGCCTGTTCATGGTGGGCGGCATGGTCAGCTTCGGCATGATGAAGCTCGGCTGGCCCTGGTTCCTGGCCTTCGCCGTGGCGCTGCTCGCCGCCGCGCTCATCTCGCTGCTGGTGGAGCGGCTCGCCTACCGGCGCATGCAGGGCGGGGACCCCGAAGTGCCCCTTGTGTCGTCCCTCGGGTTCCTGGTGCTGCTGGAGAACCTCGTCCTCGTCCAGTACGGCTCGGACCAGCAGGCCTTCCCCGCCTTGCTGCCGGACATGAATTTCCGCATCGGCGGCCTCGTCATCGGCATGGCGCAGGTGGTGTCCCTGGCGCTCTCTTTGGCGCTGGTCTTCTGGCTCTCGCGCTTCCTCGCCGCCACCAATGCGGGCCGGCGCATCCGCACCGTGGCGGAGAGCCGCGAGACGGCCCTTCTCATGGGCATCGACATCTCCCGCCTCGTGCCCCAGTTGTTCGTGGCGAGCGCGCTGCTCGCGGCCCTCGCCGGCATCCTGTTCGCGGTGAACTACCAGCAGGTCTCGCCCTTCATGGGCGAGGGCGTCGGCTTCAAGGGCGTGGCGGCCATGATCGTGGGCGGCATGGGCTCCATCTGGGGCGCGGTGCTGGGCGGCCTGCTCATCGGCCTCGCCGAGGTGCTGTCCATCTCCTTCATCGGCGCGGACGTGGTGAACATCACCGTCTACGGCCTGCTGCTCCTCATCCTCATCGTGCGTCCCCAGGGTCTGCTGGGCCGCCCCGCGAGCCGGGAGAAGCTGTGATGAGCGGATACCTGACCGGCGTCCTCGTCGTCCTCGCCTTCAACGTCATGGCGGCCTATGCGGTCTACCTGCCCATGGCGGCGGGCCAGCTGAACCTCGGCATCGCGGGCTTCATGGCCATCGGCGCCTATGCCTCGGCTTTCCTCACCAACGAATATGGCTGGTCCATGTGGGCCGCTTTGCCGCTGGGCTCGGCGCTCGCCGGGCTCATGGGCGTCGTGATCGGCATCCCGGTGCTGCGCACCCACGGCATCTATCTCGCCATGGCCACCTTCGCCCTGGGCCAGGTCATCTCCGCCGTCTTCCTGAACCTGGAAGTGGTGGGCGGTGCGGCGGGCTATCCGGTGTCCGACTACGCCTCCCCCGCCGTGGTATGGGCGTCTGCGGCGGGCGTGGTGGTGCTGATGCTCTACATCTCCCGCACCCGCTTCGCCCTGTGCCTCACGGCGGTGAAGAGCGACGCGACGGTGGCGGACCTTTTGGGCGTGTCGGTGCGCGGCATGCAGGTGGCGGCGTTTGCCCTCGGTGCCGCGGTGGCGGGCTTCGGCGGCGGGCTCTATGCCCACCATTACAATTTCGTCGAGGCCCAGCATTTCAACGTGCTGCTCTCCGTCTTCACGGTCCTCTACGTGCTGTTCGGCGGCACCCAGACCGTGTGGGGCCCGCTGGTGGGCGCCGCCTTCTTCACCCTGGTTCCCGAGCTGCTGCGCGCCTCGGACCAGTGGCGCTACGCGGTGTTCGCCGCCTTCATCATCCTGTTCATGGCGGTGCGCCCGCAGGGCCTCGTCACCGCCTCCCTGACGCGCATCTTCCGCCGCCGGAGGGTCACGCCGTGAACGCCGCCCTCTCCATCTCCGGGCTCAGCAAGTCGTTCGCGGGCGTGCGGGCCATCCGCGACCTCTCCTTCGAGGTGCCCAAGGGCCATACCACCGCCCTCATCGGCCCCAACGGCGCGGGCAAGACCACGGTGTTCAACATGGTCTCCGGCGTCTATGGCGTCGATGCCGGACGCATCATGGTGAACGGGACGGACGTGACGCACATGCCCTCGCGGCGGCGCATCTCCACCGGCGTCGCGCGCTCGTTCCAGAACATCCGCCTCATGTCCCACCTCTCCGTGCTGGAGAATCTGCTGGTGGGCCAGCATGTGCGCGCCTCGTCCCTCGGGGCGCTGCTGACCCCCTACCGCCTCATCCCCAACCACCGCTGGAAGCGGGAGGCGCGCGAGGCGCTGGCGGAGAGCGGGCTCGAAGCCTATGCGGACGAGACCGTGGGCGCGCTGCCCTATGGCGTGCGCAAGCGCATCGACCTCGTGCGCGCCACCCTCGCCGGGGCGAGCGTCCTCATGCTGGACGAGCCCGCCGCCGGCCTCAATCCCAGCGAGACCAACGCCCTGCGCGATCATCTGAAGGCGCTGGCCGCCAAGGGCGTGACGCTGCTGGTGGTGGAGCACGACATGCACTTCGTGGACAGCATCTGCCAGAACGTGGTGGTGCTGAATTTCGGCGAGAAGATCGCCGAGGGCCCCCTCTCCACGGTGCGGCGCGACCCGAAGGTGCGCGAAGCCTATATCGGCACGGACGGGGAGGACTGACCCATGGCGCCCCTGCTCTCCGTCTCCGGTCTCTCCGTGTCCTACGGGCGGGTTTCCGCCCTCACCGACATCTCGCTCACCGTCAATCCGGGTGAGATCGTCACCGTGCTCGGCGCCAACGGCGCGGGCAAGAGCACGCTGCTGCGCGCCATTCTCGGTGCCGTGCCCGCCAAGGCGGGGGGCATCACCTTCGCCGAGGAGGACGTGACCGGCGAGCCGCCCCACAAGCGCATCGCGCGGGGCATCGTCCTGGTGCCGGAAGGCCGACGCATCCTCATCTCGCTGACCGTGGAGGAGAACCTGCTCCTGGGCGCGCATATGCGCCAGGACACGGGCACGGTGCGGCGCGAGGTGGACGCCATCTACGGGCGCTTCCCCAATCTCGCGGAGCGCCGGCACATGGCGGCCTCGTGCCTCTCGGGCGGCGAGCAGCAGATGCTGGCCATCGGCCGCGCCATGCTGGCCAAGCCCCGCCTGATGATGCTGGACGAGCCCTCCCTCGGCCTCTCGCCCTTGTTCGTCTCCAAGCTGTTCGACCTGATCCGGGAGCTGAACCGCGACGGCCTCGCCATCCTGCTGGTGGAGCAGAACACCGGCAAGGCGCTCTCCGTGGCGCACCAGGCCACCGTGCTGGAACTGGGCCGGGTGATGATGTCCGGCGATCCCAAGGCGCTCGCCGCCGATCCCCGCCTCCAGGAAGCCTATCTCGGCGAGGGTGAAGCCGCCCCCGCCCAACACTGAAAACCTTCAGAGGAGTGTCGATGATGAAGCGCAGTTTCCTGTTGGGCGCCACCATGCTGGCGGCGCTCGTTGTGGCCGGTGCCGCGAAGGCGGAAGACGAGCTGGTCCTCGGCTACATGATGGCCAAGAGCGGCCCCTATGTGAGCCTCGCCAACACCAATGAGGTGGCGGTGGACATGGCGGTCGAGGAGATCAACAAGAAGGGCGGCATCAACGGCAAGAAGATCAAGGTGGTGAAGTTCGACACCGCCGGAGATCCCAAGCAGGCCACCACCGCGCTGCGCCGCTTCGCGCAGGACGACAACGCGCTCGCCGTCATCGGCCCGTTCTCCTCCTCCGAGGTGCGCACCACCTTCCCCGTGGGCGAGCGCGAGGGCATCGCGCAGATGTCCATGGCCTCCTCCGCGCCGGGCCTCACCAAGGGCTTCACCTACGGCTTCCGCAACACCACGGACGAGGGCAAGGTCATCGACCAGGTGATCGGCTCCCTGAAGGACAAGAAGCTGCCCACCGCCTCGGGCGCGGCGGCCTATGCCACCGACGACGTGGTGTCCAAGTCCATCGGCACGGTGGTCATCCCCAAGCTGTTCGAGAAGTACGGCATCCCGCTGAAGGGCTCCGTGGACTTCCAGCTCGCCGCCTTCGACCTCTCGCCCCAGGTGGCGCAGCTCAAGCAGATGAATCCCGACGTGGTGGGCCTCGGCTCCCCGCCGGAAGGCGCCATCAACCTCGCCAAGGAGCTGAAGCGCCAGGGCGTCTCCACCCGCCTCATCGGCGGCACCACCATCGCCGATCCCGAGCTGCCCCGCCGCATGGACGGCGCGGGCGACAAGCTCACCATCGGCACCACCTTCTTCCCGGACGTGAACGCCACCACCAAGGCGTTCACCGAGGAATTCGGCAAGCGCACCAAGGCTGCGGGCCTCAACCGCACGGAGCCGAACCAGATGGACGCGTCGGTCTATGACATCGTCTATCTCTATGCCGAGGCCATGAAGCGCGCGGGCGCCACCGGCGACAAGGCCAAGGTGGCCGACGAGCGCAAGGCGATCCGCGACCAGCTCGCCACCCTGAAGGACTACCCGGCCCTCGAAGGCTCCATCTCCTTCACCGACAACGACGCGGTGAAGCCCGTCTACATCCTTGAGGTGAAGGACGGAAAGTGGACCCTGCTGGACACCCGGATGCCCAACTGACCCCCTGACCCTCTGCCCCCCTAGGAGCGACCGGATCGGACCCCCTTTCCCCGCCGGCCGCCCCTTCCGGATCGGCGCGCCACCCGCCCTGACAGGCGCGCCGATCCACCCTTTCTCAGCGCACCCCATTCTCAGCGCCCATTGCGTACGGAGTGTTTGATGTCCGGCACGTCGCTCACCTTCACCGTCCATGCGGACGGGAAGTCCCAGGAGAAGACCTTCACACTCCGCTCGGCGGTGATCGCCGGCTGGACCGGCCGCGACAAGGTGGCCCTGGAGAAGCATATCCGGGAGCTGGAGGAGCTGGGCGTGCCGCGCCCGGCGTCGACCCCCATCTATTACCGGGTCTCCGCCCCGCGCTTCACCACGGCGGACCTGATCGAGTGCACCGGGCCGGATTCCTCCGGCGAGGTGGAGTTCATGCTGCTGGAATCCGGCGGCCGCCTCTATCTCGGCATCGGCTCCGACCATACCGACCGCAAGGTGGAGACCTACAACATCACGGTCTCCAAGCAGATGTGCGACAAGCCCGTGGGCCGCGACCTCTGGCTGCTGGAGGATGTGCGCGACCATTGGGACAGCCTCGTCCTGCGCGCATATGCGGTGATCGACGGCACGCGCGTCCTCTACCAGGAGGGCTCCGTGGCCTCCATGCTGGCGCCCGAGGACGTGATGGCCGGCTACGGCGCGCCGCTGAAGGACGCGGCCATGCTCTGCGGCACGCTCGCCGCCCATGGCGGCATCCGCCCGGCCGAGCGGTTCGAGTTCGAGATGGAGGACCCGGTCCTCGCACGCACCATCCGCCACGCCTATGACGTGGTGGTTCTCCCGGTCATGGGATAAGCGGTGCGGAGGAGGCGATGATGCGCATGGCTGCCCTGGACGTAATGGAGACGCCCGCCCCGCGATCGCTGCGGGACGAGGCCTATGACGCCATCAAGCAGCGCATCATCATGTGCCTGTTCCGCCCCGGAGAGGCGCTGAGCGAGGCGGCGGTGTCCGCCACGCTGGGCTATGGCCGCACGCCGGTCCGCCAGGCGTTCGACCGGCTCATGCGCGACGGCCTCGTGGAGGTTCTGCCGCGCAAGGGCATCATCGTGCGGCCCATCTCCCAGGACGAGATCCGGGACATGGTGGAGATCCGCCTGCTCAACGAGGGCTTCTGCGCACGCCTCGCGGCGGAGCGGGCGGAGCCCGCCCAGCTCGCGGCGCTGGAGGAGAACGTGGCGCGCGGCGCCCGGGCCGCCGGCGCGCGGGACGTGGTGACGCTCATGGCGCTCGACCGCGACTTCCACGGCGCCATCTCCACGGCGGCGGGAAATCCGGTCCTCGGCGAGATCCTGCGGAACCTGCATGAGCGCGCGCAGCGGGTCTGGTTCGTCTCCCTGCGCGCCCAGGAGCATCACCGCCGGGTGGTGGACGAGCACGCCGCCATCGTCGACGCCCTGCGCTCGCGCGATCCCGAGGCGGCCGAGACCGCGGTCCAGGCCCATATCCGCTCGTTCGCGGACAATCTCAAGCGCCAGCTCTGACGCGCCCCGGCCTGGCCGGGGCATCATCATCGGTCCTGGCCGTCAGCCTTTGGGGCCGATGGCGAGGGTGAGCGTGCCCAGCCCCTCGATGCGCCCGTCCAGCCGGTCGCCCGGCCCCACCGGCCCGACGCCCGCCGGGGTGCCCGTGAAGATCAGGTCGCCGGGCTTCAGCTCATATTGCCGGGACAGGTTGGAGATGATCTCCGGCACGTTCCAGATGAGCGCCGCGAGGTCGCCCCGCTGGCGCTCGGCCCCGTTCACGGACAGGGTGATGGCGCCGCGCCGGGGATGGCCCACGGCGGCCACGGGATGGATGGGCCCGCACGGCGCGGACTGGTCGAAGGACTTGCCCATCTCCCAGGGCCAGGCCCGCTCGCGGGCCTCCTTCTGCCGGTCGCGGCGGGTCATTTCCAGCCCCACCGCATAGCCGAACACGAGGTCCTCCGCCCGCTCCACCGGCACGTCCCGCCCGGCGCGGCCGATGGCCACCACCAGCTCGATCTCGTGCTGGTAGTCCGCCGTATAGGGCGGATAGGGGATGGTGGCGCCGTCCTGCACCAGGGAATCCGTGGGCTTCTGGAAGAAGAAGGGCGGGTCGCGCTCGTCGGCCTCCTGCATCTCGCGGATATGGTCGAGATAGTTGCGGCCCACGCAATAGATGCGGCGGACGGCGAAAAGGGCCGGGCTCCCCGCGACGGGAAGGGCATGGATTTCGGGCGCGACGGCATAGGTGGCGGACGTGGTCACACCCTTCTCCCCAACAGGACGGTCTCCCCTGAAAATGTATACATTAGCGCAGGTGTCAACGCCAAAATGTGTACATTTAAGCGGCCGAACTGCCGGAAAATGCGACACTCCCGTTTCCGGGGATCAGGTTTGAATGCAAACCGGGGTATGGGCGCGCGTGCGCGTGGCCCAAGACAGGCTGGCGGCGCGGATGCGGATCGGGGGAGGGGCGTGCGCGGTGGCCCGTCAGGCTGCGGGCCGCCAGGAGAGGGCGACGGCGCCGGGCATCGGCCCGGCGCGCGCGGTCGTTCAGTAGATCCCGGCGCTCGCGGGCGGGCGGGTGGTGACGGAGGCCGGCGGGCGGCTCGTGCCGGAGGCGTTCACCGGCACCGGGGAAATGTTCACCGGGCCCGGCTTGGAGGAGCGGGTGCTGCCCGTGGTGGCCGGGGCCGTGGCGCCGGACGCGCTGGTCGTGGTGGGCCGCACCTTCTTCTTCGGCGCGGCGGCGGCAGGCACGGTGGACGCCACCTTGGCGGGGGCGGGCTTGTCCTGCGCGATCAGCTCCGAGACCGTCATGAACTTGTAGCCCTTCGCCAGAAGGGCATCCAGCACGCGCGGCATGGCCGCCACGGTGGTGGGGTGGATGTCGTGGGCCAGGATGATGGCGCCCGGATGCACCTGACGCATGATCTGGTCGTAGATCGCGTTCGGGTCGCGGTTCTTCCAGTCCAGCGGGTCCACCGACCAATAGATGAAGCTCATCTGGTACTTGTCGATGATGTGCTGCTGGAGCGTCGCGTTCATGGAGCCGTAGGGCGGGCGCAGATAGGTGGCCTTCACGCCCGCCGCCTCCAGGATCGCCGCGTTGGTGTCCTCGATCTGCTTGTCGGCGCCGGCCACGCCCACCTTGGTGAGCTGGGGGTGGTTCCAGGAATGGTTCGCCACCTCATGCCCGGCGGCCACCATGGCGCGCAGGATTTCCGGCGAGGCGGCGGCGCGGCTGCCCAGCACGAAGAAGGTCGCCTTGATGTTCCGGTCCGCCAGCATCTTGAGGAGCTTGGGGGTGGTTTCCGGGTTCGGCCCGTCATCGAAGGTGATGGCGATATAGGGCTTGTCCGTCTGGATGGCATTGTAGGCGCGGGGCCCACGCGCGGTATTGCCGGCGCCGGGGGTCATTTCGGGCGCGGTCATGCCGGGAGGGGCGGAATCCCCTTCGAGCGGCGCGACCGTGGCAGTGCTGGCCGGGGCGGGCGG
>JACESF010000114.1 GCA_013911975.1 Hyphomicrobiales bacterium | reverse complement strand
GGGTCGGCGCGGCCTGAACCGGCGCCGTTTGGACCGGAGCCGGTGCGGCGGGTGCGGGTTGGGCAGGTGAGGCTTGCGCAGGCGCGGCCGGGGATGGGGTCGCGGCGGGCGCGAGGCCCTGCCGTTCCTCCAGGCGCTTCGTCTCCCGCTCGATGGCCCGCATGGCGATGGCATTGGCGAGGGCGACGGCGGTCACGCGCCGCTCGGGCGCGGCGGCGCCGCCCCGCCACTGGATGACGCCGCCCGCTTCCGCCCCGCCCGGTTCGTTGGCGTCCAAAGCGAGGCCGATATCCATCAGGAGGCGCGCCGGCTCGAACGTGCCGCTGAACGTGGTGCGGACCGGCGTGTCGCCCCCCGGCGGCAGCACGCTGCCCCGGGAGGGCGAGAGGCGGACGGTGCCGTTGACCACGCTCAGCGTACCTTCCGCCTCTTCCAGCTTCAGGGGGCCGCGCAGCAGGGCGCGATCGAACATCTGCGCGGTGCGCCGTTCGTCCGGCGGCGCACCGGCGGCGGTGTCGGCCAGCACCACGGCGATGGCGCGGGGATCGGCGCCGGGCACTGTCAGCGCGCTGATGCCAAGCGTGCCCTGCCCCGACAGGCTCTGGACGAACAGAAGCGGGCTGCGGCCCGCGCCCACGAGATCCAAAGCGAGGCTCACGCGGCCCGTAGGGGGCGCTGCGGCGGACAGAGGCGCGAGCAGCGCCGCCGCGTCAACGCCGTCGAGGGCGAGGCGCCCGTCCCCCGCCAGCGAATCCGCGCGGCGGCGCAAGGTGAGCGCGCCCGTCAGCGTGCCGCCGCCGAACGCGCCGGACAGGTCGCGGATCTCCAGGCTCTGGGGCTCGCTCACCAGCCGCAGCCGCCCGTCCGAGAGGACATAGGCATCCGAGAAGGCCAGCCGTCGGGCGGAGAGCGCCAGGGACAGGCTCGCCTGGGGCGGGTTGGCGAGGTCGAACCGCGCCGCCGACCACGCGGCATTGCCCGCCTCCTGGCCCGAGGGGCGGGCGCCCCACAGGCCGATGAGGCGCGGCACGGACAGGGTCTCGGTGGCGAGCGTCCCGGTGATGCGCGGCAGGCTGCCGGTGCTCTCCAGCGCGAGCGTGCCGGACACGGGGGCGTCCGCGAACGCGCCCTCGATCCCCTCCAGGCGCCATGTGCCGCCTTCGCGGGCGAGGTCGAAGGCGAGGCGCGCGGGAACGGGGCCGACATTCAGGCCCGCCAGGAGGGTGAACACGCCCGCGAGGTCCGGGCTTTCGAGCTTCGCGCGCACGCGTGGCTCCAGCGTCCCGTCCGGGGCGAAGCGCACCGTGCCGCTGCCGCTGGCGAGGGTCTGGGCGAGGGCGAGCCGCCCCTCGAACCGCGCGCCGGTGGCGGCGGGCGCGAGCGTCAGGTCGAGGCGGCCCGGGCCGAGGCCCGGCTTCAGGTCGGCGAGGCCTGCGGCGCCCAGCGCCCGAGCCGCGTCGCTGGCGGTGATGGCCACCTCCGCCTTTTCCGGCGTCCCGCTGCGGTTGCGGGCGATGGTGGCCCGGCCGGACAGGATGCCGAGGCTGCCCTCGGCGGACATCTCGCTGCCGTCCGGCAGCCAGCGGGCCCGGCTGGTCAGGGCGACCGGTCCCGCCACGGGCGCGAGCCGCGCCAGCACGTCGCCGGCCTCTGGACCCGCCAGGAGGCGCGCGAGCGGCACCATGCCTTCCGCCGCGCGGCCCGACAAAGTGAGGGCGATCTCGCCCTCCACGGGGTTCGACAGGTGGGCGAAACGGCCGCTGCCCTCGATCTTCAGGCCCGCGAGGTCGTCGATGGCGAATTGGCGCAGCGCCCAGCCGCCATCCACCGCGTCCGCCTTCAGGGCGAGCCGGCCCATGGGCAGGCCGTTGAGGCGCAGCGCCGTGCCCTGGAGCGCCACCGATCCTTCCAGCGTGCCGCCCAGGGCGGACAGGCCGCTGCGGGCCGCGGCGATGACGGGGTCGAGGTCCAGGCCCTGCAAGGCGAGATCGAGGTCGAGGCGGGGCGTCGCCGACAGCGCAAGGGTGGCGGATCCGCTCGCCTGCGCGTCGCCCACGCTGAGCCGCACCGCTTCCGCCGCGATCCGCTCCGGCCCGGCGGAGAGGCGGGCGGACAGGCGCACGGGCGAGGTGAGCGCGGCTGCGTACGGGTCCGCGCCCTGAGGCGCGGCCCAGCGCAGGAAGGCGGCGGGCTCCTGGGACGTGAGGGAGAGATCGCCGGCAAAGGCGGTGCCAGCCGCAGGCGCGGGCGTGCCCGAAAGACGAAGGGCGGTCTGGCCCGGGAGCTTGGCCTCGGCGGTGTCGATGCGCCAGCCGGAGGGCTGGCCGGTGAGGTCCAGCCGCGCGTCGCGCACCACCGTCCCGCCCAGCGTGAGCTGGTCCACCGCCGCGCCGATGCGGGCGGGGAGGGCGGGGGCGGGAAGCTCGGCGAACACATGGCCCAGGGCCGCCAGGGCCTCGGCCGGCGTCCGGGGCGCGGCGCCGGGCGCCAGCAGCGGGTCGGCGTCCACGGCGCGCGCGTTGAGGACCATGTCGAGGCCCAGCGCCCGGCCAAAGGACAGGCGCGCCGAGCCGCCGAGCTGGACCGGGCGGGCCTCGTCGCCCAGCGTCAGGTCGAGCCCCTCGGCCACCAGCGCCTCGGGGCTGAGGCGCACGGTTCCGCTGAGCCGCCAGGGCGTGGCGGCGGGCGGGCGGCCGCCGCGCGTCACGCTCCCCCGGCCCTCGAAGCGGGGCGTGCCGCGATCGAGCCGCAGCAGCCCGTCCAGGTCGGTGGCGAGGGCCTGGGCCCGACCCTCGGTGATGAGCCGCAGGCGGGCGCCCTCGTCGGCGGCCTTGCCCAGAGAGAGGCGGATGCCGTGGCGCTGCCCGAAGGCCTGCGCCTCGCCCTCCAGGCGGAACGGACCGGACAGGGCGCGCATTTCGCCGCGCAGGGTCAGGTCGGAGACCTGCACCGTGCGGTCGGCGGCGCGGTCCATCAGGTCGAGCGTTCCGTTCTCCAGCGCCACCCGCTCCATGGCGAGGCTCGCCGGGGTGCCGCTGCCGGTGGGCGCGACGACGCGACCGGCGGTGTCCAGGACGATGCGGAATTTCGGGCGCACCAGCACCACGCCGCGCGCCTCCCATTGCCCGCGCATGAGCGCGCCCAGGGAGAATTCCGCCTGAAGCTCGTCCACCGTGCCGCCGCTGGACACGCCGTCGGCGCCCAGGCTCACGGCGCGCAGGGTGAGGCGGGGAGAGGGCAGCAGCTCCGCATCGATGGGGCCGCGGATGAGCACGGGAATGCCCAGCACGCGGCTCGCCTCGCTCTCGAAGCTGGAGCGCCACATGTTCCAGTCCACCACGAACGGCGCCGCGAACGCGCCGCCGATGGCAAGCGTCACGGCGGTGGCGATGGTGATGAGGAGGCCCTGCACCGATGTCCCTCGCTTCGGTTCCCGGCGCTCCGGCGCCCCGGTGCCTCAGATGCTGACGATCTTTCCCGGATTCATGATGTCCAGCGGGTCGAATGCCCGTTTCAATGCGCGCATGGCGTCCAGGGTTTCCTCGCCATGCTCGGCCGAGAGGTATTTCATCTTGCCCTGGCCCACCCCGTGCTCGCCGGTGCAGGTGCCGTCCATGGCCAGCGCGCGCTCCACCATGCGCGACATGAAGGCCTTGGCCTTGGCCATGTCCGCCGGGTCGTCCACGTCCACCATGAGCGTGGTGTGGAAATTGCCGTCGCCCACATGGCCGACGATGGGCGCGATGAGGCCGCTCGCCTCGATGTCGCGCTTGGTTTCCATGACGCATTCGGCGAGGCGGGAGAGCGGCACGCACACGTCGGTGGCCACCGCCTTCGCGCCGGGCCGCAGCGGCAGCACGGACCAGTAGGCGTCATGCCGCGCCTGCCACAGGCGGGTGCGGTCCTCCGGCTTCTCCGCCCAGGAGAAGGGCCCGCCCGAATGGCCGGCGGCGATCTCGGCGAAGCGCTCGGCCTGCTCGCGCGCGCCGGCATTGGTGCCGTGGAATTCCAGGAACAGGTGGGGCGTCTCCGGCAGGCCCAGCTTGGCGTAGCCGTTGGAGGCGCGCACCTGCACCTCGTCCAGCAGCTCGATGCGCGCCACCGGAATGCCCGACTGGATGGTCTCGATCACCGCATTGCACGCGTCCCCGATGGTGGGGAAGGGGCAGACGCCGGCGGTGATGGCCTCGGGAATGCCGAACAGGCGCAGCGTCACCTCGGTGATGACGCCGAGCGTGCCCTCCGCGCCGATGAACAGGCGGGTGAGGTCATAGCCGGCCGAGGATTTCTTGGCCCGGCGCGAGGTGGTGATGAGGTCGCCGTTGGGTAGCACCACCTTCAGGGCGAGGACATTGTCCTTCATGGTGCCGTAGCGCACCGCATTGGTGCCCGAGGCGCGGGTGGAGGCCATGCCGCCGATGGAGGCGTCCGCGCCGGGATCGATGGGGAAGAACAGGCCCTGGTCGCGCAGGTCCTCGTTGAGGCGCTTGCGGGTGACGCCGGGCTCGATGACGCAGTCCAGGTCCTCCGCATGGATGGCGAGGATGCGGTTCATGCGGGAGAGATCGAGGCTCACCCCACCGCGCGGCGCGTTCACATGGCCTTCGAGAGAGGTGCCCGTGCCGAAGGGGATGACCGGAAGCCGGTGCTCGCGGCACACGGCGAGGGTCGCCTGAACGTCGGCCACATTTTCCGCGAAAACCACGGCGTCGGGCGCCTCATTGGGCAGATAAGTGGTGATATTGGCGTGCTGCTCCCGTACGGGGCGCGCGGTCACGAGTTTGTGACCGAGGATCTCGGAGAGCGCCGCGAGCGCGGGCGCCACGTCCCGACCGCCGGCCGAATCCACCTTGGCCTCCGCAGAAAACATTTAAAATTCCTTTAATTCGTGGACCACCTGCCGGCCGCCGGCGCCAGAGTAATCGCCGCGCGGCGGGGCGCAAAGCGTTTCAGGGTCGCGCCATCACCGCGAAATCTGCGCGAACTTTCCGCAGGTTCGACATTTTTGCGCCAGAACACCCCGTGACGATTGGATTTGTAAGGAGCACACTGCCTTTACGTCATGCAATGAAGCCACGGAGAGGTGCCATGGGCGTCCGAACCGACTTCGAGCCTGTCTTCTTCGCCCCCTTCGTTTCGTCCCCCATGACGATCGAGCGGGCCTGGGTCGGAGCCAGCGGCCATCTCGAGATGGCCCATTCCTTCCACCTGTTCGACCGCGCCCGCGCCGAGGCGCTCGCGCTGCTGGGCTTCGGCCTGCAATATTCCCGGACGCACCGCTCGACCTTCGCCACCATCGAGATGCAGGTGCGCCACCTGCGCGCGGTGGGCGGTCCCGGGCCGGTCCGCGCCACGGTGCGGCTGGAGGATTATAACGAGCGGCGGCTGCATCTCTTCCTCCAGCTTCACCAGGCGGACGAAGGATGGGTGTTCGCGGTGAGCGAACAGACGGTGGACCATGTGGACACCGCCACCGGCCGCGCCATTCCCCTGCCTGATGATGTCCTGGAACGGGTGTCGGGAATGAAGGCGGTGCACGCCACCTTGCCCCGGCCGGAGGCCCTCGGGCGGCCCCAGTGGGTTCCTCTGCGGAGCTGAGGGCGCCGCTCAAAAAACGACCACGCCCGCGTTTCATGCAGGTCAGCCATGCTGACCTATTTATTCCGCTGCGATGCAGCATGTCCTATCATGCATCGCATCATGGCCATCATGGCCACTTGCAGCGGAGGTTCTCATGAGCACGGTCACGCTGTCCCCTCGCAAGGACTACGGCAAGGGTTATGTCGCGGCAGAGCCCAAGGTGGGCTTCTTCGCGCGCCTCTACGCCGCCATCGTCGCCGCCCAGACCGCCAAGGCGGAACGCGAACTGGCGCATTACCTGTACCGCACCGGACAGGATCCCCGGAAGTGAGCCTGCCCGTTCCGGCCGCGTGACGGCATTCTTGCCGCCGCGCGGCGCGCGGATGTGGTTCGATATAAGATGTGCCGTCTCAACTTTGCGTTGAACGGCGCGGGTTTCCGGCATCTTTGCCGCGCCCCGAGCTCAGCCAGAGAAAAACACGCTGGCCGAACGTCTCTTTCTTTTGGATTGTTGCCCCTGTGCGCGGGACTTCGGGAGAAAAGTCCTGTCGCCCGCCGCTTCGCGCTGGCTATAGTCAGCCGTCCGGTCGGCTGAACGGGCGCTCCGCGCCTCATGTTCAGGTCCATTGCAGGGGGCGGATGCGTGACGAACTTTTCCAGGCTGCCCGCGAACGAGATGGAGCGGCTCAAGGTCCTGATGGCCTGCAACATCATGGACACCGGCAGCGACGAGCGCTTCGACCGCCTCACGCGCCTCGCCACCCGCTTCTATGCGGCGGACGTGGCCTTCATCGGCCTGGTGGACGCGGACTATCAGTGGATGAAGGCGGTCAACTCCCCGGAGATCGCCCCGCAGATCGAGCGCAAGCTCAGCGTCTGCAACATGATCATCGCCAGTGGCGAGCCGCTGATCGTGGGCGACCTGAAGACCGACCCGCGCCTCGCGGACCACCCGGTCATCCCGCGCCTGACCCTGCGCTTCTATGCCGGCGTGCCCCTCGTGGTGGGCCCGGACCTCGTCATCGGCTCCATGTGCGTGATGCGCCGCGCGGCGGGAGACCAGGACGCCTTCGACATCGCCCCGCTCCAGGAGCTGGCCGCCATCGCGGTGGACGAGATCGAGCTGTGGAAGCTCACGCAGGAGCTGAAGCGCAAGTCCGAGGTGGACGCGCTCACGGGCCTCGCCAACCGCCGCTACCTGGACGACCAGCTCGACCGCGCGGTGCGGCGCGCCCGGCGCACCCACGAGCCGCTCTCGCTCCTGCTCATCGACCTCGACCGCTTCAAGCTGCTGAACGACCTCGCCGGGCATCAGGCGGGCGACGACGTGCTGCGCAAAGTGGGTGCGCTGCTGGCCGATGCCGTGAGCCGGCCGTTCGACCTGCCCGCCCGCTATGGCGGCGAGGAATTCGCCGTGATCCTGCCCGGCACGGACGCGGCGGGGGCGCAGGCCGTGGGCGAGGAGATCCGCGCCGCCCTGGCGGCGGCGGGCCTGCCCCATCCCTCGGGCGGCAACGTCACCGCCAGCATCGGCGTCGCCTGCCAGCTGGACGGCGGCGCGGACGGCTCGGCCCTGGTGGCCAGCGCCGATGCCGCGCTCTACCGGGCCAAGGCGGGCGGGCGCGACCGGGTTAGCCTCTGACACGCGTGGCGGCGCGGTCACAGCCGTCCCGCTGAATTCCCGCGGGGCGCCCAAAAGCGGGGGCAGCGCCGCGGCAGGGCTTGACGCCTCCCGGCGGCTCCGCACCTTTGGCCCGTTCCCCGGAGTCGCCATGATGCGTGCCGCCACAGACAGTTGGAGCCTGCAGCGGCTCCCCCCGGGCTGGGCGGCCCTGGTCTTCTCGGCGCGCACTTTCCTCGCTGCCATGCTCGCCCTCTACATCGCCTTCCAGGCGGGGCTGGAGCGTCCGGCCTGGGCCATGGCGACGGTCTATATCGTCTCGCAGCCCATTTCCGGCGCGGCCCTGGCCAAGGGCTTCTACCGCATCCTCGGCACCCTGGTGGGCGGCCTGTTCACCCTGATGACCGTGCCGGTTCTGGTGAGCGCGCCGGTGCTGCTCACCCTCGCTTTGTCCCTCTGGATCGGCGGGTGCCTCTATCTCTCCCTGCGCGACCGCACGCCCCGCTCCTATGTGTTCATGCTGGCGGGCTATTCCGCCGCCATCATCGGCTTTCCCAACGTGGACGCGCCGGTGGGCCTGTTCGGCATCGTGGTGGCGCGGGTGGAGGAGATCGGCCTCGGCATCCTGTGCGCCACCGCCTGCTCCGCGCTGCTCCTGCCGCAGACCGCGCACGCGGCGGGGCTCGCGCGCATGCGAAGCTGGCTGCGGCGCGCCGATGCCCAGGCGGCCGGGCTGTTCCGCGGCACGCTGTCCCGGCCCGAAATCGCGCAAGGGGAGCGCGCGCTCGCCGCCGAGATCACCGCGCTGCAGGCGCTGATGATCTATCTCTCCTACGAGCCTGGGGTGCCGCGCCCCATGCGCGTGGTCATCCGCTCCCTCCATGGGCATGCGGTGCTCATGCTGCGCCTTCTGGCCGAGATCCGCGACCGGCTGGTGGCGCTGCGGGCGGACGGCGCGCTCGATCTTGCCCTCTCGGCGGAGCTGGACCGGCTCGCGCGGTGGGCGGAGGCGGGCATCGCGTCGGACCCGGACGAGGGCGCGGCCTGCATGGACGCGCTCGGCGCGCAGGCGAAGCGGGCCATGGGGGCAAGCCATGCAGGCCGCGCCCTCGTCCGGGT
>JACESF010000113.1 GCA_013911975.1 Hyphomicrobiales bacterium | reverse complement strand
CGCCGCCGCGATCACCACGATGTTCACGTCCAGGAAGGCCAGCGACACGCCCACCGCCATGGCATCCAGGCTGGTGCCGACGGCGGTGGCGACGAGCACGGCCGGGGAGCGGGCGACGCTTCGCGCGACCTCCTCCCGGGGCGCCAGCGCGGCGTGGATCATGCGGCCGCCCACTGCCGCCAGCAGGCCGAAGGCGATCCAGTGGTCCACCGCCTGCATGAGCCCGCCGACCGCCACGCCGAGCCCCCAGCCGATGAGCGGCGTGAGGGCCTCGATGACGCCGAACACGAGGCCGGTGCGCAGCGCCTCGCCCATGCGGGGGCGCCCCAGCGCGGCGCCGCGCCCGATGGAGGCGGCGAAGGCATCGGCCGACATGGAGACGGCCAGGATCAGGATGGCGAACGGCGACATGGGACAGACCTCGCGCGGGACCGGAAGGGAGCGGCGCCGCCCGAAGGCTGGGCGGCATCCGCCACGGTCTTGCCGGATCGCCCTGTGCGACCGACCGTGCCACGCGAAGCGCGAGTGTGTTGACACGGTCCCACTCGGCGGGTGGTGGCTACTCCCCGATGGGGGCTGATTACGGCCCCCGCCCGGCTCGGGTCAACCGGAAATTTTCCTTATTTTTCAGACTGATAATAGTTTGCAAAAGCAGGCGGGCCAAAGGCGCGCGCAAGCCCTGCGCCATGCGGGCGCGCGGAACAAGGAGCGGGGACAGGACAAGGGAGGACGGGTGGTAGCAGCGGGCGGACTTGAACCGCCGACCTCCGGGTTATGAATCCGGCGCTCTCACCAACTGAGCTACGCTGCCACGGCGGGGCGACCAGCGCCCGCGCGAGAGGACGGCATATAGGGGGGCGCGATGCCGGGTGTCAAGAAAGGCCGCGCATCCCCCCACGGCCTATTGCGCGCGCTTCAGCGCCGCGTCTTGCGGATGCGCGCCAACTTGAAGAATCCGGCCGGGAAGACCGGGACGATATCGCCCATCTCCATGTCGGGATGACGCTTCGCCCAGTCGGACAGGCGCGAGGACTTGAAGGCGATGCTCCAGCCCACCTTTTTCACGATGGGGGCGAGCGCCTGCTCGAACTGCATCACCGGCCCCTCATTGGCGCCGAGCTTGGAGGCGATGATGATCTCGCCGCCCGGCTTCAGCACGCGGCGCATCTCGTCGAGCGCCCCTTCCGGGTCCGGCACCAGGGTGATGACGAAGGGCACCGTCACCGCGTCGAAGCTCTCGTCCCGGAAGCCCAGCTTGCAGGCGTCCATGGCGGCAAGGCCCGAGACCTGGGTCAGGTGGCGCTGCACCTTCTTGTCCACCGCCTTGCGCAGCATGTCGAAGGACAGGTCGATGCCGGTGACGCGGCAAGCCTTGGGATAATAGGGCAGGACCAGCCCGGTCCCGACTCCCACTTCCAGGATGTCCGGCCCGCACGCCGCCGCCGCGTTGGCCGCCTTGCGCTGCGCGTCCGCCAGCAGCTTCACATAGACGGAATCGTAGATCGGCGCCCATTTGGCATAGGCGCGCTTCTGGCCCTCGAGATCGTATTGGACCGCCATCGTCTCAGCCCTCGCCCTGTCGCACCCGGATCCGGTGTGTTCGTCCCCGTTCCGGTAAATCAGTCCCGGCATTTTTGATAGAGCGCGTTTTGGCGCCGGGCCGTGGAGCAGTGCCCCGTTCCGGCCCGCCCCTCACGCTACCCGGGCGGGCGCGGGCGCGTTCGCCGCCAGCGAGCGCAGGATGGTGCCGCCGCCCAGAAGCCGCGCGCCGTCCCCCTCGCCGTCATAGAAGACGCAGGCCTGCCCCGGCGCCACGCCCTCCTCGCCCTGGGCGAGCCGCACCACGGGCGCGCCCGTCTCGTCCCGGCCGAGCCGGGCGGGCACCGGCGCGCGGGTGGAGCGCACCTTCACGTAGAGATCCAGCTCGGCCGCGCAGGCCGCCTCGAACGGATCCGCCCCGAGCCAGTTCACGTCGTTGACCTGGAGCGCGCGCACCGCCAGCGCCTCGCGCGGGCCCACCTTCACCTCGCGCCGCGCGGCGTCGATGGAGATGACGAACAGCGGCTCGGGCGTGGAGATGCCGAGGCCCTTCCGCTGGCCGATCGTGTAGTGCATCACGCCCCGGTGGCGGCCCAGCACGCGGCCGTCCAGGTGCACGATGTCGCCCGCCTCGCCCGCCTCGGGCCGCAGGCGCTCCACGATGCGGGCATAGTCGCCGCCGGGCACGAAGCAGATGTCCTGGCTGTCCGGCTTGTCGGCCACCGGCAGGCCCAGTTCCAGCGCCAGCGCCCGCACGTCGGCCTTCTTCATGTGGCCGAGGGGGAAGCGCAGCATGTCGAGCTGCGCCTTGGTGGTGGCATAGAGGAAATAGCTCTGGTCCCGCGCGGTCTCCGCCGCCCGGTAGAGCGCCCGCCCGCCGCCGGGCAGCGCCCGGCTCGACACGTAGTGGCCGGTGGCCAGCACCGTCGCGCCCAGGTCCTCGGCAGTGGCGAGGAGGTCGCGGAACTTCACGGTGCGGTTGCAGTCCACGCAGGGGATGGGGGTCGAGCCGGAGGCATAGCTGTCGGCGAAGCGCTCGATCACCTCTTCCCGGAACCGGCTCTCGTAATCCAGCACGTAATGGGGGATGCCCAGGGTCTCGGCCACGGTGCGGGCGTCGTAGATGTCCTGGCCGGCGCAGCAGGCGCCCTTGCGGTGGGCGGCCTCGCCATGGTCGTAGAGCTGGAGGGTGACGCCGATCACGTCATAGCCGCCGCGCTTCAGCAGGCCCGCGACCACCGAGGAATCCACGCCGCCCGACATGGCCACCACCACGCGGGTGGAGGCCGGATCGGCGCCGGGGCGGCCGATGATCTCGTCGAGGGAAAGCGCATCAAGGGACATGGCGTCAGCGGGGCGTCCGGTTTGGTGTCGCGGTGGACACCGGGAAACAGTCGGCACGGAATTCGTCGCGCGGGACACGCGGCCCTCTGGCCCCGTCCCGGGGAGACCATTAATACAGGAACGAGGCGGGCCGGCGCAATTCCAGCGGCGGCGCGCGCCCAGATGTGCGCCATGCGTGCCGCGCGCGGCTTTTTCCGGTTCCGCCTTGTGGGGCGGACGCGGCGGTGCGACGGTGCCGGATCGAAAATCAAGAAGGGGCCTTCAGCCATGGTTTCGGGTCGGGATATGTGCCGCGCGGGTCTCGCGGCGGCGTTGGCGATGATCGTTCCCATGGCGGCCTTCCCCGGCGTCGCGGCGGCGGACCCGGTGAAGGTCGGCCTCGTCTCCACCCTGTCCGGCCCCTCGGCGGTGCTCGGCCAGCACATGCGCGACGGCTTCCTGCTGGCGGTGAAGGAAATGGGCGGCAAGCTCGGCGGCCAGGAGACCGAGGTCATCGTGGTGGATGACGAGCTGAAGCCGGACGTGGCGGTGCAGAAGGTGAAGGGCCTGCTGGAGCGCGACAAGGTGGACTTCGTCGCCGGCGTGGTGTTCTCCAACGTCATGGGCGCGGTGGCCAAGCCCGTCACCGCCAACGAGACCTTCCTCGTCTCCGGCAATGCCGGCCCCTCCACCATCGCCGGGGCGGGCTGCTCGCCCTTCTTCTTCTCGGCCTCCTACCAGAACGACCAGAACCACGAAGTGCTCGGCCAGTATGCCCAGCAGAAGGGGTTCAAGAAGGTCGTGCTCATGGCGCCCAACTACCAGGCGGGCAAGGACGCCATCGCCGGGTTCAAGCGCTATTACAAGGGCGAGGTGGTGGACGAGATCTATACCCCCCTCGGCCAGCTCGACTTCTCCGCCGAGCTCGCCAAGGTGGCGGCGGCCAAGCCCGACGCCTTCTTCACCTTCATGCCCGGCGGCATGGGCGTGAACCTCGTGAAGCAGTATCGCCAGGCGGGCCTCGCCGAGAACATCCCCTTCCTCTCCGCCTTCACCGTGGACGAGACCACCCTGCCCGCCACCGGCGAGGCGGCGCTCGGCTTCTATTCCGGCGCGCCCTGGGCGCCGAACCTGGACGTGCCCGCCAACAAGAAGTTCGTGGAAGCGTTCGAGAAGGAATACGGCTACATCCCCGCACTCTATGCGGCGCAGGGCTATGACGCGGCCAAGCTCATCGACAGCGCCATCAAGGCCACGGGCGGCAAGCTCTCCGACAAGGAGGCCGTGCGCGCGGCCCTCAAGAAGGCGGACTTCCCCTCGGTGCGCGGCAACTTCAAGTTCAACACCAACCAGTTCCCCATCCAGGACTTCTACCTCGTGAAGGTGGGCAAGCGCCCCGACGGCAAGGTGGAGACCATGGTGGACGAGAAGGTGTTCTCCAATTACGGCGACGCCTATGCCGTGAAGTGCGAGATGAAGTGAGGGGAAGCTTCGTGCGCGAGGGAAGGAGGGCCGTGACGGCCGCCCGGCCCCTTGCTCCGCCGTCATGCCCGGGCTTGTCCCGGGCATCCACGCCCCGCCCTTAGCGGCCGGCGGAACCCCGTGGATGGCCGGGACAAACCCGGCCATGACGCTCCCTGAACGGCTCCGTCCTCTCGGGAGGACACAAAGGCGCCATCTCGCATGGCGAACAGGTTTCCCGACCACCCATGTCCACCACGCTCCTCCTCGTCCAGGTCCTGAACGGCCTCCAGCTCGGCGTGCTGCTGTTCCTGGTGGCGGCGGGGCTGACCCTGGTGTTCGGGGTGATGGACGTGATCAACCTCGCCCACGGCGTCCAATACATGCTGGGCGCCTATCTCATGGTGACGGCCACCGCGCTCACCGGCAGCTTCTGGCTGGGCCTGCCCCTGGCGCTCGCGGCCGCCCTGGTGCTGGGCCTGGTGCTGGAGCGCCTCGTCATCCGCCCGCTCTACGGGCGCGACCATCTGGAACAGGTGCTCGCCACCTTCGGCATCATCCTGTTCGTGAACGAGGCGGTGAAGATGGTCTGGGGCGCCGCGCCCCTCTCCATCCCCATGCCGGAAGCGCTGTCCGGCTCCATCCGCCTCATGGACGGGCTGAATTATCCCGTCTACCGGCTCGCCTTGCTGGCGGCGGGCCTCCTGGTGGCGGGCGGGCTCTATGTGCTGGTCACGCGCACCCGCTCGGGTATGCTGCTGCGGGCGGGCGCCACCAACGCGCCCATGGTCTCGGCGCTGGGCGTCAACATCACGGCCCTGTTCGCGAAGGTGTTCGCCTTCGGCGCCATGCTGGCCGCCTTCGCCGGCGCCATGGCCGGGCCCATCCTCTCGGTGGAGCCGGGCATGGGCGACGGGCTGCTCATCCTCGCCTTCGTGGTCATCGTCATCGGCGGCATCGGCTCCATCCGGGGCGCGTTCGTGGCCGCGCTCCTGGTGGGGCTCATCGACACGCTGGGCCGCTCCTTCCTCACCGACCTACTGAAGCTGGTCCTGCCGCCTTCCGACGCCACCCAGGCCGGGCCCGCGCTCGCCTCCATGACCGTCTATCTGCTCATGGCGGGCATCCTGTTCTTCCGCCCGCGCGGCCTGTTCCCGGCGCCCGCATGAGAGCCGTTGCCCTCACCCTCGCCGTCCTCGTCGCGCTCGCCCTGGTGCCGCTGGGGGCGGACAATTACACCCTCTCCCTGGTGGCGCGCGCCATGATCTTCGCGCTGGCCGCCGTGAGCCTGGACTTCATCCTGGGCGGGGCGGGGCTGGTCTCGTTCGGCCATGCGGCCCTCATGGGGATCGGCGCCTATGGAGTGGGCATCCTCATGGAGGAGGGCACGCGCGACGCCCTCGTCGCCTTCCCCGCCGCCATGGCCGCCGCCGGGCTGTTCGCCCTCGTGACCGGCGCCGTCTGCCTGAAGACGCGCGGCGTCTATTTCATCATGATCACGCTGGCCTTCGGGCAGATGGCCTTCTTCGTGGCCCAGAGCCTGTCCGCCTATGGGGGCGACGACGGCCTGACGCTCGCCGCCCGCTCCACAATCTGGGGCCAGCGCTGGCTGAAGAGCCCCGTCACCTTCCATTATGTGACGCTGGGCCTGCTGGCCGCCGTCACGGGCCTGTGCGCCCTCATCCTCGCCTCGCCGTTCGGCCGGGTGCTGAAGGCGGCGAAGGAGAACGAGCGGCGGGTGCGGGCGGTGGGCATCGACCCCTATCCCTATCGCCTCGTGGCCTATGCGCTCGCGGGCGCCTTCGCGGGCCTCTCCGGGGCGCTGCTCGCCAATCTCACGGAATTCGTCTCCCCCGCCTTCCTCTCCTGGCACCGCTCGGCCGAGATCATAGTCATGGTTGTGGCGGGCGGCATGGCGGCGGCGGCGCTTCGGGCCGCAGGGATGGGGCGGCTCGGCGGCGCGCTGCTGGGCGCGGTGGGCGTGATCCTGGTGGAGGAGGGCCTGTCCCATCTCACCGAGCACTGGCGCATCCTGTTCGGTCCGCTCCTGGTGCTGCTGGTGCTGGCGGGCGGCTGGCGCGGGAGGCGGGCATGAGCGCGCTTCTCGAAGTGCGCGGCCTGCGCAAGTCCTACGGCGCCCTCGCCGTGACCGACGGGGTGGACCTGGACGTGTCGCCCGGCGAGATCCATGCCCTCATCGGCCCCAACGGCGCGGGAAAGACCACCTTCATCTCCCTCCTCGCCGGAGAGGTGCGCCCGGACGCGGGCACCATCCGGCTGGGCGGGGCGGACATCACCGCTTTGCCCGTGCATCGCCGGGCGCGGGCGGGGCTCGCCCGCTCGTTCCAGATCACCTCCGTGGTGCCCTCCTTCAGCGCGCGGGAGAATGTGGCCCTCGCCCTCCAGGGCGCGGACGGCCCCTCCTTCCGCCTCCTCCCCGCGCCGCGTGCCGAGCGCCACCGGACGGAGGCGTCGGACGCGCTGCTGGCCCGCGTGGGCCTCGCCGGACGGGGCGAGCGTCCCGCCGCCGTCCTGAGCCACGGCGAGAAGCGCGCGCTGGAACTCGCCATGGCCCTGGCCCTCAAGCCGCGCCTGCTGCTGCTGGACGAGCCCATGGCGGGGACCGGGCCGGAGGAAAGCCGGGCCATGGTGGACCTGATCGCCGGGCTGAAGGCCGACTGCGCCATCCTGCTGGTGGAGCACGACATGGACGCCGTGTTCCGCCTCGCGGACCGGGTGAGCGTGCTGGTGTCCGGTCGCATCACCGCCTCGGGCGCGCCGGAGGCGGTGCGCGCCGACCCGGCCGTGCGCGCCGCCTATCTCGGGGACGAGGCATGACGGGGACCGGGATCCGCGCCCCGCTGCTCGACGTGTCCGGCCTCAAGGCGGGCTATGGCGGCACGCCGGTCCTGTTCGGCGTGGACCTCGCCGTGCCCCAGGGCGGCGTGCTCGCCCTCCTGGGCCGCAACGGTATGGGCAAGACCACCACGATCCGCGCGGTGATGGGCCTGCTGCCGCCCGAGGCCGGGTCCATCCGGCTCGGCGGGGCGGACATGACCGGCGCCCCGGCCCATCGCGTGGCCCGGGCGGGCATCGGCCTCGTGCCGGAAGGGCGGCAGGTGTTTCCCACGCTCACGGTGGAGGAAAATCTCGTCGCCACCGCCGCGCCGCCCCGGCCCGGCCTGCCGCCCTGGACGCTGGAGCGGGTCTACGGCCTGTTCCCGCGCCTCGCCGAGCGGCGGCGCCATTTCGGCAATCGACTGTCCGGCGGCGAGCAGCAGATGCTGGCCATCGGCCGCGCGCTCATGACCAATCCCCGCCTCGTCATCCTGGACGAGGCCACCGAGGGCCTCGCGCCGCTGGTGCGGGCGGACATCTGGCAGGCGGTGCGCACGCTCCGGGCCGAGGGCCTGTCCCTGCTCATCATCGACAAGCATGTGGACATCCTCGCCACCCTGGCGGACCGCATCGCGGTGCTGGAGAAGGGCCGCGTGGTCTTCTCCGGCACCCCCGCCGACCTTGCCGCCGACCCGCAGGTGCGGGCGCAATACCTGGCGGTGTAGGCGCCATGGCCGTCCGCCCCATCGTCTCCTTCCCCGACGCGCGCCTGCGCACCCCCGCCGCGCCCGTGGCCGCCTTCGACGCGGACCTCGCGGCATTGGCCGCCGACCTGCTGGACACCATGCGCGCCGCGCCGGGCGTCGGCATCACCGCCTGCCATGTGGGGGTGCCGCTGCGCCTCTACGTGCTGGAGCTGGAGCCGGGCGCGGTGCGCACCTACGTCAATCCGGTCCTGCTCTGGAGCGCCCCCGAGCGGATCCGCCACACCGAGGGCAGCGTCTCCATGCCCGGCGCGACGGAAGAGGTGGAGCGCGCCGCCCGCGTGCGCATCGCCTTCCAGGACCTGGACGGCACGCCGCGCGAGGAGGAGGCCGAGGGCTTCCGTGCCGTCTGCCACCAGCATGAGATCGACCAGCTCGACGGCATCTTCTGGCTCCAGCGCCTCTCGCGGCTGAAGCGCGAGCGAGTGATCGCACGGTACGGGAAGCTGCAGAGGGGGTAGAGCGCAGCGCGATGGGCGCTCAGCCGTCCGCGTCATGCTCGGCTTGTCCCGAGCATCCACGTCTTGAACACAAGTCTTGCCGACAGAAGACGTGGATGGTCGGGACAAGCCCGACCATGACGTCACAGGGCGGCTTGCGCCGACCGCGTCCTACCCCGCCACGGCCCGGATCACGCGCCTCGTCTTCTCGACGATCTCGCCGATCTGGTCTTCGGTCACGATCAGTGGCGGGG
>JACESF010000112.1 GCA_013911975.1 Hyphomicrobiales bacterium | reverse complement strand
GGAAGCCCTCGTTCGTGGCAAGCTCTACGCTCGTCCCCTGCACAAGACCAACCCCAACGCAGGTTGGGTCGATGTCGCGGCCGTGCCGTCGAGCGCCGAGGCCCTTCGCGGGCGCGCGCTACGCCTGGTTCATGTGGTGGATACAGACACTCAAGGCGGAGTGGTTGCCATCAGGCAGCGAAGCGAGGTCGCGGGGAAGGGGCAGGACACCCAGGTCATCCATATCGAGCGCCCGGCCGTCCGCGAAGCCTGCCTCCCCGGCAAGCAACGCCCCCTCGACGAGCACGTGAGCGCGACGAGCTACAAGGACTATCACGACGACCTGGGACGCAAGCATTCGGACCTGCTGTACCGATTTCACTTCCGCTACAAGCCGGCGAATGCCGCCGATTGCCGAAGGACCGACGACGCCACCATCGAGGGCCGCACGCACTTCCGATATGACATTCCGGTCAATGTCGGTCCGGCCACGCTTCGCGCGGCGAATGTGGGAGAGGCAACGGCGCCGGAATTTTTCAGGATTTTCCTCTCCGCGGTGGGACAGGTCTTCGGCACTCAGGCAAATGCCCTGACACACCCCGCGTCGGCTCCGACCTTGCTGCAAGGTGAGCGGCACTATGTGTACCTGCGCACCATGTTGCGCCGCTATCCGGCATCCCGTGTCGGCGAAGCGAGTTGCGTCTCGTTCAACATCGATGCGCGGGACGACATCCAGGCGACTACACTATCGATCACCGATCTGAGTGACCCTGACAGAGTATCGACCCTGAAAACGAACACCTGGAGCATCATCTGGCCGTCTTCGGACGGCCGGTGATGGAGACGATACTCAAACCTATTTCAGCGAGCATTCTCGCATTTCTACGCGAAATCGACACCATGTCCGTCCCGCCTCTCGGACGTGGAAGTGCCACGGGAGAGGATGCGCAGACCACCGCGCAATTCATCATCGTGCTCCTGATCTTCGTCCTCGCCCGCAGCATCCTCGCGGGCGGAGGCTTCAGCTTGAGCGCCGGGGCGACAATGGCCGGCGTTGCCGCCGCCATCCTCCTCCTCGCCGGAATGCTCGTGCGATTTCTCTATTATTTTCCGCCCATCGAGCGACGCCGGCGCACCCTTCGGCTCACGTCTTTCCTTCTGATCTTTCTTATCTTTTCGATGCTGCTCTTCGTCGTCATCGACTTTATCAGCCACAACTTCCTCGGCTATCCGCTCTCAATTGCGGCCGTCCAGATCGGCAGCGGATTTCTGGACCTCGACCCGGGCGAATGGACCGGCCCTCTGCGGGCGCTAATCTTCAGTGTCCTCGCCTGGGTGCTGCTGGCCGTCAAAACCCATCGGCAGCGGTCGGGCGCCACTTGGGGCAGCATGTTCCTGACTCACCAATTCCCGCTCTTCGTCCTCACCAACAGCGTCCTGCTCTATGTGCTGGTGATGATGGCGGACTGACCCCCCTCACTCCGCCGCCTGCGCCACGTCCCCCGCCACCGGCGGTGACCGGAACCGCGCCAGGAGGTCCGCTTCCTCGGCCTTCGCCGCCTTCAAATGCCGCTCCTTCACCGGGCCGTAGCCGCGGATCTTGTCGGGGACGGAGGCGAGCGCCACGCCATAGGCGTGGGTCTCCGGCGTGAGGGCGCCGACGATCTCCTTCACCAGCGCCTCGTAGCCCTTGATCAAGGCCCGCTCGGTGCGGCGCTCGGCGGTGTAGCCGAAGACGTCCAGGGGCGTGCCGCGCAGGGCCTTGAACTTCGCCAGCGTCGAGAAGAGCTTCATCATGCGCGGGCCGTAGCGGCGCTTCTTCGGCTCGGCGCCATCCTTGCCGCGCGCCAGAAGCGGCGGGGCGAGGTGGAATTCGAAGGAGAGGTCGCCCTCGAACGCCGCGTTCACCTGCTTCAGGAATTCGCCGTCCGCATAGAGCCGCGCCACCTCGTACTCGTCCTTGTAGGCCATCAGCTTGTAGAGGTTGCGCGCCACCGCCTCCGTGAGCCCGCCCCGTCCGGGCGCGCGCTCCGCCTCGGCGGCGCGCACTTTCTCCACCAGGGTGGAGTAGCGCCGGGCATAGCGGGCGCTCTGGTAGGCGGTGAGCGAGGCGACGCGGCGGGCGATGATCTCCTCCAGGCTCTCCGACAGGCGCCGGGCGTCGGTGGCCGCCGTGGCGGGGCCGATGAGGGCCTCCACGCGGGCGGGGTCGGCGGCGGCGCGGCGGCCCCAGAGGAAGGCGGCCTGGTTCATGGCCACCGCCTCGCCGTTCAGCTCGATGGCCTTCAGGATGGCCTCGGCGGACAGCGGCAGGGCGCCGAACTGGTAGGCGTAGCCCACCATGAAGATGTTCTGGGCGAGCGAATTGCCGAACAGGGCAGTGGCGAGCCGGCTCGCCTCGATGAGATGGGCGTTCTCCGCGCCCACCGCCTCGGTGATGGCGCGCTTCAGGCGCGCGGCGGGCAGCGAATAATCGGCGTTGCGGGTGAAGTCGCCGGGCGCCACCTCGTGGGTGTTCACCACGAACACGCTTCGGCCCGGCTTCACGGCGGTGAGCACCTTCTTGGTGCCCGCCACCACGAGGTCGCCGCCCAGGATCAGGTCCGCCCCGCGCGCGGGAATGCGGATGGCGGTGATGTCCTCCGGGACGGCGGCGATGCGAATATGGCTGTAGACCGCCCCGCCCTTCTGGGCGAGCCCGGCCATGTCGATCATGCCGCAGGCCTTGCCTTCCAGGTGCGCCGCCATGCCCAGGATGGCGCCGATGGTGACGACGCCGGTGCCGCCGACCCCCGTGGCGATGATGCCGTAGGTGCCGTGGATCTCCGGCAGAACGGGCTCGGGCAGGTGGCCCCAGTCGTCCGCCCCCTTCGCCGCGCCCGCGCTCTTCCTCGGCTTCGCCCCGTGCACGGTGACGAAGGAGGGGCAGAAGCCGTTCACGCAGGAGAAGTCCTTGTTGCAGGAGGACTGGTCGATCTCCCGCTTGCGGCCCCACTCGGTCTCCAGCGGCTGGACGGACACGCAATTGGACTTCACGCCGCAATCGCCGCAGCCCTCGCACACCCGCTCGTTGATGATGACGCGCTGGTCCGGGTCGGGATAGGCGCCCCTCTTGCGGCGGCGGCGCTTCTCGGAGGCGCAGGTCTGGTCATAGATGAGCGCGGTGACGCCGGGCACGGTCGACAGGTCCCGCTGCACCGTGTCCAGGTCGTCCCGGTGGTGGATGGTGAGGCCGGCGGGCCAATGGGTGTCGGCGGCATATTTGCCGGGCTCGTCGGTGACGACCACCACCCGCTCCACGCCTTCCGCCGCCACCTGGCGGGCGATGACGGGCACGGTGAGGGTGCCGTCATGGCGCTGGCCGCCGGTCATGGCCACCGCGTCGTTGAACAGGATCTTGTAGGTGACGTTCACCTTCGCCGCGACGGAGGCGCGGATGGCGAGGTAGCCGGAATGGTTGTAGGTGCCGTCGCCCAGATTCTGGAACACATGGCCGCGCTTGGAGAACGGTGCCTCGCCGATCCAGTTGGCGCCCTCCCCGCCCATCTGGGTGAAGCCGGTGGTCTCCCGGTCCATCCACTGCACCATGTAGTGGCAGCCGATGCCCGCATAGGCGCGCATGCCGTCCGGCACCTTGGTGGAGGTGTTGTGGGGGCAGCCGGAGCAGAAATAGGGAATGCGGGTGGCCACGTCGCCGGTGGCCGCCAGCGCGCGCTGCGCCTCCTCCAGGGTGGCGACGCGCGCCGCGATGTCGGGGATGTCGCCATAGGCCAGAAGCCGCTTGCCCAGCGCGATGGCGATGTCGTTGGGGTCCAGCGCGCCCTTCACGGGGAAGAGCCAGCGGCCGTCCTCGTCCTTCTTGCCGATGCAGACCGGCTGGTTGGCGGTGCCGTACAATTCCTCGCGCACCTGCACCTCGATGAGGGAGCGCTTCTCCTCCACCACCATGATGAGATCGAGGCCCTGCGCGAAATCCTTCAGTCCCTGCGTGTCCAGCGGCCAGGGGCAGGCCACCTTCCACAGGCGGATGCCGAGATCGTTGGCGCGCACCTCGTCGATGCCCAGCTCGTCCAAGGCGAGGCGCACGTCGAGATAGCTCTTGCCCACGGTGGCGATGCCGATGCGCGGGCGCGGGCCGCCCGACGTGACGATGCGGTTCAGCCGGTTGGCCCTGAGATAGGCGACGACGGCGTCGCGCTTGTATTCCTGGAGCCGCTCCTCCTGCGCCAGCGCCGTGTCGCCGAGCCGGATATTGAGGCCGCCGGGTGGCATGGGGAAGTCGTCCGGCAGGACGATGGAGACCCGGTCGAGCCGACCGTCCACGATGCCGGTGGACTCGATGGTGTCCTTCACCGCCTTGAGGCCGACCCAGGCGCCGGAATAGCGCGAGAGCGCCCAGGCATGGAGGCCGTAATCGATGATCTCCTGCACCCCGGCGGGGTTGAGCACGGGGATCATCACGTCCACGAAATGGAATTCGCTCTGGTGGGCGGTGGTGGAGCTTTCGCAGGTGTGGTCGTCGCCCATGAGGGCGATCACGCCGCCATGCTTCGAGGTGCCCGCATTGTTGGCGTGGCGGAACACGTCGCCGGAACGGTCCACGCCCGGCCCCTTGCCGTACCAGAGGCCGAACACGCCGTCGAACTTCCCCTCGCCGCGCAGTTCCGCCTGCTGGGAGCCCCAGAGCGCGGTGGCGGCGAGGTCCTCGTTGAGGCCGCTCTGGAACAGGATGTCGTTGGCCTTGAGCGCCGTCTCGGCGCGCAGGAATTGCTGGTCGAGCCCGCCGAGCGGGGAGCCGCGATAGCCCGTCACATAGCCGGCCGTGTTGAGCCCGGCGCGGCGGTCGCGCTCCTTCTGCATCAAGGCGAGGCGCACGAGGGCCTGGGTGCCCGACACGAACAGCCGCTCGGTGTCGAGGTCGTATTTGTCGTCGAGGGAGACCGGCTTCAGGTCCATGGGCGCCTCCCGGATCGCGCTTTGCGCTTACATCAATTCCAGACAGGCTGACATGATGCGCCGAACCCGGCAATTTCGTTGTTTCAAAGGATTGTGAAACGAAATTGCCGGCAAAGGACGCATGACGAATTTTGGTGCAACGCACCCGAAATCCTTCGGCGGCGCACGCGCCGTTCAGCCGGGAAGGAGACGCTCGCTGCCCATATAGCCGGTGAGCAGGGCAAGGCCGAAGGCGAGCACCAGCAGGGCCGCCAGGAACTCGATGCCCAGCAGGAGCAGCGTCCCGCGCCCCGAGGCCGCCGCCGCGAGCCGCACCGCCAGCCGCTTGAAATGGACCGCCAGGATGGCGATGGCCGAGACGGTGAGCGCGGTGCCCACCGCCATGGCGAAGGTGGCCGCGACGCCGCTCCAGAGCACGCCCTGGGAGAGGGCGAAGGTGAGCACCAGGATGGCGCCCGAGCAGGGCCGCGCGCCCGCCGAGACCACCGCCACCGCCGCCCGGCGCCAGCCGCCCGGCCCGTCCAGCAGGCGCGGGTCGGGGGCATGCTTGTCGATGCAGCCGCAATCGGGCCCGTGCACATGCCCGCCCGGCAGGGGGCGGCCGGTGGCCACGGCGAGGAAGGCCCGCGCCTTCTGGAACGCGAGCCACGCGCCGAACAGGGCGATGGCGCCATAGGCTGCCAGTTCCACCATATTCATGGCGTCCGCCATGGTGCGGGCGGTGGCGCCCAGCAACAGCGCCAGCACGCCCACGAACAGGATGGCCGCCAGCGCCTGCACGAGGGCGGAGGCGAAGGCGAGGCCGATGCCCCGCTTCAGCGTGCCGCCGTCCGCCAGCAGATAGGAGGAGATGACCGCCTTGCCGTGGCCCGGCCCCGCCGCATGGAACACCCCATAGGCGAAGGACAGGGCGGCGAGGAGCGGCAGGGCCGCGCCGTCCGCCTTGGCGGCGCGCACCGCCTGGATGAGGGCGCGGTAGAATTCGCCCTGCTTGGCGAGGATATAGCCCGTGAACCCGCCGGGCGCGGCCGCGGGGGCGCCGAGGCCGAAGGGCGTGGTCTTGGCGCCCGACTGCGCGACGATCTGGGCGAGCGCCCCGTCCGCGCAGGCGAGCGCGATCAGCAAGCCCAGCGCCAGCCCGGCCCAGGCGCCCCGGCGGCTCAAGGGCACTTCACCTGGATCTTGTCGGCGAACTGGGCGCCATAGGACGAGTTGGACGTGAGGTTGGAGAAGAAGTCCTCGGTGAGCGAGCCCGCCGCCGGTCCCTGCGCCGTGACCACCTTGAAGCTGCACCCCTGCTGGGGCGTGCCCGCGAGGCTCACCGGCTCCTTCTCGGCGAAGGAGAAGGACACGAACATGGTGGGATCGAAGATCTCGAAGGTCATCAGACCCTTGGCCGGCACCGGCTTTTCCAGCGGCAGCACGAAATGCAGGGTCAGCGCGTCATTCTCGAAGGTGAGCGAATAGTCCGTGGGGTCCTTGAACTTCACCTGGGACTTGGCGGTCTTGGCGCGGACGAAATAGTCGTATTCCTTCAGGGAGGTGACGTTCACCTCCGCCAGCGGCTTCAGCACCGCCTCGGGATACGAGCCGTCCTTGTTGCGCTCCAGGCCCTGGAGGGCGAAGGCGGTGAAAGCCTCGTCGAAGGTCCAGTCCTGCTTGAGGCCCGTCACCATGCCGTCGGGCCCGTAAAGGACCTGCGTCTTCATGGTCACCCACACATGGGGATGGGCCATGGCCGCGCCCGCGGCCGCGCACCAGGCGAAGACCGCGAGAAGGAGCCGGGCAGCGAATCGAGAGACCATGACGTTCATCCGTTGCACGGCCACGGTCTCGCGCGCCAGTCGGGCGGAACGAAGGCGGGCGCCTGCGGTCCTGGGGCGGATCGACATTCACGCGGGCGAGACAACCCCTCGCTTGCCTCGCCGTCGCCCGGCACCCTCTCCCGCAAGGGGAGAGGGACAGAATGCCGGGTGTTTCAATCAAAACATGAAGCGCCCTAGTGACCCGCCACGCCGTCCCGGATGGTGCGGAAGCGGGGATAATAGTCCGGGAAGGCGGAGGTCTTCACCACGCCCAGCATGCGCAGATAGGCGGTCTGTCCGAAGCGGATCCACTGGACCACCTTCACGTCCGACCCATTGGCCACGTCCTTGCCGTTGGCCAGGATCTCGAAGCCCGGCTGGCCGGCGATGCGCAGCGGCTCGGCCCGCTCGATGCGCACGTCCTTCACGCCCGGCACGGAGGAGAAGGCGCGCAGGGCGAATTGCTGGCGCTCGTCCTCGCGCGGGGCGCCGGGGCCGACGCCTACCACGAACACCGCCTGCTCGGCGCCGTCGATGAGGTCCTTCGGGCCGTCCGTGAGGATGGCGGCGGTGTTGCCCACCACCTTCACGAGGCGGAAGCCCGCGCGGTTCTCCAGCTTGAAGGGCAGGTTCCCCACTTGGTCCTCGGGCGAGGGCGGCTGGCGGAAGGTGAGGGTCTCCAGCGTCTTGCGCACCGCCTCGTCGGACATGGGAGCGCTGCCGTCCGAGGGCTCCTGCACGGTGACGAGGGCGGTGGCCGTGGGGGCGCCCGCCACCAGGATCCATTTGCGGGCCACCACGGCGCCCGCATGCTGGCGGCCCGTGACCAGGGTGTTCTTCACGTCGCCCAGCGGCAGGCTGGTGCGCTCCTCCACCAGGATGCCCTTGGTGGCCAGCGCCGCGTCGGTGAAGCCCGCCACCACCTGGTCATAGGCCTGGGGCGGCATTTCCACGATGAGGATGGCCGCGCCCTTGGCCGCGTCCTCGAAGCCGGAGAAGGCCGAACTCTCGGTCATGCCGGCCGGCGGCACCAGCCCCACGGAGGCGCCGCGCGGAAACACGGCGCCGTCGGCGGCGCGGGCGAGGCCCGTGGACAGGAGCAGAGCGGCGAGGACGAGCGCGAGGCGCATGAACTTCTCCTGGATAATGCCCGTCCGCTCTTGCGGGCCATTGGGGCGGAAGCGTGACGTAACGTCGCTTATCACGAGGGCGTCACCCGCCGCAGCGTCAGATTGATGCGTCCAGGCTGCGACAACAGGGTGGAGGTGCCGGGAAGAATCCGGTCCACGCCATGGAAAGCGAGGCGGCTCTCGCCGGACAGCACCAGCGCATCGCCGGATGCGAGGCGGATGGAGCGGGTCGGCGCCCGCCGTTCCGTGCCGCCATAGCGGAACAGGGCGGTGTCGCCGAGCGAGAGCGACAGGACGGGGGCGGTGAAGTCCTGCTCGTCCCGATCCTGGTGCAGGCCCATATGGGCGTCGGGCGCATACCAGTTGATGAGCCCCGCCTCGGGCGGCGCCTCCAGGCCCGTCAGCTCCCGCCAGATGCGGAGCAGGCTGCCGGGCAAGGGCGGCCAGGGCGCGCGGGTGTCGGGATGAAACGGCTGGTAGCGATAGCCCGCCTCGTCCGATACCCAGCCCAGCGGGCCGAAATTGCTCATGCGCACGGAAAAGGGCTGTCCGGTACGGGGCATGTGGGGCGTGAACAGCGGCGCCACGGCCAGCGCCGCGTCCACCTCGGCCAGCAGCGTCTCCTGCGCCGGCCGCTCCAGATAGGAGGGCCACCATACAAGACCGGGAGCAAGCTCAAGCCGCTGCATGCCTCTCCTTCCCGCCCGCCGGGATTCGCGTTTCCGCAGCATGTCCGAAATGCGGTCCCCGGCAAATGGGAACGCGAACTGGGGCGCGGGCGTTTTTTTCGCCGGATGGGACGGGGACGGAGATTGAAATCATGACGGTATTCAAAGCCGGCGCCCTCGGCGCCATCGCCCTGGCCCTCACGACCACGCTGGCGGCCGCCCAGACCACCTCGGTCATCGTGGCGAAGCCCTCGGGCTACGTGCTGGTCAATCCCGAGCAGGAAGTGCTGGTGCAGCGCTACGTGGTGAGCCAGCCCGGCACCACGGTCACGCTGCCCTCCGGCTACGCGCCCACGGTGGGCTCCGTGGTGCCCGCCACGGTGGAGCTGAGCACGTTCGGCACCACGGCGGACTATGGCGGCTTCGACGCCGGGTCCTACCGCTACGTGGTCGCCCCGAACTACGGCACCGTGCTCGTGGAGCCCGGCACGCGGCGGGTGATCCAGGTCATCCGCTGACCGGGCGGCGCGCCGACGACGTCGCCCTCCTGAAC
>JACESF010000111.1 GCA_013911975.1 Hyphomicrobiales bacterium | reverse complement strand
GTCCGGGCGGGACGATCCAATGCGGGCGCTCATCGGCCATAGCGGCTTTGTCGGCACGAATCTGAAGGCTGCGGCGGCGTTCGATGGCCTGTTCAATTCGCGCAATATCGCGGATCTGGGGGGCCGCAGCTTCGATCTCGCGGTCTGCGCGGCGGCGCCGGCCACCATGTGGGCCGCCAACAACCATCCGGCGGGCGACCTCGCGGGCATCGACGCGCTGATCGCCGCCATCTGCAGCGCGCGCATCGGGCGGCTCGTGCTCATCTCCACCATCGCGGTGCTGGACGACGCGGCGGCGGGCTATGACGAGACCAATGCCCGGTTCGAGGCCGCCAAGGCCTATGGCCGCAACCGGCGGCATCTGGAGGTGCGGCTTGCGGCACGCTTCCCCGACATCCACATCCTGCGCCTTCCCGCCTTGTTCGGGCCGGGACTGAAGAAGAATTTCCTGTTCGACCTCGTCAATCCGGTGCCGTCCTTCCTGAAGCCGGACAAGCTGGCGGACCTGACCGCCGCCATGGCGCCGGAGGCGGCGGCGCTCACGCGGGGCCTGTTCGAGCCGGACGCGGCGCTGGGCATGATGCGCTTCGCGCGGGACGAGGCCCGCCGAACCGGCGCCCTGCCGGTGCTGGAGGCAGCGTTCGAGGCGGCGGGCTTCACGGCGCCCGGCTTCACCAACAGCGAGAGCCGGTTCCAATATTACGGCCTGCACCATCTATGGAACGACATCGAGCGCGCCATCGCGCTGCGCCTGCCCGTGCTGCATGTGTCGAGCGCGCCGCTGCGCGCCGCCGACATCCATGCCGCCCTCACCGGCCGTCCCTTCGCCAATGCCGCGCCGCCCCTCTATGCCGAGGACATGCACAGCCGCCACGCCGCCGCCTGGGGCGAGGCCGGGCCTTATCTGCGCTCCCGCGAGACGACGCTGGCCGAGCTGAAGATCTTCTACGACGAGGCGCGCGCGTGATGCGCCTCGCCGTCTCCAACATCGCCTGGAGCGCCGCCGACGCGGACGCGGCCTATGACCTGCTGGCGGACCTGGGCGTTCCGGGGCTGGAAATCGCCCCCGGCATCCTGTTCGCGGGCGAGCCGGACCCCTTCGCGCCCTCGGACGCGGCCGTTGCCGCCGTACGGGCGCGGCTCGACCGGGCGGGCCTCACGCTGTGTTCCATGCAGTCTCTGCTGTTCGGGGTGGAGGGCGCGGCCCTGTTCGGCGCCGCCGAGGAGCGCGCGGCCTTCCAGGGCGGGCTGCTGCGGGCCATCGGCCTCGCGGGGCGCCTCGCCATCCCCAACCTCGTGGTGGGCTCGCCGCGCAACCGGGTGATCCCGGACATCTTCTCGCCGGAAGAGGCGCGGCGCATCGCGGTGTCGGTCTTCCGCCATCTCGGGGACCGGGCGGCGGAGGCCGGCTGCGTCCTCGCCATGGAGCCGAACCCGGCGGTCTACGGCACCAATTTCCTCACCACGCTGGAGGAGACCGACGCCTTCGTGCGGGCGGTCGGCCATCCGGCGGTCAAGGTGAATTTCGACGTGGGCGCGCTGCATGTGAACGGCGACTTCCCCCGGCTGCGGGAGGCGCTGGACCTCGCCCGCCCGCGCATCTCCCATGTGCATCTGAGCGAGCCCAACCTCGGCCCGGTGCCGGGATCCGTGGACGAGGCCCGCGTGGTGTTCGCGGCGCTGCGGGCGGTAGGCTGGACGGGCTGGGTCTCCATCGAGATGCGGGCGGACGCCGCCGATCCCCTGGGCGGGCTGCGCCGCTCCGTCGAAGCCACCTTGTCAGCCATGGGAGCGCACTGATGGCCCCCGCCTTGCCCGTGCCGGAACGCGCCCCGCGCGGCGATTTCCTGCTCTCCCTCGCGGTGGTGGGCCTGGAATGGACGCCCGAGCAGATCGCCGGGCTCAACCGCATCGCCGGGCGGCTCGCGCGGCGCTATCAGTTCTGGGAGATCGTGGTGGTCGCCTCCATCGAGGAGGACGTGCCGACCGCGCTCGTGGCGCAGCTCGGGGAGATCCCCAACATGCGCCTGCTGCGGGTGGACGAGGTGGACAATTTCTACCGCCTGCGCCTCGCCGCCGCTTCCGAGGCCATCGGCGACGTGGTGGTCATCACCACCGGCTCCGAGATGGAGCTGATGGACCTGCCCGCCCTCGCCGACAAGGTGTGGGAAGGGGACGCGGCCATCGTCATGATCCGCGAGCGCCAGGGCATCCTGGTCTCGGTGTTCTTCGCCGTGCTCGGCTCCCTCATCAATTACCGGATCGACCCGCGCGACACGCTCACCGCCGGCTTTCCCCGCACCTGGCTGAGCCTGATCCTGGCGCGGCCGGACGCGGACCTGCTGCTGCGGTTCGAGCGGCGCACCGGTGGCGGGCATTTCCGCCGAGAGACGGTGCCGGGCGGCGTGCAGGTGCCGCGCGCCCTGCGCTCGGTGGGGCGGCGCTTCCGCCTGCTGGCGGACCTTTTGGCCAGCGCCGCGCCGCGCGTGCTGCGCACGGTGTCCGCCTTCTCGTTCGCGGTGGCGCTGTTCGCGGTGGTCTACGGCATCTATGCGGTGCTGGTCTGGCTGCTGAAGGAGAATGTGCAGCCCGGCTGGCTCACCACCTCGCTGGTCCAGGTGGTGATCGTCGGCTTCCTGGGCGTGACGGTGGCGGGCATCTCCATCGGCATCGTCAAGCTGCTGGACCGCATCGAGGGCCTGCTGCGCTACACCATCGTGGACGAGCTGAACACCGTGGACTTCTTCAGCAAGGTCACGGACCTGAATGTGGAGCGGCGGCACCGCGAGGCCGAGGAGGAGGCGAGATGACGGCCGAGACCGTGCAGTCGGAGATCGCCCGGCGCGGCTGGCAGGTGCCAGCCTTCACCATAAAGGAGCTTCGCCCGAAGCGGGCGCGCTATTGCCTGATCGTGCCCGTGATCAACGAGGGCGAGCGCATCCGCCGGCAGATGGCGGAAACCGCCGCGCTCGGCGCCTGCGAGCGCATGGACGTGATCATCGTGGACGGCGGGTCCACCGATGGCTCGCTGGCGGAGGATTTCCTGCGCGAGACGGGCGTGCGCACCCTCCTGACCAAGACCGGGCCCGGCAAGCTCTCCGCGCAGCTCCGCTGCGCCTACGCCTATGCCCTCATCGAGGGGTATGAGGGCCTCATCACCATTGACGGCAACGGCAAGGATTCGGTGGAGAGCCTGCCGCTGTTCGAGGCGGCGCTGGACGCGGGCATCGACTATGCGCAGGCGTCGCGCTTCATCGCGGGCGGGGAGGGCATCAACACGCCGCTCTCGCGCCTCGTGGCCATCCGCCTCATCCACGCCCCGGCCCTGAGTCTTGCCGGGCGGCGCTGGTTCACCGACACCACGCAGGGCTACCGCGCCTATTCCGCCCGCTATTTGCTGGACCCGCGCGTGCAGCCGTTCCGCGACGTGTTCGTGCGCTATGAACTGCTCGCCTATCTCACCGCGCGGGCTGGGCAGCTCGGCTATCGCACGAAGGAAGTGCCCACCCGGCGCGCCTATCCCGCCAACGAGGCCATTCCCACCAAGATCGGCGGCGCCCACGCCCATCTCGACCTCATCAACGTGCTCTGGAAGACGCTGCGGGGCGACTACAACCCGCCGCGCGCCTGAGGCGGGCATGGCGCGCCCGGACTATGATTTCGCGGTCATCGGCGGCGGCTTCTACGGCTGCTGCCTCGCGCTGCTGCTGCGCTCCATCAGCGACCGGGTGGTGGTGGTGGAGGCGGGCGAGGGGCTGCTGGACCGCGCCTCGCGCGTCAACCAGGCGCGCATCCATACCGGCTTCCACTATCCCCGCTCCTTCCTCACCGCCCTGCGCTCCATGGTGCTGCACCGGCGTTTCGCGCTCGATTTCCCCGAGGCGGTGGTGGACGATTTCGAGATGCTCTACGCCATCGCGCGGCGGCGTTCGAAGGTGTCGGCCGCGCGGTTCCTGCGCATGTTCGAGGATCTGCGCGCCCCCATCGTCCCCGCCGGGCGGCAGGAGGCGGCCCTGTTCTCCACCGAGCTGGTGGAGGCGGTGTTCAACGCCCGCGAATGGGCCTTCGACTATCGCGCCCTGCGCGACCGCCTCGTGGAGCAGCTGGACCGGCACAAGGTGGAGATCCGCTTCGGGACCATGGTGGAGCGGCTGGAGCCGCGCGCGGAGGGGGTGGGCATTTCGGTGTCCGGGGGCGCGGGCTTCACGGCGGGCACCGTCTTCAACGTGACCTATGCCATGCTGAACGCGGTGCTGCGGGCGAGCGGCATCAGCACCCTCGCCCTCAAGCATGAATTCGTGGAGATCGCCCTCGCCGTGCCGCCCGAGGACCTGAGGGGCCGGGCCGTCACGGTGATGGACGGGCCGTTCTTCTCCATGATGCCCTACCCCTCGGTGGGCCTCTATTCGCTGACCCATGTGCGCTACACGCCCCATTATTCCTGGCTGGACGGGAACGTGGCGGCGACCCCCTACGAACTGGCCGAGCGCCTGCCCCGCGCCTCGCGCTGGCGGCACATGATGATGGATGCCCGGCGCTACATGCCCTGCCTCGGCGGGCTCGACTGGCAGTCGTCCCTGTTCGACGTGAAGACCCTGCTCCTGAAGAACGAGCGCAATGACGGGCGGCCGATCCTGTTCCACCGCCATCCCGACGCGCCCAACGTGATCTCGGTGCTGGGCGGCAAGATCGACAATGTCTACGACCTGTTCGAGGCGCTGCCGCTGGAGGATCCCCGCTGGCGGCGGGCGGACCTGTCCTGCCTGCTGCCCGGCGCGTCCGCGGCGCGCATCGCGTGAGGTGAAAGCATGATCCGGGCGCGCGAGCTTCGATACCTGGCGGTGGTGGTCGCGGGATATTGCGTGGATTTCGGCGTCTCGTTCGGCGCCTTCAAGCTGATGGGCCTGCCCTTGCCGGTGGCGGCGTGCGTGGGCTTTTCGCTGGCGGTGGTGTTCAATTATCTCGCCCACGAATTCTGGACCTTCGCCGGGGAGCGGCGCAGCGGCTATGGCGCGCGGTTCGGTAAGTTCATCGGCGTCGCGCTGTTCACGCTGGCGGTGCGCGTGGGGGTGATCTTCCTGCTGGACCCCTATGCCGCCTCGGACCTTGCCCACGCCGCCCTTCTTGTGGGGGCGGCGGGCGTGTCGCTGGCGGTCAATTACGTGCTCACCCGCTTCGCCGTGTTCGGCTCGCGGGACGCGGAGCGCCTGCCCTAGACGCCCAGGAAACGCAGGCCTGCCGCGACGCCCACGCCCGCGATCACCGCGAAGAAGTCGCTCTTCAGGAACTTGGCGGCGGCCAGCGCGGCGACGAGGCCGCAGGCCATGGGCACGTCGCCATGGGCGGCGGTGGGGGCCACGATGGCCACGATGACCGCCCCCGGCAGGCATTCCAGGATGCGGCGCACCCGGGGCGTGAGCGGGATGAAGCGCATCACCATGAAGCCGGCGGTGCGGTTGAAGAAGGTGGTCACGGCCATCACGCAGATGGCGATGAGGGTGGGGGCGTCGAGGAGGCTAGTCATCCATGAAGCCTCCGGCCACGGCGCCGCAGATGGCGCCGATGAAGATGAACCACCAGCCGGGGACGAGATAGGACGCCCCGACCGACACCGCCGCCGCCACGCCCCAGCCGACCGCCTCCCGCCGCCCCTTCCAGTTGGGAACCAGCATGGCGACGAAGAAGGCGGGCACCACCACGTCGATGGCCACCGCCTTCGGGTCCGGCAGCCCGCCGCCCAGCACCTGCCCCGCCACGGTCGACAGGACCCACATGATCCAGGTGAAGGCGCCCGAGCCCACGAAGAAGGCCGCGTCGCGCCCGCCCTGGGAATAATAGCGCATGGTGGCGGCCCAGTTGTTGTCCGCCAGCAGGAACAGGGAGGGGTAGGACTTCCACGCCGGCAGCTCGCCGAACCAGGGGCGCATGGAGGCGGCCATCAGCAAATGGCGCATGTTCACGGTGAAGGTCAGCAGGGCGAGAGCCAGCAGGCTCGGCACGGTCCACTGGGCCTGCCATCCCTCCAGCGCCACCATCTGGGCGAGGCCGGCGAAGACGAGGCCGCTGGAGAGCGCGGTCTCAAGCCAGGAGAAGCCCTTCTGCGCGGAGGCGGCGCCGAAGGCGAGGCCGAACAGCCACATGCCCGGCATGAGGGGCACCATGACCCGCGCGCCCGCCAGGAAGGCCTCGCGGGTGAAACGGACGGTGGTGGGGGAATGCGCGTCCATGGGGCTCCGCAGGGTAGGCGTCCCCGCTCTTGCCATAGGGCTCCCGCCCCGACCAACCCGATTTGCGCATGGCCCGGCGCGCAGCTACGCCGCCAGTGCGGGGGAGAGGATCGCCTCCAGCCCCTCGTCCCACGGCGGCACAGAGCCGTAGAGGGCGGCGAGGTGGTCGATGAAGACGCGCACCTTCTGCGGCAGGAAGCGCCGCGAGGGATAGACGGCGAACACGCCCACGCGGCTCGACGCATGGAAGGCGGGCAGCACCACCTTCAGGCTGCCCGCGCGCAGTTCCGGCCCCACGTCCCAGGTGGAGCGCAGGGCGATGCCCATGCCCGCCAGGACGGCGGCGCGCACCACCTCGTTGGAATTGGTGCGCAGGGTGGAATGGACGCGCTGCGTTACCGGCCCGTCCGGCCCTTCCAGGCGCCAGGGGTCCTGGCTGTGGGTGGCGAGGAGGCGGTGGCCCGCGAGGTCGGCAAAGCTCCGCGGCTCGCCCGCCTGCGCCAGATAGTCGGGCGTGGCGCACAGGACGCGGTGCACCGGGGCGAGGCGACGCGCAACGAGGCTGGAATCCGACAGGTCGGCGATGCGCACCGCCAGATCGAAGCCCTCGCCCACGATGTCCACGAAGCCGTCCGAGAGTTCGAGATCCACCGTCAGATCGGGATTGGCCTCCAGCAGCGGGCCGAGATGGGGCGCGATGTGCAGGCGCCCGAAGGAGGTGGGCGCGGCCACCCGCAACAGGCCCCGCGCCTCCGCCGAGCGGCGGGACAATTGGCTTTCCGCCTCCTCGATGGAGGAGAGGATGGACACGACCCGCTCATGGAAGCCCTGGCCCGCCTCGGTCAGCGTCACCTTGCGGGTGGTGCGCTGGAACAGGCGCGCGCCGAGCCGCTCCTCCAGCCGCTGCACGCGCTTCGACACCACGGGCGGGGAGAGGCCCAGCTCGCGCCCGGCGGCCGAGAGGCTGCCGGCGGTGACGATGCGTGCGAAGATTTCCAGGTCTCCCAGGTTGCCCAGCATGGGCCGGCTTTCCGGCACGGACCGGCGGGCGGGAGGGGCGGAAGGGGCGCGGCGGATTTTTTCCATGATCGCCAGGATTTTTAGCCGAATGAGACATAATCCGCGACGGTTTTTCCGTCTGGAACGATTATAGTGTCCATGGAGGACAACAAACCCAAGGAACGAAGCCGCAATGAGCCTCAGGCTACCGGCTGCGGACGAAAGCGTGCTCGCGCGCCGCACGCAGATCATCGCGGACCTGTCCGCCATCGTGCCCGGCGAAGGGGTCATTTCCCACGAGCGGGAGATGAAGCCCTACGAATCCGACGGCGTGACCGCCTACAAGCAGATGCCCCTGGTGGTGGTGCTGCCGCAGACCACCGAGCAGGTCAGCCGGGTGCTGAAATATTGCCATGAGAACGGCGTGCGCGTGGTGCCGCGCGGGGCGGGGACCTCGCTGTCGGGTGGTGCCCTGCCGCTCCAGGACGGAGTCCTGCTGGGGCTCGGCAAGTTCAACAAGGTGCTGGAGATCGACTACGCCAACCGCTGCGCCGTGGTGCAGCCGGGCGTCACCAATCTCGGCATCACCCGTGCGGTGGAGCATGAGGGCTTCTATTACGCGCCCGACCCGTCCTCGCAGATCGCCTGCACCATCGGCGGCAATGTGGGGGAGAATTCCGGCGGCGTGCACACGCTGAAATACGGGCTCACCACCAACAATGTGCTGGGCCTCGAAATGGTGCTCATCACCGGCGAGGTGGTGCGGCTTGGCGGCAAGCATCTCGATGCCGGGGGGCTGGATCTCCTGGCTGCCATCGTCGGCTCCGAGGGCCTGCTGGGCGTGGTGACGGAAGTCACCGTGCGCCTGCTGAAGAAGCCGGACGTGGCCCGCGCGGTGCTCGTGGGCTTTCCCACCTCCGAGGATGCGGGCGATTGCGTGGCGAAGATCATCGCCGCCGGCATCATCCCCGCCGGTATCGAGATGATGGACCGCGACGCCATCGCCGCCGCCGAGGCGTTCGTGAAGGTGGGCTATCCGCTGGACGTGGAAGCGCTGCTGATCGTGGAGCTGGACGGGCCGGAGGCCGAGTGCGCGCACCTCCTGGAGGAGGTGAGCCGCATCGCCGCGGCCTGCAATTCCTCCACCCTGCGGGTGTCGCGCACGGAAGAGGAGCGGCTAGGCTTCTGGGCGGGCCGCAAGGCCGCCTTCCCGGCGGTGGGGCGCCTCTCGCCGGATTATCTGTGCATGGACGGCACCATTCCGCGCAAGCAATTGCCCCTGGTGCTCACCCGCATGCGGGAAATGTCGGAGCGCTACGGCCTGCGGGTCGCCAACGTGTTCCACGCGGGCGACGGCAATTTGCACCCGCTCATCCTCTATGACGCGAATGAGCCCGGCCAGATGGACGCGGCGGAGGCGTTCGGCGCGGACATCCTGCGGCTGTGCGTGGAGGTGGGCGGCGTGCTCACCGGCGAGCACGGCGTGGGGGTGGAGAAGCGCGACCTCATGCCGGAAATGTTCGACGCGGTGGACCTCGCGCACCAGCAGCGCCTGAAATGCGCGTTCGACGACAAGGGCCTGCTCAATCCCGGCAAGGTCTTCCCGACGCTGCACCGCTGCGCCGAACTGGGGCGCATGCATGTGAGCCGGGGGCAGGTGCCCTTTCCCGACCTTCCCCGCTTCTGACCCCGCCGGACGCATTCCATGACTGAGACGGTGCATATTTCAGACGAGGCGGGCCTCGTCGCGGCGGTGGCGGCGGCCGTCGCGGACGGCGCGACGCTGGATGTCGCGGGCCGGGGCACGAAGCGCGGCATCGGCCGCGCCGCCCCCGCCGCGCGGCGGCTCGACCTGTCGGCGCTTTCGGGCGTGACCCTGTACGAGCCCGAGGAACTGGTCTTCTCCGCACGGGCGGGAACCGCCGTCCGGGACATCCAGGCCATGCTGGCGCAGCATCGCCAGATGCTGGCCTTCGAGCCCATGGACACC
>JACESF010000110.1 GCA_013911975.1 Hyphomicrobiales bacterium | reverse complement strand
GAGCAGCGCCGCCGAGCGCCCGAGCCGGGTGAGCGAGGCGCGGCGCATCTCAGCCCGCCGGGCGAGCGCCGACGCGGGCAGGTGGATGCTGCGCAGCACCTCGCCGGGCCGCAGGGCATTCTGCCGGGGGCCGGAAATGAAATCGAACAGGGACACCCGGCGGTCGGTGCCGTCCGGCGACCAGATGAGGCAGGTCGCCTCCAGCCCGGCGGCCAGCGAGATCATGGGCCCGGCGGGCAGCGACATGCACAGATTGCCGCCCACGGTGGCCATGTTCCACACCTTGAACGAGCCCATGAGGCAGCGGCAGCATTCCGCGACCAGGCTCGCGGCGGGCCAGTGGGCGGGGAAGGCGGCGGCGTTCAGTTCGGCCAGCGTGCAGGTGGCGGCGATCTCCACTCCGTCCGGCCCGATGCGCACGGCCTCCCAGCCGAGGGAGGACAGGTCGATGAGCCGCCGCAGATGGGGCTGCGGTTCCGAGAAGAGCCAGGTGCCCCCGCCCACGAAGGCGTCGCCTTGGGCGAAGGGCGGAAGCTCCCCGCGCGCCACGGGCTGCGCGACGTGATGGATGGTGTTGAGATCCATGTCATTCCAGCCGTTTTGTCGCGCGCAGGTGCCGCGTTTGGAAACATTACAGAATTTCCTCACCTTAGGAATGCTCCCCGTGATCGCCCTCCACGGGCATGGGGCCTGCGAGGCGGGGGGCGGGGGCGAATACCGCCGAGCACTTGCCGGGCCGGCCATCACGCGCGATAAGCCGCCAGGTCTTCATGGGATCGACATTCTCGGCGGAGGCGTCCGCCGTCACAGTGCCGTGGATCCGGAGAGTGGGATGGGGTTCGACCTTGATGGCTGGTGCGCCCGCGTTCCCGGCCTGGGGAAGGTGGGGCCGGATTTCTGGAGCGCCGGGGACATTTCCGACGTGTCCTTTCCGGAAGGCGGACTGTCCATGCTGGGCGACGTCGAGGAGAAGTCCTTCTGGTTCATCCACCGCAACCGCTTCATTGAGGGCGCGGTCCGCCGGCATCCGCCCGCGGGGCCGATCTTCGATATCGGCGGGGGGAATGGAATCGTGGCGCGGCATCTCGCGGAGGCGGGTTTCCAGAGCGTCGTGGTGGAGCCCGATGCGGTGGGCGCGGCGCTGGCGCATCGGCGCGGCCTGCCGGTGATCGCGGCGGCCTTTCAGGACATGGATATCGCGCCCGGTGCCCTGCCGGCGGCCGGCCTGTTCGACGTGCTGGAGCATATTCCGGAAGAAGAGGCCACGCTGCGCGGGCTCGCGCACGCGATCCGCCCCGGGGGGCGCCTCTATATCTCCGTGCCTGCCTACGATCTGCTGTGGGCGGATGAGGATGTCCATTCCGGCCATTGCCGGCGCTACACGCTGGGACGCCTGTGCCGGGTCGTGACGGAGGCGGGCTTCCGGATCGACTATGCGAGCTATCTCTTCGCGGCGCTCGTTCCGCTCGTCCTGCTTCTGCGCACGCTTCCCTACCGGCTCGGCGTCAAGCCGACGCACGACGAGGAGAAGGTGGCGCGAGACCATGTTTTGCCCGGGAGCTTCAGTGGGCGCATGCTGCAGGCCAGCCTCGACTTCGAACTGACCCGCGCCCAGCGCGGGGGGCGTATTCCCGTGGGAAGCAGCTGTTTCGTGGCGGCGACGCGGGCACCGAGGGATGGGCGTGAGACGATCGGCACGCGCCGGCGAAACGCGGAGACGCCGGCATGACCGACGAAAGGTGGGTGCCCGTGCACGAACGGTCGGATGCGCGTGAACGCGATGCGGGCGGCCGCGGCGCTGCGGCGGGCGTTCGCCCCCGGCTTTCCATCGTTTCGACCATGTATCGCTCCAGCCGCTACCTGGCGGAGTTCTTCGCACGGGCCTCCGCCGCCGCCCGCGCGCTGGTCGGCGACGATTATGAGATCGTCATGGTCAATGACGGCTCGCCCGACGACAGCCTGCACGTGGCGGTGGCCCAGGCCGCCCGCGACCCACATTTCGTGGTGGTGGATCTGTCGCGCAATTTCGGGCACCACAAGGCCATGATGACGGGCCTGTCCTTCGCGCGCGGCGAGCGGGTGTTCCTTCTCGATTGCGATCTCGAGGAAGACCCCGAATGGCTCGCGGCGTTCAGCGCGCAGATGGCGCAGACCGGAAGCGACGTGGTCTATGGCGTGCAGGAGCAGCGCAAGGGCGGGTCGTTCGAGCGCTGGACGGGCCAGCTCTTCTACACCGTCTTCAACTTGCTCAGCGAAGTGAAGATCCCGGCCAATATCGTGGTGGCCCGCCTGATGAGCCGGCGCTATGTGGACGCGCTTCTGCGCTACCGCGAGAGCGAGCTGTTCATGGCGGGCGTCTGGCATGCCGCGGGCTTCGACCAGTCGCCGCACGTGATCCGCAAGAGAAGCTCCGGCGAGACCACCTACAATTTCCGGCGCAAGGCGGCGATGCTGGTGAATTCCATCACCTCCTTCAGCGACGTGCCGCTGCGCCTCATCTTCTACACGGGCGCCACCATTTCCGCCTTCTCGGTCGCGGCCGCGGTCTTCCTGGTGCTTCAGAAGATCATCCTTGAGACCCCGTTGAGCGGATGGACGTCTCTGATGGTCTCCCTGTGGCTCATTGGCGGCCTGATCATTTCCTTCCTCGGCCTGATCGGTGTTTATCTCTCGAAGATCTTCTCCGAGATCAAGCAACGGCCCTACACCATTGTCCGGCACGTCTATGGCGGCGACAGCGACGGACGGTCGGCTTCCAGCAAGGGACAGTCCCATGGCTAGGCAACTCGTCATCTTCGGATCCAGCGAAATGGCGGAGGTGGCGCACTTCTATTTCTCGCGTCACTCGGAGCATGAAGTGGTGGCGTTCACGGTGGACGGCGCCTATCTGCGCGAGCCGACGTTCGCAGGGCTGCCGGTCATCCCATTCGAGGAGCTCGGCCAGCGCTTTGCCCCGGATGCGGCGGACCTGTTCGTCGCCGTCGGCTATTCCGGGCTCAATCAGGTCCGCAAGGACAAATATCTTCTGGCGAAGCAGATCGGCTACACGCTTCCGAGCTATGTCAGTGCCCGGGCGACGATCCTGAACGACGGTCGGATCGGCGACAATTGCTTCATTCTTGAAGACAATACGATCCAGCCCTTCGTCTCCATCGGCAACAATATCGTCATGTGGAGCGGCAATCACATCGGCCATCATTCCCGCATCGACGATCATTGCTTTCTCGCATCCCACATCGTCGTGTCGGGTGGCGTCCATATCGGCGAGCGGTGCTTCATCGGCGTCAACGCCACCTTCCGCGACCACATCACCATCGGCGAACGCTGCCTGATCGGCGCGGGGACGCTGCTGCTCGGCGATGCTGCGCCCGAAGGCGTCTATTCCCCGGATGCCACGCCCCGCGCGCGGGTGCCGAGCAGCCGATTGAGAAAGATCTGATCATCATGAAGTGGCGCAAGCTCGGCCATATCTTCACCGCCGACCGCAACAGCGACTGGATGCATTCTCACGCGATGATCCCCATCGCCGAGCAGGTGGACGGCGACCTCTACCGGATCATCTTCTCGCCGCGTGACAAGGCCAATCGCGGGCACGGCGCCTATCTGGAAATCGACATGCGCCGTCCGCTTCAGGTGGAGCGCCTGCACGCCGCGCCGATCCTGGTGCCGGGCGCGCTGGGCTGCTTCGACGACAGCGGGGCCTTGCCGAATGCCATCGTGACCGTGAACGGTCGCAAGCAGCTCTATTATACGGGCATCAATCTCGGCGTGACCGTGAAGATCCGCAATTCCGTGGGCCTCGCGGACTGGGACGAGGCCCAGCATAGCTATGTGCGCCGCTTCCCCGGCCCGGTCATCGACCGCACCCGCGACCATCCGCATTTCGTCGCGACGCCCGAAGTCATCCATGACGGGACGTATCGGGCGTGGTTCACCGCCTGCCAGCGCTGGGAGGCGGGAGAGCAGGGCGCCGAGGCGAAGCATTTCTACAATCTCGAATATGCGGAATCCGAGGACGGGGAGACCTGGGTCCGCACCGGCCGGACCGCCATCGATTTCCGCGACGGGCACGAATACGCGCTCGGCGTGCCGCGTGTGATCAAGGACGGCACGCTCTACCGCATGTGGTTCTGTTCCCGCGCCACGGCGGACACGCCCACCTACCGCCTGCGCTATGCCGAGTCTCCTGACGGCATCACCTGGGAGCGCAAGGACGAGGACGTCGGCATCGATGTCTCGGAGAGCGGGTGGGACAGCGAGATGATCTGCTACCCGTTCATCTTCGACCATGGCGGCCAGCGCTACCTGCTCTACAACGGCAACGGCTACGGCCGCACCGGCTTCGGCCTCGCCGTCCTGGAGCGTTGAGGACACATGGCGCAGCGCATTTCCAACATCTATCGCCTGGTCACGATCCCGGCGATCTACAGTGCCGTCGCGTCGGCGCTTGGCGGACATTCCGCGCGCATCAAATTCGTCGAGGAGGACCTCAAGGTGGCGCCCGGGATGCGCATCCTGGATGTCGGCTGTGGTCCCGCTGCCATGTTCCCCTATCTGCCGCCCACCGATTACACCGGGGTGGACCTCAACCCCCCGCACATCGCCGCTGCGCAGAAGCAGTATGGGGACAAGGGCCGCTTCATCGCCATCGATGCGAGTTCGGATCTTCCGGGCGAGGCCGACAGCTATGACTTGGTGTTCGCGCTCGCGATCCTTCACCACCTCGACGATGAGCCCTCGAAGCGGCTCATCGCCAACATGCTGCGCCTCGTGAAGCCCGGCGGGCGGGTGGTGACCTTCGACAGTGTCTGGCTGCCGCGCCAGAATCCTGTCGCCTACTTGCTCAACAAGCTCGACTCTGGTCTGAACATCCGCACCGCCGAAGGCTATGTGGGTCTCGCCGAAGGTCTCGACGCGCAGATCGAGACCAGGATCTATCGGGACCGCCTCCGGGTGCCGTTCGATCATTTTCGCATGACGCTCATCAAGCGCCCGGTGAACCCGAACACTGTGGGAGTATGACGTGGCAGCGAAATTCGACGGCCTGGTCCTGATCCTCCTTCTGGTGGCCATGAGCTTCGTGTTTCAGATCCAGCTGAAGCTCTTCGCCAACGAGATCGCGCCGGCCGTCACGGGTGGCGGCGGCTCGCTGATGGCTCGGGTCAGCTTCGTCGCGAAGGCGGCTCTGGGGTGGCGCCCGCTGCTCATCATGTGCCTCGCCGGCGGCCTGTTCGTGGTCTGGCTGCTGACCTTGTCCCGTCTGGAACTGTCCGTGGCCTTGCCGCTGGCGTCCATTGCCCTGGTCGTGAACTCCGTGGGCGCGGGGCTGCTGCTGGGCGAGACGCTGTCGTGGATGCGGATCGTCGGCATCGTCACCGTGGCCGCCGGCTTGCTCCTGGTCCTGCGAAGCTAGCGCGGGCCGTGCCATGATCCTCAACGAGCGCCGCCTCCTGGCGCTGGCCTGCGTCTTCTTCCTTCTCGTCAAGTCCCTCTGGGTCCTGCTGCCCGTCCAGGCCATGGGGCTCCCGCGCCTCGGCGACGATGGGCTCGTCTATCTCTGGACCGGCGCGGGCACCGTCCTGAACCCGCAGGTGGACACGCCCGCGGTCCAGGACATCGTCGCCCTCCGGCAGCTGAAGGACGGCGGTGATGATGCGCTGGATTTCCTGCGCGCCCGGACCACCATGCGCGTCACTTATGTGGCCGCCTCGCCATTCGCCATGCTCACCGGCCTGCTGGTGCATTCGGGCCTGTCGCACAAGGCGGCGTTCGCCGGGGCCGAATTGATTGTCGCCATTGTCCTCGCGGCAGGCATTGCAAGCCTCGGCGCGGCGCTGTTCGGGGCCTTGGGCGCCGCCGTCGCCCTGGTGGTCCTGGCCTTCGCGATCCTGCCGCTGCAGGGCATCCATTATCTGATCCCCGGCGTCCTCGCCTTGGCCCTTGCCCTGCTGCAACTCGGGGAATTGTGCCGGGACAGGCCGCGCCCGCTGCTGCTCGGCGCGCTCACGCTTCTGATCGGGCTGACGCACACGATCGGCGTCGTCTACATCGCTCTGTGCCTCGCGTTCGCGCTGCTGCTTCCTGCCGTGCGCCGCCGGGCGATCGTGGTCGAGTGGACGACGCTCGGTGCCATCGTCCTCGGCGCGGTCGCCGCCTTCGCCTTCGTGCGGCTTGCGGGGGGGCAGGCGCCGCAGACATCGGGCACGGGCGGTCTGTCGCTGGTGGGCGTGCCCCGGAATCTCGCCGCCGCCCTGGGCTTCGTCGGCCAGTCCATGGCGAGCCAGCCGATGACCTGGATGCTCGGGTGCCTTGGACTTGCCTGGACGGTCCGCGACCGGCGCGTGGAGCCTCTGGTTCTGGCGGTCCTCATCCTCGGCCTGTTCCTGGCCGCCAGCCTGTTCGATATCACCGGCTATTCCGGGGACCTCGGGGCGCGGGTCCTGGTCCTTGCCATGATCGTGCTTGCGGGCGCTGCCGGCTATGCCCTCGCCAGACTCTGGCGGGTCAGCAGGGTCCTGGCCGTAATGGCCCTCGTCCTTCTGGTGGCTCAAGTGGCGGTTCAGGCGCGCGCCACGTGGGATCTGCTGGTCGAGAACATGAACAGCCGGGGGGAGATTTACGACGAGGCCGCCATTCGCGCCGACCTCGCCGCCTTGCCGCCGGACGCCGCGATCATCTGGACCGAGCCCGACATCTCCATGATGGCGGCGTTCCTGGAGGGCGGCACGCGCTTCCATGCCCTGCCGTATCCGCTCATCGAGCGCAGCCCGGAGCGCGATGCGCTGATCGCCCGATGGAAGCCCGAATATATCGCCGCGCCCATTTCCAAGGTGTTCAACACGACGGCCCGTGCCAGCGGCGTCCGGTTCTCCGGGCGCCGCTACGGGGTGGATTTCTCCGATTTCCGGGCGGTGCAGGTGCGCCTGGGCGGTACCGTCACGGATCGGTTCTTCCTTCGCGTCTCAAGTCCCTCCGCAGGCCGGGACGTGGCCCTGTCCGTCCACAATGGAGGCGCATCCTGCGCGCCACGTGTCGAGGACGTGCTGACGCTTCATGACAAGCTGTGGCTCCCGGTGAACGTGACGGGCTGCTCGCCGCAGGCTATCGTTACGATCCGCTCGGACACGCCCGGTCTCTCGATTCTCGGCCTCAGCTTCGGCGCTCCGCGCGACCGCGTGAACTGGCCCTGGGGTTCGTCGGCCCTGGTTCTGGCGGAGGCACGCAGAACGGGGGATCCGGACGTTGGCCTGGTCTTCCATTGGCGCAGCCTCCTCGGGGCGTCGCTGGCACGCGATGCGCAACCGGAGGTTCTGTCAGATGAGAGCGGCATCGTCTGGCTCAAGACCGACATTGCGTCACGGTTGGCGAAGCCGGACAATGCGCCGGCTCCCCGCTGAAAACCTGCCTTGGACCGGAGACGGTGTGTGAAGATTCCGTTCAACAGACCTGTGCTTGCCGGACCTGAGCTGGACAATATCCGAGAGGCCATCGCCCGCCAGCGGCTGGCCGGAGATGGGGCGTTCACCGATCAATGCCAGCGCTGGCTGACCGAATTCCTCGGCAGCAAGGCCGTGCTCCTGACCCATTCGTGCACGGCGGCGCTGGAAATGGCGTCGATCCTCGCGGGGATCGAGGCGGGCGATGAAGTCATCATGCCCTCCTTCACCTTTGTGTCGACGGCCAATGCCGTGGCGCTGAGGGGAGGGGTGCCCGTCTTCGTCGACATCCGGCGCGATACGCTCAATATTGACGAAGCGCTGGTGGAGCGCGCGATCACGCCGCGGACCAAGGCCATCACCGTCGTCCATTATGCCGGGGTGCCGGCCGAGATGACCGCCATTGGCGACATCGCGAAGCGCCATGGCCTGCTCCTCATCGAGGACGCGGCGCAGGCGCTCGGGTCCGAATATCGCGGCCGGAGGGCGGGAAGCATCGGCGACTTCGCGGCTTTCAGCTTTCACGAGACCAAGAACATCATTTCCGGAGAGGGCGGCGCCCTCGCCCTCAACAATGACGCCTTCATCGAGAGGGCCGAGATCATCCGCGAGAAGGGCACGAACCGGAAGCGGTACTTCCGCGGCGAGGTGGACAAATACACATGGCAGGATATCGGCTCGTCCTTCCTTCCGGGCGAACTGATCGCGTCGTTCCTGTATGGGCAGCTCGTGATGGCCGAGGAGATCCAGGCGGAGCGCCTCGCGGCTTGGCGCCGCTATGACGATGCGCTCGCGCCGTTCGCCGCGCGGGGCCTCGGTACGCCGGTCATTCCCGACTATTGCACCGCCAACGGGCACATCTATTACCTCCTCATGCCGTCTCCGGCGGCGCAGAAGGACCTGATCGCGCGCATGGCGGGCGACGGCATCGTGACGCCGTTCCACTACGTGCCGTTGCACTCCACCGTCGCAGGGGCACGCTTTGGCCGCGCTCCCTTCCCGATGCCCGTCACCGACGACATCAGCGCCCGCCTCGTCCGACTGCCGCTCTATCCCAAGGTGGGGCAGGAGATCGACGCCATCATCGATCGCGTGAGCACGCATCTGCGGGATCTGCTCTAGAGCCCGCGCCGTGAAATCGCCGCCGCTGGCGGCACGAAGGAATGTTCGATGAGGCGGATCTGCATCATCCAGTCGGCCTATATTCCCTGGCGCGGCTTTTTCGACCTGATCGATCGCTGCGACGAATATGTCATCCTCGACGGAGCGCAGTTCGTTAAGGGACACTGGCAGAACCGCAACCGGGTGCGGGGTCCGGCGGGACCAACCTGGCTGTCGATCCCGGTCGTCACGGCCGACCGGCTGGGCCAGTCGATCGAGGACGTGAGGGTGTCCGACCGGGGCTGGGCGCAGACTCATTGGCGCAAACTCGCAACCTATTATGCGGACGCCCCGTTCTTCGCCGCCATGGGGCCGACGCTCCAGGCCCTGTTCGAGGATGCAGGGCGCTGCGAGCGCCTGACGGAGATCAACGAGATCCTGATGCGCGGGATCGCCGGCCTCCTGGGCATCGAGACCACGTTCGTGCGGGACACCATCTACGACCCGCAGGGGATGCGGACGGACCGGGTCGTGGACATCTGCATCAAGGCGGGCGCCACCCATTATCTGACGGGCCCTTCCGCCCGCGTCTATCTCGATGAGACGCCGTTCACGGAAGCGGGCATCGCCGTGGAATGGATGGCCTATCCCGCCTACACGCCCTATGCCCAGGGCGCGCATCCCTATGATCCCGCCTTGTCCATCATCGACCTGCTGCTGAATGCGGGACCGGGGCGGGAGGACCTCTGG
>JACESF010000011.1 GCA_013911975.1 Hyphomicrobiales bacterium | reverse complement strand
GCCTCACCCCAACGGCTTCAACCCCGCCTAGATCTGCGCCCGCCGCCCTTCCAAAAACGGCGGCAGCGCCAGCTTCTCCCCCAGGCTCTCCATCGGCTCGTCCGCCGCAAAGCCCGGCTCGTCGGTGGCCAGTTCAAACAAAATCCCGTTGTGCTCGCGGAAATAGAGGCTGCGGAAATAGAAGCGGTCCACGGGGCCGGAGGACAGCACGCGGAGCGCGTTGAGGCGCTGCGCCCAGGCGTCGTAGTCCGCGAAGGTGGGGATGCGGAAGGCCACGTGATGCACCCCGCCGCCGCCGCCCCCTCTCGCACCCGTCATGCCCGGACTTGATCCGGGCATCCACGGCCCTCCCTTAAACGCGGACCCAGGGGCGCGGCGTGGATGGCCGGGTCAAGCCCGGCCATGACGGCGGGAGGGACGGCGCGGGCGGGACGAGAGGCGCGGCCGGCAGGGGCCAGCGGCGCCTCAACCGCCTGCCGAGGTCGAGCCCTGCTTGTGCCACCGGCGCAGGCCCTATCCCGGGGCCGGCGCCCAACCTGCGCCCCGAGCGCCCCTCAGAACGGCGCCCCCCTCACGTCTCCAACGGCTTCAACCCCGCCTCGATCTGCGCCCGCCGCCCTTCCAGGAACGGCGGCAGGGCCAACTTCTCGCCCAGGGTCTCCATGGGCTCATCCGCCGCGAAGCCGGGTTCGTCGGTGGCCAGTTCGAACAGGATGCCGTTGGGCTCGCGGAAATAGAGGCTGCGGAAATAGAAGCGGTCCACCGGGCCGGAGGACGGCACGCGATAGGCCTTCAGCCGCTCGGCCCAGGCGTCATAGTCCGCGAAGGTGGGCAAGCGGAAGGCCACGTGATGCACCGCGCCCGCCCCCTGCCCCGCCGGGGCGAGGTTGGGTTCCACGCGCACGTGAAGCTCGGCCGCCGGGCCGCCCTCGCCCATCTCGAACACGCTCACCTCCACCCCGTCCTCCACATAGGTGCGGGCCTTACGCATGTTCATGAGCACGGTCAGCACCGCCTCTGTGGGGGCGAGATCCGGCACGGAGAGGGTGATGGGGCCGAGGCCCCTGATCTGGTGCGCGGCCGGAACGGGGCTCTTCTCCCAGGGGACGCCCGGGCCCTGCCCGCCATCCACCACCAGGGACAGGCGCTGGCCCTCCTTGTCCTCGAAATCCAGCACCGCGCGGCCGTCCCGCTGCGAGATGGGCTGGGCGTTCACGCCTTCGGCGGCGAGGCGCGCGGCCCAATAATCCATCGCCTGCTCGTCGCGCACCCGCAGCGCGGTGCGCACCACGGAGCGGGTGCCGCGCCGTTCGCGGGCCACGGGCCAGTCGAAGAAGGTGAGGTCGGTGCCCGGGCTGCCGCGCCCGTCCGCATAGAAGAGGTGATAGGCGGAGGTGTCGTCTTGGTTCACCGTCTTCTTCACCAGCCGCATGCCCAGCGTGCGGGTGTAGAAATGGTGGTTGTAGGGCGCGTCCGCCGAGACGGCGGTGAGGTGGTGAATGCCCGTGAGCTGCATGGTGCGTCTCCTGCGGCGCGGCCCGGAGGGGGCCGGCGAAAAGTCCTGCCTCGTAAGGCGAGGCGTCCGGGACAACACTTAAGGAATGCGCCCGCGCCATGCGAGACGCGAACGCGCAAGATGAGCTTGCAGACATGCATGCCATGCGCCCGCGCCCCTTCCCTCGCAGGCGGCAAGGCCATAAGACCCGGGAATAAGGGGCGAAGGGCAAAGGGCTCAGCCCCGTCGCCGAAGCCGGTCGCCGCCATGTCGTATGCCGTGAAGGAAATGTTCAAGACGCTCCAGGGCGAAGGCGCCCAGGCGGGCCGCGCGGCGGTGTTCTGCCGGTTCGCCGGCTGCAACCTCTGGTCCGGCCGGGAGGAGGATCGCGAGGGCGCGGTCTGCCGCTTCTGCGACACCGACTTCGTGGGGATGGATGGCGAGGGCGGCGGGCGGTTCGCCTCCGCCGAGGCGCTGGCGGACGCGCTGGTGCGGGTCTGGGGGCCGGAGGCGGCCCGGCGCTTCGTGGTGTTCACCGGCGGCGAGCCGCTGCTCCAGATCGACCCGGCCCTGGTCGCCGCCGTGCACGGGCGGGGCTTCGAGATCGCCATCGAGACCAACGGCACGCAGGAACCGCCCGAGGGCATCGACTGGATCTGCGTGAGCCCCAAGGCGGGCGCCGGGCTGGTGCTGCGCCACGGGCACGAGCTGAAGCTGGTCTATCCCCAGCCGGACCTGCCGCCGGAGAGCGTGGCGGGCCTCGATTTCACCCATTTCTTCCTGCAACCCATGGACGGCCCCGCCCGGCGCGCCAACACGGACGCGGCGGTGGCCTATTGCCTCGACCATCCCCAATGGCGTCTCTCGGTGCAGACCCATAAGATGATCGGCATTCCCTGAGATCGCTTCCCGGCTTCATGGCGGCGCGGAAGCGGCCTATATTTTTGTTTCAGCGTGTTTGCTGCGCGGGCCGCGGCGGCTTTCGCCCGGACGTGCCCTAAAGGACCCATCGTGCGGATCACCCAGGCCTTTACCTTCGAGGCGGCGCACCGCCTGCCCCACGTGCCGCAGACGCACAAATGCTTCCGCATGCACGGCCATTCCTACCGGGTGGAACTGGTGCTGGACGGGCCGGTGGATGCCCATACCGGCTTCGTGGCGGACTTCTTCGACGTGGAGGCCGCCTTCGCGCCCCTGCTGGAGCGGCTCGACCATCATTGCCTGAACGACATCGAGGGGCTCTCCAACCCCACGGCCGAGCATATCGCGCTCTGGATCTGGGAGCGGGCGAAGCCCCTGCTCGCCCCGCTGGCTTTGGTGCGGGTGTTCGAGACGCCCATGTCCTGGGCGGAATATGGCGGGGCCTGAGCGCGGCCGCTCCCGCCCCGTGAGAGCGGAGGCCGCCTGAAGCGGCCTCCCGTGTGTGCCGTCAGCCGTTGCCGACGAAGGAGCTGAAGGCGCCGAGCTGGGTGCGGATGAAGTCCCGCGTCCCCTCGTCGGTCAGCACGCCGTCCTCGCTCACCTTCTTGTGGGCCGCGCCCACCATCACTTCCGGCACGTTCATCACATGGGCGTCCAGCCCCACGAGGATCTGGCGCAGGTGATATTGCATGCGCGCGCCCCCGAACACGCCCATGGAGGCGGACTGGAGCAAAACCGGTTTTCCCTTCATGGGCATGGGCTTGAGGCGGGAGACCCAGTCGATGGCATTCTTCAGGCCGCCGGGCACCGAGTAATTGTATTCCGGCGACACGATGATCACGCCGTCGGCGGCGGCGATCTGCTCGCCGAGGGCGGTCACGGGCGCGGGGAAGCCCGCATCCTGGATGTCGCCGCTATAGATGGGCAGGTCCGCCACGGACGGCAGCAGCGCCACCTCCACGCCTTCCGGCGCGAGGTCCTGGAGCGCGCGCGCGATGGCGGCATTGTAGGATCCCTTGCGGACACTGCCGAGCCAAACCACCCACTTCATCGCGGTTCTCCTTCATTTTCCGCGCCTTACATTTTCTTCGCCTTGGCGCGGGGCCTCAAATCATCGCATGCTGGGGCGGGCAGCAAAACGGGGGATAGAGATGGAGAGCACCCTTAACCTGGTGGTCACGCAATTCGTCACGCTCTGGGCGGTGCTCGAACCCATCAGCCATCTCTCCCTGTTCCTCGCCTTCACCTCCGAAATGACTCCCAAGCAGCGCCACAAGGCGGCGCTGCTGGCCTGCTTCTTCGCCTTCCTGATCCTGGTTTTCTTCATGTTGCTCGGCCGGATTCTGCTGAACGCCATGGAGATTTCAGAACTTTCCTTCCGCATCGCGGGTGGGCTGGTCCTGTTCATGTACGCCACCAGCATGATCTTCTCCGAGCCCCATTCCGTGAAGGCGGTGGAGATGGATTCGGACAAGCACGTCACCTCCATGGCGGTCTATCCGCTGGCCATTCCCGTCATCGCCGGTCCGGGCGCCATCCTCACCGTGGTGATCCTCTCCGACAACGACCGCCATGTCCTGTCCCAGCAGGCCATCACCATCGGGGTGCTGGCGGCGCTGATGCTGATCCTCATGGTCCTGTTCTGGCTGGGCGACTATGTGGTGAAGGTCATCGGCTCGTCGGGCGCGAACCTCATCCGGCGCATCATGGGCCTGATCCTGGCGGCGCTTTCGGTGGATATCGTGCTGACCGGTATCAGCCGCTGGCTGAACCTTCCGCCCATCTGACGCCCCCCCAGGCGCTCAGTCGTCGGAATAGCGCTGCTCCGCCCACGGGTCGCCGCGCTCGTGATAGCCGCGCACCTCCCAGAAGCCGAGCTGGTCCTGGGGCAGGAAAGTGATGCGCTTCAGCCACTTGGCGCTCTTCCAGAAATACAGGTGCGGCACCACGAGCCGCGCCGGGCCGCCATGAACGCGGGAGAGCGGCTCGCCCTCCCAGGCATGGGCGATGAGGGCGTCGGGGGCGGCGAAGTCCGCCAGGGGCAGGTTGGTGGTGTAGCCGTCGAAGGATTCCAGCGCCACGAAATGCGCTTCCGGGCGGGGGCCCACCCGTTCCAGCAGGTCCTGCGTGCGAACGCCGTCCCAGCGATTGTCGTAGCGCGACCAGGTGGTGACGCAATGGATGTCGCTCACCTCCCGGCTCTGCGGCAGGGCCTGGAAGTCCGCCCAGCGCAGATGAAGGGGCCGCTCCACCAGCCCGTCCACGTCCAGCGTCCAGCGCTCGGTGGGTACGTCCGGCTGCATGCCGAGATCGAGCACCGGCCAGTCCCGCACCAGATGCTGGCCGGGCGGCAGGCGCTCGGCCTCCGGGCGGGCGGTGCGCCCGGTCAGGAACTTGTGCTCCTGCGCCCAGCGCTGCTTGGTGGCGGTGAGCTTGGTGGTCGCGGCGCCGGGCGCCGGGGCGTCGTCATCCTCAGACATGCAGGCACTCCGCGAAGGATGTTCAAGCTCAGGCGGAAACGGGCTCGCGCGCAAGGTCGGTCTGCACCTCGGCGAGGATTTCATAGGAGCGGATGCGCGCCGCCGGATCATGGATGGCGGAGGCGACCATGAGTTCGTCCGCCCCCGTGCGCGCCAGGAAGTCGGCGAGCTGCGCGCGCACCGTCTCCCGGCTGCCCACGAAGGAGCAGGCCAGCATGGAGGAGGCATGCGCCTTCTCATGGGGCGACCAATAGGTCTCGATGTCGTCGATGGGCCGGGGCAGCAGGCCGCGCGTGCCGCGCACCATGTTGGTGAAGGCCTGCTGGGCCGAGGTGAACAGGCGGCGGGCCTCCGCGTCCGTATCGGCGGCCACCACGTTCACGCCCACCATGGCATAGGGGGTGTCGCGCTGGGCGGAGGGCTCGAAGCGCTCGCGATAGATTTCCAGCGCCTGCATGAGGGCGCCGGGGGCGAAATGGGAGGCGAAGGCGTAGGGCAGGCCCAGCATGCCCGCGAGCTGCGCGCCGTAATGGCTGGAGCCGAGAATCCAGAGCGGCACCCGCGTATTGGTGCCCGGCACCGCGAATACCTTCTGCCCGTCCTGGGGCGGGCCCAGCAGCGCCTGCAATTCCAGCACGTCCTGGGGGAAGGTGTCCGCCGCCTGGGGGTCGCGGCGCAGGGCGCGCAGGGTGCGCTGGTCGGTGCCCGGCGCGCGGCCGAGGCCGAGGTCGATGCGGCCGGGAAAGAGCGTCGCGAGAGTGCCGAACTGCTCGGCGATCACCAGGGGCGAATGGTTGGGCAGCATGATGCCCCCCGCGCCCACCCGGATGACCTGCGTGCCCGCCGCCACATGGCCGATCACCACCGAGGTGGCGGCGGAGGCGATGCCGATCATGTTGTGGTGCTCGGCGAGCCAGAAGCGCTGGTAGCCGAGCCGCTCGGCTGCCTGCGCCAGTTCCAGCGAATTGCGCAGCGCATCGGCCGGCACGCCCCCGTCCGGAACATGGGCGAGGTCGAGGATGGAGAAGGCAGACATGCAGGCGGCTCCTGGGATGGACCGGCGTTCCTCGCCCCCGCCGGCCCCCTTCAGATTGGGCGCCCTGCCCCCGCGTTCAAGGTCAGGCGTGCTGCTGGAGGCGCTTCAGCAGGGGCAGAAGGCAGGAAAACACCACCGCCGCGCCGAAGCCGAGGAGCGCCACCTTCAGATAGACCTCCGCACAGGCGGCGGCATAGGCGGCCATGGAGGCGTCCGCCCCCGCCGGAACCGCCGCGAGCGTTCCGATCCAGCCCGCCGCATAGGCGCCGAACGAGGTGGAGAGGAACCACGCCCCGAACATAAGGCCGGTGAGGCTCGGCGGCGACAGGGCCGTGACCATGGATAGGCCCACGGGCGAGAGCGCCAGTTCCCCGCAGGTGAGCAGCAGGATGGCCGCCGCCATCCAGAGCAGCGAGGCCGGGACGCCGGATGAGGAAAGATAGGCCGCCGTGGCGATGAGGCCGAAACAGCCGCTGGCGAACAGCAGGCCCAGCAGGAACTTCACCCCCGTGGAGATCGGGCGCCCCTGCGCCGCGAAGGCGCGCCAGATGCGGGCGAACAGCGGCGCGAGGATCAGGATCATGAACGGGTTGAAGGAGGTGAACATGGCCGAGGGCATCTCGAAGCCGAAGATGTGCCGGTCGATGGCCCGGTCCACCAGCAGCAGCACCGGCCCGTCCTTCTGCTTGAACAGGGCCCAGAAGAAGCTGGCGAACAGCACATAGATGAGGATCGCCACGAGGTGCCGGCGATATTCCGGCTCGGCCGTGAAGGCGCGGTAGACCACATAGGCATAGGTCAGGCCGCCGCCGATGAGCATCATCATCTTGGCGCCGTCCGGCTCGGCCAGGAGATAGGTAAGCACCGGAACGGCGAGGAGCGCAGCCACCACCGCCGGCAGCACCATGCGCGGGCGCGGGCAGACGAGGCTCTGTTCCGCATAGTGGCGCGTGCCCCAGGCGAACACCGCAAGGCCGATGGCCATGCCGATGGCGGCGAGGCCGAAGCCCAGGTGCCAGTCAATCTGCTGGCCCACATAGCCCACGATGAGCGTCGCCAGCAGCGCGCCCACATTGATGCCCATGTAGAAGATGGTGAAGCCGCCGTCGCGGCGCGGATCGTCCTTGCCGTAGAGCTGGCCCACCACGGCCGAGACGGACGACTTGAAGAAGCCCGTGCCCACCACAACGAAGGCCATGCCCGCGAACATGCTGGCGCTGCCGAACGGCAGGGCCAGCACGATATGGCCGATCATGATGATGATGCCGCCGACGATCACCGCCCAGCGGAAGCCCAGCACCCGGTCCGCCAGCGCGCCGCCGGCAATGGGGGTGAGGAACACGAAGGCCGCATAGGCCCCGTAGGTGAGGCTGGCGCGCGCATCGGAGAAGCCCAGGACCTTCACCATGTAGAGCACGATGAGGGCCTGCATGCCGTAGAAGCTGAACCGCTCCCACATCTCGGCCGCGAACAGGAAGGTCAGACCCTTGGGTTGACGCAGCGGCACTTCGGACGGAACGGAAATGGCTTCCGCGACACTCATCTTTGCCCCCCGGCCGGCCGGGCCGCCGCTTTTGTCGCGACGTACACAGCCCTGGAAATCAAGCACTTAAGCTCTACCGGGGCGGCACCCGTGTCAATGCGGCGGGGCCCTCAGGCGGGGCGCGCGGTGAGGGTTACGGTGTCGCCATCCTGGGAAAAAGCGACCGAAAGGCCGCATTCGCGCGCCAGCATGCCGCAATAATAGGGCTGGATGGCATGGGCATCGAGCCCGTCCGTGGGCATCACGCCGTCCAGCAGGCCCGGCAGGGCGGCGGGAATGCGGGCGCTCGCGCCGCCGCAGGTGAGGACGAATCCCTCCGCCACGCCGCCCGGCGCCGCCGAGGCGGTGATGACGCCGCCCCGGGGAATGGTGGTGCCCGCCAGCAGCGCGAGGTTGAGCAGCAGCTTCACCCGGTTCTTGGGCAGCAGCTCGCGCGGCAGCGTCCATTCGATGCGCGTGCGGCTGTCCTCCATCATGCCGCGCACCACGTTCTCCGCGTCGCCCAGGTCGATGGTGGCGCCCGCCGAGCCGGCGGCGCCGAAGGCGAGGCGGGTGAACTGGAGCCGGGCGGACGCCTGGCGCGCGCTCTTGGCGATCAGGTCGAGGGCCACTTCCCGCATATCCGCGGAATCCTCGTCCTCCAGCACTTCCAGGCCGTTCACGATGGCCCCCACGGGGCTGATCACGTCGTGGCAGACCCGCGAGCACAGGAGGGCGGCGAGGTCCAGCGCCGAGATGGCGGGAGCGGGCGAGGTATCGGACATGGCGGTCCTTCGGGTCCTGGCTGGCGGCGGGGCCGGGGGCGCGTGCCGATTCCCGCATGTTCAGGGAGGCCCGTCTGATATACCGCCCCCCGCCCCGCCACAAGCCGGCACAGGATCGCCCGCCCGGCCCGGGGGTGCGGTTGCCAACCGCCTTTTCTGCGTCACAGTCCCTTGCAACTGTTTCCTGCCGATTCGCGGCGTACAGCCCTTGACGTGCTTCTTTGCGAGACGCCGATGACCGCACCCGCCGCCTTCCGCCTCTCCTGCCTGCCCCTTCTCGCCGCGCTCCTGCTGCTTGCGACCGGACTGGAGCGCGCCGAGGCGCAGCAACCCGGCTACGCCCAGCCCCCGGCCTACGGCCAGCAGCCGCCGCCCCAGCAGAGCTACGCGCAGCCCGCGCCCTACCGGCAGCCGGCCGCGACGCCCCAGCCCTACACCACGGACGAACTGGTCAATAAGGGCCATTCCTTCTTCGGCAGCGTCTCGAAGGGTCTCGCGCTCTCCATCGAGAAGGCGGTGAGCCAGTGGGGCCAGCCCAACGGCTACATCCTCGGCCAGGAAGGCTCCGGCGCCTTCGTGGGCGGCCTGCGCTACGGCGAGGGCACGCTCTATACCCGCAATGCGGGCGACCTGAAGGTGTTCTGGCAGGGACCGTCGCTGGGATGGGACTTCGGCGGCGACGGCGCGCGGACCATGATCCTCGTCTACAACATGCGCACCGTGGAGGACATCTTCCGGCGGTTCGGCGGGATCTCCGGCTCGGCCTATCTGGTGGCGGGCTTCGGCATGACGGCGCTCACCGCCGACAATATCGTCGTGGTGCCGATCCGCTCCGGCGTCGGCGTGCGCCTCGGCGCCAATCTGGGCTATCTGAAGTTCACGCCCCAGCCCACCTGGAACCCCTTCTGAGGCGTGCCGGCCGTTCGGTGCTTCCCCGTTCAACCCGTTGAAGGCAAGCGGTTTGTCCCTGGCCTTGCGGCTCCCCGCGAGCCGTGGCGCATGGGGGCGGCTCTAGCGGCCGGCCGCGCGGCATCGTATGAAGAAGCATCCGCAGCCGTTTGAAAGCGCAGGTTCCGCATGATCGAGCAGATCATGTTCTTTGTCCTCGGGGTCCTGGTGGCGACGCTGGTGGCCCTGATGGTGCTGCCGGCTGTGTGGAACCGTGCCGTGCGCCTCACCACCCGGCGCATCGAGGCCGCCGTCCCCGTCTCCCTGTTCGAGATCCAGGCCGCGAAGGACCAGCAGCGGGCGCAGCTCGCCCTGGCCCAGCGCCGCATCGAGATCCAGCTCGACACCCTGCGCGGGCAGGTGACGACCGATGCGGGCGAGCTGGAACGGCGGCGCCTGCGCATCGTCGACCTGGAGCGCACGCTGGCGGAGACCGAGGCCGCGCGCGACGACCTCGCGATGCGGCTCACCGCCGAGGAGGCCGCCCTTCTGGAGCGGACCGCCGAACGCGACCTCACCCGCACCACCCTCGCCGCCACCGAAGCGGAACTGGCGGCGCGCACCAGCGAACTGCAGGAGACCCGCGCCACCCTGGAGCGGACCCGCGCCGATCTCGCGGCCCAGACCGCGCGCGGCGACAAGCTGGACACCGTGCTTGCCGCGCGGGACGCGGCCATCGTCGAGCACGTGGCGGCGATCGCCGCGCTCCGGAGCGACGTGGCCCGCCTCTCCGCCGAATTGGGCGAGACCCTGGCGCGGGCCGAACGGCTCGACGCGGAGCTGGCCACCGAGCGCAAGTTGCACGCCGACCTGCGCGCGGCGACGGAAGCCGATCGCGCGCGGCTGGACGCGGAACTGGCCGAGCTGCGCCAGTCCCTCGTGGCGCTGCGCACCACGGCGGACCAGCGCAGCGGGCGCATCTCCGAGCTTGAGCATGATCTGAAGGAAACCGCCGCCCGTCTCGCCGCCGCCAAGGCGGACCTGATGGCGACGCAGTCCGTGTCCCGTGCCGCGGAGGCGAAGCGCGCCGAGGAATTCGCCGCCGCCGAGGCGGATGCCCGGCGCCTGCGGGACGAGCTGGCCATGGTGCGGGCCGACCATTCCATGATGGAGGGCGCCCTCGCCAAGGCGCGGGCCGAGCGCGATGCGCTGGCCGCGCAGGAGAGCGATCTTGCCGCGCTGCGCGACCGCCTGAGCGACGTGGCCGCGCGCATCCTCGCCCAGGCGGTGCCCGCCGGGGACGTGACCCCCGACGACGCGTCCGCGCCGGGCGAGCCGCCGTCCCTGGCCGACCGCATCCGCGCCGTGCGGCAGGAAACGGTCCGTCCAGAAACCGCGAGCGAGACGCCCCTCGCGGCCGAGATGGCGCCGGCCGACGTGCCGCCGGCAGATGCGGCGCCGGCCAAGATCCCGGCCGGCCGCCGCACCGCCAAGGCCCGGGTCTGACGCCTACCAGCCTTCCATCACCGCCTTGCCGATGCTGGTGCCGCTCTCCAGGAGCGCATGGGCGCGCTTGAGATTGTCCACGGAGATGGCGCCGAGATTGGTGCCGAGCGTGGTGCGCAGCAGCCCCTCGTCCACCAGTCCCGCGACTTCCGTGAGCAGGCGATGCTGGGCGGCCATGTCGGGCGTTCCGAAGAGCGAGCGCGTGAACATGGATTCCCACACGAAGGTGGCCGCCTTCGGCTTGAGGAGGGTGATGTCCAGCGCGCCGGGATCATCGATCACGCACACCGCGCCCTGAGGCTTCAGGGCGGCCGCGATCTGCGCCCAGTGCTTGTCCGTCTTGGTGAGGGCGAACACCGCCTCCACGCCCGCGATGCCGATGGCCTTCAGTTCCTCGGACAGGGGCTTGGAATGGTCGATGACGTGATGGGCGCCCAGCTCCTTCACCCATTGCGCGCTCTCGGGGCGCGAGGCGGTGGCCACCACCGTCCAGGAGGTGAGGCGCCGCGCGAGCTGCACCGCCATGGAGCCGACGCCACCAGCGGCGCCGATGATGAGCAGCGTCCCGCCGTCGCCACCCTTGCCCACCGGCAGGCGCAGCCGGTCGAACAGGCCTTCCCACGCGGTGATGGAGGTGAGCGGCATGGCGGCCGCCTGCGCGAAGTCCAGGCTCCGGGGCTTCGGGCCGACGATGCGCTCGTCCACCGCATGCAGTTCCGCATTGGTGCCCGCGCGCACCACGCTTCCGGCATAGAAGACCGCGTCGCCGGGCTTGAAGAAGGTGACGTCGGGCCCCACCGCCTCCACGATGCCGGCCGCGTCCCACCCCAGGATGACCGGCTCCTGCTCGGTGCCCTGGCGGCGCATGCGCACCTTGGTGTCCACGGGATTGACCGAGATCGCCTTCACCCGCACCAGCAAGTCGCGGGCGCCGGGCCGAGGCTCGGGCGCCTCGAAGGCGAACAGGGACTTGTCGTCCCCGATGGGCAGGGAGGCGGCGTAACCGATGGCTTTCATGACGGGTCTCCGAAACGCGGGCGATGTCCCCCTGCATGTCGGATGCGCCCGCACTCATGCAAGACGGCACGTTTTGGTCAGGTGGTATCAGGATTGATACGCGCCCGCCCCGTCGGCTGCGGCGCGCGGGGGGATGTCCTCCAGGAAGAAGCCCACCGAGAGCGCCGCGATGGGCGGCTGCCAGGCATGGGGGCCGTTATATTCCATGTAGGAGATGTCGTAGCCCGCCTGCTTGAGCAGCGCGGAATGGGTGCGCCCGCTGCGGTCGATGGGGATCTGCGTGTCCTGGAGGCCGTGGGACATGAAGATGCGCGGCGCCCCCTCCTGGCGATGCACCGACATGAAGCCGGCGGACGACACGATGATGTGGGTGACGAACTGCCCGTTGGTGAGGCCGAGGGACAGGGCATAGGAGCCGCCGTCCGAATGGCCCGCGAAGCAGATGTGGCCGGGATCGATCCGGTAGCGGGCATTCACCTCCGCCAGCGTCTGGTCGAGCCGCTCGCGGTCAGGCCCGTTACCGGCGATCACGATGTCCCAGGTGGGATAGCGCGACTGGGGCACCAGCAGCAGGAAGCCCTGCGCCAAGGCGTGCTGCTCCATCATGGGCAGGATCTTTTCCGCATGCCCGCCCCCGCCATGGAACAGCACCATGAGCGGCGTCGGGCGCGCGGGGTCGATTCCCTCCGGCACCACCAGCATTGCGTCGCGCGGCTCGAACAGGCCGAGCATGGAGCGGCCCGGCGGCAGCGGCGGCTTGGAGGGCGGCGCGGCATTGGGCACGAAGGCGAGGATCCCCGCCAGCAACGGATCGAGCATGTCTCCCCCCTCTTTTTTGAATACAATATACTCCGACATCTCCCGGGGAAAGCGGGGGAGTGGCGGGAAAGCGCGCGACTGCGTATGTCTTGGAACGACGTCCCGGGGCGCAAGGCCCCGGGCGCATAGTGCGGGAACCGCCAATGGCCAAACGGCACGTCACGTATGAACACTCCGGCTGCCCCGTGGAGGCGGCCATGGAGATCATCGGCGCCAAGTGGAAGGGCGGCACGGTGTTTCACCTGCTGGGCGGCGAGCGGCGCTTCTCGGAGCTGCGCCGCCTGATGCCCAAGATCACCCAGCGCATCCTCTCCAAGGCGCTGCGGGAGCTGGAGGCGGACGGCCTCGTGATCCGCACCGTCTATCCCACGATCCCCCCGCAGGTGGGCTACCGCCTCACCCCCAAGGGCGAATCCCTGCGCGGCGCGGTGCTCGCCCTGCGCGCCTGGGGCGCCGACCACCTGCGCCAGAGCGAGGCACGGCCGGCGATCCGCCCGGACGCATGCACGCCCGCCCCCGCTCTCGCCGCCGAATGACACCGGAACACCCCGCCTTATGAGCGACCTGGACCGCGACCCGGACACGCTGCGCATCGCCGTCGCGCAGATCAATTCCGTCATGGGCGACATTTCCGGCAACGCCGCCCGCATCCGCGAGATCCTGGCCGAGGCCGCGCGGCAGGAGGCGGACCTCGTGGTCCTGCCCGAGCTGGCCCTGTGCGGCGCCCCGCCCGGCGCCCTCGCCACCAACCGCGCCTTCCTCTCCGCCTGCCGCGCCGCGCTGGAGGACCTGGCGGGTCTGACCGCCGGCGGCCCCGCCTGCCTCATCGGCGCGCCCTGGGCGGACGAGGCCGGCATCGCCAATGCCGCCCTGCTTCTGGCGGACGGCGCCATCGCCGCCGTCTCCCGCAAGGCGGTGCTGGCGCGCGAGGAGGACGGCGTATTCGCGGCCGGGCCGATGCCCGGCCCGGTGCCGTTCCGCGACGCACGCCTCGGCATCGCCATCGGCACGGACCTCTCCACCGGCGACGTGTGTGAATGCCTCGCGGAGACCGGGGCCGATCTCCTGATCGCGCTGGACAGCGCACCCTATCGCCGGGGTGCGGCGGATGCGCGGCTCTCCGCCGCCGTGGCGCGGGTCGTGGAGACCGGGCTTCCGCTGCTCTATGTGAACGCGGTGGGCGGCCAGGACGAGGCGGTGTTCGACGGCGCCTCCTTCGCCCTCTCCGCCGACCGGCGTCTGGTCCTCCAATTTCCCGCCTTCCAGCAGCGCGTGCGCATGTCGCTGTGGCGGCGGTTCGAAAGCGGCTGGCAGTGCGTGGAGGCGCCCGCCGCCGACCTCCCCTCCCCCGCACAGGCGGACTATTCCGCGCTCATGCTGGGGCTGCGCGACTTCGTGGAGAAGAACCGCTTCTCCGGCGTGGTGCTGGAATTGTCGGAGGACACCCCCACCCTCCTGCTCGCCCTGCTGGCGGTGGACGCGCTGGGCGCGGACCGCGTCCAGGGCCTGAGCTTTCCCGTGGAGGGCGGCGCCGAAAGCTGCGGCGCGCCCGCCCGGATCGCGCAGGCGCTGGGCCTGCGCCACGACATCCTCCCCCTGGCGGGGGCCGTGGACGCGCTGGAGCGCACGCTCGGCCCGCTGTTCGAGACCACCGTGCCCGACGCCACCGAGGACCAGTTGCGCGCGCGGCTGCGCGGCGCCTTCGTGGTGGCGGCGGCGGAGAAGTTCGGCGGCCTCGCCCTGACCTCCATGACGCGCACCGACCTTCTGGCGGGCACGCCCCATTGCAGCGCGGACGTGCGTGCCGGCTTCGCGCCTCTGAAAGACCTGCTCGCCAGCGAGGCGCCCGGCCTCGCGGGCCTGCGCAACGGCTGGAAGCCGGCGGACGCGAAAGGACCCGGCGGGGAGATCGTGCCGCCCCATCTCGCCCTGCCGCGCGAGGACCTCGCGGAGACCGACGCGCGCCTCGCCCGCGCGGAGGACGGCACCGCCGCCGAGACCGGCCCACTGGACTGGCTCGCGCGGCGCATCATGATGGCCGAGGGCATGCGCCGCCGCGTCGCCCCCGGCATCCGCCTGGCGGCGGCGCCGCGCACGCGCCGCTACCCCATAACGAACCGCTTCCCGGAGGAGGGCTGAGGGCCCATGCACATGACATCCGCCCAGTCCACCGCGCGCCACCTGGATCCGACGAGCGACGCGGCCATCGCCGGGAGCGTGGCCCCCCTGCCCATCGAGGAGGTGGCCGCGCGCCTCGGCATTCCCGCGCAGGGCATCTACCGCTACGGCCCCCACAAGGCGAAGCTCGGCCATGACTATGTCCGCACCCTGGAGCACCGCGCGCCGGGCAAGCTGATCCTCGTCACCGCCATCAGCCCCACGCCCGCGGGCGAGGGAAAGACCACCACCACGATCGGCCTCGGCGACGCGCTGGCGCAGCTGGGCGAGAAGGCCGCCATCTGCCTGCGCGAGCCCTCCCTCGGCCCGGTGTTCGGCGCCAAGGGCGGAGCCACGGGCGGCGGGCATGCGCAGATCATCCCAATGCAGGACATCAACCTGCATTTCACCGGCGACCTGCACGCCATCTCGGCCGCCCACAACCTCCTCTCCGCGCTCATCGACAACCACCTCTATTGGGGCAACGCGCTGGACCTGGACGCCCGCCGCATCTCCTGGCGGCGCGTGGTGGACCTGAACGACCGGGCGCTGCGGCAGGTGATCGTGGGCCTCGGCGGGCCCGCCAACGGCTTCCCCCGCGAGGACGGGTTCGACATCACGGTGGCGAGCGAGGTGATGGCCATCTTCTGCCTCGCCCGCACCCTGGAGGAGCTGGAAGCCCGCCTCTCGCGCATGGTGGTGGGCCAGACGCGCGGGCGGCGCATGGTGCAGGCCGGGGAGCTGAAGGGCATCGGCTCCATGCTCGCGCTGCTGCGCGACGCCTTCCAGCCGAACCTCGTCCAGACCATGGAGCACACGCCCGCCTTCGTGCATGGTGGGCCGTTCGCCAACATCGCCCATGGCTGCAATTCCGTCATCGCCACCCGCTCGGCCCTGCGGCTCGCGGACTATGTGGTGACGGAGGCGGGCTTTGGGGCCGATCTCGGGGCGGAGAAGTTCCTCGACATCAAGTGCCGGCAGGCGGGCCTCGCGCCCGACGCCGCCGTGGTGGTGGCCACCGTGCGTGCGCTCAAGATGCATGGCGGCGTGCCCGTGAAGGGGCTCGGCGCGGAGAATGTGGAGGCGGTGCGCCTCGGCACCGCCAATTTGCTGCGCCACGTGGAGAACATGCGCAAGTTCGGCCTGCCCGTGGTGGTGGCGCTGAACCGCTTCCTGTCCGACACGCCCGCCGAGATCGCCGCCGTCACGCAGGCCCTCGCGCCACTCGGCGTCTCGGTCCATGTCTGCACCCATTGGGCGCAGGGCGGGGCGGGCGCGCTGGAGCTGGCGCGGGAGGTGAAAGCGCTGTGCGCCAAGCCCTCCGCCTTCCACACGCTCTATCCCGACGCCATGCCGCTCCAGGAGAAGATCGAGACCATCGCGCGGGAGATCTATCGCGCGGGGGACGTGACCTTCTCCGGCGCGGCAAGCGCGCGCCTGAAGGAGCTGGAGGCGGCGGGCTTCGGCCACCTGCCGGTCTGCATGGCGAAGACGCAGTACAGCTTCTCCGCCGACCCCGCTTTGCGCGGCGCGCCGGAAGGCCACACGCTGCCGGTGCGCGAGGTGCGGCTCTCGGCGGGCGCGGGCTTCGTGGTGGCGCTGACCGGCGATGTCATGACCATGCCGGGCCTGCCCTCCGTGCCGGCTGCGGAAGGAATCTTCGTGGACCCGGAAGGGATTATCGGCGGCCTTTCGTGAGTGCAGGGCTGGCGCCTCTGCAATGCGTCAAACGCGATTGACGCAGCGCCCGCGCCGCGCTTCGCTGCGCCCTCGGCTCAATAGTCAAGATCGCGCGAGGGCCGCGCTGTGGAGGAGCATATGTCGCAAGCTGCCATCGTGGGCTGGTCCCACTCCCCCTTCGGCAAGCTGGAGGATGCGGACACCGAGGCCCTGATGGGCCGCGTGGCCGGCTCCGCGCTGGAGCATGCCGGCATCGAGGCCGGGGACGTGGACGGCGTGTTCGTGGGCGTGTTCAACGCCGGCTTCCAGAAGCAGGACTTCCAGGGCGCCCTGCCCGCACTGTCCGTGCCCGGCCTCGCTTATACCCCCGCCGTGCGCGTGGAGAATGCCTGCGCCACCGGGTCCGCCGCCATCCATTCCGCGCTTAACTTCATCGAGAGCGGACAGGGCAAGATCGCCCTCGTTGTGGGCGCCGAGAAGATGACCGCCAAGCCCACCGCCGAGGTGGGCGACATCCTGCTGAACGCCTCCTACCGCAAGGAAGAGGCGGACATCGAGGGCGGCTTCGCGGGCGTGTTCGGCCGCCTCGCCCAGACCTATTTCCAGCGCCATGGCGACCGTTCCGAGGAATTGGCGCACATCGCCGCGAAGAACCACAAGAACGGCGTGTCGAACCCCTATGCGCAGATGCGCAAGGATTTCGGCTTCGACTTCTGCAACACCATCTCCGAGAAGAACCCCTATGTGGCCGGGCCGCTGCGGCGCACCGACTGCTCGCTGGTCTCGGACGGCGCCGCCGCTTTGGTGATCGCCGCGCCTGATGTGGCCGAGACGCTGGCGCGCGGCGTCGCGTTCCGCGCCCGCGCCCAGGCCAACGACATCCTGCCCCTGTCGCGCCGCGACCCCATCGCCTTCGAGGGCGCGCGCCGCGCCTGGGCGAAGGCGCTGGAGGCGGCCGGGCTCTCCATCCACGACCTGAGCCTCGTGGAGACCCACGACTGCTTCACCATCGCCGAGCTGATCGAGTACGAGGCCATGGGCCTCGCGAAGCCCGGCGAAGGCTACAAGGTGGTGCGCGAGGGCCTGACGCGGAAGGACGGCAAGCTGCCGGTGAACCCCTCGGGCGGCCTGAAGGCCAAGGGCCACCCCATCGGCGCCACCGGCGTCTCCATGCATGTGCTGTCCGCCATGCAGCTCATGGGCGAGGCCGGCGACATGCAGATCGAGGGCGCGAAGCTCGCGGGCGTGTTCAACATGGGCGGCGCGGCGGTCGCCAATTATGTGAGCGTGCTCGAACGGGTGAAGTGAGCCTCACCCCTCTGAAACGCGAAATGCCCGGGCATGGCCCGGGCATTTCTGTTTCTGGACAAGGCCGCCGGAAGGCTCAGCCCTTGGAGCCGCGCTCGATGGCCTCGGACACCAGCCGGTGCGCCTCGGTCACGTCGCCCCAGCGGATGATCTTCACCCACTTGTTGGGCTCCAGGTCCTTGTAGTGCGTGAAGAAGTGCTCGATCTGCTTGAGCGAGATGTCCGGCAGGTCGGTGTAGTTCTTCACGTTGTCATAGCGCTTGGTCAGCTTCGGGCCGGGCACCGCGATGATCTTCTCGTCCTCGCCGCCCTCGTCCTCCATGAGCAGCACGCCCACGGGGCGCACGCTGATGACCGCGCCCGGGATGATCGGGCGGGTGTTGGCGATGAGCACGTCGCACGGGTCGCCATCGCCGGACAGGGTGTGGGGGATGAAGCCGTAATTCCCCGGATAGCGCATCGGGGTGTAGAGGAAGCGGTCCACGAACAGCGTGCCGGCCTCCTTGTCCAGTTCGTACTTGATCGGCTCCCCGCCGATCGGAACCTCGATCACCACATTCACTTCGTGGGGGGGATTCTTGCCGATCTTGATCGCGTCGATGCGCATGTCGCCACTCACTTAGAACCTCAGGATCGCGTCGCTGCGACGCAGCGCGGCTACCGCTGCCAAGCGAAAGCGATCTTGTCCAGAGTTTTTGTCCCAAACCGCTCGGAAGACGCTGCGACCCGTTGCCCGCCCAGCGACTGGTAGAAGCCCACGGCGCCCTCATTGTCCTTGAGCGCCCAGACCACGAGCCCGCTCAGCCGCGCCAGGGTCAGGTCGCGCCGGGCGGCGGCGAACAGGCGCTGGCCGAAGCCGAGCCCCTGATAGACGGGCTTCAGATAGATCTCGTAGATCTCGCCGCCATACGGCAGGGCCTTGGCGCGGTTGCCGCCGTAATTGGCATAGCCGACCACCTCTTCGCCGGCGATGAGCAGGGAGACCCGGCTGCCCCGGCGGATGGCCTGTTCCCACCATTGGGGACCACGCCGCTCCACCATCCGCTCCAGTTCGAGACCGGGGATCACGCCGCGATAGGCCGTCCGCCAGGCCGCGTCGTGCACGTCCGCCACCGCAAATGCATCCTGCGGCCTCGCGCGGCGGATCTCTATGAGTCCAGTGCCCATGGAGGAATGGAAGCAAACCTGCGGCCCGCCATCAAGCCCTTTGGCGCCCTTTGCCACCGGCGGCGGGCCACCTTCGAGGCATTCTTGAAGGCAAACCCTTGAAGCGCCATGCGCCCCGCGCACTTTCCAGGCCCGCCCACCATGCTAAAAGGGGCGTCCCGCCTTCCGCGGCGCACCATGGCTCGCGAAAAGATGATCCGCTTCCTGTTCCGTTTCCTGGGTTTCTGGATCTTCGCTGGCGGCTTCGTCGCCCTGGTGGTGGACGGCACGCGCTCCATCGCCGCCTCGGACCTCGTGGTGACGCCCGCCCGCACCGCCTGGACGTCCTTATCTCCCGGCACTTTCGAGGCCACGCGCGCGGCCATTTCGCGGGTGGGCGGCTGGCTCTGGCCGGACCTCGTGGCACCTCTCCTGGACCTGCCGCTGTTCGTGCTGCTGGCGGGCCTCGGCCTCCTTCTCATAGCCATCGGCACGCCGCGCCGCCGCTCGCGCTACGAGGTGAGCTGACCCCCTCTCGCAACCGGGCGCCGCACACCCCATATTGGGGCGGAGCCGAGCGAGCCGGCTCGGGAGGCTCAGTCTCCCGCAAGTGCTTTCCACGCGATCAGGCGCCGAGACGGCGGGGCACGGCCCCGGCCGGGCGCGCGAGGAGTGCGACGCCATGTTCTGGTTGAAGAAATCCCTGGACCTGCCCACCGCCGAAGAGGCCCTGCCCGGCCGCTCCGAGCCCGTGCCCACGGCCGCGAGCCACTTCATCAATGGCGCCCCGCTGAAAGGCCCCTATCCGACGGGCGCCGAGAGCGCCGTGTTCGCGCTCGGCTGCTTCTGGGGCGCGGAGCGCAAGTTCTGGCAGGTGCCGGGCGTGATCGTGACCGCCGTGGGCTATGTGGCGGGCCATACGCTCAACCCCACCTATGAGGAAGTCTGTTCCGGCCGCACCGGGCATACCGAAGGCGTGCTCGTGGTCTACGACCCCGCCAAGGTAACGTTCGGCGAGCTTCTGAAGCTGTTCTGGGAAAGCCACGATCCCACCCAGGGCATGCGCCAGGGCAACGACGTGGGCACCCAGTACCGCTCCGGCATCTACCTGTCCGACCCCGCCCGGCTCGACGAGGCCCGGGCGTCCAAGGCGGCCTACGAGGCCGCGCTGAAGGCGAAGGGATACGGGCCGATCACCACGGAGATTTCCGAGGGCGGACCCTTCTATTTCGCCGAGGGCTACCACCAGCAATATCTCGGCAAGAATCCCGCCGGCTATTGCGGGCTGGGAGGCACCGGCGTCGCCTGCCCCATCGGGGTCGGCGTGGCGGCTGCGGAATAGCGCAGGTTCGCCTTGCGGAAGGCTTTGGCGGCGGGAGGAAACTCCCGCCGTTTTCATGTCCACGGCATTGATCCGCGCGAAAAAAGCGACGCATATGCGCCTCGCACGCTTCATGAGGACCGCCATGGCCAGCGCCTATGTCATCGCCGCCCCGCAGATCCCCACCCTTCCGGTGGAGGGTACGGACGCGCTCTTTCCCGTCCATCGCATCTATTGCGTCGGCCGCAACTTCGCGGACCATGCCATCGAGATGGGCCATGACCCCTCGCGCGAGCCGCCCTTCTTCTTCCAGAAAAACCCCGACAATTTGGTGCTGAGCGGCGCCACCATCCCCTATCCCAAGCGTACCAGCGACGTTCACCACGAGATCGAGATGGTGGTGGCGCTGAAGGGGGGCGGCGAGAACATTCCCGTCGAGGCCGCGCTGGACCTCGTCTACGGCTACGGCGTCGGCATCGACCTGACCCGCCGCGACCTCCAGGGCGAGGCGAAGAAGCTCGGCCGCCCGTGGGAAGTGGGCAAGGCGTTCGAGCAGTCCGCCCCCGCCACCGCTCTGGTGCCCGCCGCGAAGATCGGCCACCCGGCTGCCGGGCGCATCTGGCTCTCGGTGAACGGCGTGGTGAAGCAGGACGGCGACCTCAACCAGATGATCTGGAAGGTGCCGGAAATGATCGCGGAGCTGTCCACCCTGTTCCGGCTCATGCCCGGCGACCTGATCTTCGCCGGCACCCCGGCGGGCGTCGGCCCGCTCAAGTCCGGCGACGTGCTGGAAGGCGGCGTGGACGGCGTCGCGACGCTGAAGGTGACCATCGGCTGATGGATGCGGGAGGGCGGCCGACGGGCGGCCCTCCCGAATACCTTGCACCCGTACCACTCACTGTACATATATAGATGGACAGGGACGGAGAACGAGATGCAGGTCCTGACCTATACGGATGCGCGCGCGAATCTGAAGGATGTGATGGACAGCGTGGTGGACGACCACGACGAAGTCATCGTCACCCGGAAGAACGGCAAGCCGATTGTCATGGTGTCCCTCGACACGTGGAATGCCATTCAGGAAACCCTCCACCTGCTGTCGACACCGGCCAATGCGCGGGCGCTGCGGGACTCAATCGCGCAGCTGGACGCCGGTGAAGGCACCGCGCGCGAGCTGAGGGAGCCGTGAAGCTCGTCTTCTCGGACCTCGCCTGGGAGCAATATACCGGCTGGATCACGGCGGATCCCGCCATGCTCGACAAGCTGAACGGATTGATCCGGGAATGCCTGCGCACGCCCTTTCATGGGACAGGAAAGCCCGAGCCCCTTAAGGGCGATCTGGCGGGCTGGTGGTCCCGCCGCCTCAGCCAGGAACATAGGCTGGTCTATCGGGTGAGCGGCAAAGGCGACGATCAGCGGCTCGAGATCGCCCAATGCCGCTTCCACTATTAGCGACGTCCGGCACCGTCCCGCATCAGGGACACTCCGGACGCGCGCCTGCGGGACAGAGCCTCAGTCCACGTCCTCCACCTGGCCCGGGCCGCCGCCATAGGCGCGCTGGGCGAGGGCCGCTTCCATGAAGGGGTCGAGGGCGCCGTCCAGCACCTCCTGCGGCGTGCCGGACTGGACGCCCGTGCGCAGGTCCTTCACGAGCTGGTAGGGCTGGAGCACGTAGGAGCGAATCTGGTGGCCCCAGCCGATGTCCGTGCGGGCGGCCTGCTCGGCGGCAGCGGCCTCTTCGCGCTTCTTCAGCTCGGCTTCATAGAGCTTGGCCCGCAGCATGTTCCAGGCGGTGGCGCGGTTCTTGTGCTGGGAACGGTCGCCCTGGGAGACCACCGCGATGCCGGTGGGGATATGGGTGAGGCGCACCGCCGATTCGGTCTTGTTCACGTGCTGGCCGCCGGCGCCGCCGGAGCGCATGGTGTCCACGCGCACGTCGCTCTCGTTGATCTCCACCACGATGCGGTCGTCGATGACCGGATAGACGTCGATGGAGGCGAAGGAGGTCTGGCGGCGGGCGTTGGAATCGAAGGGCGAGATGCGCACGAGGCGGTGCACGCCCGCCTCGGTCTTCAGCCAGCCATAGGCGTTGTGGCCCTTCACGAGCACGGTGGCGCCCTTGATGCCCGCCTGCTCGCCCTGGCTCTCGTCCACCAGCTCCACCTTGAAACCGCGCCGCTCGGCCCAGCGCGAATACATGCGCAGCAGCATCTCGGCCCAGTCCTGGCTGTCGGTGCCGCCGGCACCCGCATGGACTTCCAGATACGTGTCGAGACCGTCCGCTTCGCCGGAGAGGAGCGCGTCCACCTCGCGCCGGGCGACTTCGGCCTTCAGCGCGTCGAGCGAGGCGGAGGCTTCGCCGATCACGCCCTCGTCGCCCTCCATCTCGCCAAGCTCGATCAGCTCGACATTGTCGGCGACGTCCTTGGTGATGCGGTCGATGGCGCCCAGCGCTTCCTCAAGGGAGGTGCGCTCCTGCATGATCTTCTGCGCGCGCTCCGGATCGTTCCAGAGGTCCGGATCCTCGGCGATGGCGTTCAGCTCCGCGAGGCGGCGCCGGGAGCGATCCACGTTGAGGTGCTGGCGCAGCAGATCGACGGAAGCGTTGATCTCCTCGACCTTGGCGGCGAGTTCCGCGCGCATGCTGATATGTCTCTCGTTAAAGGCCGCGGAAAATAGCGGGGGGGATCAGGCGTGTAAACCGGGCGCGCGCGTGCTTTGCCCCGGGCCGGTCCGGCCCGGGCGCACCGCGTCCCGCGGGGTTCAGTAGAGGCCGCCGGTGCCCGAGCGCACCGCGCGGTCGGCCTCGGGGGTCACGCCCAGCGCCGCGTCGGAGGAGCCGATCACGGAATAGCTGTCCGGCGGAGCCGTGCCGGGCTTGAAGGCCTCCAGGATGGCATTCTCGCCCGTGCCCGCGCGCAGGCCGCTCTTGGGGTTGATGCGCACCAGCTTGATGCCCGGGGGCACCCGGAACGGGATGGCCGGGCGGTCCGCCAGGGCGGTCTTCATGAAGTCGCGCACGATGGGGGCCGAGAGCAGGCCGCCCGTGGAGCCCTTGCCCATGGCCTTCGGCTTGTCGTAGCCGAGATACACGCCCACCACGACTTCCGGCGTGAAGCCCACGAACCAGGCGTCCTTCTCGTCATTGGTGGTGCCGGTCTTGCCGGCCACCGGCTTGCCCACTTCCTTCAGGGCCGTACCGGTGCCGCGCTGGACCACGCCCTCCATCATCTCGGTGATCTGGTAGGAGGTCATGGGATCGAGCACCACGGGGCGCCGGTCGATGAGGGTGGGCTCGGGCTGGTTCTGCCAGTTGGTGGCCTCGCAGCCCCGGCACTCGCGCTCGTCGTGGCGGTAGATGGTGTGGCCGTAGCGGTCCTGGATGCGGTCGATGAGCGAGGGCGTCACTTTGCGACCGCCATTGGCGATCATGGCGTAGGCGCCCACCATGCGCATGAGCGTGGTCTCGCCCGCGCCCAGCGACATGGAGAGAACCGGCAGCATGTCGTCATAGATGCCGAACTTGCGCGCATATTCGGCGACGATGGGCATGCCCACGTCCTGCGCGAGGCGCACGGTCATCACGTTGCGCGACTGCTCAAGGCCGAAGCGCAGGGTCTGCGGGCCGTAGAACTTCTTCGCGTAGTTCTCCGGCGCCCAGACCGGCATGCCCGGGCCCTGGTCGATCTCGATGGGCGCGTCCAGCACCACGGTGGAGGGCGTGTAGCCGTTGTCCAGCGCGGCGGCATAGACGAAGGGCTTGAACGAAGAGCCGGGCTGGCGCAGCGCCTGGGTGGCGCGGTTGAACTGGCTTTCGTCGTAGGAGAAGCCGCCGGAGAGCGCGAGCACGCGCCCGGTGAGGGGCTCCATCACCACCATGGCGCCTTCCACGTCGGGGATCTGGCGCAGGCGATACTGCCCGTCCTTGCCCGCGATGGGCTCCACGAACACCACGTCGCCGGGCTTGAGCACCTGGGCGACGGAGTTCACCTGGCGCCCGGCGTCCGGCCCCTTGGTCCAGCGCGCCCATTTGGCGCCTTCGAGGGTGATGATACCCACGTCGCGCGCGGTGGAGATGCCGCCGCCCTTCTCACGGGCAGGCTGGAAGCCGATGCGGGCGGAATCCTTGTCGGACGACAGGACCACGGCCAGCTTCCAGGGGATGTCGTAGAAGGCCTTGATCTCGGCGAGCTTGGTGCCCCAGTCGCCGGTCATCTCGATGGTCTTGTACGGGCCGCGCCAGCCGCGCTGCTCGTCGAACCGCACGAGGCCGTCGGAGAGGGTCTTCTTCGCGAGCACCTGGAGCTTCGGGTTCAGCGCCGTGCGCACCGAGAGGCCGCCCTCATAGAGCTTGGTCTCGCCATAGCGCTCGTAGATCTGGCGGCGCACTTCCTCGGCATAATATTCGGCGGCGAAGATCTGCGCGCCCGTGGGACGCGGCGTCACCGTGAGCGGCGCCTTCTTGGCCTCCTCGGCCTGGTCGAAGGTGATGAAGCCGTTCTCCGCCATGCGGTCGATGACCCAGTTGCGGCGGTCGATGGCGCGGTCGCGGTCGCGGAACGGATTGTAGGAGGACGGCGCCTTGGGCAGGGCGGCGAGATAGGCCACCTCGGGGATGGTCAGTTCCTCGACCGACTTGTCGAAATAGACCAGCGCCGCCGCGGCGATGCCGTAGGCGCCCATGCCGAGATAGATCTCGTTGAGATAGAGCTCGAGGATGCGGTCCTTGGAATAGGCGCGCTCGATGCGCAGGGCCAGCAGCGCCTCCTTCACCTTGCGGTCGATGGACACTTCGTTGGTGAGCAGGAAGTTCTTCGCCACCTGCTGGGTGATGGTGGAGGCGCCCTGCGGGCGGCGGTTCGAGCCGTAATTCTGGAGATAGACGAGGCCGGCGCGGAAGATGCCCGAGGGATCGATGCCACCGTGCTCGTAGAAATTCTTGTCCTCGGCCGAGAGGAAGGCCTCGATCACCAGCTTGGGCACATTCTGGATGGGAATGTAGAGCCGGCGCTGGCGCGCCCATTCGGCCACCAGCGCGCCGTCGTCCGCATGGACGCGGGTCATTACCGGCGGCTCGTAATTCTGGAGCTGGGAATAGTCGGGCAGGTCCTGGGAATATTTCCAGATGAAGTACGTGGCCGCACCGGCACCCGCCAGGAGCACCACCGTGCCCAGCGCAAACATGAAGCCCAGAAACCTCAACAGCAGCCGCATTCGCCGGCTCCTCCCGCCCGGGCCCCGCCTGGGAACCCGCCGCAACCCGTCCCGCATGTCCGTCCGGCGTCCGCCGACGGTGTCCGGCGCCTACATAACGCAAAAGGCGCCTTCTGGTCCCGCTATGTTGGCGAAAAATGGCCGCTTCACGGCCAAGCCGCTCCGTTGCGGCATGTCCCCACAGGCGAAACGCGCGGTCAGCGGCCGGGCGACGGGTCCGGCACCGAGCCGGTGATGCCGGCCGTGCGGGTGGAAAAGAAGCCGTCCACCGCCTCGCCCATGGCCTGGGCGAGCTTGTCCCGCCACGCTTCGGAGGTCATCAGCTTCAGGTCCTCGCGGCTCGACATGTAGCCGATCTCCACCAGGACGGAGGGCACGTCATGGGCTTTCAGCACCTTGAATCCGGCGGACTTGAGCGCGGACTTGTGAACCTTGCCCGCCGCCTTCATGGCCCCCACCAGGGTGCGGGCGAAGGTCGCGGAGAAATTCTTGGTCTCCCGCTGGGCGAGGTCGAACAGGATGCCCGCCACCTCGTCGCTCTCCTCCGAGAGGTCGATCCCCGCGATGAGGTCGGCCCGGTTCTCGCTTTCCGCGAGCCGCGCCGCCTCGGAATCGGAGGCGGTGTCGGAGAGGGTATAGACGCTGGCGCCCCGTGCCTGCCCGTCGTCGCGCGCGAGCGCGTCGGCATGGATGGAGATGAACAGGGCCGCCCGGTTCGCGCGGGCGATGCGCACCCGCTCGCCCAGGGGAACGAACACGTCGGCGGAGCGGGTGAGCACCACCCGGTACCGCCCGCCGGTCTCCAGCCGCGCCTTCAGGGCCAGGGCCACGTCCAGCACGATGTTCTTCTCGGAATAGGCGCTGGCGCCGGTGGTGCCGGAATCGATTCCGCCATGGCCCGGATCCACCACGATCATGGGCCGGGGGTCCGTGTCGGGCACGCTTCCATGGGCGTGGGGCACGGGCTCGGGCGCGCCGCGTGCCTCGGCGGCGGTGGCGACGGAGGATGCGAAGCTCGCCGCGTCGGTCTTCACGAGATCGAGGACGAGGCGCGCGGGCTGGCCCTCCGATGCCTCCAGCACGAAGGCCTTGTCGATGGTCACGGGCTCGGCGAGATCGAGCACCATGCGCCCCTTGCCCGGCGCGAACGCGCCGTAGCGGTACGCGGCGACGAGGCCGCGACGGCCCGTGGCGGCCGCCTGCGGTAGGGCGAAGACCACGTCAGGCAGATCGAGAATGACGCGGTAGGGGCTGGCGAGGGTGAACGCCCGGAATTCCACGGGACGGCTCAGGTCGATGATCATGCGCGTGCGCTGGTCGTCGCCCGCGAGCCGCGCATCAAGCGCCTGGGCGGGAAGCCCGCCGCCGGCCTTCGCCGCCGGCGCGGTCTCGGCCCGCAGCGGCGCGGGAAGCAGGGACGCGGCCAGGAGAAGCGCGCAGGCAGAGGCGGCGCCGCGACGGAACGCCGCGCCGAGCATGCGCGCCGCGCTCCCGGAACGTGCTTCAGCCTCGGCTGGAACTGCGCGCACCGCCATCGGCCTCCATTCCTTCGACCAGGTCCGCCGTCTCACGCTACGCTGTGTCCGCAGCGCCTGTGTACCGGATAGGGGGGGCAGCGTTAACCGTTGGTTCACGCCGCAACGGCCTTTCCCCGGCCCGCTGTGCCCCCTGCGCAACAGGCCGCCGCGCAGATTGTTGCCGACGAAAGAGGCATGAACCTTGCCAAAGCAGGAGGCGGGCGGCTAAGAAAGTCCGGCATACGGTTCGCGTTCCGGAATTGGCTGTTCGGCTCCCGGTTTCGTGGCTTTCCCGATGTCCGCCGCCCCGGCCTCCGGCGCGGGCGGGCGTCGTCCCCGCGGCCTCGACCCTTTGGAGAGGCTCCCGCGGCGAGCGCGGCTCCCCCGCGCTCTATCGGAAACGCCACGACTTCCCGCTTGGCCGAAAAGCCCGATCCGAAGGGGGATCGAGCCTCCGTATGCCGGGCCGGTCATCTTCGTCCGGTCCAAAGTTCGCTGAGGGACGAGTAGCCGAAGGCATGAACGTTCTCACGCACGACAGGCGCGCCCAGCGTGCCACCGCGTGCCCCGGCGCCCAGAGCGCCGAGACGTTGCCGTCGCGCCCGCGTCCTCCACTTCCCTCCCTATTCCATTCTCGGCGCATCGGCGGTTCGCGTGCGTTGCCGCGCCAGCCGTCGCGGGGCTTCGAGCCCGGCGCCGCCCAGAGAGATTTCCATGGCAAACAAGATGCTTATCGATGCCACCCACCCGGAGGAGACCCGGGTGGTGGTCGTGCGCGGCAGCCGCGTCGAAGAATTCGACTATGAGGCCGCGTCCCGCAAGCAGTTGCGGGGCAACATCTATCTCGCGAAGGTGACGCGCGTGGAGCCCTCGCTCCAGGCCGCGTTCGTGGAGTATGGCGGCAACCGCCACGGCTTCCTCGCCTTCAGCGAAATCCACCCCGACTATTACCAGATCCCGGTCGCCGACCGCCTCGCCCTCCTGGAGGAGGAACAGCGCGCGGCCCGCCAGGCGGATGAAGAGGACGAGCGCCGCGAGCGCCGCCGCTCCCGCCCGCGTCGCTCGCGCCGCGATGAGACCGTGACCGGCACGGTGGAAGAGGACGAGGACGGCGACGCTTCCGGCAATGTGGAGGAAGTGGACGACGAGGACGTGATCGAGACCATCGAGGATGGTCAGATCTCCGGCGGCGATGACGACGAGGACGAGGACGACGATCACGCGTCGCCCGCTGACGCGGACGCGCCCCACATCGCCGAGGAACTCTTCGCGGACGCCCCGAGCGAGGTCGCCGACGCCCTCCCCGCCCCGCAGGAGCAGGCCCGGGACGAGGAACAGGTCGCGGCCGAAGTCCAGGTGGAGGCCCAGGCCGAAGCCCAGGCCCAGGACATCGTCGAGGACGCCCCGGTGCAGGAACCGGCGCCCGTCGCCGAGGCGCGCGCGCCCGAGACCGATGAGGCGCCCGCCGGCGCGTACGTGGCCGAGGCCGCGTCCACCGAAGGCGCGTCCGACGAGACCTCGGCCGAGGCGCACGCCGACGAGGCGGACGACGAGGATGACGAAGACGAGCACGAGGACGAAGAGGTGGAGCAGATGGGCTCCGCCGACGCGCTCGAGGAAGTGCCGGTCCGCGCGCCGCAGCGCCGCGCCCGCACCTATAAGATTCAGGAAGTGATCCGCCGCCGCCAGGTGATGCTGGTGCAGGTGGTGAAGGAAGAGCGCGGCAACAAGGGCGCCGCGCTCACCACCTATCTCTCCCTGGCGGGCCGCTATTCGGTCCTCATGCCCAACACCGCGCGCGGCGGCGGCATCTCCCGCAAGATCACCAACGCGGTGGACCGCAAGCGCCTGAAGGAAGTGGTGCAGGACCTGGAGGTGCCCGAAGGGATGGGCATCATCCTGCGCACCGCCGGGGCGAACCGCACCAAGATCGAGATCAAGCGCGACTTCGAATATCTGCTGCGCCTGTGGGAAACGGTGCGCGAGCTGACGCTGGGCTCCTCCGCGCCGAGCCTCGTCTATGAAGAAGGCTCGCTCATCAAGCGCGCCATCCGCGACCTGTACAACAAGGACATCGACGACATCCATGTCGCCGGCGAGGAAGGCTTCCGCGAGGCGCGGGACTTCATGCGCATGCTCATGCCGAGCCATGCCAAGAACGTCATCTCCTATCGCGACACCCAGCCCATCTTCGCGAAGTACGGGGTCGAAGCCCAGCTCGACGCCATGTTCTCGCCCGTCGTCCAGCTCAAGAGCGGCGGCTACATCGTCATCAATCCCACCGAGGCCCTGGTTTCCATCGACGTGAATTCCGGCCGCGCCACGCGCGAGCACCACATCGAGGACACCGCGCTCAAGACGAACATGGAAGCCTCCGAGGAGATCGCCCGGCAGCTCCGCCTGCGCGATCTCGCGGGCCTGATCGTCATCGACTTCATCGACATGGAGGAGAAGCGCAACAACCGCTCGGTTGAGCGCAAGCTCAAGGATTGCCTGAAGAACGACCGCGCGCGCATCCAGGTGGGCCGCATCTCCCATTTCGGCCTCATGGAGATGTCCCGCCAGCGCATCCGCACCGGCGTGCTGGAAAGCTCCATCGAGGTGTGCCCCACCTGCGGCGGCACCGGGCACGTGCGCTCGGCGTCCTCCGTGGCGCTCCAGCTCCTGCGGGCGCTGGAGGAGCAGCTCGTGCGCTCCACCACCCACAATCTGGTGGCTCGCACCCGCAGCGAAGTGGCGCTCTATGTGCTGAACCACAAGCGCGCCCATCTGCGCGAGCTGGAGGAGCGCTTCTCCGTGACCCTCGTGGTCAGCGCGGATGATCGCGTGACCGGACACCAGCCCTTCATCATCGAGAAGGGCGAGCTGGCCGCGCCCGCGCCCGCCGCGCCGCGTCCCTCCAAGGTGATCCAGCCCGATTCCATCCTGCCGGACGAGGAGTTCGAGGAGGAAGAGGACACGGTCGAGGAGACCGCCGAGGCGGAGGAGACCGAGGAGCGCGCCGACCGGGGCGAGGCCGATGGCGGACGCCGCAAGCGCCGCCGCCGCCGCCGCCGCAATGGCGAGCGCGACGGCGAGCCGCGCGAGGCCCGGGGCGAAGGCGAAGCCGAGGGTGACGACGACGCTGCCGCCGAGGGCGAGAGCGACGCCGAGGGTGAAGGCGAGGACGCCGAGGATGACGAGCGCGCCGAGGCCCGCAACGGGGACGGCGAGCGCCGCCGCCGCCGTCGCGGACGGCGCGGTGGCCGCCGCAACCGCCGTGAAGGCGAGGGCGAAGGGGATGAGGGCGAGAACGCCGATGCCTCCGCCGATGCGTCGGACGCCGTGACGGCCGAAGGCGGGGACCATGTCGCCGCCGAGACGGCCAGCGACGCGCACGAGGGCGAGGTGCCGTCGGCGCCCGCCATCGAAGCCGAGGCGCCTGCTCCCGTCGCGGACGCTCCGTCCGAGCCGGTCGTGGCCGCGGAGCCCGTCGTGACGGCCGAACCCGCCCCGGCGCCGGTCGCCGAAGCGGTGGAAGAGGCGCCCGCTGCCACCGCAAAGCCCTCCCGCCGCCGCTCCACGGTGCGCGAGAAGGCTCCCACGGTGAGCGCGCCGGTCGCGGCCTCTCCGGCCGCCGCCAGCGGCGAGGAAACCGCCTCCGTCCCTGTGGCGGATGCCGACATGCCCGAGGCCGCCCCGGAATCGGCGGAGGCTCCCTCCGAGGTCGCCGCCGCGCCCGCGACGACCGCCAAGACGGCCGGTTCGGACACGGCCGGTTCGGAGCCGGCGGGTTCGGAGCCGGCCCAGAAGCCGCGTTCCGGCTGGTGGCAGCGCAAGCTGTTCGGCGGCTGACCTTCCGACCCGGCGCACGCGCCGTGGATCGATCCAGCACTCTCACGCCCCCGCAGCCATGCGGGGGCGTTTGCTTTTCCGGTGATTGACTTCGCCCCGGCGCGCTCCTTTAGTGGCGGGGAGAGAAGGTTTCCCCCGGCTGGACCGGGGGATGAAAAGGGAATGCGGTGCGGCACGCCTTCATATGGGCGCGCCAATTCCGCAGCTGCCCCCGCAACTGTCGGCGGTGAGTCTCGACCGGAACGCCACTGGACGCCGCGCCCGCGCGGCCCCGGGAAGGCGGTGCGAGACGGCGACCCGCGAGCCAGGAGACCTGCCTTCGCCTCAACCGCGCGCCGGGCGGGGTGCCCTGGCATGGCGGACAAGCGCGGGCCTCTCCGCGCGGCGGCACCCGTGAAAGAGCGTTCGTGGCGTCTTCCGCCTCCGCATCCGCCATCGAGGACCCGCCCCCCGGCGGGCAGACCGGCGCGCCCGTCACCCTGTTCGTCTGCCGCACCTGCCGCACGCCCGGCGCGGACCCGTCCGTTGCACCGGACGGCGAGGGACTGGCGCAGGCGGTGCTCGCCGCCCCCCGCATGGCGGACGTGACGGTGCGTCCCGTGCGCTGCCTCGCCAATTGCAAGCGCGGCCTCTCCGCCGCCATGACGCGGACGGACGGCTGGACCTATGTGTTCGGCGACCTTCCTCCCACGAGCGCGCCCGACCTGATGGCCGGCGCCGCCCTGTTCGCCGCCGCGCCGGACGGGCTCATGCCCTGGCGCGGCCGGCCCGATTCCCTCAAGCGCGGCATGATCGCCCGCGTGCCTCCCCTCTCCTTCTCCGAGGACCTGTCATGACCCGCCTCGCCCGTGTTCCCTGCACCATCGTCACCGGCTTCCTGGGCGCCGGAAAAACCACCCTCATCCGCCATGTGCTGGAGAATGCCGGCGGCCGGAAGCTCGCGGTGATCGTGAACGAGTTCGGCGACGTGGGCATCGACGGCGAGATCCTGAAGGGCTGCGGCATCGAGAGCTGCCCGGAGGAGAACATCGTCGAACTGTCCAACGGCTGCCTGTGCTGCACCGTGGCGGACGATTTCGTCCCCGCGCTCGACACCATCCTGTCCCGCCCGGGCATCGACCACATCCTCATCGAGACCTCCGGCCTCGCTCTGCCCAAGCCCCTGGTCCAGGCGTTCCACTGGCCCGCCATCAAGAGCCGCGTGACCGTGGACGGCGTGGTGACCGTGGTGGACGGCCCGGCCCTGGCCGAGGGCCGGGTGGCGGACGACATGGACGCCCTCGCCGCCCAGCGCGCCGCGGACGAGACCCTGGACCATGACGACCCGGTGGAGGAGGTGTTCGAGGACCAGATCGCCTGCGCCGACCTCGTCATCATGACCAAGGCCGACCTTCTGGACGCCGCCGGTGCCGAGATCGCCGCCGCCCGCATCGCGCAGGCACTGCCGCGCGCGGTGTCCGTGGTGCGTGCGGCCGGGGGCAAGGTGGACCCCGCCGTGCTGCTGGGCCTCGGCGTGGGCACGGAGGACGAGATCGAGGGCCGCAAGACCCATCACGACGACGAACTGGACCACGACCACGACGATTTCGACAGCTTCGTCGTACCGGTGCCCGAGATCACCGACCCGGCCGCGCTGACCGCCCGCGTGGAGCGCGCGGCGGCCCAGCCCGGCGTGCTGCGGGTGAAGGGCTTCGCCAGCGTGGCGGGCAAGCCGCTGCGCCTGCTGGTGCAGGGGGTGGGCACGCGCGTCGCGCACCAGTTCGACCGGCCCTGGGGCGCGGGCGAGGCCCGGCGCGGCGCGCTGGTGGTGATCGGCCTCAAGGGCTTCGACCGCGAGGCGGTGGAGCGCGACCTTCTGGCCCTCGAAACGGCCGCCTGAAGGAGCATACGGGGCGCCCATGCACCTGCTGGCGAGCACATCGGCCACCATCGAGGACCTGGCGGAGCCCATCGACCTGCGCCAGCCGCCCGCGCCGCTGCTCGCCGTCTCGTTCACGGACAGTGATCTCCTGGCGCTGGCCGCCGCATGGCGGGCGGACCGGGAGGCGCTGCCCGCGCTGCGCCTCGCGCGGCTGAAGGACCTGCGCCATCCCATGTCCGTGGACCTGTGGATGGACCGCTCCGCGCGGCACGCCCAAGTGATCGTCGCACGACTGCTGGGCGGCCTGGACTGGTGGCGCTACGGCGCCGAGCGGCTGGCCGCCATGGCCCGGACGCAGGGCATCACCCTCGCCTTGCTGCCGGGCGAGGACCAGGACGACCCGCGCCTCGCCGACCTGTCCACCCTGCCCCGCGCGGACTGGGAGGCGTGGCTCGCCTATTTCCGCCAGGGCGGTCCCGACAATATGCGCGCGCTCCTCGCCCTCGCCGCCGCGCGCGCCGGCGGGACCTTGGCCGAAGTGCCCCCGCCCCGGCCCGTGCCCGCCGCCGCGATCCAGGCGCCGCGCCACACGACGGCGGACGCGCCCCGCGTCCTCGTTCTCTTCTACCGCTCCATGTGGCTGGCGGGGGATACGGCGCCGGTGGACGGCCTGTGCGACGCGCTCGCCGCGCGCGGGCTCGCCCCCCGTCCCCTCTTCGTCTCCTCCCTCAAGGATCCCGCCGCCCGCGCCGTGGTGCGCGAAGCCATGAATCGGGAGAAACCCGCCCTGGTCATCACCGCCACCGCCTTCGCGGCGGGGGATGCGGCGGACCTGTTCCCGCCCGGCGGCCCGGTCCTGCTCCAGGCGGTGCCCGCCACCACCCGGCGCGAGGCCTGGGCGGGAAGCCCGCGCGGGCTCGCCGCCTCGGACCTCGCCATGCATGTGGTGCTGCCCGAGCTGGACGGGCGCGTTCTGGCCGGGGCCCTCTCCTTCAAGGAGGCGGAGGCCCACGACCCGGACCTCTGCATCGCCGCCGCCATGAATGGGGCGGAGCCGGACGGCATCGCCCATGTGGCGGATCGTGCCGCGCTTCTGATCCGGCTCGCGGCGACGCCCCGCGCCGAGCGGCGCCTCGCTGTGCTCATGCCCGACTATCCCGGCGCGCTCGGCCGCACCGGCTATGCGGTGGGGCTCGACGTGCCCGAGAGCACGCGGCAGCTCCTCGCGACGCTGCGGGCGGACGGCTATTCCGTGACGCCGCCGCCCGAGGATGCGCGCGCGCTGCTCGCCGCCCTCGCGCCCTCCCCCACGCTCACGCTCGCGGACTATGAAGCACACCTCGCCCGCCTGCCGCAGGCGGCGCGCGACGCGCTCCATGCCGCCTGGGGCGCGCCCTCGGACGATCCCGATGTGAGGGACGGCGCCTTTCATGCGCGCATCGCGTCATTCGGTCGTGCCACGGTCGCCCTCGCCCCCGACCGGGGCCGGTCGCTCGACCGGCGGGCGGACTATCACGACCCGGCCCTTCCCCCGCGCCACGGACTGGTGGCGTTCGGCCTCTGGCTCCAGCAGCGTTTCGACGCGGTGGTCCATCTGGGCGCGCACGGCACGCTGGAATGGCTGCCCGGCAAGGCCGCCGCCCTCACGCCCGGCTGCTTCCCCCGCGTGGTGCTCGGGGCCCTGCCGGTGGCCTATCCCTTCATCGTCAGCAATCCCGGCGAGGCCGCGCAGGCCAAGCGCCGCATCGCGGGCGTCACCATCGGCCACCTGCCCCCGCCCCTCGCTGCCGCCGGCCTCGGGGAGGCGGAGCAGCGCCTGGAACGGCTGGTGGACGAATATGCCGCCGCCGACGGGCTCGACACCCGCCGCCGCGACCGGCTCGCCCGCCTCATCGTGGAGGCCGCGCGGGACACCGGCCTCGCCCGCCATGCCGGAGTGGACGCGGGCACCGACCCCGACGAGGCGCTGAAGCGCATCGATGCGTGGCTCTGCGACCTGAAGGACCTGGCGATCAAGGACGGCCAGCACGTGTTCGGCGCCCGCTCCGATGACGCGGAGCGCGACGCCTGCGGCGCGGCCGAGCGGGCCGCGCTCCTCACCGCGCTGGACGGTCGCCATGTGGCCCCCGGCCCGTCCGGCGCCCCGGCGCGCGGGCGGCGCGACGTGATCCCCACGGGCCGCAACCTGTTCACCGCCGATCCGCGCCATTTGCCCACGCCCACGGCCTTCGACCTCGGGCGCCTCGCCGCCGACGAGGTGATCCGCGCCCATCTCCAGGAACATGGCGACCACCCCCGCTCGGTGGTGATCGACCTGTGGGGCAGCGCCACCTTGCGCACCGGCGGGGAGGAGATCGCCCAGGGCCTCTGCCTCATGGGATGCCGCCCCCTGTGGGATGCGGGCAGCGGGCGCGTCACGGGCGTCGAGGTGCTGCCGCCCGCCGCCATGGGGCGCCCGCGCGTGGATGTGACCTGGCGCGTCTCCGGCCTGTTCCGCGACATCTTCCCGGCCCAGATCGCGCTGCTGGACGCGGCGGCGCGGGCGGTGGCGGCGCGGGCGGACGAAGAGGGGGATAATCCCCTCGCCGCCGCCGTAGCCAGCGGCGAAGACGGCGCTCGCATCTTCGGCTCGGCGCCCGGCACCTATGGGTCCGGCATCGAGGACCGCCTCGCCTCCGGCGCGTTCGCGGAGCGCGAGGAACTGGGGCGGGCCTATCTGGCAGCCAGCGACCATGCATTCGGCGGGCCGGACGGCGCCGCCCGCCACGCCGGGGGCGCTTTCACGCGCCGGGTCGCGGCGGCGGACGCGCTGCTCCATACATCCGACGATGCCGGCCGCGACCTGCTGGACGGGGGCGAGGACGCGGCCTTCATCGGCGGGTTCGCCGCTGCCGCCGCGAGCCTCGGCAAGGCCGCCGACCTCGTGATTCTGGATACCACCAACCCCCACGCGCCCCGCGCCCGCCGCCTGCCGGAAGCGCTGGCGCGTATCGTCCACGGCCGGGTGTCGCGCCGCTTCATCGAGGGCCAGATGCGCCATGGTCCGCGCGGCGCGGCGGAGCTGGCCGAGACCGTGGACCGGCTGGTGGCCTTCGCGGAAACCACCCAGGCGGTGTCCGGCGACCTGCTGGACCGGCTCCACGACGCCTATCTCGGCGACCCGGCCGTCCGCGATTTCCTGCTGCGCGAGAATCCGGCGGCCGCCCACGAGATCGCCCGCCGCTTCGAGGATGCCCGCCGCCGGGGCCTCTGGCACGCGCGGCGCAACGATCTCGACGGCGACCTCGCCGCCTTGCGCGCGCAGGCCACGCCATGAACGCCGCCCGTCCCCTGCCCGCGCGGCGGCGCGGCGCCTGCCCGGCCCTGAGCGCGCCCATGCAGACCGGCGACGGGCTGCTAGTCCGCCTCGTGCCGGACAGCGCCGCCCTGTCTCCGGCAGCGTTGGCCGGGCTCGCCGGAGCGGCGCGCGCGTGCGGCAATGGCATTCTCGAAGTGACGGCGCGCGGAAGCCTGCAATTGCGCGGCCTTTCGGAGGGCAGCATGGGGGCGCTCCATGCCGCCGTGGACGCCCTGGGGATCACCGCCCGCGAAGGGCTCGCTTTGTCGCTGTCCCCCCTCTCCGGCCTCGACGTCACGGAGCGGATGGACGGGCGCGCGCTGGCAGATGCCGTCCGTGCGGGCGTCGCCGCCGAGGGGCTGGGCAGCAGGCTCGGCCCGAAGGTCTCCGTGGTCATCGACGGCGGCGGACGGATCAGCCTCGACGCCCTGAAGGCGGACGTGCGCCTCGCCGCCCGCCCGGACGGGGCCTGGGACGTGGCCCTGGCCGGAGACGCCGCCCGCGCCACTCCCGACGGCCTCGCCTCGCCCGAGGCGGCGGCGGAACGGGTGCTCGCTTATCTGCGCCGCCTCGCCGGGCAGGGCCCCCTTGCGCGCATGGCGGACCTCATCGCCCCGCGCGCGCCGGGCGCGCCAATGTCGGGCCCGGCGCGCCCCGTGCCCGTCCCGGGGGAGGCGATCGCGCTCAGCGACGGCACCTTCGCCTTGCCCCTCGCCCTTCCCTTCGGGGCGGCGGAGAGCGCCGCCATGGCGGGCCTGGCGGACGCCGCCGCCCGTCACGGCGTGCGCGACCTGCGTCCGGCACCGCCCCGTCTTCTCCTCGCGACGGGCCTCATGCCCGGCACCCTCGCCGCGTTCCGGCACGCGGTCGAGAGCCTCGGCTTCATCCTGGATGCAGGCGACCCCCGACTTGCCGTCGCGGCCTGCCCCGGCGCGCCGCTGTGCGCCTCGGGCCTCGTTCCGGCCCGCGAACTGGCGCCGCAGGTGGCCGCCGCGCTGGCGCCGCTGCTGGACGGGAGCGTCACCGTGCACCTGTCCGGCTGCGCCAAGGGCTGCGCCCATCCCGCGCCCGCCGCGCTCACCCTCGTGGGCGTCGAAGGCGCGCTGGGCGAAGGGGGCATGGACAGCCCCGTCGCGCTCGTGCGACACGGCATGGCAAGCTCTTTGCCGGAGCAGCTCATTCCCCTGTCCCGCCTTCCCGCCGCGCTCGCCCGCATGGCGCGCGGAATGCGGCCGGGGGAGCGGGGCGCGGACCTCCTGTCCCGCCTCGATCCCGGGGCGCTCCTGGAACCGAACGACTGATGGGTGCCGAGGAAATGGACACCAGTTACGATTATGTCCGGGACGGCACGGCCATCTATGAGCGGTCCTTCGCCATCATCCGCGCCGAGGCGGACCTCTCGCGCTTCTCGGACGAGGAAGCGGACGTGGCGGTGCGCATGATCCATGCCTGCGGCCTCGTGGAAGCGGCGCGGGACTTCGTGTTCGGCCCCGGCTTCGTCGCCGCCGCCCGCGCAGCGCTGAAGGATGGCGCGCCCATATTGTGCGACGCGCAGATGGTGGCCCACGGCGTGACGCGCGCCCGCCTGCCCGCCGGAAACGAGGTGGTCTGCACCCTTCAGGCGCCGGATGTACCCGCGCTGGCGGCCCGGCTCGGCACCACCCGCTCGGCGGCGGCGCTGGAATTGTGGCGCCCGCGCCTGGAAGGGGCGGTGGTGGCCATCGGCAACGCGCCCACCGCGCTGTTCCACCTGCTGGAGATGCTGGATGCGGGCGCGCCGCGTCCTGCGGCCATATTGGGCATGCCCGTGGGCTTCGTGGGCGCGGCGGAATCCAAGGACGCGCTGGCGGAGAACCCGCGCGGCGTCCCCTTCGCCATCGTGCGCGGGCGGCTCGGGGGCAGCGCCATCACGGCGGCGGCCCTCAACGCGCTGGCGAGGGCGGGCATATGAGCGGCCGCCTCATCGGCGTGGGCGTCGGGCCGGGAGACCCGGACCTCATCACCCTGAAGGCCGTGCGCGCCCTCCAGGGGGCGGACGTGGTGGCCTATTTCGCCAAGGCCGGCAACAAGAGCCACGCCCGGACCATAGCGGCGACCCATTTCACGCCGGCCGCCCGCGAACTGCCCCTGCTCTATCCCGTGACCACGGAAATCCATCGCCACGACCCGGCCTACCAGACCGCGCTGACGGACTTCTACGAGACTTCCGCCGCCACCCTCGCGGCGGAGCTGGAGGCGGGGCGCACGGTGGCGGTGCTCAGCGAGGGCGACCCGCTGTTCTACGGCTCCTACATGCACCTGCATGTGCGGCTCGCGCCGCGCTTTCCCGCGCAGGTCATCGCGGGGGTCACGGGCATGTCCGGCTGCTGGTCCATGGTGGGCACGCCCATCGCCCAGGGCGACGATGTGCTCATGGTGCTGCCCGGCACCCTGGACGAGGCCGAACTCACCCGCCGCCTGAAGGAGGCGGATGCCGCCGTCATCATGAAAGTGGGCCGCAACCTGCCGAAGATCCGCCGGGCTCTGGCGGCGGCGGGCCGGCTGGAGCGCGCCCATTATGTGGAGCGCGGCACCATGGCCGACTGCAGCACCGTGCCGCTCGCCGCGCGGGCGGACGCGCCCGCCCCCTATTTCTCCATCGTGCTCGTCCCCGGCTGGGAGGGCGCGCCGTGAGCGGTCGCCTGTTCGTGGTGGGCACGGGCCCCGGCGCGCCGGGGCAGGTGACGCCCGAGGCGTCGCAGGCGCTGGCCGAGGCGGACGAACTGTTCGGCTATGGCCCCTATCTCGACCGCGTGCCGGAGCGCCCCGGCCAGGTGCGGCACGCCTCCGACAACCGCGAGGAACTGGCGCGGGCCGGGGCGGCGCTGGCGCGCGCCGCGGCGGGCGCGCGGGTAGCGCTGGTGTCCGGCGGGGACCCCGGCGTGTTCGCCATGGCGGCGGCGGTGTGCGAGGCCATCGAGGCGGGACCGGCGGACTGGCGGCGCGTCGAGGTGGAGATGGTGCCTGGAGTCACCGCCATGCTGGCGGTGGCGGCGCGGGTGGGGGCGCCGCTCGGTCATGATTTCTGCGCCCTCAACCTCTCCAACAATCTGAAGCCCTGGCCGCTGGTGGAGGCGCGCCTGGAGGCCGCTGCGCGGGCGGGCTTCGTCATCGCCCTCTACAATCCCGTGAGCCGCGCCCGCCCCTGGCAATTGGGCGCCGCCTTCGACCTGATGCGCACCGTGCTGCCGGGCACGGTGCCCGTGGTGTTCGGCCGCGCCGCCGGGCGGCCGGACGAGCGTATGTCCGTCGTGACGCTGGCCGAAGCGCAGGGCGAGATGGCAGACATGGCCACCTGCGTCATCATCGGCTCAACGGCCACCCGCATCGTCGCCCGCGAGACCCTGCCGCCGCTGGTCTATTCGCCCCGGAGCGCGGGATGAAGGCGCGCGTCGAGCCACGCCAGAGCGGCCTCGGCGCTCTCCACCGCCTCGACCTCGGGCAGGACCGGGCGGCGCAGCAGCAGGACCTCGATGCCGAGCGCCCGCGCCGCCGCCATCTTGGCGTAGGTGGCGGGCCCGCCGCTGTTCTTCGCCACGATCACCTCGATGCCGTGGGCCGCGAGCAGCGCCCGCTCGTCCTCTTCGGCAAAGGGTCCGCGCGCCACCACATAGTCCGCCCGCGGCACGGCCAAAGGCGGGAGCACGGGATCGACGCTGCGCACCAGATAGGCGTGCCGGGGCGCCGCCTCGAAGGCCCGCACCTCGTTGCGCCCCAATGCCAGGAACACGCGGCGGGGCACATCGCCCAGTGCCGCCACGGCACCGGCCACATCGTCCACCGCGCGCCAGAGATCGCCCTCCACAGGGGTCCAGGGCGGGCGGCGCAAGGCGAGAAGCGGCACGTTCGCTTCCGCGCAGGCCGACGCGGCATTGCGCGAGATGGCGGCGGCATAGGGATGGGTCGCGTCCACCACCGCGCCGATGCGCTCGGCTTCCAGATAGCGCGCGAGGCCGTCCGCCCCGCCGAAACCGCCCACCCGCACGGGCACCGGCTGCGGCACGGGGTTTTCGGTGCGCCCCGCGAGGGACAGGATCACGTCGAGATCCGCGCGACCGGCAAGCCGCCCCGCGAGGCGGCGGGCATCGGCGGTGCCGCCCAGAAGGAGCACCCTCATGACGGGCGGTGAGGCGGGGACGGGATCGGGCATGGACCAGCCGGAGGGGACGGAGCGGATGCGCGACACTGCCCCGCCGCGGCCCTGGCTGTCCATCGTCGGCATCGGCGAGGACGGCGCGGACGGCCTCTCCCCCGCCGCCGCCGCCTTGGTGCGCGCGGCAGACCTCGTTTTTGGCGGCGCCCGGCACCTGGCCCTGGCGGGAGACCTCGTGACCGGCGAAGCGCGCCCGTGGCCGAGCCCCTTCTCCGAAGGCATCGCGCAGGTGCTCGCCGCACGCGGGCGCGCCGTGTGCGTGCTCGCTTCGGGCGATCCCTTCCTGCACGGGGTGGGGGCCACGCTCGCCCGCCATGTCCCGGCGCCGGAGATGCATGTGGTGCCCGCGCCGTCCGCCTTCAGCCTCGCGGCCGCCCGCCTCGGCTGGCCGTTGCAGGACACCGCCTGCGTCTCCCTCCACGGGCGGGAGATCGCGCGCATCCGGCCCCATCTCCATCCCGGCGCCCGCATCCTGGCCCTGACCTCGGACGCGGACGGCCCCGCCGCCCTCGCCGCGCTGCTCGCCGATCTCGGCTTCGGCGCGTCCCGGATCACGGTGCTGGAAGCCCTCGGTGGGCCGCGCGAGCGCATCCGCGCGGCGCGGGCGGACGGGTTCGGCCTCACCGAAATCGCGCCCCTTAATCTCGTGGCGCTGGAGGTGAACGGTCCGGGCCGGGTGCTGCATCTCGGCCGGGGCCTGCCGGACGACCTGTTCGAGCATGACGGGCAGATCACCAAGCGCGAGGTCCGCGCCATGACCCTCTCCGCGCTCGCCCCGCGCGCGCGGGCTTGCCTGTGGGACATCGGCGCGGGAGCGGGGTCCATCGCCATCGAATGGCTGCTGTGCGCGCCGTCCCTGTCCGCCATCGCCATCGAGCAGGATGCGGCGCGCGCGGCCCGCGTCGCCCGCAACGCCCTGGCCCTGGGCGTGCCCCATCTGCGCATCGTGGAAGGCATCGCGCCCGCCGCCCTCGCGGGCCTGCCCCGCCCCGACGCCATCTTCATCGGCGGCGGCGGGAGCGAGCCGGGGGTGATGGACGCGGCCCTTGGTGCCCTGAAGCCCGGCGGGCGGCTGGTGGCCAATGCGGTGACGCTGGAGACCGAGGCGCTGCTGCTGGCGCTGCACGCGCGCCTCGGCGGCGACCTCGTGCGCATCGCGCTGGCCCGCGCGGTCCCGGTGAAGGGCATGACGGGCTGGCGCGCGGCCATGCCGGTGACGCAATGGGTGTGGGACAAGCCGCCGGAGGAGGCGTCATGATCGTGGCGGGCGTCGGCAGCAAGCGCGGCGTGGCGCGCGAGGAGGTCTGCGCCGCCATCGACGCGGCGCTGGCCCGCGCCGACCTCTCCCGCGCGGCGCTGGGCGCCATCGCCACCCCGGCCGTGAAGGGCGGGGAAGCGGGCATCGCGGCGGCGGCGGCGGCCATGGGACTGCCCCTCATCCTCGTTCCCCAGAGCCGCCTGGAAGCGGTGGCCGGGCAGGCGCAGACCCACTCCGAGCGGGTCATCGCCCTGCTGCGCGTTCCCTCCGCCGCCGAGACCGCCGCCCTTGCCGCGGCGGGCCTGTCGGCGGTGCTGCTGGGGCCCCGGCTGGCGCTCGGGCCCGTCACCTGTGCGCTTGCCCGTGGAGGCGCGTCGTGACCGTGCATTTCATCGGCGCCGGCCCCGGCGCGCCGGACCTCATCACGCTGCGCGGCCGCGATCTTCTCGCCCGCTGCCCGGTCTGCCTCTATGCGGGCGCCACCGTGGCCCCGGAGCTTCTGTCCCATTGCCCGCCCGGCGCGAAGCTGGTGGACACGGCGCCCCTCGACCTCGACCGCATCGAGGCGGAATTCCTCGATGCCCACGCCAAGGGCCTGGATGTCGCCCGCCTGCATTCCGGCGACCTCTCCCTCTACAGCGCGCTCGCCGAGCAGGTGCGGCGGCTGGAGCGCCATTCCATCCCTTATACGCTGACCCCCGGCGTGCCCGCCTTCGCGGCGGCGGCGGCGGCGCTCGGCCAGGAACTCACCGTGCCGGAAGTGGCGCAGAGCCTCGTGCTCACGCGCATATCGGGGCGCGCGTCCGCCATGCCGCCGCGCGAGACCCTGCCCGCCTTCGCAGCCACGGGTGCGACGCTGGCCATCCATCTCGCCGTGCATGCGCTGGACCGGGTGGTGGCGGAGCTTCTGCCCTTCTACGGCGCCGGATGCCCGGTGGCCGTGGTGTCGCGGGCCACATGGCCCGACGAACGCATCGTGCGCGGCACCCTCGGGGACATCGAGGGGCGGCTCGCGGACGATCCCCTGGCGCGCATGGCGCTCATCCTGGTGGGCCCGGCGCTGGGCGCGGCGGATTTCCGCGAGAGCGCGCTCTACGACACCGACTATGTGCGCCGCTTCCGCAGCGGCGGCCCGTCGGACGATTAGGGCGGATCGACAGTCACCCTCTGCGTCGCCACCGAGGAACCGCCGTCATGGCCGGGCTTGTCCCGGCCATCCACGCGGCTCCGCCGGGTGGTGACGAGCGCGGAGGCGTGGATGCCCGGGACAAGCCCGGGCATGACCGCAGAGTGGGGAATGGGAAGAACAATGCCGGCCGCGCGTGGATGGGAATCTGGCCCCGGCTTGCCCCCCGTTCGGTATAATGATCGCCTCTAAGCCCGCGCAAAGGGCGCGCGGCCCATGAGGGTGCCGTCGCGGTCGAACACGGCGATCTCCAGCGCGATCCCCTTCCCCGCCACGACCCGCGCGGCCGTGGTCCAGGCGCGAGCCGCCACCACGTCGCCCAGCGGCAGGCCCGCCTCCCCCGCCAGGAGGAAGGCGTGGGCCACAGTGTTCGCGCCCGCGATGGCCTGCCCCAGCGCCTCGGAGGCGCCGCCTTCACGCGCGAGGCGGGCCAGGGCTTCCAGGTCCGCGCTGCCGCGCTTGGAGTGGAGGTCCAGCAGGCCCTGGGCGAGCTTGGTCATCTTGGCGACGCCGCCCGCCACCGTAACGCGGGGAACGGGATGGGCGGCGAGATATTTCAGCATCCCGCCGACGAAATCCCCCATGTCGATGAGCGCCACCTCGGGCAGGTCGTGCAGCCGCTGCACCGCCGCCTCGGAGGCCGAGCCCGTGGCGCCCGCCACATGGTCGAGCCCCATGGCGCGGGCGACATCGATGCCGCGATGGATGGAGTGGATCCAGGCGGCGCAGGAAAAGGGGATGACGATGCCCGTGGTGCCGAGCACCGACAGGCCACCCAAAATTCCGAGGCGCGGATTGAGGGTCTTGAGCGCCAGGGCCGCTCCGTCCTCGATGCCGATCTCCACGTCCGCATCGGCCGGAACGCCTGCCTGCGCCGCCACCTCCGCGATGCCCTGCGCGATCATCCGGCGCGGCACGGGGTTGATGGCGGGCTCTCCGGGCGGAAAGGGAAGGCCGGGGCGGGTGATGGTGCCTACCCCCGGCCCCGCGCGGAACGTCACGCCCGCACCCGGGGCGCCCCGGCGCACCCGCGCCAGAACCAGGGCACCGTGGGTCACGTCCGGGTCGTCGCCCGCATCCTTCACGATGCCCGCGATCGCCGCGCCCGCCTCGCTCGCCTGCGTGGCGAGGGCGAAGGCCGGGCGAGCGCCGCCGGGAAGCTCCACCTCCACGGGATCCGGGAAGTCGCCCGTCACGAGCGCCGCGAACGCCGCCTTGGCCGCCCCGGCCGCGCAGGTGCCCGTGGTCCAGCCGCGTCGGAGCGGGCGGTCCGGCAAGGGGGCCAGGGCGTCGGGGTCCGAGGCATCGGTGTCCGTCATGGGGCTCTTATAGCAGGCACATGCCCTCAAATATTTGGAAACGGGCGCGCACCCGCGTAAGGACCATGGCATGACCCGCGCCCTGATGATCGCCGCCCCAAGGTCCGGCTCCGGCAAGACCACCGTGACCCTCGGCCTGCTCGCCGCCTTCCGGCGGCGGGGCATCGACGTGCGGGCGGCGAAGTCCGGGCCGGACTATATCGACCCCGCCTTCCACGCCGCCGCCACCGGCCGCTCAGGGCTCAATCTCGATAGCTGGGCCATGCCGCCCGACCTCTTGGGCGCGCTGGCGTCCCAGGCGGCGGACGGCGACCTCCTGGTGGTCGAGGGCGCCATGGGCCTGTTCGACGGCGTGCCCGGCACGGCGGGTCGCTCGGGCGCGGGGGCGGATGTGGCCGCCCGCCTCGGCCTGCCGGTGCTGCTGGTGCTGGACGTGTCGGGCCAGTCCCAGTCCGCCGCCGCCATCGCGCGGGGCTTCATGCTGCATGATCCTCAGGTGCGCATCGCCGGGCTGGTGCTGAACCGGCTGGGCAGCGCGCGGCATGAGCGCCTGATCCGCGAGGCCGTGGCGCCGCTCGGCCTGCCCGTGGTGGGCGCCATCCCCCGCTCCGAAGCGCTCACCCTGCCCGAGCGCCATCTCGGCCTCGTCCAGGCGGACGAACATGGCGATCTCGCCGCGCGCCTCGCCGGCCTCGCCGACATGGCGGAGCGCCATCTCGACCTCGACGCCATCCTGGCCCTGTCCGCCGACACCGCGCCGCCCGGCGGCACCGCCCGCCACCTGCCGCCCCCCGGCCAAAGGATCGCGCTCGCCCGCGACGCGGCTTTCTCCTTCCTCTACGGCCATCATCTCGCCGCCTGGCGCGAGGCGGGCGCGGAGATCCTGCCCTTCTCCCCCCTGGCGGACGAAGGCCCGGACGAGACCTGCGACGCCTGCTGGCTGCCCGGCGGCTATCCCGAGCTGCATGCGGGCGCGCTCGCCGCCGCCGCGCGGTTCAAGGCCGGGCTCGCCCACTTCGCGCAGACTCGGCCAGTGCATGGGGAATGCGGGGGCTACATGGCGCTGGGCACGGTGCTGACGGACGCGGCTGGCATTGCGCATCCCATGGCGGGGCTGCTCTCCATCGAGACGAGCTTCGCGCGCCGCAAGATGACGCTCGGCTATCGCGAGGCCCATCTCCTTGCCCCCTCGCCGCTCGGCCCGGCGGGCGGTCGGGTGCGCGGGCATGAATTCCACTATGCCACCATCACCGATCGCGGCGCGGACGCGCCCCTCGCGGAACTCTCGGACGCGCAGGGCCAGTCCCTCGGCGCGGAGGGCAGCCGGCGCGGTCATGTGACCGGCACCTTCTTCCACGCCATCGCGCCGGTCTGACCGTACCGGCGGGCCGGGCGGCGACGGATGCGCGGCGCGCATGCCTGAAGGCGGCCCTCCTGGCGTATAGTGGTGCCGAGCCGCAAAGGCCGGACGGGCACAGAGCCCGGGAGGATACGCCGAGAAGGAGACAGCCAATGCGTTGCCAGATGAAGGACGACGATTTCCGGCAGGCCATTCTCGACATCGTCGGGGCCAAGGACGGGCAGGCCATCGTCATCCAGGTGGTCGGGGGCGGAACCATCACGGGCTATGCGCCCATGTCCGTCGGCCGGGACTATCTGCGCTGCCATGTCTCCGGGGGCGAAAACCACAAGGAACAGATCGTCCCCTTCCATTCCATCACCTGCGTGCGCTAGTCCTTCGCACGCACGTCACGTCGCGGACCGCCCGGCAGCGAGCCGGCGCCCCAGCATGCGCGAGGAAATCATGACCGCCCACGCCCCCATTCCCGGTGATGCTCCCGAATTTCCCCTGATGCGCGAGCAGATGCTCATCGGCGGCAAATGGGTGGACGCGGACGGGGGTGGAACCCTCAATGTGGCGAACCCCGCCACCGGCGCATTGCTGGGCACGGTGCCTGACGGCGGCGGCGCGGAGACGCGGCGCGCCATCGAGGCCGCATCCGCCGCCTTCCCCGCGTGGCGCGCCAAGACCGCCGCCGAGCGCTCCGCGCTGCTGCACAAGCTGGCCGACCTCATCCTCGCCAACCAGGACGAGCTGGGCCTCATCCTCACCACCGAGCAGGGCAAGCCGCTGGCCGAGGCCAAGGGCGAGGTCGGCGCCTCCGCCGCCTATGTGCGCTGGTTCGCCGAGGAAGCCCGGCGCATCTATGGCGACACCATCCCCTCCCCCTGGGCGGACCGCCGCATCCTCGTGACCAAGGAGCCGGTGGGCGTGGTGGCGGCCATCACCCCCTGGAACTTCCCGTCCTCCATGCTCTCGCGCAAGATCGGCGCGGCGCTGGCGGCGGGCTGCACCGTGGTGTGCAAGCCCTCGGAGCTCACCCCCTATTCCGGCCTCGCCTGGGGCGTGCTGGCGGAGATGGCGGGCATCCCGGCGGGCGTCATCAACATCGTGATCGGCGATGCCAAGGCCATCGGCGCGGAGATGACCTCCAACCCGCTGGTGAAGAAGCTGACCTTCACGGGCTCCACGGCCGTGGGCAAGCTGCTGATGAAGCAGTGCGCCGACACGGTGAAGAAGGTCTCCTTCGAGCTGGGCGGCAACGCGCCCTTCCTGGTGTTCGACGACGCGGACCTGGACAAGGCCGTGGAAGGCGCGATCGCCTCCAAGTATCGCAATGCCGGCCAGACCTGCGTGTGCGCCAACCGCTTCTATGTACAGGCGGGCATCTATGACGCCTTCGTGGAGAAGTTCGCCGCCGCCTCCAAGGCGCTGAAGGTGGGCAACGGCCTGGAGGAGGGCGTGGTGCAGGGCCCGCTCATCGAGGAGAAGGCGGTCGCCAAGGTGGAGCGCCTGCTGAAGGACGCGCTGGACAAGGGCGGCAAGGTGGTGACGGGCGGGCATCGCCACGCGCTGGGCGGCACCTTCTTTGAGCCCACCGTCATCGCCGGGGCGACGCCGGACATGGAATTCTCCCGCGAGGAGATTTTCGGCCCCATGGCCCCGGTCTTCAAGTTCGAGACCGAGGCGGACGCCATCCGCCTCGCCAACGCCACCGAATACGGCCTCGCCTGCTACTTCTTCACCAAGGATCTCGGCCGCGCCTTCCGCGTGTCCGAGGGGCTGGAATACGGGCAGGTGGGCGTCAATGCGGGTGTCATCACCACCGAGGTGGCGCCCTTCGGCGGCGTGAAGGAGAGTGGCTTCGGCAAGGAAGGCTCCAAGTACGGCTGCGACGACTATCTGATCACCAAATATGTCTGCATCGGCGGCATCTGACGTCCGTCCGCTCGCGTAAGATCCACCGGCCGGGACCTGTCCCGGCCGGTTTTTCTTTGCCCGCCGGAGGACGTCCGAATGGCGTTTCGCATCCCCCTCGCCCTCGCGGCCCTTCTCGCCCTCGCGGCCCCCGCCCTGTCCGCCCCGCTCGCCGTGGAGGTGCGCAACGACAGCGTGCCCGTGCTGTGCGCGGAGAAAGACAATGTGGCGCTCACCTTCGCCTCGCCCGCCGTCCGGCGCCTGCGCGTCGAGGCGGTGCACCCGGCCTATCTCGGCACCCTCACCGCCGACCGCACCGCGCCCGACTGGACCCAGTGCGACATGACCGGCGACCCCGCCGTGCCCGCCAAGCCGAGCACGCAGGTGCTCTATTCCGACAAGCGCTTCCGCCTTGTGGGCTTCACCTTCGCCTCGTTCTGGCGGGCGCCCGTGGTGCCCGTGCGGGTGGCGGGCCGCACGTTCGAGGGGCTGCACATGGTGCAGCTCTTCGCCACGACGCCGCGCGGGCGCTACGAGGCGCTGGTCTTCTATCCGCCGGACGGCTACTGGCGCGCCCGCCCCCTGCCCCCGGCCCATCTCAAGGAGGCGGCCTATGGCTCCTCCTTCCTCCTCGGCCCGGTGGAGGTGGAGGGGCGCCCGGTGGTGCGGTTGAAGGAGGTGGCGTTCGACCCCGCCAGCGCCACCTTCACCCTGGGCTTCCAGGCGGGCTTCTCGGCCGCCATGCGCATCGCCACGCTGGACCGGGAGCGGCAGGTGCTGGACATCACCCTGTCCGCCCCCATCGCCGCCCATCCTTTCGCGGCGCTGCGCTCCATGTATGTGACCGCCTTCAACAACGACGCGGCCGCCGTGGCCTGGAAGCCGCCGGGCGCGAAGGGCTGGCGCGAGGCCCCCATCATGGATTTCCCCGGCGGCCCCGCCTTGGAACTATGGGCCGGGCGCATCTCGCCCTCGCGCCACAACACCAGCGCGCCGGACATGGTGTTCGGCCCGTTCGCCGGGGAATGAGGAGCGGCCCACCCCGCGCCCGCCGAAGCGGAGGGATGGGCCGCAGCGCCGTCACATGGCCTTGGCGGGCAGGATGGCGATATCGCGCACCGTGCCCGAGAGCCCGGCGATCTTGCCCGCCGCCGTGGCCGTGCCGGTGGCGAGGTCCACCTTATAGAGCGTGTCGCCGGACATGAGCCACGCGGCATTGCCGCCATTGCCGTCCGAGACGATGTCGAAGGCCACGCCCTTGCCCGGCACGCCGAGCTTGCCCACCGTGTTCAGCACGCCGTCATTGGGAGGCGCCTGCTTCACGAGCGCGCCGGAGGCGTCGATGTCGAACAGCGCGGTTTCCTTCGCGCCCTTCATGGAGTTGGTGTAGGCGCCCGCCACCACGTTCGGCTTCATCTCCTTCATCGTGTCGGTGCCGGAGAAGTTGAGGTTGCCATCGCGGATGACCTTCCCGTCGTCCACGTTCACCCGCAGGTTCGTGCCGTCGGACCCGATGAGGCGCAGGCGGTCGGCGACCGGGTTGAAGTCCACGGTCGCCATGACGCCAGCCGGGAGCATGCTCTCCAGCTTCGCCTTCGCAGTGGCCTTGCCGGTGGCGGTGTCGATGGTCACCACGGAGCCGTCGTCCACCACCGCATAGAGCATCCCGTCGGCGGGACGCACGTCGATCCCCAGAACCTTTCCGGTGATGCCGCTGATCTTCCAGCTCTTGCCTGCCGTCTTGGCGGCGGCGTCCACCATGACGATGGTGTCGTCCCCGGTGAGGGCGGCGACGGACTGCGCCTGCACGGCCGCGACGGCGGTGGTGGACAGCAGGGCGGCGAGGAAAGCGGACTTGAGCATGATGTGTCTCCCTTTTCCGGCCGGCCATGCGGGCCGGTCACAGGGGCTACACGCCGGCGTGGCGGACGGATGCAGGCGCCGCACGAAAAATTTCCCCGGCCGGGCGCACCGACCTGCATCCAGGGCGCCCGCCGCCGTGTAACCTCCCCAACCCGTGGGAGGTCCGATGCCGGCACCGTCCGAACCTGATGACGCCTTCGATTTCGACGCCACGCTGCGCGCCTGTGCGAGCGGCGAACGGGCGGCGCTGCACGCGCTCTATGCCCGAGAGGCCGCCCGCATGCTGGGGGTCGCCCGGCGCATCCTGCGGCGCGACGCGCTGGCGGAAGAGGCGGTGCATGACAGTTTCGTCCAGATCTGGCGGCAGGCGGCCACGTTCGATCCCGCGCGCGGCGGCGGGCGGACCTGGATCTACGCCATCGTGCGCCATCGCTCCCTGAACATCCTGCGCGGCGAAGCGCGCATCGACCTGACCGAGGATTTCGAGGTGCTGGGCCTGGAGGCGCCGGAGGAAAGCCCGGAAGGCGCCATGCTGCGCCTGTCGGAATCCGGGCGCCTGCGGGCCTGCCTGGAGCGGCTGGAGGCGCCGCGCCGCGCCGCCATCCTGCTGGCTTATGTGAACGGCCTGACCCATGGCGAACTCGCCGGGCGCTTCGGTGTGCCGCTCGGCACCATGAAATCCTGGGTCCGCCGCTCGCTCCTCTCCCTGCGGGAGTGCCTCGCATGACGGCGCGCGATCCGCACCCCGACGAGATCGACCTGCTGGCGGCCGAGCATGTGCTCGGGCTTCTCGACCCCCCGGAGGAAGTGCGCGCGGTTGAACGCATCCGCACGGATTCCGACTTCGCGGCCCGGGTGGAGCGCTGGCGGGAACGCCTCGCCGAACTGGACTTCACCGCCGCCGAAGGGGTGGCGGACCCCGCCTTGCTGGCCCGCATCGTCGCGACGCTGGACGGCACGGCGGAAGCCCCTGAGGCATCGCCCCTTCTCTCCGACCGTGCGTCCCACGCGGCCGAGGGCACCCGGGTGACGGGCGCAAGTGGCGTGACGGGCGCCACCGGAGCGCCGCGCACGGGGCGCGGGGCGCCCGCGAAGGGGCCGCGGCTCTGGGACCATCTCGCCCTGTGGCGCGCCACCGGCCTTGCCGGCATGGCCGCAACCCTCCTGCTTGCGCTGGGCATCGCCTTCGGCCCCTTCTCGGGACCGCCGCAGCCCCGGCTCGTGGCCGTGCTCATGGGCCCCCAGGGTGAGCCGGCCGCCGTGGTGAACGCCTATGCGGACGGCACGGCGGACCTCATTCCTCTGCGCTCCATCGCCGTGCCGGACGGGCGCGTCCTGGAGGTCTGGACCTTGTGGGACCCCGCGCGCGGGCCGGTTTCCATCGGCCTGTCGAACGAGGCGCGCCGCATCCGGCTCGACCTGAAGAACCTGCCGCGCACCGCGCCCGACCAATTGTTCGAGATCACCCTGGAGCCGCGCGGCGGCTCGCCCATCGGCCGTCCCACCGGCCCGATCCTCATGAAGGGGACGACCAGCCTCGCTTTGTGAGCCTCCCGGCCGGGGCGGTGTGAATCGAACGGCGGCGCGCCGCCGCTTACCGCTCCACGAGGCGCCGTCCCACCGGCCGCACCGTGGCGCAAGCGGGCGTGCCGTCCTTGCCGGTGCCGATCACAGTGGTCTCGATCACGGCGCCCCTTTCGGCCGCACCCGCCAGCAAGGCCTCGTCCAGATCGTGGATGTCGATCTTCATCCGGCGGGACCAGGGCGAGGACGGGTCTCCGGCCAGTTGGCCGATCCGGATATAGACGAACCGGCGCACGGGGCCTTCCCGGCGCACCTGGTCGCCGAAGAATTTCGGCCCCGGCTCCACCCGGACCTGGACATCGAACGAGAGCGCCTCACCCTCGCGCGACTGCTTCGCGTCGAGCGGCGACTCATCCTTGGCCTGAAGACTGTGGAGCACGCCCACGACCGGCTGCTCGATGACGATCCGCAGGGTGATCATGGTCCGACCTCGCGTGCAGCCCGCGCCGATCTGATCCGGTCACAGCCGCAGTGGCAAGGCCCGTGAACCGGCCTCTCGCCCGCTGCGACGGCGCCGCCATTGTCTCGCCGCCTTCCCGGTGCTATTAGCGCGCTCTTCAAGAGGACGGCCACGCCGATCCAGCCGACCGGGACCCGATCCCGGAGGCCACCGCCCGACAGCGCGCCGCGCCCTCGGGCGCGCTCGGCGTTGGGCGCATCCTCGCGAAACCCCTCCCCGGCCGCAAGGCCGGGGGCGACCGGACGGACCCATGTTCGACAGCCTTTCCGACCGCCTCGGCGGCATACTCGATAAGCTCAAGCGGCGCGGCGCGCTCAGCGAGGCCGATGTCGGGGAAGCCATGCGCGAGGTGCGCCGTGCCCTGATCGAGGCGGACGTCGCCCTCGACGTGGTGCGCGCCTTCACGGACAAGGTGCGCGAGCGCGCCATCGGCGTGGAGGTGGTGAAATCCGTCACCCCCGGCCAGATGGTGGTCAAGATCGTCAATGACGAGCTGGTCGCCATGCTGGGGTCGGACGCCGAGCCCATCGACCTCAACGCCCCCGCCCCCGTGCCGATCCTGATGGTCGGCCTCCAGGGCTCGGGCAAGACCACCTCCACCGCCAAGATCGCCAAGCGCCTGACCGAGAAGGGCAAGCGCCGCGTCCTCATGGCCTCGCTGGACACCCGCCGTCCCGCCGCCATGGAGCAATTGGCGACGCTGGGTACCCAGGTGGGCGTCGCGACCCTGCCCATCGTCGCCGGCCAGAGCGCGATCCAGATCGCCAAGCGCGCCATGGAAGCCGCGCGCTTCGGCAATTACGACGTGGTGATGCTGGACACCGCCGGCCGCGTCACCCTGGACGAGGCCCTCATGGCCGAGGTGGCCGAGGTGAAGGCCGCCACCCAGCCCCACGAAGTGCTGCTGGTGGCCGACAGCCTCACCGGCCAGGACGCGGTGAACACCGCCAAGGCGTTCGACGGCCGCGTGGGCCTCACCGGCATCGTGCTGACCCGCGCCGACGGCGACGGGCGCGGCGGCGCCGCCCTCTCCATGCGCGCCGTCACCGGCAAGCCCATCAAGCTCATGGGCACCGGCGAAAAGATGGACGCGCTGGAGGATTTCGATCCCAAGCGCGTGGCCGGCCGCATCCTCGGCATGGGCGACGTGGTCGCCCTGGTGGAAAAGGCCGTCGAGAATATCGACATCGAGAAGGCCAAGGCCACCGCCGAGAAGATGCGCAAGGGCGCGTTCGACCTCGACGACCTGCGCGACCAGCTCCACCAGATGCAGAAGCTCGGCGGCATGAACGGGCTCATGGGCATGTTGCCCGGCGTCGCCAAGGTGAAGAACCAGATCGCCGCCGCGAACATCGACGACAAGGTGTTCAAGCGGCAGGTGGCCATCATCAATTCCATGACCCGCCAGGAGCGCAAGAACCCCAAGGTTCTCGATGCCTCCCGCAAGCGCCGCGTGGCCTCCGGCTCCGGCACCAAGGTCGAGGAGATCAACCGCCTGCTGAAGATGCACCGCCAGATGGCCGACATGATGAAGGCCATGGGCGGCGCTGCCGGCAAGCGCGGCCCGCTGGCGGGCCTCGCCAACATGTTCGGCATGGGCGGCGGCGCGCCCTCGCCCGAGCAGATCCAGCAGATGGCCGAGAAGATGCCGGGCGGCGGCCTGCCGCCCACTATGCCCGGCCTCGGCAAGGGAGCGCCCTCGGGATTGCCCCCCACCTTCCCCGGCGGCCTGCCCGGCCTCGGGGGCCTGCCGAAGGGCCTGCCCGGCCTCGGTGGCCCGAAGAAGAAATGACGGCTGCCCCGCGCAGCCCCATGACCCCGCCGGGCTTGCCCGGCACCAGAGACTGAACCGAACGAGACCTTGAAAGGAAAAGACCCATGTCCCTGAAGATCCGCCTCGCCCGCGGCGGCGCCAAGAAGCGCCCCTATTACCGCATCGTGGTCGCCGACGCCCGCTCGCCCCGCGACGGCCGCTTCATCGAGAAGATCGGCACCTTCAACCCGCTCCTGCCCAAGGATGCCGAGAACCGCTTCACGCTCGACGTGGAGAAGGCCAAGGCGTGGCTCGAAAAGGGCGCCCAGCCCACCGACCGCGTCGCCCGCTTCCTGGACGCGCAGGGCCTGCTGAAGCGCGAAGCGCGCAATAACCCCGAGAAGGCCGCCCCCGGCAAGAAGGCGCAGGAGCGCGCCGCCGAGAAGGCCAAGAAGGCCGCTGCCGCCGCCGAGGAAGCCGCTTCCGCCGAGTGAGGCCGGACTGCGCACATCCCGCATGGCTCCATGCGGGGTGCGACCCGTTCCTTCCCGTCCCGGGGCCTGATCTTGTCAGGCGCCGGGGCGCGGATCCCCGGCGCCGCCTTGCGAGGCATGGCGCCGCCCGACCGGGCGCCCGCACGGGCCAAGCGCGCCGCGCGCCCGATGATATCTGCCTTCCCCTGGCGGGAAGCGGTTCGCGGCGGATGCTCCGGCCCGTCGTCCCTCAAGCCCATTCGAGCGCATCATGACCGACCGCGTCCTCATCGCCCGCATCGGCGCCCCCCATGGCGTGCGGGGCGAGGTGCGCCTGTTCGCCTTCGGGGAGGACCCGGCGGCGCTGCTGGACTATGCGCTGACCGACGCCTCGGGCGCGCGGGCGTTCCGCCTCACGACGCTGCGCGCCGCCAAGGACCATTTCGTCGCCCGCCTGAAGGGCGTGGACGACCGCAATGCCGCCGAGACCCTCACCAATACCGATCTCTATGTGGCCCGCGACGCCCTTCCGCCCGCCGAGGACGAGGACACCTTCTACCACGCCGACCTGCTCGGCCTGTCGGTGGAAGACCCCGCGGGCGCGCGGCTCGGCACGGTGACGGGCATGTTCGATTTCGGCGCCGGCGACATCCTGGAATATGCCCCGGTGGACGGCGGCAAGACCCAGCTCGTCCCCTTCACCAAGGCCGCCGTGCCCCTGGTGGACATCGCCGCCCGCCGCGTGGTGGTGGACATGCCCTCCGAGATCGAGGCGCGCGAAGGCGACGCCGAGTCCGGCGAGGACTGAGCGCATTCATTCTTCGGGGAAGCTGAAGGGATGGATGCGGTTCCCCGCATCCATCCCTTCAGTTCGCCTCAGTGCGCGCTGGACCCGCCGATGCGGTCGGACCAGGCGAGGATGAGGCTCGAGACCACGAACACCATGTGGATGATCACCAGCCACATGATCATGGTGGTGTCGGTGCTCGGGTTCATGTTCATGAAGGACTTGAGCAGCGCGATGGCCGAGATGGCCACGATGGAGGCCAGGAGCTTCTGCTTGAGGCCCGAGAAGTCCACCTTGGTCATCCATTCGGGCCAGTCGGGATGGTCGGCGGTATTGATCTTCGAGACGAAGTTCTCGTAGCCCGAGAAGATCACGATCAGCACCAGATTGCCGGTGAAGGTGAGGTCCACCAGCGTGAGCACGCCGAGAATCACATCGCTCTCGCTGGCGGAGGCGGCGTGCATCACGAAGTGCAGGAGTTCGTGCCCGAACTTGAACATCAGCACCAGCAGCGCGACGATGAGCCCGATATAAAAGGGCGCCATCAGCCACCGGCTGCGGAACAGGATGCCCTCCACCACTTTCTCGACCATCTCACCTCTCCGGCCCTGACGCCCCTGAGGTGCCAGACCCTCCGCCGGAGAGCAAGGGGGCTGACCCAAGGTCGCCCCGGCGCCCCCCCGACGGGCGAGGCCTATTCCTTCACCGCCCCGGTCATGGACGAGACGTAATAGTCCACGAAGAAGGAATAGAGGATGACCACCGGCAGCGAGCCGATGAGCGCGCCCGCCATGAGCGCCCCCCATTCATAGACATCCGAGCGCACCAGCTCCGTGAGCACGCCCACCGGCACGGTCTTGTTCTCGGACGACTGGATGAAGGTGAGCGCGTAGATGAACTCGTTCCAGGACAGGGTGAAGGAGAAGATGCCCGCCGAGATGAGGCCCGGCACCGACAGGGGCAGGAGCACCTTGGTGAGGATCTGCCAGCGCGAGGCGCCGTCCACCAGCGCGCATTCCTCGAGCTCGTAGGGAATGGACCGGAAATAGCCCATGAGCAGCCAGGTGGAGAAGGGCACGAGGAAGGTGGGATAGGTGAGGATCAGCGCCAGCTTGGTGTCATAGATGCCCAGCTTGAACACCATGAGCGCCAGCGGGATGAACAGGATGGAGGGCGGCACCAGATAGGCGAGGAAGATGCCGAGCCCCACCCAGCGCGAGCCGTGGAAGCGCAGCCGCTCGATGGCATAGGCGGCGAACACCGAGGCCACCAGGGAGATGAAGGTGGCGCAGAAGGAGATCAGCATCGTGTTCCAGAGCCAGCCCGGATAGGAGGTCTCGAACAGCAGATACTTGATGTGCTCCAGCGTCGGCTCCACCACCCAGAGCGGGGAGTAATTGGCATAGTCGGTGAGCTGGAAGTTCGGCTTAACGGCCGTGATCGCCATCCAGTAGAACGGGAACAGCAGCACGAACACGAACACGAGCAGCGGCAGGAAGACCGTGACCATGCGCCTCGGCAGGCTGTCCAGATAGCTCATGCCGGTGGAATTGTCGGTAAGGGGCTGGTCGGTCATGGCACGTTCCTGAACACCCGGACGCGAAGACCCGCGCCGGGCGCGGAGGCGGAGGGGAAGAGAGGGCGCATCAGTCGCCCCCGCCCTGCTGCCACTTGCGGCGCTGAAGGCCGAAATAGCTGAACAGGATCGCCGACAGCAGGAACGGGATCATGGCCACCGCGATGGCCGCGCCCTCGCCCAGTTGCCCGCCGGGAATGGCCCGCTGGAAGGACAGCGTCGCCATGAGGTGGGTGGCGTTCAGCGGCCCGCCGCGGGTGAGCACGTAGATGAGCTGGAAGTCGGTGAAGGTGAACAGCACCGAGAAGGTCATCACGACAGCGATGATGGGCGAAAGCATGGGCAGGGTGATGTAGCGGAAGCGCTGCCAGCCGCTGGCCCCGTCCAGGGTCGCCGCTTCATGCAGGGACTGGGGGATGGTCTGGAGCCCCGCCAGCAGCGAGATGGCGACGAACGGGATGCCGCGCCACACATTTGCGGCGATCACGGAGATCCGGGCATTGGTGGTGTCGCCCAGGAAGTTGATGTTGTGGTCGATGAGGCCGAGCTTGATGAGCGCCCAGGAGATGATCGAGAACTGGGCGTCGAAGATCCACCAGAAGGCGATGGCCGACAGCACGGTGGGCACCACCCAGGGCAGCAGAACCACGGCGCGGAAGAAGGACTTGAACGGCAGGTGCTGGTTCAGCAGCAGGGCCAGCCAGAGGCCGAGCGCGAACTTCAGGATGGAGGCGCCGATCGTGTAGAGGAGCGTGTTGAACACCGCGAGCCAGAACACGCTGTCGATCCACAGCAGCTCGTAATTCTCCAGGCCCACGAAGCTGCCCGCGCGGCCGATGCGCGTGTCGGTGAAGCCCAGCCAGACGCCGAGGCCCAGCGGATAGGTGAGGAACAGGAGCAGGAACACGGCCGCGGGCAAAAGGAAGAGGAGGCCGAGCACATGGCGTCCCTGCCCGATGCCCGACCACCAGCTCCTGCGCCCGGCTGCGCCGGCAGTCACATCGGCCATAACGCGAAATCTCCCCAGCGGCCCGCGCGGCGGACCGGCCCCGGATGGGGGCACCACGATTGCGAAGAGAGGAACGCCGCCCCGCCCGCCCTGACGAGGCGGGGCGGCGCGCAGGCTCAGCCGCGATAGATGCGGTTCGCCCGCAGCTCGGCGCGGCGCGCCGCCTCTTCAGGCGTGCGCTGGCCGGTGGCGGCCTCCGCCACCATGTCCACCACGATCCAGTCCGCCATGGCCGCGGCCGATTGCGGGCCGAGCGGGCCGGAATAGCCGTTGGGCCGCAGCGTCTCGGACGCACGGGAATAGGGCTTGTGGATCGGGTTGTCGGTCCACACGGGGTTGGCGGCGAACGCCTTGAGCGTCTGGCAGCAATAGGCGCTGGCGCCCTTGATCCAGGCATTCATCTGCGGCGCGTCGAACATGAAGGCCATGTAGGCCTGCGCCGCCTGCGGGAACTTCGTGTACTTGAAGATGCAGGCGGACGTGGTCTGGTGAAGCTCCGCCTCCTTGCCCACCGGGCCGATGGGGAAGTTGGTGGAGCGCATGTCCGCCGCCATGTCGGCGAGCTTGGGATCGTTCTTCGCGCCGTAATAGACCGAGACGCCGTTGGCCGTGACGGAGATTTCACCGGCGAGGAACGCGCGGTTGTTGTTCACGTCCAGCCAGCTCTCGGTGCCGGGGATGAAGGTGGGATAGAGCTCGCGCATGTAGCGCAGCGCCGCCACGGTCTCGGGGCTGTTGATCACCACCTTGCCGTTGTCGTCCACCATCTTGCCGCCGTGGCTCCACAGCACCCAGTGGCAGAAATTGTTGCCGTCGCCCACGCCGTGGCCGAGGGTGAAGCCCATGGGATGGCCCTTGGCCTTCAGCGCCTTGCCCAGCTCCAGGAACGCCTTGGTGTCCTTCGGGAACTCGGTGAACCCGGCTTCCTTCACCCAGCTATCGCGATAGACCACCGCATTGCCGATGGTGGCCAGCGGCAGGGCGATGAACTTGCCGTCATTCTTGGCATAGAGGGCGGGCGCCTCGTACCAGCCGCCGTACTTCGCCGCGAGGCCGTTGGCCAGCGGGGTCACGTCCAGCAGCTTGTCGGGATATTGCTGGGCGTCGTCGAACCACACCCAGACGATGTCCGGGCCGGAACCCACATTGGCCGCCACCGCCGCCTTGGGGCGGATGTCTTCCCAGCTTTCCTTGTCGATGCGCACCTCGATGCCGGTGGCCTCGGTGAACTTCTTGGTGTTGGCGATCCAGGCTTCTTCCTCACCCTTCACGAAGGGCGACCAGCGCAGCACGCGCAGGCTCGCGCCCGGCTCCGGCTTGAAGTCCGGCATGGCAGCGCCCTGCGCAAAGGCGCCGGGGGTGAAGCCCGGAAGCGCCGCGGCGCCCGCAAGGCCCGCACCCGCCACCAATAGGTCGCGTCTCGAAATGGTCATGGCGTTCCTCCCAAACGATCTGTCGTCGTTCACTCATCTTCCCCGCCGCGTCCGGTTTCCGGCGCGGTCTTTGGGGTCGTCAGTCCGCGAGGCGGGCGCCGCTCGCCTCGTCGAACAGATGGGGCATGCCCTTCTGGGGGGCGATATGGATGATCTCCCCGGGCGCAAGGGACAGGCGCTCGCGGAACAGGCAGGCGATCTCCTGCCCGCTTTCCCCGCCGAGCCGGGCGATGGCCAGGATCTCGGATCCCGTAGGCTCCACCACGATCACCTGCGCCGGGGCGCCGTCGGGCGCGATGCGGATATGTTCGGGCCGCAGCCCATAGACCGCCCGCTGGCCGGGCTTTCCGCCGGGAACGCCGTCCAGCGGCAGGGTCGCGCCGCCGTCGCAGGCGAAGGAGCGGCCCTCGGCCGCCACCGCGCCCTTGATGAAGTTCATGGCCGGCGAGCCGATGAAGCCCGCGACGAACTGGTTGGCGGGCCGGTCGTAGAGGTCGAGCGGCGCGCCGATCTGCTCCACCACGCCGTCATGCATCACCACGATCTTGTCGGCCATGGTCATGGCCTCGATCTGGTCGTGGGTGACATAGACCGTGGTGGTCTTCAGGCGCTGGTGCAGCTCCTTGATCTCGGTGCGCATCTGCACGCGCAGCTTGGCGTCGAGGTTCGAGAGCGGCTCGTCGAACAGGAACACCTGCGGATCACGCACGATGGCGCGGCCCATGGCCACGCGCTGGCGCTGGCCGCCGGAGAGCTGGCGCGGATAGCGGTCCAGCAGGTGGGCGAGGCCGAGGATGCCCGCCGCGCGCTCGACGCGGCTGTCGATCTCCGATTTCGGGGCGTTCCGCAGCTTCAGGGAGAAGCCCATGTTCGCGCCCACCGTCATGTGGGGATAGAGCGCGTAGTTCTGGAACACCATGGCGATGTCGCGCTCCTTGGGAGGCACGTCGTTCACCACGCGATCATTGATGAGGATCGCCCCGCCGGTGATGTTCTCCAACCCGGCGATCATGCGCAGCAAGGTGGACTTGCCGCAGCCCGAGGGGCCGACGAGCACCACGAACTCGCCGTCGCGGATACTCACATCCACGCCATGGATGACCGCCGTCGTGCCATAGGCTTTCTTCACACCGCGAATTTCGACGGTCGCCATTCCCGCTCCACCCTTGGACATCCAACCCGAATGGCCGAAGATGCGGGCCGAACCCTGCTCCCCGGCCTTGTTTTTGCGGCCACGCTTCGGCGGCCGCGTCGCCCTTCAAGCGAGCGTTGCAGCGATCATGGTGCCGGGGCCGCGCCTGATCAAGCGATTTTTAAAACGATTGAACGAAAGGACGAGATCGGAAATGTCCGCCGAAACCCCTTCCTCGAAAGCCGAGTCGCACGTGCCTGAAGAGACCCTTCCCCTCCTGCTCCAGACCGGCTCCGTCATGCCCGCCGTGGTGGAGCGGCAGCTCGCGGACCGCTTCCGTCTGGTGGGCGCGGACGGCTTCGACGAGGCCGTCGAGATCCACGGTGCGGACGTGCGTGGCATCCTGACGCGCGGAGCGCGGCCCGTGACCGACGCGCTGATGGCGCGCCTGCCGCGCCTGGAGATCGTCGCCAATTTCGGCGTGGGCTACGACACGGTGGACGCCGCCGCAGCGGGCCGGCGCGGCGTGATGGTCACGAACACCCCTGATGTGCTCAACGAGGAGGTGGCCGACCTCACGCTCGGCCTGCTTCTGGCCACCGTGCGCGAGATCCCCCAGGCGGACCGCTACCTGCGCGCGGGCCGGTGGCTGGAGGCGCCCTACCCGCTCGGCACCTCGCTGCGCACCCGCACCGTGGGCCTCGTGGGCATGGGACGCATCGGGCAGGCCATCGCCCGGCGGCTGGACGCGTTCGGCGTGCCGGTGGCCTATCACAGCCGCAACCCGGCGCCGGGCGTGGCCTACCGCCATTATCCCGACCTCATCGAGCTGGCGCGGGCCGTGGACACCCTGGTGCTGATCCTGCCCGGCGGGCCGGCGACGAAGGGGCTGGTGGGGCGCGAGGTGCTGGCCGCGCTCGGCCCGGACGGCATCCTCGTCAATGTGGCGCGCGGCACCGTGGTGGACGAGCCCGCCCTGGTCGAGGCACTGGTGAACCGCACCATCCGCGCGGCGGGGCTGGACGTGTTCGCCAGCGAGCCGCACGTGCCGGAAGCGCTGCTCGCCCTCGACAACGTGGTGCTGCTGCCCCACGTGGGCTCCTCCACCCACCACACCCGGGGCGCCATGGGCCAATTGGTGGTGGACAATGTGGTGGGGTGGTTCGCGGGCAAGGGCCCGGTGACGCCCGTGGCGGAAACGCCCTGGCCGCGCCCCTGAGGGCGCTGCGGAACGCGCTCCGGGGTAGCCGCAACTTCACGGCCGCCCCGGCCTGCGCTAGCGTTGGCCCATGCGGTTCGTGCTTGTCCTCTCCGCCCTGCTTCTCGGCGCCGCACTGACGGCGCCGGTTCTCGCGCAAACGCCGTCCAAGCCGGACGCCGCGAAGCCCGGCGCGGCGGCCTCCAAGCCCGCGCCCGCCCGTCCCGCTCCCGCCAAGCCGGATGCGACCAAGCCGGAGGCGGCCCGCCCGCAGGCCGCCGCGCCGAAGGTGGACCCCGCCGTCCTGGCGACCGCCCAGAAGGTGGCGGGCACGTTCCAACTCGCCAGCGCCGACGGGACGCGAAGCTGCACCGTGACGCTCGTCGCCGAGCCTGCCGCAGGCGGCTTCGCGCTCGACCGCGCCCACGATGCTTGCGGCGCCATTCCCTTCATGACCCAGGTTCTGGCCTGGGGGCCCGACCCGTCCGGCTCCATCCGCCTCACGGGCGCGGAGGGCCGCACGATCGCGGAATTCACGGAGGCGACGGGGGGCAGCTACGAGGCGCTGCGCGACGGCGACGGCGTCTATTTCCTCGCCCCGCCCAGCGCGCTCGCCGGCCTGGAGGCCGCGCCCGAGGAGATGCTGGGCGACTGGCAATTGTTCCGCAGCGTCGGCGCGCCGATGCTCTGCCGCTGGTCCCTGACCGACCTCCCCGCGGCGGGCGGGAGCCGCAAGGTGCAGGTGGCGGAGGGTTGCGCGCCCCCGCTCGCCGAATTCGCCGCCGCCACCTGGCGCCTCGAAGGGGGCAATGTGGTGGTGACATCCGCCGCCGGCCAGCCCGCGCTGCGATTCGCGCGACAGGAGGATGGCACCTGGGCGAAGACCCCGGAGCGGGGCCGTCCGCTCCTCCTCGTTCGCCCCTGAAAGCCTACAAACCGGCTTCCCTGGGGCATTTTGACCCCTTCACAGGTTGCAATCCCTCCACTTCCTCCACCTTGTTGCACAAGTGCAACATTGAGAATTCAGCATTCATGCGGGTTTGTATAATTTTTGAGCAATTCTTGCCCGATTTTTCACATTGGAGAAGGTGGATAAATTTGGTCTCAATCTGGGCAGAAATTCATTGGGGGTCCCAATCTATGAAGAAGCTCGCTGTCGCCGCTGCTGCCAGCATGATGATCGCTGGCGCGGCCTCCGCCGCCGACCTGTCCGTCCCGGTGAAGGCTGTTGTGGCGCCTCCGCCGCCGCCGGTGTTTGACATCGCCTTCGGCGTGACGGGCACTTCCGACTACGTGTTCCGCGGTATCAGCCAGACCAACAACAACCCGGCCATCCAGGGCTACGTCGAGCTCCAGATGTTCGACTGGGTCTACCTGAACGTGTGGGCCTCCAACCAGAGCTGGGTCGAGAACTTCCAGGTCGACGGCAATAGCTCGCTCGAAGTCGACTTCGCCGGCGGCCTGCGCCACACCTGGGGCGCCTTCACCATGGATGTCGGCGGCGTGTACTACACGTTCCCCGGCGGCACGGACAGCGTCGGCCTCAGCTCCACCGACTACAACTACTGGGAAATCTACGCGAAGCCCAGCTATGTGGTCGCGCCCTGGCTGACCGTCGGCGTGAACCTGTTCTGGACCAGCGACATGTACGCCACCGGCACCGACGGCACCGCGCTGTCGGCCACCGCGAAGGTTCCGCTCCCGGCCTTCGGCCCCGGCGGCGACTTCGGCTGGTACCTGTCGGGCGAGTACGGCTATCAGTGGCTGTCCACCAGCGCCTTCAACTACGACGTGACCTACGTGGTCGGCCCGTCGGTCGTCACCGTGAACGAGCAGATCTCCGGCTACAGCTGGTGGAATGTCGGCGTCGGCTTCACCTACAAGGCCGCCACCCTCGATCTGCGCTACTCTGGCTCGGACCTCTCCGAGAACAACTGCGCCTACATGATCGGCATCTACAATGGCTGCGGCGACAAGTTCATCGCCTCCCTTTCGTTCGCGACTTCGCTGAACGCTCTCAAGTGACCTCGCCCGCGCGGCCTAGCCGCGCAGGCACCTTCCAAGGCGCCGCGCTCACGCGCGGCGCTTTTTTTTATGTCCGGTCCGGGGAAGAGGCGGCGAAGGCGCGCGCGGCGCTGCGCGGCGACGCATCCGCCTCGCCCGCAAGTGCATTCCGGTGATGTGAGGACACCCCTCGCGCCGCCCTCGGCGCATGGCCCGGGGCGGCCGCCCGTCAGATCAGGCGCAGGCCCTTCAGGCTCGCATGGCCGTCCTTGCCCACGATGATGTGGTCATGGACCTCGATGCCCAGGGGCTTGGCCATGTCGATGATCTTGCGGGTCATGTCGATGTCGGCGCGCGACGGGGTCGGATCGCCAGAGGGATGGTTATGGCAGAGCACGAGCGCGCTGGCCGAAACCTCCAGGGCCCGCTTGATCACCTCGCGCGGATAGACCGGGGCGTGGTCCACGGTGCCGGTCTGCACCACTTCGTCGGCGATGAGCTGGTTGCGCTTGTCGAGGAACAGCACCCGCACCTGCTCGCGCTCCGCGAACGCCATGGAGGTGCGGCAATATTCGATCACGGCGCTCCAGGAGGACAGGACCGGGCGGCGCTTCACCTGCCCGCGCGCGATGCGGTGGGCGGCCGCCTCCACCACCTTCAGCTCCGTCACGACGGACGCCGTGACGCCGGGAATTTCTTCCAACAGCCCGGCGGGTGCGCCCACCACTTCGGCGAACGAGCCGAACCGGTCCACCAGGGCCTTGGCGATGGGCTTCACGTCGCGGCGGGGAATGGCCCGGAACAGGACCAACTCCAGCAATTCATAATCGGCCAGCGCCGTCGCACCCGCTTCCCGAAAGCGCGTGCGAAGCCGTTCCCGATGGCCGTGGAAGTGCGGCGCCGCTTCCGCAAGACCGTCGTCGGGCTTCCCGGCCATTGGGGTCAGGCCGGGAAATAGGGCGGCTTGTGGTAGCCCTTCGGGCTCAGCGTGAAGATCTCCACGCCCGTCTCCGTCACGCCCACGGCGTGCTCGAACTGGGCGGAGAGCGACCGGTCCCGCGTCACGGCGGTCCAGCCGTCGGAAAGCACCTTCACATGGGGCCGCCCGAGATTGATCATGGGCTCAACGGTGAAGATCATGCCCGGCTTCAGCTCGGGGCCTTCGCCCGGCCGTCCCACATGGACGATGTTGGGCTCGTCGTGGAAGACGCGGCCCACCCCGTGGCCACAGAAGTCGCGCACCACGCTCATGTGCTGCGGCTCCACGAAATCCTGGATGGCCGCGCCGATGTCGCCCACATGGGCGCCCGGCTTGATGACCGCGATGCCGCGCATCATGGCCTCGTAGGTCACTTCCAGCAGCCGCTCGGCGCGGCGCGGCACGTTGCCCACCGCGTACATGCGGCTCGAATCACCATACCAGCCGTCCACCACCAGCGTGATGTCCACGTTGACGATGTCGCCGTCGCGCAGCGGGCGCGCATTGGGCATGCCGTGGCACACCACGTGATTGATGGAGGTGCAGACCGAATAGCGGTAGCCGCGATACATCAGCGTCGCCGGATAGGCCTTGTGGTCCATGGCGAACTCGAACACGAGCTTGTCGATGGCCTCGGTGGAGACGCCGGGACCGACCAGCCCCGCCACCTCGTCCAGCGCCTGGGCGGTCAGTTGCCCGGCCCGTCGCATGCCCTCGAAGCCCTCGGGGCCGTAGAGCTTGATGTGTCCGGTCTTGCGCAGCGGCGCCTGCGCCGCCTCTACATACGTCATGTCCCTGGTCCTGCCGGCGAATAGGCGCCCGCCCCGCCATCCGAACCATGATTTAGGCCAAAGAGCCCGCAAAGCAAGACGTTCCAAGCGCGCGCCCCGTCAACCCAGCATCGGCACGGCGCGTGCCACGGTGATTCCCTCAAGATCCAGGGCGCAGATGAGGCCCAAAGCCTCAACGCCCGCCTCCCGCGCCAAATCGAAGGCGCGGCCATAGGCCGGATCGATGTCGCGCGCCAAGGCGATGGACGAGGCCGACCCGATCTGGCTCAGATAGACCATGACAGCGCGGGCGCCGCCCTGCGCCATGGCGGCGAGCTCCACAAGATGCTTCGTGCCCCGCGCCGTCACGCAATCGGGAAACTCGGTGAGCCCGGGATGCCGGATGAGGTGCACGTTCTTCACCTCCACATAGCAGGGCGCCCGCCCCTCCCCTTCCAGCAGCAGGTCGATGCGGCTGTTGACGCCGTACTTCACCTCCCGGCGCAGGCTCTGGTAGCCGGCCAGTTCCGGCACGCGCCCCTCCCGGATGGCCTCCGCCACCAGCAGGTTGGGATGCATGGTGTTGACGCCCACAAGCTCCGGCCCGGCGCCGAAATCGGCCTCCACCATTTCCCAGCCGAAGGCGAGCTTGCGGCCCGGCGTGCGCGCGGGGGACAGCCACACCCGCGATCCCGGCACCGCAAGGCCCGTCATGGCGCCGGAATTGGCCACATGGGCGACGGTCTCGCGCCCGTCCTCCAGCACAACGTCCGCGAGGAAGCGCTTGTAGCGGCGCACGAGGCGCGCGGGGACGAGGGGCTCGGGAAAGCGCATCCTGCCGAAGGTCCGAGGGTGTGATTGACGGGCCGCCGGCCTCAGGCGCGCGCGTCGCTCCGGCCCTGGAGGCACATGAGGGTCTGGGTGGCGGTGGCGCAATGGGTGCGCACGCCGTCCCGGTCGGCATAGACCTCCACCTTGACGATGGTGAGCGTGCGGCCGGAGCGCACCACCTCGCCCACCGCGACGAGGCGCTCGCCGCGGCCGGGCGCCATGATGTTGATCTTGTACTCCACCGTCAGCACGGTCGAATCGGCGGGAAACAGCGTATAGGCCGCATAGCCGCCCGCCGTGTCCGCCACCGCGCCCACCGAGCCGCCATGGAAGAAGCCGTGCTGCTGGGTGAGGCTCTCCGCATAGGGCAGGATCACCTCGGCCCGCCCCGGCGCCAGTTCGCCCATCTGCGCGCCCATGAGCGCCATGAAGGGCTGCCGGTCGAAGCTCTCGCGCACGCGGCGCTCGTAATCGGCATCGGGAGGCGTGAAGGCGGAAGCGGGGAGCGTCATGGCGGGTCCGAATGCGTGGAGCCCGCATAGAGACGCAAGCGCAAGCCCGTGGCAAGGGCCGCCCGCCCGCTGGCCCTCATGCCCGCTCAGGCCCAGAAGGCCTGGATCTTCGGCGCCTCGGCCTTGCCCCGCTCGTAGCCGGTGCGCAGCGCCGGCTCGATCTGCTTGGGGTCCAGCAGGTTCAGGCCCGGCGGGGTGCCCGCGATGATCAGCATGGCCTTGGTGCCGGTGGCCTCCAGCGCCGTGATCTCGTCATGGATGTTGTGCGGGATGCCGCTGAGCAGGCTGCCCTCGTAGCCGTTGGTGAGGGTGACGACGAGGGCACGCTTCGAGCCGGCCACGAGGTCCGTGTGCGCCCAGCTCTTGCTGATTCCCCCGTCCATGCAGAAGCGCTGCCCGAGCTGCGTCGGCCCCATAATGCCGGGCAGCGAGGAACTCGCCGCCGCCGCGTGGGCCAGCGGGATCTCGTTCCGCCGCGCCACGTCCTGATGCACCACGAGGCGCTCGCCCGTGTAGCAATCGTTCGCCGTGGTAAACATGCGGGGCGTCGGCCAGCCGGTGCGGCTGTCGCCCGTGAGCAGCCAGGCGAGGCGCTCGACACCGCCGCCGTTCAGCCGGTTGTCCGCCGCGAGCGCCGCATGGCCGATGGTGCGGATGGTCTCCGGACTGCCGTCCTTGACGCCGAAATTGATCTCCTGCGCCCGCTTCTGGCTGGCATTGGGCGTCGAAAGCGGGGCCAGCTTCGCGAACAGGCCGGGGAAGTGTCCGAAGAAATCGAATTCGGACCGCATCTGCCAGAAGCGGCCGGACAGGAGCGAGGAGCCCATATAGGCCCCGGCGGAGGTGCCCACCACCATCTCGGCGATGGTCGGGTCCACCCCGCTCTCCTTCAGCCCGTGGAAGAAGCCGCAATACCAGGCGACGTAATATTCGCCGCCCCCGCCCAGCACCATCGTTCGGTCGAGGCCCTTGGCGAGGTCCGAGGCCACCGGCTGGGCGGGAATCGGCCGGGCGAGGCCGTCGCCGTCGAACAGCTTGTCCGAGATGGAGGCCGCCATTTGCGCAACGGGGCTGGCGCCCGGATCCGCGATGCCCGCCTGCGCGGCGGCCGGAAGCAGGGACGCGGCGGCAAGGCCCGCCGATGCGCCAAAGACCTGTCTGCGGGAAATCATCGGGGCTTCCTCCCATCGGGCACAGCCCAACCTAGTGCCGGGCCGTGCGCGATGGAAGCGGCGGGGCGGGCGCCCGTCTTCAGGTTCCCGCGAGGGGCGCACGCCCCGACACGCGCAGCCGAACGGCTATTGTACGAACGTGTTGCGCAGCGTGCCGATGCCGTCGATGGAGACCTCCACCTCGTTCACCGCCTCCTTCATGGAGCCCACCCCGAGCGAGGTGCCGCAGGCGATGAGGTCTCCCGGCAGGAGCGTCATGTCGCGCGACAGCAGGGCCACCAGCTTGCGGGGCGGGAAGATCATGTCGCCCACCGCGTAGTTCTGCCGCTCGGCGCCGTTGAGCACGGTGCGCACATGGGCGCCTTCAGGCGGGGCGGTGGTGGTGATGACGGGGCCGAACGGCCCATAGGCGTCGAACCCCTTGGCCCGCGCCCATTGGGGAAAGGTGGGGTCCTTGTTGAGGATGTCGGCGGCGGTGATGTCGTTGACGATGGTGTAGCCGAAGATGTGCGCGTCGGCCTCGTCCTCGGAGATGTTGGAGGCCGCCTTGCCGATGACGATGCCCAATTCGCCCTCATAGACGGTCTTTCCGTCATAGGTCGCAGGACGGCGCACGGTGGCCCCCGGTGCCGCCCCTGTGGTGGGCGCCTTCAGGAGATAGAGCGGCTCGGCCGGCTCGGCGACGCCGAGCTTCGCCGCCAGCGCGTGGAAATTGTTCCACAGGGCGATGATCTTGGTGGGCGCGCAGGGCGCCTCCAGCGTCACCGAGGCAACCGCGTGGCGCGCGCCGGTCGGGCGCGCGCCCGCGAACATGCAGCCCTCGTGAACGGCGATCTCGTCGCCTTCCAGCACGCCGAAGCCGGAGACACCGTCCGTTGAGAAACGCACCCAATTGGCCATCTGATCCTCCCGCGGCGCGCCGCCGGAGGGCGGGGCCTACCGCTTGTTCTGTAGCGACGCGAGAAGCTCGCGGTGGCGGCGCTCCTCATTGTCGGAATTGACCACCATGACGGCCCAAATGGCCGCCGGCAGCCAGCCGATGAGCGTGATCTGGAGGATCAGGCAAAGAATGCCCTGGAGCACGCGGCCCCGAAGCATCAGGGCAAGCCAGGGCAACAGAACCGCGACGGCGAACATCATCTTCAGGCCCCTCCTTGAAGGACGACAGAAAGATGGGGTGCCGCACGGGAAATGCGAGAGGGGCGCACGGATCGAGGGGGGCTTTGCCCGCATCCTCGCCGGATCTGTCTGCGGCCCTGCCGTGTTGGAACCTGCCCGCGACGGAGCGGGGGGGGGAGGACGGGGCGCGCCGGGCGCCCCGCTTCAGTGTTGTGGCGGGCGCCCGCAGGCCCCGTCGATCCCCGGGCGGAGGCGGCGCGCGGCCGCCTCGCGCCCGAAAACCTCACACCGCGCGGGCGGCGTGCATTTCCTTGATCTGCTCGGCGCTGTAGCCCAGCTCCGCGAGCACCTCGTCCGTGTGCTCGCCCAGCAGCGGGGAGCCCGTGATCTCGACGCTCATGTCCGAGAACTTGATGGGGCTGCCGACGGTCAGGTACTTGCCGCGCTCCTTGTGGTCCACCTCGACGATGGTGCCGCTCTCGCGCAGGGACTTGTCCTCGGCGATCTCCTTCATGGTGAGCACCGGGGCGCAGGGGATGTCGAACTTGCGCAGGATGTCCACCGCCTCGAACTTGGTCTTGTCCGAGAGCCAGTTCTCGATGATGCCGAAGATCTCGAAGATCTTGTCCTGGCGCGCGAGGGCGGTGTTGTAGGCCGGATCCTCGATCCACTCCTCACGGCCGAGCGCGCGGCAGATGGGCGCCCAGGCATGGCCCTGGATGGTGAAGTAGATATAGGCGTTGGGATCGGTCTCCCAGCCCTTGCACTTCAGCACCCAGCCCGGCTGGCCGCCGCCGCCCGCATTGCCGCCGCGCGGCACCACGTCGGAGAACTCGCCGTGCGGGTACTGGGGGTATTCCTCCAGGTAGCCCACGCGGTCCAGGCGCTGCTGGTCGCGCAGCTTCACGCGGCAGAGGTTGATGACCGCATCCTGCATGGACACGGCGACCTTCTGGCCCTTGCCGGTCTTGTTGCGCTGGTGGAGCGCGGTGAGGATGCCGATGGCGAGGTGCATGCCGGTGTTGGAATCGCCGAGGGCGGCGGCCGACACGGTGGGCGGGCCGTCCCAGAAGCCGGTGGTGGAGGCCGCACCGCCCGCGCACTGGGCGACGTTCTCGTACACCTTCAGGTCCTCATAATGGTGGCCGTCGGAGAAGCCCTTCACCGAGGCGACGATCATGCCCGGGTTCAGCTCCTTGATGTGCTCCCAGGTGAAGCCCATGCGGTCGAGCGCGCCGGGGCCGAAATTCTCCACCAGGACGTCGCTCTCCTTGATGAGCTTCGTCAGCACGTCCTTGCCGGCCTGGGTCTTGGTATCCAGGGTCAGCGAGCGCTTGTTGGAGTTCAGCATGGTGAAATAGAGCGCGTCCGCATTGGAAATGTCGCGGAGCTGGGAGCGGGTCACGTCGCCCGCGCCGGGGCGCTCGACCTTGATCACGTCGGCGCCGAACCACGCGAGAAGCTGGGTGCAGGCAGGGCCGGCCTGGACGTGGGTGAAGTCGATAATCTTAATACCTTCCAATGGCTTAGACATTTTCGCTTCCCTTTTTTAAAGCGTTGACCCGTTTCCTCCCGGTCCGGCGCTCATGGCTCCGATCCGGACGATTTCCCCCCTCGCGATCCGGTGCGCCGCCGCTGCGGCGCCTCCGGGCGCGGGGGATTTCCTCAGCCGCTCCGCCCTGCCCGTTTTCCGGGCCTGGAGCCGGACCGGACGCCGGCCGGAGCGCGAGGAGCACTCGTCCTGATCGCCATGGGCCTTCTCCAGCTAAGCAAGGGCAGCCGCTTGTCTTCGTCGCTCCCGCGCGCGGCCTGCGGCTGCGCGCGGCTTGGTCTCGTCAGGTCCCGGCGTTCATTCCGCCGCCATGCGCGCCGGCATGCCGATGGCGCCGGTGAGCTTGAGAGCGGAGATGCGCGCGTCGTCGAAGCCGAGCACGCTCGCCAGGATGTCGTCGGTGTGCTCGCCCAGCAGGGGGGAGCGCTCAACGGGCACGTCGTTGTCGGACAGCTTGATGGGATTGCCGACGGTGACGTAGGTGCCGCGCACCGGGTGCTCCACCTCCACCAGCGTTCCGGTGGCATAGAGGGAGCGGTCGGCGGCGATCTCCTTCATGGAGAGGATCGGCCCGCAGGGAATGTCGTACCTGTTCAGGATCTCCATGGCCTCGAACTTGTCGTGGGCCATGGTCCAGGCTTCGACGCGCGTGAAGATCTCGTTGAGGTGCGGCAGGCGCGCGGCCGGGGTCGCGTAATTGGGATCGGTCTTCCAGCTCGGCTCGCCGATCACGTCGCAGATCTTCTCCCAGACCGGGGCCTGGGTGATGAAATAGATGTAGGCGTTGGGATCCTGCTCCCAGCCCTTGCACTTCAGGATGCGGCCGGGCTGGCCGCCGCCGGAATCGTTGCCCGCGCGCGGCACGGTCTCGCCGAACGGCACGCCTTCGCCGAATTGGCTGTATTCGCGCAGCGGGCCATGGGCGAGGCGCTGCTGGTCGCGCATCTTCACGCGGCACAGGTTCAGCACCGAATCCTGCATGGCGGCGAGCACCTTCTGGCCCCGCCCCGTATGCTCGCGCTGGAACAGCGCGGTGACGATGCCGAGCGCGAGATGCAGACCCGTGCCGCTGTCGCCGATCTGGGCGCCGGTCACGAGCGGAAGGCCGTCGCGGAAGCCGGTGGTGGAGGCCGCCCCGCCCGCACACTGGGCCACGTTCTCATAGACCTTGCAGTCCTCGAACGGGCCGGGGCCGAAGCCCTTCACGGACGCGAGGATGAGGCGGGGATTGAGTTCCTGGAGGCGCTCCCAGGTGAAGCCCATGCGGTCGAGCGCGCCCGGCGCGAAATTCTCGACCAGCACGTCGCAGACCTTCACCAGGTCTTCCAGGATGCGCTTGCCCTCGGGATTCTTCGTGTCGAGGGTGATGGAGCGCTTGTTGGAATTCAGCATGGTGAAATAGAGGCTGTCCGCGTTGGGCACGTCGCGCAGTTGGGTGCGCGTCACGTCGCCCTCGCCCGGCCGTTCCACCTTGATCACGTCCGCGCCGAACCAGGCGAGGAGCTGCGTGCAGGTGGGGCCGGACTGGACATGGGTGAAGTCCAGGATGCGAACGCCGTCTAGTGCCTTGCCCATAAGAGCCTCGTTTTCCTCTTGGCACGCGCTTGAAGCGACGCTTGTTCTTGTTGTCTGAACCCTCTGGAAGTGTCGGGCGGAGCCATGGCCCCGCCCGGTCGGCTGATGCCGTCGCTCAGGGCGCGCCGATCACGACTTGCGCTTCACGACGCTCTGCGGATTGAGGTTGCCGATGCGCCCGCTCTCGGTGCCGGCGCTCGGGTCGATCACGGCGTTGATGAGGGTGGGCTTGCCGCTGTCCATGGCGGCATCCACGGCGCGCTTCAGCTCGTCGGGGGTGGTCACGTTCACGCCCACGCCGCCGAAGGCTTCCATCATCTTGTCGTAGCGGCTGTCCTTCACGAACACGGTGGTGCCGGGATCGCGGCCCGTGGGGTCCACGTCGGTGCCGCGATAGATGCCGTTATTGTTGAAGATGACGATGCAGACCGGCAGGTCGTAGCGGCAGATGGTCTCCACCTCCATGCCGGAGAAGCCGAACGCGCTGTCGCCTTCCACGGCCAGGACCGGCTTGCCCGTCTCCACCGCCGCGGCGATGGCGAAGCCCATGCCGATGCCCATCACGCCCCAGGTGCCCACGTCCAGGCGCTTGCGCGGCTGGTACATGTCGATGATGCCGCGGGCGAGGTCGAGGGTGTTGGCGCCCTCGTTCACCAGGATCGCGTCGGGACGCTCCTTGATGACCGTGCGCAGGGCGCCGAGCGCGCCGTGGAAGTCCATGGGCGCGGAATTCTTCATGAGGCGCGGCGCCATCTTGGCGATGTTCTCGTCGCGCTTCGTGACGATGGTCTTGGTCCAGTCGGCGGGCGAGCCCGGCCAGGTGCCGTCGATGCCGTCCAGCAGCGCGGCGACGCAGGAGCCGATGTCGCCCACCAGCGGCGCGGCGATCTCCACGTTCGAGTCCATTTCCTTGGGCTCGATGTCGATCTGGATGAACTTCTTGGGGGCATCGCCCCAGGTCTTGCCCTTGCCGTGGGAAAGCAGCCAGTTGAGGCGCGCGCCCACCAGCACCACCACGTCCGCATCCTTCAGCGCCGTGGAGCGCGCCGCGCCCGCCGACTGGGGATGGGTGTCGGGCAGCAGGCCCTTGGCCATGCTCATGGGCAGGAAGGGAATGCCGCTCTTTTCCACGAATTCGCGGATGGTCTCGTCGGCCTGGGCATAGGCGGCACCCTTGCCGAGGATGATGAGGGGACGCTTGGCGCCCTTCAGCACGTCGAGGGCGCGCTTCACCGCGTCGGGGCCCGGGATCTGGGCGGGCGCGGGGTCGATCACCTTCACCAGGGACTTGGCGCCGGCCTCGGCGTCCATCACCTGGGAGAAGAGCTTCGCGGGCAGGTCGAGATAGACGCCGCCGGGACGGCCCGAGCAGGCCGCGCGGATGGCGCGGGCGACGCCGATGCCGATGTCGGCGGCGTGCAGCACGCGGAACGCCGCCTTGCACAGCGGCTTGGCGATGGCGAGCTGGTCCATCTCCTCATAGTCGCCCTGCTGGAGGTCGACGATCTCGCGCTCGGAGGAGCCCGAGATGAGGATCATGGGGAAGCAGTTGGTGGTGGCGTTGGCGAGCGCGGTGAGGCCGTTGAGGAAGCCCGGCGCGGACACCGTGAGGCAGATGCCCGGCTTCTTGGTGAGGAAGCCCGCGATGGCGGCGGCGTTGCCGGCATTCTGCTCGTGGCGGAAGGAGACCATGCGGATGCCTTCGGCCTGCGCCATGCGGCCGAGGTCCGTGATCGGGATGCCCGGCACGTTGTAGATGGTCTCGATGCCGTTGAGCTTCAGGGCGTCGATGACCAGGTGGAAGCCGTCGGTCAGCTCCTGCTCGGGCGCTGCGTCGATGCTGTGGGCTAGTGCGGACATTCCGTTTTCTCCCGGAAAAATCTTTGGCTTTTGAGTGTGTTGACTTCCCTTGCGGCGCCCTTGGGGGCGCTATTCGGGGAAGACCCCATGCTTGTCCACATGGGCCGCGAGGCCCATCGTGTGTTCCCGCACGAGGCGCTCGGAGCGGTCGGCGTCGCCGCTCTCCAGCGCCTCGATGATCCCGGTATGCTCGCGCATGGAGGTCTCGGAGCGGTTTTCCTGCCGCATGGAGACGGCGCGGATGGCCCGCATGTGCAGGAACAGGTTCTCGGTCATGTCCACGATCAGCTTGCAGCCGCCCATGCGGATGATGGCCTGGTGGAACGCGATGTTGGCCTGCGAGTATTCGTTCATGTGGATTGCGGGCGGGTCCTTCTCGAACTCGTCGAACAGGCGCCGCAGGCCCTTGATGTCGCCGGGCGTGGCGCGCAGCGCGGCGAGGCGCGCGGCCATGCCCTCCAGCGCGGCCCACACGGTGATCATCTCGATGATCTGACGCTTGGTCTTGCGGACCACGAAGATTCCCCGGCGCGGGACGGAGCGCACGAAGCCTTCCTGCTCCAGCACCGTCATGGCCTCGCGAATCGGCGTGCGCGAGACGCCGAGATCCTCGGAGAGCTGGCGCTCGTCCAGCCGGAACTCGGTGGAGGCGCCATAGATGTCCATCTCGGTGATGGCACGCTTCAGCGCGTCATAGGCCAGCATGCGCAGGCTCGAGCTCGCGCCCAGCGGCTCCACATTCAGCTTCGGTGTGTCTGCGACGTGCTGCACCGGATGTTCCCTTCCCTTTGGCCGGCACCTTCTGTCGGGTGCTCGCGCCGTCGGTGAAATACTGTGTACTGTATGCTAGACACGGACGCAATCCCCTGGCCGGGCGCTCGCATCGGATCTGTGGCCGGCTATCCGCCCGGATGGCCCGGGGCCGCCCCGACCGCGCGGGGAAAGGGCGGGATCGCGCCATCGTCTCGGACTGGGGTGGGCGCCAAAGGCGCGCCCGGTCGGCCCGGCGCCGAAGCGCCGGGCCGGGCTTGCTCACTCGGCGGCGGCGTGGCGCGGGCCACCCATGATCCGCTCCTTCACCTTGCTGATCAGCGGCCAGAACAGCATGACCAGCGCGAGGGTGACGATGGAGCCGACGAGGGGGTTGGACCAGAACACGCCCAGATGGCCCTGGCTGACCAGCATCGCCTGGCGGAAGGAGCTTTCCGCCATGTCGCCCAGCACCAGGGCGAGCACCAGCGGCGCCAGGGGATAGTCCAGCTTCTTGAAGACATAGCCGACCACGCCGAAGATCAGCATGACCGCGATGTCCAGGGCGGCGTTGTGGACCGTGTAGGCACCCACCGCGCAGATCACCAGGATGATGGGCGCGATGACGCTGAACGGGATGCGCAGGATCGCGGCGAACAGGGGCACCGTGGTCAGCACCACGATGAGCCCGGCGATGTTGCCGAGATAGATGGAGGCGATGAGGCCCCAGACGAAGTCCTTCTGCTCCACGAACAGGAGCGGACCCGGCTGGAGGCCCCAGATGAGCAGGCCGCCCAGCAGCACCGCCGCGGTGGGCGAGCCGGGGATGCCGAGCGTCAGCATGGGCAGCAGGGCCGAGGTGCCGGCCGCATGGGCCGCCACTTCCGGCATCACGACGCCTTCCAACTCGCCCTTGCCGAAATTCTTCCCGTTCTTGGAGAAGCGCTTCGCGAGGCCGTAGCTCATGAAGGAGGCGGGCGTGGCGCCGCCGGGGGTGATGCCCATCCAGCAGCCCACCGCCGCCGAACGCAGCATGCCAATCCAGTATTTGGGAAGCTGCGCCCAGGTTTGGAACACCACCTTGGCGTTGATCTTGGCGCTCTTGCCCTTGAAGGCGAGGCCCTCTTCCATGGTGAGCAGGATCTCGCCCACGCCGAACAGGCCGATGACCGCCACGAGGAAGTCGAAGCCGCGCAGCAGTTCGGTGGAACCGAAGGTCATGCGCAACTGGCCGGTCACGGTGTCGATGCCCACCGCCGCCAGGGCGAAGCCCAGCGTCATCGCCGCCAGCACCTTGAAGGGCGATTCGCGCCCCATGCCCACGAAGGAGCAGAAGGTGAGTAGGTAGACCGCGAAGAATTCGGCGGGGCCGAACTGCAACGCGAACTTGGCGATCACCGGCGCCAGGAAGGTGATGAGCAGCACCGCGATGAACGCGCCGATGAACGAGCCGGTGAAGGCGCCCGTGAGGGCCTCGCCCGCCTTGCCCTTCTGGGCCATGGGGTGCCCGTCGAAGGTTGTGGCCACCGACCAGGGTTCACCGGGAATGTTGAACAGCACCGAGGTGATGGCGCCGCCGAACAAGGCTCCCCAATAGATGGAGGAGAGCATGATGATGGCGGACACCGGCGACATGGAGAATGTGAGCGGCAGGAGGATCGCCACCCCGTTTGCGCCGCCGAGGCCGGGCAGCACGCCGATGAGGACGCCCAGGGCGATGCCGACGAACATGTAGACGATGTTCATCGGGTCGCCGAGGACGCTAAAGCCTCCGATGAGAGATGAGAGCGCTTCCACTGTGTTCCTCCCCAGATCCCCGGCCTTTGGGCGCGAGGCGTGCGGGTGACGTATTGAGGTCGGTGTCCCGCTGGCGGGCCGCGGCTGAGCGGCGGCGGGCTGCGGGATCTGCTGGTTGTTCGGGGCCGCCCGCGCGGGCGGCGAAAATCAGTAGCCGAGCGCGGTCTCGATGGGCCCTTTGGGGAGGGGCACGAGGAACCAGATCTCGAACATCACGAACAGCACGGCCGGAACGCCGATGGCGACGGGCGCGATGACCGCGGGGCTGTATTTGCCGAGCCACCACATGAAGAAGGCGATGAAGATCATCGACGCGATGTAGATGCCGATGAAATTGATCATCACCACATATACGATGGTGGGCACGAGGACTTTCAGCACCGAGCCCAACTGCTCCCGATCCACGAAATTGGAGAGGTCGGGCGTCTTGGTGAAGATGTTCGTGGCCAGCGTGCCGAGGCTCGCGGCGAACATGATGAGTCCCACATAGAATGGGAAGTAGCCGGCCTGAGGCCCATCGGAGGCCCAGCGGGCGCCGATGCGCCAGCTGTCGGCCATGACCAGCGCCGCGACGCCCATGAAGAGCAGGGCGACGACGATGTCCATGGTCCGTGTGGTGACGGTGTGCTCGGACTTTTCAGATTCGATTGCCATGACTGACGTCCTGTCGAGAAGATCATCGGACGAGGCGCGGCCGTGGGGCGCGATCATGCGGGCATGAGGACGCTGCGGACCGGAACCCCGGACCTGGAGCACGCACCGACCAGGCGGATTCGACCGGGTCGGATCAGGCTCTTGCCGGCGCGGCGCGCGCACCGGGTCTGGATCGCCGCCCGGCAGAGGGCGGGCATGCGGCGCCGCCGCCATGCCGCCCCCGTTCCGCCGGGGATGCGGGCCGCCGCCGGCGGCCCGCGCGGACACCTTCATGCCGCCGTCACTTGGCGATGAAGCCCGCCTTCTCCATCAGGGAGCGGTGGCTCTCGGCCGCCTTGCCCAGCCACGCCTTGTATTCGGCGCCGCTCAGCATGGTGGTGTTGAAAGCCCCCTTCTCCATGAACTCCTTCCATTCGGGCGTCTCGCGCACCTTCTTGAAGAGGTTCACGTAATAGTCGGTCTGGTCCTGCGTGACCTTGGGCGCCATGAAGATGCCGCGCAGCATCAGGTATTCGATGTCCAGGCCACCGTCCTTGCAGGTGGGGATGTCGGCCCAGGACTTGCCGCCCGCGATGGGCTCCTTGTAGGGCAGGCGCTGGGTATCGAACACGCAGAGCGGCTTCAGCTCGCCCGCGCGCCACTGGGACACCGCCTCGATGGGATTGTTCACCGAGGAGGTGACATGGCCGCCCACGAGCTGCGCCGCCACGTCGCCGCCGCCCTTGTAGGGGACGTAAATGAACTTGGCGCCGGTGGCCTGCTCGATGGCCGCCGTGATGATCTGGTCTTCCTGCTTGGAGCCGGTGCCACCCATCTTGAACTCGTTGCCGGGCGTCGCGGCCTTCAGGGCGGCGAGATAGCCCTTCACGTCGTCATAGGGCGCCTTGGCATTCACCCACAGGATGAACTCGTCCAGCGCCAGCATGGCGACGGGGGTGAGGTCGTCCCACTTGAACGGCACGCCGGTGGCGAGCGGCGTGGTGAAGAGGTTGGACAGGGTGATGATGATCTTGTGGGGGTTGCCGGAAGACCCCTTCATGTCCAGGAAGCCTTCGGCACCCGCGCCGCCGGACTTGTTGATGACCACCAGGGACTGGTTCATCAGATTGTTCTTCTGGATGATGCCCTGGAGCATGCGCGCCATCTGGTCGGCACCGCCGCCCGTGCCGGCGGGCACGATGAACTCGACATTCTTGGTCGGTTCCCAGGCCCAGGCGGACAAAGGCGAAAGGACCGCAACCGCAGTACACACCGCCGCGAATCGTTGGAATGATTTGGCAAAAGCCGAACGCATCTTGTTTTCCTCCCGGGTCGCCCGCCTTCTTACGAGGCGGATGCTTGGCGTAACCTGTTGAAGAATTTGATGTTCTTGCCACCCTGGCGTGAGGTGGATTTGGAAAGAGTATATTGTATGTCACCCCTACGCAACGGAAATCACCAATTCTGAATTCCGTGCGCCGAATACATGCTTCCTGTATTTTGCATAAATTATTTCACGGAAACGCAGCTTGCTTTTGCTGCAGGTGCACTATGGCCCGTGTTGCGAAGCAGCGGCCGCACTGCAAACACCGGGGCAAAACTCCGTCGCGGACAGAAAATTCCAAGACCTGTCCGAGACTTGCACTCCATTCCCTCGGGGTGACGACCCGGCTCTCCTGTCATCGATACGCGACGAATTCCGGCGGCAAGGTCTCGTCCGCCCCGGAATAAAGGCGCGTCATCTGGTCGGCGGACGCCACGATGCGGCGGCCGAGCCGCTCCACCCGGTCGTCGCTCATGCGCACGGACGGCCCCGAAACGGAGACCGCGCCGATGGGCTCGCGCCATTCATTGAAGATGGCCGCCGCCACCGCGCGCATGCCCGCGGTGTGCTCCTCATTGTCCACGGCGTATCCGCGCGCCGAGACGGCGACGATGTCGTCCACCAATTCCCGCTCGGAACGGTGGGTGCGCACGGTGAAGGCCTCGTAGCGGATTTGAGCCAGGCACGCGCCCCGGAAGGCGGGGCTCGCCGCCGCCAGGATCGCCTTGCCCGCCGCCGTGGCGTGGAGCGGCAGCCGCGCGCCCAGGCGGAAGAAGGCGCGCACGGGCGCATGCCCTTCCGCCTGCCCCACCACCACCAGTTCGTTGCCGTCGAACATGGCGAGGTTCACCGTCTCCTCGGTCTCGTGCAGCAGGCGCCGGATGACCGGGCGCCCCACGTCCGGCAGCTTGCGGATGCGCAGATAGGCGGCGCCGATGCGGAACAGGCCGAGGCCCACGGTCCACAGGCCGTTCTCCGGGTCGTGATTGACCAATTGGCGCTTCTGAAGCGTGGCCAGGAGGCGATGGGCGGTGGAGGCCGGCAGGTCCGCCCGCTTGGCGATGTCGCTGAGGCTCATGCCGTCCGCCTCCGCCAGCACCCGCAGCAGGGCGATGGCGCGGTCCAGCGACTGAACTTCCCCGCCGTCACCGCTGGACGCGGGCCGCCCCCGGCGCCGTGGCAAGGCGATCTGGTCCTCCATGGCCCCTCCGCGGACGGGCCGGTCATCTGCCGGCCTTGCCGCCTAGAAGGCGCTAATTTCCCGCCGGGGGCAAGGTGCGCGCGCCTGCGGCAATTTTCCATATTACGGAAAAATATCCCATAAATAATCTGACGGTCACGAGCGCAGAGGCGAAGGCGCGCCCCTGCTACTGGCATACATTATACACCATCAACAATATGGGAGGCTTCGCCATGAAGGTCTGCATCTATGGCGCGGGGGCGATCGGCGGATATCTGGGCGTACAGCTGGCCCAGGCCGGCGCGGACGTGAGCCTCGTGGCGCGGGGCGCGCACCTGGAGGCCATGAAGCAGAACGGGGTGAAGCTGCTCATCGACGGCGAGGAGCGCGTCGCCCGCGTGCGCGCCACGGACGATCCGGCCGAGCTGGGGCCGCAGGATTATGTCTTCATCGCGCTGAAGGCCCATTCGGTGCCGGGCGTGGTGGAGCGCATGCGCCCGCTCCTGGGCAACGACACCAGCGTGGTGACCGCCGTGAACGGCGTGCCCTATTGGTATTTCTACAAGCATGGCGGGGCGCTGGAAGGGCGCGTGCTCCAGAGCATCGATCCGGGCGGCAAGCAGTGGGACGTGCTGCGGCCGGAGCGCGCCATCGGCTGCATCGTCTATCCCGCCACCGAAGTGGTGGCCCCCGGCGTCATCCAGCACGTCTATGGCGAGAAGTTCCCGCTGGGCGAACCCTCCGGCGAGGTGACCGGCCGGGTTGAGCGGCTCAGCGCCCTCATGGGCGAGGCGAAGCTGCGCGCGCCTGTCATGACCAATATCCGCGACGAGATGTGGCTGAAGCTCTGGGGCAACCTCTGCTTCAACCCCATCAGCGCCCTCACCCACGCCACCCTGGATGTGATCGCCACCGATCCGGACACCCGCGCCGTGGCGCGCGCCATGATGACCGAGGCGGAGACCATCGCCCGGCGCCTGGGAGTCAATTTCCGCGTGGACGTGGAGCGCCGCATCAACGGGGCGGGCGCGGTGGGCGCGCACAAGACCTCCATGCTCCAGGACCTGGAGCGGGACCGGCCCATGGAGATCGATCCGCTCGTGACCGCCGTCCAGGAAATGGGGCGCCTTCTGGACGTGCCCACCCCCACCCTCGACGTGGTGCTGGCCCTGGTGCGCCAGCGGGCCGCCATGGCGGGCCTCGGCGGGCATCTCTCCACCCCGCCCCTCACCGCCGCCGACCTGCCGCAGGCGGACACCCGCCACTGACGCGGCGACGCCTGACAACAAGAAGCCCCCGGCGCAGGACGCCGGGGGCTTCTTCATTTCAGGGACCTTCCGCCTGCTGCGCCGCGCTCCCAAGGGGAGCCGCGCGAAGCGGCGCGGATCACTCGGTGGCGATGGCGATGGCAGCGCCGGTGGCCGCCACGTCTCCGGTGGAGAGGGCGACGCCGGCAAGGGCGTAGCCGAGGACCAGGGTCGCGAAAACTGCGATGCGCTTCAACATGAGGCCACTCTTCAAACAGGCAGGAACCGGGAGCGCGGATGCTCGATTAAGGCACGCTGCGCCACAGAGGTTCCCAAAGGGTTAAATCCAGCGGCAGAATCGAAACCGTCCCGGCCAGCCTTCGTCGGCAGGGTTAATGCACCACGTGCCCCTTCAGTTCCACACGCCAGACACCTGCCGGAAACAAATGCCGTCTCCCTGTCGCTGCGGCGCAACACCCGCCCGTGCGGCACCACTGGACAGGCCGCCGGGCGCCGTCTATGCGGGGCGCACATCTCCCGCGGGAAGACCTCCGTTCCATGCTCCGCAAGCTCTACGACTGGGTGCTCGCCTATTCCTCCCGGCCGTCCGCCCCCTGGGCGCTGGGCATCGTCTCCTTCGCGGAAAGCTCCATCTTCCCCATTCCGCCGGACGTGCTCCAGGTGCCCATGACGCTGGCGCGGCCGGAAATGGCGTGGCGCTACGCGCTCATCGCCACCCTGTCCTCGGTGGCGGGCGGCATGGTCGGCTACGCCATCGGCGCGCTGCTCTATGACAGCGTGGGCCTGTTCCTCATCAACCTTTACGGCTACGGCGCCAAGGTGGACGCGTTCCGCCACGCCTATGCCCAGTACGGCCACTGGGTGATCCTGCTGAAGGGGCTGACGCCCATCCCCTACAAGCTCGTGACCATCACGTCGGGCTTCGCCAACTACAACCTGTTCTGGTTCGTGGTGCTGTCGCTCATCACGCGCGGGGCGCGCTTCTTCCTGCTGGCGGCGCTGCTGAACTATTTCGGCCCTGCCGCGCGGGAATTCATCGAGAAGCGCCTCGGCCTCGTCACGCTCGGCCTGCTGGCCGTGGTGGTGGTGGGCCTCGTGGCCGCCGTCTATCTGTTCTGATCCTTCACCGACAAGGCCCTGCGAAACGAAAAAGGCCCTCCATGCGGAGGGCCTTTTGCTTTGTCCGGGGCTGCGCCGCGCGGGTCAGCGCGGCAGGGTGGTCGCGCCCATCAGGTCCTTGTCGATGGCGTGCGCCGCCTGCCGGCCTTCGCGGATGGCCCACACCACCAGCGACTGCCCGCGCCGCATGTCGCCCGCCGCATAGAGGCGCGGGGTGGAGGTGAGGTAGCTCTCCTCGTCCGCCGCCACGTTGCCGCGCTTGTCCAGGGCCGCCCCGCTCTCGGCCAGCATGCCCTCCACCACGGGATGGGCGAAGCCGATGGCGAGGAAGACGAGGTCCGCGCGCAGCACGAATTCCGTGCCCGGAATGGGCTGGCGCTTGGCGTCCACGCGGGCGCACTTCACGCCCGTCACGCGGCCGTTGCGGCCCTCGATGCCCAGGGTGGCGCAGGCGAACTCGCGCTCCGCGCCCTCGGCCTGGGAGGAGGAGGTGCGGAACTTGGTGGGCCAGAAGGGCCACACCGCCAGCTTGTCCTCCTTCATGGGAGGAACCGCGCGGATGTCGAGCTGGGTCACGGACAGCGCGCCCTGGCGGAACGCGGTGCCCACGCAGTCGGAGGCGGTGTCGCCACCGCCCACCACCACCACATGCTTGCCCGACGCGAGGATGGGCAGGTCGCGGTGCACGTCCTCGCCACCCACGCGGCGGTTCTGCTGCACGAGATAGGGCATGGCGAAATGCACGCCCTCCATCTCCTGGCCGGGCAGCTGGGGATCGCGCGGCGCCTCGGAGCCGCCGGCCATGAGCACGGCGTCATGGGCGTCCAGCAGGTCCTGGAGCTTCGTGGTCACGCCCACATTGACGCCGTAGTGGAAGGTGACGCCCTCCCCCTGCATCTGCGCGACGCGGCGGTCAATGTGCTGCTTCTCCATCTTGAAGTCGGGGATGCCGTAGCGCAGCAGGCCGCCGGCCTTGGGCTCGCGCTCATAGACATGCACATCGTGCCCGGCGCGGGCGAGCTGCTGGGCGGCGGCCATGCCCGCCGGGCCGGAACCGATCACGCCCACGCTCTTGCCGGTGCGCACCTGCGCCGGCTCGGGCTTGATCCAGCCCATCTTCCACGCCTTGTCGGCGATGGACTGCTCCACCGTCTTGATGGTGACGGGCATGTCCTCGAGGTTCAGCGTGCAGGCTTCCTCGCACGGGGCGGGACAGACGCGGCCGGTGAATTCGGGGAAATTGTTGGTGGAATGGAGGTTGCGCGCCGCCTCCTCCCAGTCGCCCTGATAGACGAGGTCGTTCCAGTCCGGAATCTGGTTGTGCACCGGGCAGCCGGTGGGACCGTGGCAGAACGGAATGCCGCAATCCATGCAGCGGGCGGCCTGATTGGTCACCTCCGCATCCGGCAGGGGCAGGGTGAATTCGCGGAAATGACGGATCCGGTCGGAGGCGGGCTGGTACTTCTGCTCCCGCCGGTCGATCTCGAGAAAACCCGTAACCTTGCCCATACCCACTCCTCCGGGAGCCCCGTCGCACCCTGGCGCCGATTAGCTCCATTACAAGAATTGTTCCAGCTTTGGGACTCTGCTTTTGCGGCGTGGAATGCCGCACGGCAGAGCAGTTCAGTTCAGGGCGCCCGGAAAGCCCTCTCCCGCTTGCGGGGAGCTG
>JACESF010000109.1 GCA_013911975.1 Hyphomicrobiales bacterium | reverse complement strand
CCATGCGCGACAGCCCCCTCTCCCCCCGCGGGAGAGGGTTGGGGTGAGGGAGCTTCGCCGCCAGGAACACGCGCCCCCAGAAACAAAAATGCCCAGGCCTGAGCCGGGGCATTTTCAGTCTGTTGGCGCCAGGGCGGAGACCCGCCCGCGTTCACTCGGCGGCGGCGACCACGTTGCGGCCGCGTGCCAGGCGCTCACGCTTCAGCAGCTCGGCCACCAGGAAGGCAATCTCGATGGCCTGGTCGGCATTGAGGCGCGGGTCGCAATAGGTGTGGTAGCGGTCCCGCAGGTCCTCGTCCGTGATGGCCCGCGCGCCGCCGGTGCACTCGGTGACGTTCTTGCCGGTCATCTCCAGATGCACGCCGCCGGCATAGGTGCCCTCGGCCGCATGGATGTCGAAGAAGGACTGGATCTCCGACTGGACGCGCTCGAACGGGCGGGTCTTGTAGCCCGACGCCGCCTTGATGGTGTTGCCGTGCATGGGATCGCAGGACCACACCACCGTGCGCCCTTCCCGCTCCACCGCCCGGATGAGGCCCGGCAGGTGGTCGCCCACCTTGTCCGCGCCGAACCGGCAGATGAGGGTGATGCGGCCCGCCTCATTGTCCGGCTGGAGGGTGTCCAGCAGGCGGATGAGGCCGTCGCCCGAGAGCGAGGGGCCGCACTTGATGCCGATGGGATTACGGATGCCGCGGAAATACTCCACGTGCCCATGGTCCGGCTGGCGGGTGCGGTCGCCGATCCACAGAAGGTGGCCGGAGGTGGCGTACCAGTCGCCGGAGGTGGAATCCACCCGCGTCAGCGCCTGCTCGTAGCCGAGCAGGAGCGCCTCGTGGCTGGTGAAGAAATCCGTGATCCGCATCTCGGGATGGGACTGGGGATCGATGCCGCAGGCGCGCATGAAGTCGAGCGCCTCGGTGATGCGGTTCGCCAGTTCCTGGTAGCGGTGCGACTGCGGCGAGTCCTTCACGAAGCCCAGCATCCACTGGTGCGCGTTGGACAGGTTGGCATAGCCGCCGTTCGCGAACGCGCGCAGCAGGTTGAGCGTCGCCGCCGACTGGCGGTACGCCTCGATCTGGCGGCGCGGATCCGGCACGCGGGCTTCCGGGGTGAAGGCGATGTCGTTGACGATGTCGCCGCGATAGCTGGGCAGCTCCACGCCGTCCACGGTCTCGGTATCCGCCGAGCGGGGCTTGGCGAACTGGCCCGCGATGCGGCCCACCTTCACCACCGGCGAGCCGCCGGAGAAGGTCAGGACCACAGCCATCTGCAGGAACACCCGGAAGAAATCGCGGATGTTGTCGGCGCTGTGCTCGTCGAAGCTTTCGGCACAGTCGCCGCCCTGGAGCAGGAACGCCTCGCCGCGCGCGACCTTGGCGAGGTCCGCCTTCAGGCGGCGCGCCTCACCTGCAAACACGAGCGGAGGATAGGTGCCGAGCTTGCGCTCCACCTCCGCCAGTTCCGCCGCGTTCGGATAAGAGGGCATCTGGACCGAGGGATAAAATCGCCACGAATCCGGGCGCCAGCCTTCGGCGCGGCGAGAAACGGTCTCGGCGCTCGGGGTGCGATCGGAAACGGGACGGGTCGGCATAACTCTCTCCATCGGTCCTTCCGGACCGCAAGGCGGCCTGAGGGGATATCCTGGCGGCGTCTGACCTTGCGCCGGAACGCGCGCTTATACACGAGACGCAACCGGGGGGCCACCTTGTCGCGTCCGGCCATGCGCAAGGCTCAAGCCTGGCCATTTCGGGCGGCGCGGGACGAGGTTTCGCGGGAAAGACATGCGCCGTCACAGAGCGACACGGGCCAAGGGCCGGTGCGTCGCCCCGTTTGCGCCCCTCCGATTGTGCATCTCGCCGGGTCATGGCCGGGCTTCACGTGGGGCCGCCGGCGCGGACCTCAAGTGGCTTTACCCAGCGGTGCTCCGTGGATGCCCGGGACAAGCCCGGGCATGACGGGGCCCTGGTGCACGCATCGCCGGCGTGTCGGTGGAGCCGCCCTAACGCGAGGAGACGGCGCCGTTCCGATCCGCCGCGAGCCGCGCGAGCGCAAGGGTCTGCTCGAAGCCGGCGAACAGGGAATCCAGCACGGCCACGGGCAGCACCCGCGCCAGGGGCGCCCCGTAGCCCGCCAGCGCCGCGCCCGCGACGATGATCACCTCCGCCCCCGTGCGGGCGAGAAGGTCGCGCGCCGCCGCCTCCACCACCGGCAGGCCCGCCACGTGGTCGGACGACAAAGCGAGCCCGTCCCCCGCCACCACGCCGATGCCCGCGCACCGCTCCGCGAGGGCGAGCTTGCGCAGCAGCTCGCGCAGCATGCCGGGCCAGGCGTCGCCCATGGTGAGGATGGCGAAGCGCTCTCCCATCTGGAGAGCGGTCAGCACCGCCCCTTCCGCCATGCCCGCCACGGGCAGGCCCGTTTCCGCCCGGATGGCCTCGATGCCCGGCTCGCCGAAGCAGGCGTAGTAGCAGGCGTCGAAAGGCGCGCGGCCTGCCGCCGCCTCGCCCGCCACCGCCGCCCGCGCAGCCTCCAGCGCGCCATGCCCCGCTACCGCCGCCGCGGCGCGGCTCGCCACATAGGGCGCGCCGAAGGGCGCGGTCGCGCCAACAAGTTGCACATCCTGCGGGCACCGCGCGGCGAGGGCGTCCCGCATGCGCTCGGTCACGCTTTCTGTAGTGTTTCCATTAAGCAGCAAGATCTTCACGGCGCGGGGACCCTTCGGCGGCGGGGGGCGGCGCGCCAGGGAAGCATGCCCGCGCGCCGGAAGGAAAGCGCTTGCAGGGGCGGCGGCCCAGATCATTTGCATACAAATTGAGCATGCCCGACATTTCACCGACGAAACGGCGACGTTTCATCACTCTCTTCCCCTTGGGTCATGGCCGCCGAGGCGCGCGCGGCCGTGACGGCGGCGGGTGGCACGGCGGTTGCTAGTTCCCCTCCCGTGCTCACCGAGGGGACCCAAGTGATGCCCATTTCCGCTCTTTACCGCCGCAGCGGACGCCAGATCGGCGCGGCCCTGCTCCTGGCCACCGCCGCCGCCTTCGCGGCGCCTTCCATCGCCGCCGCGCAATCCACGCTGCGCATCGGCATGACCGCCGCCGACATCCCGCGCACGCTGGGCCAGCCCGACCAGGGCTTCGAGGGTAACCGCTTCACCGGCCTCACCATGTATGACGCGCTGGTGAACTGGGACCTGTCCTCCGCCACCAAGGCGAGCGTGCCGATCCCCGGCCTTGCCACCGAATGGAAGGTGGACGACGCCGACAAGACCAAGTGGGTCTTCAAGCTGCGCCCCGGCGTCACCTTCCATGACGGCTCGCCCTTCAACGCCGATGCCGTGGTGTGGAACGTGGACAAGGTCCTCAACAAGGAGGCCCCCCAGTTCGACGCCAGCCAGGTGGGCGTGACCGCCTCGCGCATGCCGACCCTGGTCTCGGCCAAGAAGATCGACGACATGACGGTGGAGCTGACCACCAAGGAGCCGGACAGCTTCCTGCCCTACAACCTCACCAACCTGTTCATGGCTAGCCCCGCCAAGTGGCAGGCCTTCTACGACAAGGCCGAGGGCGCGGACGCCAAGGCCAAGGCCGCCGCCGCCTGGACCGCCTTCGCCGCCGACGCCTCGGGCACCGGCCCCTGGAAGATGACCAAGTTCGTTCCCCGCGAGCGGCTGGAACTGGCCAAGAACGACGCCTATTGGGACAAGGCGCGCGTTCCCAAGACCGACAAGATGATCCTCCTGCCCATGCCGGAGGCCAATGCCCGCACCGCCGCCCTGCTCGCGGGGCAGGTGGACTGGATCGAGGCCCCCGCCCCCGACGCGGTCTCCCAGCTCAAGTCGCGCGGCTTCCAGATCTCCCAGAACGAGCAGCCGCACGTGTGGCCCTGGCAGTTCTCGCGCATCGAGGGCTCGCCCTGGAACGACATCCGGGTGCGCAAGGCTGCAAACCTGTGCATTGACCGCGAGGGCATGAAGGACGGCCTGCTGGCCGGCCTCATGGTGCCCGCCACCGGCACGTTCGAGCCCGGCCATCCCTGGCGCGGCGACGTGAAGTTCGAGATCAAGTACGACGTCAAGGAAGCCCAGAAGCTTATGAAGGAGGCCGGCTTCGGTCCCGACAAGAAGCTGAAGGTGAAGACCCAGACCTCCGCCTCCGGCTCCGGCCAGATGCTGCCGCTGCCCATGAACGAGTATCTCCAGCAGGCCCTCGCCGAATGCTATTTCGACGTGTCGCTGGACGTGATCGAGTGGAACACGCTGTTCACCAACTGGCGACGCGGCGCGAAGGACCCCACCGCCAACGGCTCCAACGCCACCAACGTGACCTACGCGGCCATGGACCCGTTCTTCGCCCTGGTCCGCTTCCTCCAGTCGGGCATGGCGCCGCCGGTCTCCAACAACTGGGGCTACATCAACAATCCCGAGTTCGACGCCCTGGTGAAGACCGCCCGCTCCACCTTCGATCCCGCCGAGCGGGACAAGGCGCTGGCCGCCCTGCACGCCGCCTCGGTGAACGATGCCGCGTTCCTCTACGTGGCGCACGACGTGGGCCCGCGCGCCCTGTCGCCGAAGGTGAAGGGCCTCGTCCAGCCCAAGAGCTGGTTCGTGGACTTCTCCCCCGTCACCGTCACCCCCTGACGCGACGGCGCGGGGCCTCGCGCCCCGCGCCGCCACCCCCACGGGAGAAGGCTTCGCCGTGCTGCTCTATGTGCTCCGCCGCATCATCTACGTGATCCCCATCGTGGTCTCGGTGGCGCTCGTGTGCTTCCTGCTGGTGCACATCACGCCCGGCGATCCCCTGGTGGCGGTGCTGCCGCCCGACGCCTCCCAGGAACTGGCCGCGCAGCTTCGCGCCGCCTATGGCTTCGACAGGCCGCTGCCGGTGCAGTTCGGCCTGTGGTTCTGGAACGCGCTGCACGGCAATCTCGGCACCTCCATCGCCACCGGCCGCCCGGTCTTCACCGAGGTGATGCGCGCGGTAGGCAACACCTTCATCCTGGCCGTCACCGCCTCCATCATCGGCTTCGTCCTCGGCATCTTCTTCGGCCTCATCGCCGGCTATTTCCGCAACAGCTGGGTGGACAAGCTCGCCACCGGCATCGCCGTGACGGGCGTGTCCGTGCCCCATTACTGGCTCGGCATGGTGCTGGTGATCATCTTCTCGGTGACGCTGAACTGGCTGCCCGCCGTGGGCGCCGGGCCCGGCGGCTGGGCGTGGGACTGGGAGCACATCCGCTTCCTCATCCTGCCCGCCGTCACCATGTCGGTGATCCCCATGGGCATCGTCACCCGCACCGTGCGCGCGCTCACCGGCGACATCCTCTCCCAGGACTTCGTGGAGGCGCTGCGCTCCAAGGGGCTGAAGGAGCGGCAGGTGTTCCGCCACATCGTGAAGAACGCCGCGCCCACCGCCATCGCCGTCATGGGCCTCCAGCTCGGCTACCTGCTGGGCGGCTCCATCCTCATCGAGACGGTGTTCTCCTGGCCCGGCACGGGCTTCCTGCTGAACTCCGCCATCTTCCAGCGCGACCTGCCCCTCCTGCAGGGCACCATCCTGGTGCTGGCGCTGTTCTTCGTCTTCCTCAACCTCATCGTGGACGTGGCGCAGGCCGCCATCGATCCGCGCATCAAGCGGAGCTGACGCCATGACAGCCGCCAGCGACGCCGCCCTCCAGGCCGCGCCCGCGCACAAGGCGCGGGGCTATTGGGCGACCGTCGGCCGCCGCCTGCTGCGCGACAAGGTCGCCGTGGTGTGCGGCGCCATCCTGCTCGCCATCCTGCTCGCCGCCATCTTCGCGCCCTTCCTGCACCTGGCGGACCCCTACCAGGGCTCCATGATCCGCCGCCTGCGCCCCATCGGCACGCCCGGCTATCCGCTCGGCACGGACGAACTGGGCCGCGACATGCTCTCCCGCCTCGTCTATGGCGGGCGCCTGTCGCTGCTCATCGGCATCCTGCCGGTGATCCTCGCCTTCTGCATCGGCACCTCGCTCGGCCTCGTGGCGGGCTATGCGGGGGGCAAGGTGAACACCGCCATCATGCGCACGGTGGACGTGTTCTACGCCTTCCCCTCCGTGCTGCTCGCCATCGCCATCTCGGGCGTTCTGGGCGCGGGCATCGTCAATTCCATCGTGTCGCTGACCGTGGTCTTCATCCCGCAGATCACCCGCGTGGCGGAAAGCGTCACCACCAGCGTGCGCAACCTCGACTTCGTGGACGCCGCCCGCGCGTCCGGCGCGGGGCCGCTCACCATCATGCGGGTGCACATGCTGGGCAACGTGCTGGGGCCGATCTTCGTTTACGCGACCGGCCTCATCTCGGTGTCCATGATCCTGGCGGCGGGCCTCTCCTTCCTCGGCCTCGGCACCAAGCCGCCGGAGCCCGAATGGGGCCTCATGCTCAACACGCTGCGCACCGCCATCTATGTGAATCCCGGCGTCGCGGCGCTGCCGGGCGTGATGATCTTCGCCGTCTCCATCTGCTTCAACATGCTCAGCGACGGGCTGCGCAGCGCCATGGACATCCGCAATTGACGACGCCCCTGGAACCCATCGCCGACATCGGCGGCGCCGCCCAGCCCCTGCTCGACGTGAAGGGGCTGACCAAGCATTTCCCCATCGGCGGCGGCCTGTTCGCCGAGAAGAAGATCGTCCGCGCCGTGGACGACGTGTCCTTCCAGGTGGGCAAGGGCGAGACGGTGGGCATCGTCGGCGAGAGCGGGTGCGGCAAGTCCACCACCGCGCGCCTGCTCATGCACCTCATGGCGCGCAATTCCGGCGACATCCTCTTCGACGGCCAGCTCGTGGGCGAGCACCTCTCCCTGCGTGAGCTGCGGCGCGGCATGCAGATGGTGTTCCAGGACAGCTACGCCTCGCTGAACCCGCGCCTCACCATCGAGGACAGCATCGCCTTCGGCCCCAAGGTGCACGGCGTTTCGGACAAGGATGCGCGGGTGCTGGCGCGCGACCTGCTCACCAAGGTGGGCCTGCGGCCGGAAGTGTTCGCCAACCGCTATCCCCACGAGGTGTCCGGCGGCCAGCGCCAGCGCGTGAACATCGCCCGCGCCCTGGCGCTGAAGCCGCGCCTCGTCATCCTGGACGAGGCGGTGTCCGCGCTGGACAAGTCGGTGGAGGCGCAGGTGCTGAACCTGCTCACCGACCTGAAGCGCGAGTTCGGCCTCACCTACCTGTTCATCAGCCACGATCTGAACGTGGTGCGCTACATCTCCGACCGGGTGCTGGTGATGTATCTGGGGCAGGTGGTGGAGCTGGGTCCGGTGGACGCGGTCTATGACGGCCCTGCCCATCCCTATACCCGCGCCCTGCTCGCCGCCATGCCCGCCATGGACCCAGACGAGCGCACGCAGGTGCCGCCCATCTCGGGCGACCCGCCCAATCCCATCGACCCGCCCTCCGGCTGCCGCTTCCACACCCGCTGCCCGTTCGCGGAGGACGTGTGCAGCAAGGTGGTGCCTGCGCTTTCGCCCGTGGACGACAGCGGCCATCTCGCCGCCTGCCACCAGGTCATCCCCGGCTCCGGCCACAGCCGCGCGCCCGCGCTGGAGGCCGCATGACCACCGCGGCGATGAAGGCTGCCACGTCCCTGACCGAGAGACTTCCCCGCTTTCCCACGGAGGGAACGGATCTTCGGCCGCCCCTGCCCCATCCGTCCGCGCCCCTCTCCCCTTGCGGGAGAGGGTGCCGAGCCACAGCGAGGCGGGTGAGGGGTTGGGCACCGCTCGGATCAGGCATTCTCACCTCAGTGCAGGCGGAGACGCCCCCTCACCCCAGCCCTCTCCCGCGAGGGGAGAGGGGGCAGGCCGCACCAACGGCCAAATCATGTCCAAGCATCGCAACACCCCCGCGAGGGAAGAGGGGCGCGCTCAACCGGGGCGGGATGAGCCGCACACCGCAACACTTTCCTCGCCGGTGGGGGAATCGGAACCTCACGCCATGACCGCATCCCTCACCTCTGAAACCGCCATGGCCACCGCCCGCACCGCCGGGCTCGACCTGACGCCCGAGACCGCGCTGCGCATCGTCACCGCCATCGCGCCGGCCATCGACACGTTCGCCCCCCTCGTCGGCACCCTGCCGCTCGACCTGGAGCCCGCCACCTTCCAGCGCATCCAGGCGCAGGGAGAGGGACAATGAACGCCCACGCGCCCCTCCCCGCGTCCATCGACGACCCCGCGCTCCTCACCCTGACCGAGGCCGCCGCCGCCATCCGCACGGGCCGCGTCTCCTCCCGCGAGGCGACGCTGGCCTGCCTCGCCCGCATCGAGACGGCCCAGCCCCACCTCAACGCCTTCCTCTCCATCGAGGCTGACACCGCGCTCAAAGCGGCCGACGCGGCGGACGCGGCCCTCGCGCGCGGCGGGCTGAAAGGCCCCCTGCACGGCGTGCCGCTCGCCCATAAGGACATGTATTACGACGCCGGCCATGTCACGACGTGCGGCTCGAAGGTGCGGCGCGACTGGGTCGCGCCCGTCACCTCCACCGCACTCCAGCGCCTGAAGGATGCGGGCACGGTGCGCCTCGGCGCCCTGCACATGGTGGAGTTCGCCTACGGCCCCACGGGCCATAACCCCCATTACGGCGCCGCGCGCAACGCCTGGAACCCGGACCATGTGACCGGCGGCTCGTCCTCCGGTTCGGGGACGGCGGTGGCCGCGCGCCTCACCTATGCGGCGCTCGGCTCCGACACCGGCGGCTCCATCCGCCTGCCGGCGCATTTCTGCGGCGTGTCGGGCCTCAAGACCACGGTGGGCCTCATCAGCCGCGCCGGGGCCATGCCGCTCTCCCAATCGCTCGACACGGTGGGGCCCATGGCCCGCACCCTCGCGGATTGCGCGCTGCTCACCGGCCTCATGGCGGGCGCGGACCCGGCCGACCCCACCTGCGCCGCCCGGCCCGTGCCCGACTATCTCGCCGCTCTGCACGCGCCGCTGGCGGGTCGCACCATCGGCATTCCCACATCCTTCTATGTGGACGACCTGGATGCCGACGTGGCGGAGGCGCTGGACCAAGCCATCGTCACGTTCGCGAAGGCCGGCGCTCGGCTCGTGCCCGTGGACCTGCCCGATCAGGCGCGTCTGTCCGCCGCCTCCACCATGATCCTCCTGTCGGAGGCCGCCGCCTTCCACGCACAGGGCCTCGCCGCCCATCCGCAGGACTATGGCGACCAGGTGCGGGCGCGCATCGAGAACGGCTTCGCCATTCCCGCCGTCACCTATCTGGAGGCGCTGCGCTGGCGCGGCCCGGCGCTCGCGGCGCACCTGGAGGCGGTGGCGGGCATCGACGCCATCCTCGCCCCCGGCGCGCCCATGCCCGCCACCGCCTCCAGGTGCGC
>JACESF010000108.1 GCA_013911975.1 Hyphomicrobiales bacterium | reverse complement strand
GCGCCGCGTTTGTCGCGGGCACCTTGTGCGGAACGCGTGAATCCTGGCTTAACCACGTCCCGCCCGCCAAGGGCTTCCCGCCCCTTCCCGCCGCTGCGGCACCTTGCTGCAACCTGCGGCCGGTTGCCTCGGTGGGCGGGGCCGGGCTCAGGTCGGGCGGGACGTGGTTAAGCCAGGATTAACGCCTTCCGCACAAGGTGCCCGCGACAAACGCGGCGCGATCCCGCGGGCAGCCCCGCGAGCGCCGCCATGGAACGAACCGGGGCCCGACCGGTTGTCGAGGCAGAAGGAGCAGAGCCAAGGCATGAGCGACGGCACCCGGACAGTGAGCGTGGATTTCTGGCGGGGCTTTGCCCTGCTGACGATCTTCATCAACCACGTCCCCGGCCATGTCCTCGGCGGGCTGACCTTCCGCAATTTCGGTTTCTCGGATGCGGCCGAGCTGTTCGTGCTGCTGGCGGGCGTCTCGGCCGCCTTCGCCTATATGCGCGGCTTCGACCCCGGCGCCCGGGTGCGCGTGACGGCGCGCATCGTGCTGCGCGCCTTCCATCTCTACGTGGCCCAGCTCGCGCTGCTCATGGTGGCCGTCGCGGTGGTGGGCGGGTTCGCGGTCTCGTCCGGCGACGGCCGCCTGCTGGACACGCTCCATCTGGACCTGATCCTCCAGGCCCCCATGGAATCCATCGTCGGCATGGCGCTCATGAGCTACCAGCCGGCCTATCTCAACATCCTGCCGCTCTATGTGGTGCTGCTGCTCATGGCTCCGGTGCTCATGGCGGCCATGCGGGTCCATGTGGGCTTCGGCCTCGCGCTGTCGGCGGCGTTCTACGTGTCCAGCCAACTGTCCGGCCTGGCCCTGCCGGTCTGGCCCAATTCCGGCACCTGGTATTTCAATCCCTTCGCCTGGCAGTTTCTGTTCGCCTGCGGCCTCGCCGTGGGCCGGATGATGGACATGGGCGCCCCCGCGCCGGGCAGCCGGCTTCTGGACGTGGCGGCGATCCTCTATCTCCTGGCCTCGGCCGCCTGGGCGGTGGCCGGGTTCCCGGTGGCGCTGGACTTCGCGCCGGTGCCCGCCTTCCTGTGGGACTTCGACAAGACCAACCTGTCGCTGCCCCGCCTCGTCCACATCCTGGCGCTGGCCTATTGCGTCTCCCGCCTGCCCCTGGAGCGCCTTCTGCGGGCGAGCACCGCCGCCCAGCCGCTCATTCTCATGGGCCGCCATGCGCTGCCTGTCTTCTGCGTGGGAACCGTGCTCAGCCTCGCTGCACAAGTCGCGCGGCTCGCCTATGATGGGGGCGTCGCCCTCGACATGCTGATTGCGGGCGTGGGCATAACGGTTCAGTGGCTGCTGGCATGTGGGCTGGAGTGGCACCGCTCGGGACTGAAGGCCGCTTCCCGCAGGCCCGTGGGAGCGACCTGACGCGCGCCATGACGCGCGCCCTGCCATATGTCCCGGCGATCGTCCTTCTTCTCGCCGCCCTGCTGCCCTTGCCCGCCCATGCGGGCATGTCCGGCACCTGCCGCGTGCCCGACATCTACCTGACCTTCAACAATGCCCTGCCTCGCACCACGCGGCTCATCGACCGCTCGGCGCCGGTGCGCATCCTGGTGATCGGCCCGCAGATGGACGAACGGGTGCTGTCCGCCCGCAAGCTCTCGAAGCTCGCCCAGGAACTGCACGCCCGCCTGCCCAAGGCGCGCTTCACCATTCTTGAGGAGGACGCGGTCCCCGGCCTCGCACGCGAGGATTTCGAGCGCATCCGCGCGGCGGTGGAGCGCACGGAGCCGGACCTTCTGGTGTGGCAGGTGGGCTCGGGCGATGCGCTGGCGGGCACCTCCGAGGACAGTTTCTCGGACACGCTGGATGCGGCCGCCGAATGGATGAAGGGCCGCGACATCGACCTGATCCTGGTGGACCCGCCCTTCCTGCCCAATGTGCGCCATGAGCGGCGCTACGGGCGGATCGTGCAGCAGATCGACACCCTCTCCGACAAGGAGCGGCTCAACGTGCTCCAGCAATACGGCGCCACCACCTACCTGTTCTCTTCCCCCCAGTCGGGCGCGCGGGGCGAGAAGGGGCGGCTCTGCCTGCCGGAGCTTCTGGCCGAGGCCATCGTCCGCTCGGCGCTGCGATAAGGGCACCCAAAAGAAAACGGCCGGGCACGAGGCCCGGCCGTTCGATATTTTCCCGAGACGCCTCAGGCCTGGCTGGCGGCCTTGCGGCCCAGCGCCGCCTGGGCGGCGGCGAGGCGGGCGATCGGCACGCGGAAGGGGGAGCAGGACACATAGTCCAGGCCCACCTGCTCACAGAAGGCCACGGAGGCCGGGTCGCCGCCATGCTCGCCGCAGATGCCGAGCTTGATGTCGGGACGCGACTTGCGGCCGCGCTCGACGCCGATCTTCACCAGCTCGCCCACGCCGTCCACGTCGATGGAGACGAAGGGATCCACCTCGATGATGCCCTTCTGCACATAGGGACCGAGGAAGGTGCCCGCGTCGTCGCGCGAGACGCCGTAGCAGGTCTGGGTCAGGTCGTTGGTGCCGAAGGAGAAGAACTCGGCGCCCTTGGCGATCTCCTCCGCCCGCAGCGCGGCGCGGGGCAGCTCGATCATGGTGCCCACCTGGAAGGTGAGGGTGGCGCCGGTCTCCTGCTCCACCGCCTTGGCGGTCTTGCGGATGATGGCGTCCACGATGTCGAACTCCGCCTTGGTGGCGATGAGCGGCACCATCACTTCCGGCACCACGGCCTCGCCGGTCTTCTTCGCGGCGATCACCGCCGCCTCGAAGATGGCGCGCGCCTGCATCTCCGCGATCTCCGGGAAGGCGATGGCGATGCGGCAGCCGCGGAAGCCGAGCATGGGGTTCACCTCATGCAGCTCCTTCTGGCGGCGCTGGATGCGCTCCACGTCCACGCCCAGGCTCTTGGCCACGTCCGCCACTTCCGCGTCGGTGTGGGGCAGGAACTCGTGCAGCGGCGGGTCCAGCAGGCGGATCGTGACGGGCAGGCCCTTCATGATCTCGAACAGCTCGACGAAATCGTCCCGCTGCATGGGCAGGATCTTGGCGAGGGCGGCGCGGCGGCCGGCCTCGTCGTCGGAGAGGATCATCTCGCGCACCGCCAGGATACGGCCCGCGTCGAAGAACATGTGCTCGGTGCGCGACAGGCCGATGCCCTCGGCGCCGAACGAGCGGGCCATGCGCGCATCGGCCGGGGTCTCGGCGTTGGCGCGGATCTTGAGCCGGCGCACCTTGTCCGCCCAGCCCATGAGGGTGGCGAACTCGCCGGACAGTTCCGGCTGGAGCATGGCGACCTCGCCGGCCAGCACCTGCCCGGTGGAGCCGTCGATGGTGATGATGTCGCCCTTCTTGAAGGTGCGGCCCGAGACGGTGAGGGTCTGCGCGCCGTAATCGATGCGCAGCGCGCCCGCGCCGGACACGCAGGGCGTGCCCATGCCGCGCGCCACCACCGCCGCGTGGGACGTCATGCCGCCGCGCGAGGTGAGGATGCCTTCGGCCGCATGCATGCCGTGGATGTCCTCGGGCGAGGTCTCCACGCGCACCAGGATGACCTTGCGGCCCTGGCCCTTCCAGGATTCGGCTTCGTCCGCCGAGAACACGATGGCGCCCGACGCCGCGCCGGGAGAGGCGGGCAGGCCGCTCGCCACCACGTCACGCTCGGCCTTGGGGTCGATGGCGGGGTGGAGAAGCTGGTCGAGGGCGGCGGGATCGACGCGCGACACCGCTTCCTGCTCGGTGATCAGCCCCTCGTTCGCCAGCTCCACGGCGATGCGCAGGGCCGCCTTGGCGGTGCGCTTGCCGGAGCGGGTCTGGAGCATCCAGAGCTTGCCCTTCTCAACCGTGAATTCCAGGTCCTGCATGTCCCGGTAGTGGGTTTCCAGGGCCGTGGAGATGCGCTCGAACTCCTTGAACGCCTCGGGAAGGGCGCTCTCCATGGAGGGCTTGTCGGAACCCGCCGCCTTGCGGGCGGCCTCGGTCAGATCCTGCGGAGTGCGGATGCCCGCCACCACGTCCTCGCCCTGCGCGTTCACGAGGAACTCGCCATAGAGCGCCTTCTCGCCGGTGGAGGGGTTGCGGGTGAAGGCGACGCCCGTGGCCGAGGTCTCGCCCATGTTGCCGAACACCATGGCCTGCACGTTCACCGCCGTGCCCCAGCTCTCCGGGATGGAGTGCAGGCGGCGATAGGTGATGGCGCGCTGGTTCATCCAGGAGCCGAACACGGCGCCGATGGCGCCCCAGAGCTGCTCGTGGGGATCCTGCGGGAAGGGCTTGCCCAGCTCCTTCAGGACCTTGGCCTTGTACTGCACCACCAGGTCCGCCCAGTCGTCGGCGCTGAGGTCGGTGTCGAGGGTGTGGCCGTTCTGGAGCTTGTAGGCTTCCAGCAGTTCCTCGAAATGGTGATGGTCCACGCCCAGCACCACGTCGGAATACATGGTGATGAAGCGACGGTAGCTGTCATAGGCGAACCGGCGGTCGGCGAGCTTGGCCACCGCTTCCACCGTCTCGTCGTTGAGGCCGAGATTGAGCACCGTGTCCATCATGCCCGGCATGGAGGCGCGGGCGCCGGAGCGCACGGAGACCAGGAGCGGGTTCGCCGGGTCGCCGAAGGTCTTGCCGGTGATGGCGCCGACCTTGGAGAGGGCCACTTCCACGTCGCCCTTCAGCTCCGGCGGATAGGTCTCGCCGTGCGCGTAATAATAGGTGCAGACCTCCGTCGGAATGGTGAAGCCGGGGGGAACCGGGAGGCCCAGATTGGCCATTTCGGCAAGGTTCGCGCCCTTGCCGCCCAGCAGGTTCCGCATGTCGGCTTTCCCTTCGGCCGTGCCGTCGCCGAAGGAGTAGACCCATTTCGTCATCTTAGGAGATCCCTTGGGGTGGTCACGCTACGCGGGAGAAACAGCGCGGTTGCTTTAAACCCTGGCGGCGCCGCCTTCAACTCCGCCGTATACCAAAGACATCAATGGGGCAGCAGCCCGAGGATGCCCACGAGGATGAGATAGACGGCCACCAGCACGTTCAGCAGGCGCGGGAAGACGAGGATCAGGATGCCCGTCACGAGGGCGATGATCGGGGAAATCAAGACGATATCGAAGGTCATGGCGCGCTCCGGGCGGTGCGGGGGCGAGGGGACGTGCAGAAAGGACGAAGGCACGGCCAAGGTTCCACCGGCCCTTCACGCCGCTGTGAAATGCCGCATCATTGCGCCGGCCAAGGGTTCGCGGCGACACTCGGTTGACGTTGGATCATGTGCCTCCGCCCGAGGGCGGTCAGGCACCCGGAAAAGGGACCGGCCATGGGGTGGACGGGTCGCGGAACGGGTCTTTTGGCGCTCCTCGGCCTCGCGCTCGGCCTGCTTGCCGCGCCGGGAGAGGCCCGCGCGGAGCCTGAGAAATGCCCCCGCTTGGTGGCGCAGGCGCCCTCCCCGTTCCGCGCGGCCATGATGGAGCGGGCCGGGCCGAGGCCGCTGCCCGCCTCCCTTCAGGTGGCGGCGACGGACAGCGGGCAGGTGCAGAACGGACAGGTGACGCTCAGCTTCATCGGCCACGCCACCTTCCTCATCGAAAGCCCCAAGGGCGTCACCATCGCCACGGACTACAACGACTATATCCGCCCCCGCGGCGTGCCCCTGGTGGTGACCATGAACCGGGCGCACGACACCCACTACACCGACAATCCCGACCCCGGCATCGCCTATGTGCTGCGCGGCTGGAACCCGGACGGGGGCGCCGCCCAGCACGAGATCACCGTGGAGGACGTATGGATCCGCAACGTGCCGACCAACATCCGCAACGGCGCGGCGACCCTCTATGACGGCAATTCCATGTTCGTGTTCGAGGTGTCGGGCCTGTGCATCGCCCATCTCGGCCACCTGCACCACCTGCTGACCCAGGACCATCTGGAGGCCCTGGGGCGCATCGACGTGGTGCTGGCGCCGGTGGACGGCTCCTACACGCTGGACGTGGAAGGCATGGTGGAGACGCTCAAAGCCATCAACGCGCCCCTCGTCATCCCCATGCACTATTTCAGCGCGTGGGGCCTCGATCGCTTCCTGGGGCGGCTCGGCAAGGAATACGAGATCACCCGCTCCGCCTCGGCCAGCGTGACGCTCTCGCGGGAGACGCTCCCCGCCAAGCCCACCGTGCTCGTCCTGCCCGGCCGCTGACCCCTTGACGCAGGCGGGCCGGGCCGCGACGGTGCGCGCCGTGACCGAGATGCTCTTCTACCACCTGGAGCGGCGCCCGCTGGAGGACGCCTTGCCCCTGCTGCTCGAAAAGAGCCTGGAGCGGGGCTGGCGCTGCGTGGTCCAGTGCGGCACGCCCGAGCGGCGCGACGCGCTCGACGCCCATCTGTGGACCTATAGCGACGCCGCCTTCCTGCCCCACGGCACGGACGCGCAGGCCCGGCCCGAGCGCCAGCCCATCCTCATCACCACCGGCGAGGCCAATGCCAACGGCGCCACCGTCCGCTTCCTGGTGGACGGCGCGGACACGGCCGACGCCGCGCCCTACCAGCGGGTGGTGCACATGTTCGACGGGCGGGACGACGAGCAGGTGGCCTCGGCCCGCGAGAAGTGGCGCCGCGCCAAGGCCGAGGGGCACACCCTCACCTACTGGCAGCAGGACGAGAACGGCCGCTGGGTGCGCAAGGCCTGACCCGCACCCCAACACCAAGCATTCATCCCGGAGGATTGCCCATGTCGCGGACCGTCGAATATTTCTTCTCGCTCGCCAGCCCCTGGTCCTTCCTGGGCCATGCCCCCTTCATGGAGGTGGCGGCGCGGCACGGCGTGAACGTGGTGCATGTGCCGGTGAGCCTCGGCCCGGTCTTCGCCGAGACCGGCGGCCTGCCGCTCGCCAAGCGCGCGCCCGCCCGGCAGCGCTACCGCATGATGGAATTGCAGCGCTGGCGCGTGAAGCGGGGCGTGGACTTCCATCTCAACCCCGCCTTCTGGCCGTTCGACCCCACCACCGCCGACCGGGCGGTGATCGCCGCGCTGGACCATGGCGGCGTGGAAAAGCTGCTGCCCCGCCTCTATGCGGCGGTGTGGCAGCGGCAGGAAAATCTCGGCGATGCCGCCGAACTGACCCGCATCATCGACGAGACCGGCCTGCCGGGCGCGCAGATCGTCGCCGAAGCCCAGGGCGAGGCCACCGGGGCCGTCTATGAGGCGAACCGGGAAAAGGCGCTGGCCGCCGGCATGTTCGGCGCGCCGACCTTTGTGCTGGACGGCGAGATTTTCTGGGGCCAGGACCGCATCGACCTCCTGGACGATGCGCTGGCCTCGGGCCGCGCGCCCTTCACCGCCTGAACCGGCTCAGAGCCCCTTCAGGAACGCGTCGATCCGGGCATTGGCGGCGTCTGCAGCCGAGCCCGGGAAGCGGTTGAAGACATGGGCCGCGCCCGGCGCGACGATGAGGTCGGCGGCGTTGCCCGCCGCCAGCCAGCGGGCGGACATGAACAGCGTGTCGTCCAGCAGCGGGTCCTGCGTGCCCACGGCGAAGATGGCGGGGGGCAGGCCCGCAAGGTCTGCCAGCAGCGGCGACACGTCCGGGTCCTCCACGCTGCCGCCGCCGGACAGGTAGTGGCGCACGAAATTCTCGATGTCGGTGGTGTTCAGCACCAATGGCGTGTCGCCCCAGCGCCGCACGCTGGGGGTGAGGCCCAGGTCGAAGCAGCCCGCCACCAGCACCGCGCCCCGGAACGGCGAAAGCCCATGCCGGTCCCGCAACCGCACGAGGACCGCCGCCGCGAGGCAGGCCCCCGCCGATTCCCCGCCGATGGCGAGGCAATCGGTGCCGAAGCGCTCCGAGGCCGAGCGGGCGAGCCACAGGGCCGCCGCCTCGCAATCGTCCGGCCCCTGCGGATAGGGATGCTCGGGCGCGAGGCGGTAGCGCACGGACACCACCGCGAAGCCGGTGCGCTCCACGATACGATCATTGCCCGAATCGTTCTCGCGCGGCGAGCCGATGCACCAGCCGCCCCCATGCAGGTGCAGGTAGACGCCCTTGGGCTGCTCTTCCGGCCAATGGATGCGCAGCAGGATGGGGCCGTGCGGCCCGTCGATCATTTCCTCCCGCGCGCGGCGGCTTTCCGGCGGCAGGGGAAAGGGCCCGCGCCCCTCCAGCCGCGCCTGCCGCACCACGGCGGGGGGAATGGCGCTGCGGTTGGGAATGGCGGACAGCGCCCGGATGACAGCCTGGTTGACCATGCGCGTGTCGCCGGCCACGGCCTCGGCGCGGAAATCCGCGCTGCTGATGGTGATGCGGTCCATTTGCCTCGCCTCCCGTTCGTGGCAGAGGGAAAGGCGCCGCGCCCGTCCCGTCAAGGGCGGCCCGGCCCGGATGGAGGCCCCATGGCGCAGATGACCCGCACCCCCGCCCGCACGGCGCCCCTCGATTTCCACGCCTCGGCGCGCCTGTCCGTGCGCACGCCCGGCGAGGGCTTCACCGACCTCACGCGCGAGCTGCGCGCCTTCCTCACCGAGATCGGCGCGGGGGACGGGGTGGCGCTGCTGTTCTGCCGCCACACCTCGGCGTCCCTCACCATCCAGGAGAATGCCGACCCGGACGTGCGCACGGATCTCCTCACCGCGCTGCGCCGCCTGGCGCCGCCGGACCATCCCTGGGTGCACGACCTGGAGGGACCCGACGACATGCCCGCCCATGTGCGCACGCTGCTTTCCGACACCCAGCTTTCCGTGCCCGTGGAGGACGGGCGCCCGCTGCTGGGAACCTGGCAGGCGGTCTATCTCATGGAGCATCGGGCACGGCCCCATGAACGCGAGATCGTGCTTGCCTTTTCCGGCTCCGCGCGAAGCTGATTCGCGGCTTGCCACGTGGCGCCCCGGCCCCAAGAATGGCGACGGGTGATTCGTGGGCGTAGGGGGGCGTTCGGCCTTGACGCCGCGCGCGTTTCCGGGTGAAGCGGATACCGTTTCGCGGACGGGGCACGTCCAGGCACGGTGAGGGAGCAGCTCCGCCTTCAAGGAAGCGCGGCAGGGCTCCAGGGGGGAGCAAGCTCTTGGGAGACGAGATCGCCAACGCCGTCCGGCTCGCCATCGCCGACGACCATCCCCTGTTCCGGGGCGCGCTTCGCGAAGCGGTGACGGCGCTCTATCCCGCCAGCGAGATCGTCGAGGTGGGCACGTTCGACGAGCTTCACGCGCTGCTGGAGCGCGATTCGGAGTTCGACCTCGTGCTCCTCGACCTCACCATGCCCGGCGCGCGGGGCTTTTCCGGCCTCATCTATCTGCGCGCCCAATATGCCGCTTTGCCGGTCGTGGTGGTCTCCGGCAACGAGGAGCCGGCGGTGATCCGCCGCTGCCTCGACCTCGGCGCCTCGGGCTTCATCCCCAAGACCCTGTCCATCACCGGCATGCGCGACGCCGTGGCCGCCGTGATGGCGGGCGGCACCTGGGCGCCCGCGGACATCAATCTGGCGGGCAAGCAGGACGCGGAGGCGGACGCGGTGATCGCGCGCCTCGCCACCCTCACGCCCCAGCAGGTGCGGGTGCTGATGATGCTGTCCGAGGGGCGGCTCAACAAGCAGATCGCCTACGAGCTTTCGGTGTCCGAGGCCACCGTGAAGGCCCATGTGTCCGCCATCCTCCAGAAGCTGGGCGTGGAAAGCCGCACCCAGGCCGTGATCGCGGTGTCGAAGGTGGAAAGCGGCCTGTGGGCGCAGCCCCAGGGCTGAGCGGCACGCCCGCCGCCCGTCCCGCCGCCCCCATGG
>JACESF010000107.1 GCA_013911975.1 Hyphomicrobiales bacterium | reverse complement strand
GGCTGTGCTCCGGCAGGGGGGGGCACGGTGCCTGGGGGATGGGCGATCGGTGCCTGCGCGCCACCCGCTGGGCCCGGCTGGGCCGGGTCGGCGGGCTTTTCCCCGGCGCCTTCCGCGCCCGGCTCGGGCTTGGAAAACAGCATGGAGCGGACCTCGGCGTTCTGGATCAGCGTGTCCAGGTCGGCCGGGTCCACAAATTCCAGATGCGCGGGCAGGACGTGGATCTGCTCACGCAGGCCCTGGAAGGCGGGCCGTAGCAGGCGCGCATAGTCCTTGGACGTGGTCACCAGCCGCATGCCGCGCTTGCCGGCCTTGTCCACCAGCGCGCGGATCTCCGCGACCGAATAGGGATAGTGGTCGGGGAAGGGATGTTGCTCCACCACGTCCACGCCGATCTGCTGGAGCAGCTCGAAGAACTTGGCGGGGCGGCCGATGCCCGCGAACGCGATCACGGGCGCGCCCATGATGCGCATGGCGGCGTCGCGGTCGGCGCGCAGGTGCGCCTTGAAGACCGGCTTGCGGCGGGAGACGGGCAGGTTGCGCTCGGCCGGGCCGTCGCCAACCACCAGCATGGCGTCCGCCCGCTCCAACTGGTCGCGGAAGCGGGCGCGCAGCGGGCCGGCGGGAAGGGTGAGGCCGTTGCCGATGCCCGCCACCGCGTCCACCACCAGCAGGGTGGCGTTCTTCACCAGGGCCGAATTCTGGAAGCCGTCGTCCATGACGATATGGGTGGCGCCCAGGGAGGCCGCGAGCTTGGCGCCTGCCAGCCGGTCCACCGAGACGATGGTGGGCGCCACGTCGGCCAGGAGGATCGCCTCGTCGCCCACCGCGCGCACGTCGTGCTCCTTCAGGTCCACCAACAGCGGCCCGCGCTCGCTGCCGCCATAGCCGCGCAGCAGCGCGAAGGGCTTGGCGTTGCGCTCCTTCAGCCGCTTCAGCACGGCGATGACCGTGGGCGTCTTGCCGGCGCCGCCGACCGTGGGATTGCCGATGCAGATCACCACGGCGGGCACTCGCGTCCCGGCTTGCGACATGCGCCGCAGGGTGATCCAGCTCACCACGGCGCCGATGGGCGACAGGAACATGGCCTGGAGCCCCTTGGGCTGCCACCAGAAGTCGGGCGCGTTAAGAGGCGTCATCGTCGGGCCAGCCTGATCTGGGCGAGGTAGGGTTCGATGGCGGACAAGGTCCGGTCCAGCGCGCCGCTCAGCGCCTCGGTGGCGCTCCAGGCGGCATGGGCGGTGCTCAAGTGGAAATCGTGGTCGCAGAACTGGTCCAGCACCGCCTGGGCGAGGGTGCCGGCGTCGGTGACGGGGATGGCGCCCCCGCTCTCATCCAGTTGGGCGTAAAGCGCCCCGAAATTCCAGACATGGGGACCATGCACCACGACCGCACCCAGCTTTGCCGCCTCGATCGGGGTCTGTCCCCCGTGCCGCACCAACGAGCCTCCTACGAATACCACGGGTGCGAGACGGTAGAATATACCGAGTTCACCGATTGTATCGGCGACATAGACGTCCGTGACCTCGCCCGGCAGGTAGCCCGCCTCGCGCCGGATGGCGGACAGGCCCGCCTCGGTGGCGAGCGCTTCGATGTCGGGGCCGCGCTCGGGATGGCGCGGGGCGATGATGGTCAGCAGGCCGGGCAGTGCGTCGCGCAGCCGCAGATGGGCTTCCAGCACCATCTCGTCCTCGCCGGGATGGGTGGAGGCGGCCAGCAGGACCGGGCGGTCCGCCACCTGCGCCTGCATCTCCTCCAGGGCCTCGGGCTCGGCCTCGGGGGGCGGGACGTCGAACTTGAGATTGCCCACCGGCTGCACGCGCGGCGCGCCGAGGGCCCGGAAGCGCTCGGCATCCTCCCGGCTCTGGGTCAGGCAGAGGTCCACGGTGCCCAGCAGGCTCCGGGCGCTGCGGGGCAGGCGCGCCCAGCGCTCGGACGAGCGGTCCGACAGGCGGGCATTGACCATGACCAGGGGCGTTCCGCGCCGGGCCACCTCGGTCATGAGGTTCGGCCACAGCTCGGATTCGGCCAGAAGCGCGAGGTCGGGCCGCCAATGGTCCAGGAAGCGCGTCACGAACTTGCGCGCGTCCAGGGGAACGAACTGGTGGATGACAGAGGGATGGTTGCGGCGCGCGACGATGCGGCTCGACGTCAGCGTGCCGGAGGTGAGCAGGACATGGAAGCCGCGCTCGGCGAGGCGCTCGATCAGCGGCAGGATGGACAGGACCTCGCCCACGCTGGCGCCGTGCGCCCAGATGAGCGGACCCTTCGGGCGCGGGGCGCTGGCGAGGCCGCGCCGTTCCGCCAGCCGCCGCGGGTCCTCCTTGCCCTTGCGCACCCGGTGGGCGAGCCAGGCCGGCGCCAGCATGGCCGCCGCCGATGTCACCCCGCGATAGAGGTGCAGCGGCACGGGGAGGCCGTTCGCCCGGATCAAAGGGCCGCTCCCGCCTGAGGCCCTCGTCCCACGAGCGCCTCGGCGCGCGCCGTCACTTCCTCCAGACGGGCCTGGACGAGATCGCGCGCGGCGCGCAGGCCCGCTTCGTCCGTGTCGCGGGGCACCCAGATGGGCTCGCCCGCCACGGCCGCGCCCTTGCCGAACGGCAGGTTGAGGCTCGCGCGGTCCCAGCTCTTCAGTTGTATGCGGTTGCGGGTCGTCATGGCGACCGGGAGAATAGGCCGCCCGGAATGCCGCGCAACCGTCACCACGCCGAGGCCCGCGCGCCGGGCGATCTTGGGCACGTCGGCGGTCATGGCCACGTTGATGCCCTGGGACAGGGTGTCGATGAGCGCGTAGGTGGCGGAGACGCCGCCCTTGCGGTGGAAGTCCCGCGGCGAGGTCGATCCCGAGCCGCGGATGGTCCCGACGCCCAGGCGCTCGGCCGCGATGGCGTTGATCTCCGCGTCCGCGTGGCGCGAGATGAGCACCTTGGCCTTGTGGTAGGGCTTCATCATGAAGGGCGTCAGGAAGTGCTGCCCGTGCCAGAAGGTGATGATGGCCGGCAGGTTGGCGTCGATCTGCTCATAGATGTCCGACGGCTCCACGACGAAGCGGGTGGTGTGGGCCACCAGGGAGAAATAGCCCGCAAACGCATTGCCGGCGGCAAGCTGGAAGGCGCGGTTGGTGCGCACGCGACGCCACATTCTGAAGACGTATCCCTGGATTCGCGCGCCCGGACCGCCCCCGGCCGGCGCTTTGGTTCTGAAGCGGAGAAACAGCTCCGGCGCCGGGCGATCCCCGCCACGGCGCCGGACAATGGCATGGCCCGAGCCTCAGTGCTCGTGGCCGGTCTCCGGATCGAGCAGACGGTGCATGTGCACCACGAAATAGCGCATCAGCGCGTTGTCGACGGTCTGCTGGGCCTTGGCGCGCCATGCGGCGGCCGCGCTCGCATAGTCGGGATAGATGCCGACGATATCGAGCTTGGTGAGGTCCTTGAACTCGACGCCGCCGAGTTCCTGCAGCTCTCCTCCGAAGACGAGGTGCAGCAGTTGCTTGTGATCGGATGGGGTGGTCATGTGGCCAGCAATCCGCAGTTGATGGTCGATCAGGACGCGCCGAACTCGTCCCGCGCGACGTTTAGCATTGCCCGGTGCAGATGTCGCCCGGAACAGACGAGCGACCCGTGGCGAGGTACCGCCCGATTGTATTTCGGTACCGCGCCATCATAGCCGGTCAGGGAACCCCCGGCTTCATGCACGATGATGTCCGCCGCCGCAATGTCCCAGTCGTAGCTGTTGGCGGAGGCCAGCGCGATATCCAGCTCGCCGGTGGCCACCCGCGCGAGGCGCAGCGCGAGGGAGCGCACACGGGGGCGCAGGTCCAGCGCCGCGCGCTCCACCGCCCGGTCCAGCAGGAAGGCGGGCCCGGAAATGGCGGCGCCGTCGAGGCCGGCGCGCTCGGAGGCACGCACGGCGACGCCGTTCACCGTGGTGCCGGCGCCGAGGGCGGCGACGAACAATTCATTGGTGACCGGCGCGAACAATGCACCAGCCACGGGGCGCCCATCCTCCACCAGGGCGGCGCTCACCGCCCAGTCGGCTTCCCCGGCCATGAAGGCGCGGGTCCCGTCGATGGGGTCCACCACCCAGACCCGGCGGCGCGCCAGCCGGTCCGCGCTGTCGGCGCTTTCCTCGGACAGCCAGCCGCAGGCGGGATCGAGGGCCACGAGCCGGTCCTTCAGGAACCGGTCCACTGCGAGGTCCGCCTCGGTGACGGGAGAATCGTTCTGCTTGTTCCAGGTCTTGATGTCGGCCCGGAACATGGTGAGCGCGAGCGCGCCGGCGGCGGCCACCGCCTCCGCCAGCAGGCGCGCGGCCCGCGCCGGCGCATCCTGCGATGCGGCTGCGGGCGGGATCAGGTCTTCGGACGTCATGGCGGATGGCATTAGGGGGCCGGACCTCCGGAGGCAAGCCGCGCGGCGCGCAGGGGAGCCCGTCTTTCGGCGCAGGGGGAGAGCGGAAGCGGCCTCAGAGCAGGCCGGCCGCCACCGCGTGCAGGAGCGCCGCGTCCGCGCACAGGCCGGCGAACAGGATCAGGCCCGCATCGCGGTTGGACTTGAACAGCGCGAGGCAGCGCGCCCCGTCGTCGATGTCCAGGCGCACCACCTGCCGGTAGAGCATGAGGCCGAAGCCCAGGAGGCCGAGGCCGGAGAACAGGCCCGCCCCGGCGGAGACGAGGGCGGTGGCGAACAGGGCGAAGCAGGCGAGATAGGAGATGGAGAGCGCGAGCCGGCTCTTGTCCCCGAACAGGAGCGCGGTGGAGCCGATGCCCACCATGGCGTCGTCCTCCCGGTCCTGGTGGGCATAGATGGTGTCGTAGCCGAACACCCAGCAGACCGAGCCGGCGAACAGGAGCAAAGCGGGATCGTCGATGCTGCGGAACACGCTGGCCCAGCCCATGAGCGCGCCCCAGGAGAAGGCGATGCCCAGGATGAGCTGGGGGACCGACGTCACCCGCTTCATGAGCGGATAGATGGCCACCACGCCCATGGAGGCGACGCCGGTGACGATGGCGAAGCGGGGCAAGGCGAGCAGCACCGCCAGCCCCACCAGGAGCTGGAGGGCGAGGAAAGCGAAGGCGGCGGGCAGGCTCACCTGGCCGCTCGCGAGCGGGCGGCTACGGGTGCGGGCCACCTGCTTGTCGATGTTCCGGTCGAGGATGTCGTTCCAGGTGCAGCCCGCGCCGCGCATGGCGATGGCGCCCACGGCGAACAGGATGAGCAGGCCGGGATCGGGATAGGCGCGGCCCGCCGCGATGGTCGCAAGCGCGGTGGACCACCAGCAGGGCAGGAGCAGCAGCCAGCTTCCGATGGGCCGGTCCGCCCGCGCGAGGCGCAGATAGGGGCGCAGCGGGGCGGGCGCGTAGCGGTCCACCCAATTGCCCTTGCCCGCATCGGCGACCGGCGCGCTCGTGCTGTCGCTTCCCCAGGCTGTCACGCGGCGTGCCTCAATTTCTCAGGGCGTTGCCGCTGAGCGTATCGAACACGCCGCCGCCATTGGTGTTCTGGCCCGGCGCGTAGCCGGTGGTGACGCCCAGCGCGGACGACATGGAGCCCTGCGGCGGCGGCTTGCCCGCCCCGGCGGCCGCCCCGTTCGCCGCCGCCGCGCAGACCTTGTCGCGCAGCGCGGACGATTTCTGGTTGGCGGTGCGCGCCTGGGTGATGGCGTCGTCGGGGATCTGGCACCAATCCTTGTTGTCGGACAGGTATTTGGTGAGCTTCGCCTCCGCGGCGGTATAGGCGCGGAACAGGGGGCACAGCTCCTGCGGCGACGCCTTGGACTTGCCGGCGGCCTCCAGGGCCTTGCCCTTGGTCTGCATCTCGTCGCGGATGGCCGCGAAGTCGGTCATGCAGTCTGCGCGCGCGGCTTCGACGCCAAGGGCGAGCCCGGCGCCCATGGTGAGGAGCGTGAGGGCGGTAGCCGAAGCACGCTGGATTCGAAAATTCAGCGACATGGATGTTTCCGCAACGTTTCCAATTGAATTCCTCCCTTACAGAGAGCGCAAAGATAGGGCAATATCACGGCAGGTTTTGACACGGCTGAAACATGCCCCCGGCAGCTTGACGGAGATTTCGTCTGCCGCTAGGTTCGCGCAACTTTAGAAGGGCCCGCAAGGCACATGCGCAAGATCGTTTCGATTCTCGTACTTAGGGGCACCACCATCGAGACGGCCTGACGGCCGATCGCGGACGATGGTGGTGTGTGACGAGGGGCCTTCGGGCCCCTTCGTCGTTTCTGGCCCCCATTCGCTGGACTTCTGACACTTCTGATTTGAATAACGCGGCGGGCGAAGCGGCCTGCCAGGGAGAGACGGGATGAGCAAGGAAATGACCGGCGCCGAAATGGTCATCCAGGCGCTCGCCGACCAGGGCGTCGATCGCCTGTTCGGCTATCCGGGCGGCGCGGTGCTGCCGATCTATGACGCCCTGTTCCACCAGAACAGCGTGGAGCACATCCTGGTGCGCCACGAGCAGGCCGCGGTGCATTCCGCGGAAGGCTATGCCCGCTCGTCCGGGAAGGTGGGCGTTGTCCTCGTCACCTCCGGCCCCGGCGCCACCAATGCGGTCACCGGCCTTGCCGACGCGCTCATGGATTCCATCCCGGTCGTGTGCATCACCGGCCAGGTGCCCACGCACCTGATCGGCAACGACGCCTTCCAGGAATGCGACACGGTGGGCATCACCCGGCCCTGCACCAAGCACAATTATCTCGTGCGCGACGTGAAGGACCTCGCCCGGGTCCTGCACGAGGCCTTCTACGTGGCGCAGAACGGGCGCCCCGGCCCGGTGGTGGTGGACATCCCCAAGGACGTCCAGTTCGCCGCCGGCCTGTATGTCGGCCCCGACAATATCGAGCACAAGACCTACAAGCCCAAGCTCAACGGCGACGCCGACAAGATCGAGGCGGCGGTGCGCATGATCGCGTCCGCCAAGCGCCCGATCTTCTATACCGGCGGCGGCGTGATCAATTCCGGCCCCGAGGCGAGCCGCCTGCTGCGCGAGCTGGCGCGGCTGACCGGAGTGCCCGTCACCTCGACGCTCATGGGCCTCGGCGCCTTCCCGGCGGCCAGCCGCCAGTGGCTGGGCATGCTGGGCATGCACGGCACCTATGAAGCCAACATGGCCATGCACGGCTGTGACGTGATGGTGTGCATCGGCGCGCGCTTCGACGACCGCATCACCGGCCGCATCGATGCCTTCGCGCCCAATTCCAAGAAGATTCACATCGATATCGACCCCTCGTCCATCAACAAGAACGTCAAGGTGGACCTGCCCATCATCGGCGACTGCACCCGCGTGCTGGAGGCGATGCTGAAGGCGTGGAAGGCGCATGATTTCGCGATGGACCGCGAGGCGCTGGACGGGTGGTGGAGCCAGATCGACCGGTGGCGGGCGCGCCAGTGCCTCGCCTACCGGGCGTCCGACGAGATCATCAAGCCGCAATACGCCATCGAGCGCCTCTATGCGGCGACCAAGGACAAGGACGTCTACATCTCCACGGAAGTCGGCCAGCACCAGATGTGGGCGGCCCAGTTCTTCCGCTTCGAGGAGCCGAACCGCTGGCTGACCTCCGGCGGCCTCGGCACCATGGGCTACGGCCTGCCCGCCGCCATCGGCGCGCAGATCGCCCATCCGGACGCGCTGTGCGTGGACATCGCGGGCGAGGCGTCCATCCTCATGAACATGCAGGAGATGTCGACCGCCGTGCAGTTCAACCTGCCGGTCAAGATCTTCATCCTGAACAACCGCTACATGGGCATGGTGCGCCAGTGGCAGGAACTGCTGCATGGCGGGCGCTACTCCCACTCCTATTCGGAGGCGCTGCCGGACTTCGTGAAGCTGGCGGAAGCCTATGGCGGCGTGGGCATGCGCTGCGAGAAGCCCGGCGACCTCGACGCGGCCATCCAGGAAATGATCAACGTGAAGCGCCCGGTCATCTTCGACTGCATCGTGGACCAGCAGGAGAACTGCTTCCCCATGATCCCGTCGGGCCGCGCCCATAACGAGATGATCCTCGGCGACATGGCGGTGGACCTGGACGAGGCCATCACCGACGAGGGCAAGATGCTGGTGTGAGCCGGCCCCGCCCCGCGTGAACTCACAGCCTCTCCCGCGTGCGGGAGAGGGACGCCCCGATAAATTCCAGAGACATCCAATGTCCCATATTTCCGAGCGCACCGAACGCCACACTTTGTCGGTCCTGGTGGACAACGAGCCCGGCGTGCTCGCGCGCGTCATCGGCCTGTTCTCCGGCCGCGGCTACAATATCGACAGCCTGACCGTCTCCGAGGTGAGCCAGGAGGCGCACCTCTCGCGCATCACCATCGTCACCACCGGCACGCCCATGGTGATCGAGCAGATCCGCAACCAGCTCGACCGCCTCGTTCCCGTGCACCGGGTGCGCGACCTCACCGTCGAGGCGGTGGCGGTGGAGCGGGAACTGGCCATGGTGAAGGTGCGCGGCACCGGCGAGGCGCGCAGCGAGGCGCTGCGGCTCGCGGAGGCGTTCCGCGCCCGCGTCATCGATGCCACCACCGAGAGCTTCGTGTTCGAGATCACCGGCAAGACCGACAAGATCGACCAGTTCGCGGTGCTCATGACGCCGCTCGGCCTCGTGGAAGTGTCGCGCACCGGTGTCGTGGCCATTTCCCGCGGGCCGGAAGCGATGTAATGGCTGCGTCCGATCACGCGGCGCGACCGAGCCACACCTGATCCCAGATTTAGAAGAGACGCCCAACAGGAGAGAATGATGCGCGTTTACTACGACCGCGACGCCGACCTGAACCTCATCAAGGGGAAGAAGGTTGTCATTGTCGGCTACGGCAGCCAAGGCCATGCCCATGCGCTCAACCTGCGCGACAGCGGCGTGAAGGACATCGTGGTCGCCCTGCGTCCCGGCTCCGCCACCACCAAGAAGGCCGAGGCCGAGGGCTTCAAGGTCATGAGCCCCGCCGACGCCGCCAAGTGGGGCGACGTGGTGATGATGCTCACCCCCGACGAACTGCAGGGCGACATCTATCGCGAGAGCCTGCACGACAACATGAAGAACGGCGCCGCGCTGCTCTTCGCCCACGGCCTGAACGTGCACTTCAACCTCATCGAGCCCCGCAAGGATCTCGACGTGCTGATGATCGCCCCCAAGGGTCCCGGTCACACGGTGCGCTCCGAGTATCAGCGTGGCGGCGGCGTGCCGACCCTCATCGCCATCGCCCAGGACGCCTCGGGCAACGCCCATGACCTCGGCCTCTCCTATGCTTCGGCGAACGGCGGCGGCCGCGCGGGCATCATCGAGACCACCTTCAAGGAAGAGTGCGAGACCGACCTGTTCGGCGAGCAGGTGGTGCTCTGCGGCGGCCTCGTGGAGCTGATCCGCGCGGGCTTCGAGACCCTGGTGGAAGCCGGCTACGCCCCCGAGATGGCGTATTTCGAGTGCCTCCACGAGGTGAAGCTCATCGTCGACCTCATCTATGAGGGCGGCATCGCCAACATGAACTACTCCATCTCCAATACCGCGGAGTATGGCGAGTACGTGACCGGCCCCCGCATCATCACCCCCGAGACCAAGGCGGAGATGAAGCGCGTGCTCACCGACATCCAGACCGGCAAGTTCACGCGCGACTGGATGCTGGAGAACAAGGTGAACCAGGCCTCGTTCAAGGCCACCCGCGCCCGTCACAACGCCCACCAGATCGAGGAAGTGGGCGAGAAGCTGCGTGACATGATGCCCTGGATCAAGGCCAAGGCGCTCGTGGACAAGAGCAAGAACTGAGCTTTTTCGGCTCTTTCGCGCGAACGGCGGGCCCCTGGGCCCGCCGTTTTCATTTGTACTGCCTTATTTCGGCAATTGCTGCGTGTCCGGCGGCGGCAGGACGGGGGTGTTGCCGACCGGGGGCGCGGGTCGCGTCATGG
>JACESF010000106.1 GCA_013911975.1 Hyphomicrobiales bacterium | reverse complement strand
CCCTGTTCCTGCGCCCGACCCCCCTCACCGCCGCCACGCCCGAAGTGGCGCAGTTCGCGCGCCTGGTGCTGGACGCGGCCACCGACGATCTCGGCCGCCTGCACGCGCTCATGAGCATCGTCCATGCGGAGGTGACCGAGGCGCCCCGTGCGCTGTCCGCCGCCCCCATCGGCGCAGCCGAGGTGCTGAAGGCGAAAGCAGGATGCGCGGGCGGCATGACCCATTTGTTCACCGCCTGCGCCCAGTCGCTGGGCATCCCCTGCCGCCACGTCTCCGGCTATGTGGCCGAGGCGGACGGGAACGGCCATGCCCGCGAATGGGCCGAGGCCCATGTGCCCCGCATCGGCTGGGTGGCCTTCGATTGCGGCCGCTCGCTCTGCGCCACCGACGATTATGTGCGTGTGGCCGTGGGGCTCGATTCGGCGGGTGTCACCATGCTCAAGGGCCTGGGGGTGACGGTGAAGGAGGACGTGCAGGCGCGCGAGACCCGAGGCGGCCCGCGCGGCGCGTCCAACGGGACGTCCAACGGAGCCTCCGGGCAGACCCAGCGCCAGCAGGGCCAGCGCGACCAATAGCCCGTCGCACTTGACCCCTGGCGCCCCGCCTGCGATTGCGACAGGGGAAGGCACCCGGAGAGGCCCCATGAGCGACACGCCGACGCCCGCCTACGATCCGCAGAACATCTTCGCGAAGATCCTGCGGGGCGAGATCCCCGCCTTCAAGGTGTATGAGGACGACAGCGTCCTCGCCTTCCTGGACATCATGCCCCGCGCCCCGGGCCACACGCTGGTCATCCCGAAGGCCCCCGCGCGCAACCTCCTGGACATCGCTCCCAAGGACCTCGCCGCCGTCGCGCTCGTGGCGCAGAAGGTGGCGAAGGCTGGCATGGCGGTGTTCGGGGCCCACGGCGTGACGCTGATGCAGTTCAGCGAGCCGGCGAGCGGGCAGGAAGTCTACCACCTGCACATGCACGTCATTCCCCGCACGGACGGCGTGCCCCTGAAGCCCGCCGCCAGCATCAAGGAAGACATGGCCGTGCTCGCCGAGCATGCCGAACGCCTGAAGGCGGCCCTCGCCGCCTGACCCGCGCCCCACGCGCCTACCGGCCGGGAGAGCCCCATGGACCTCGCCGTCATCGCCCTCTCCGCCCGCCCGTTGGCGGCCAGCGCCTCGCGCGCCGGCCTCGCGGCGCTGGCGCTGGACCTGTTCGCGGACCTCGACACCTGCGCCCATGCGGCGCGCTGCGTGCGGGTCCACAAGAAGGGGGGCCTCGCCTTCGACGGGGACGACCTGATCCAGGCGCTCGCCTCCCTCTCCCCGCCGGGCCTGCCGGTGGTGCTGGGCGGCGGCTTCGAGCACGACACCGCGCTCATGCAGCGCATCAGCGAGCGCAACCCCATCCTGGGCAACATGGCCGAGACGGTGCGCCTGCTGAAGGACCCGCTCGCCCTCGCCGCCCTGTGCGGCCACCTGCGCGTGCCCTTCCCCGCCGTGACGCTGGAGGCGCCCACCGGGCCGCTCTCGGACGCGCCTCTGGTGGAGAAGCAGATCGGCGGCCTCGGCGGCGCCCATGTGCGCGCCCGCGCCGCCGGCGATGCGAGCGCGCCCGCACCGGGCCGCTATCTCCAGGCCCGGGTCGAAGGCGACACCTATTGCCTCGTCCTGCTGTGCAACGGCACCGATGCCCGCGTGGTGGGCGCGGTGCGCCAGTGGACCGCCCCCTGCGCGGCCCAGCCGTTCCGCTATGGCGGCGCGCTCGGCCCGGTGACGCTGCCCGGCGCGCAGGGCGCGGCGATCCTCGCAGCGGTCCAGACCGTCGCCCGGGTGTGCGGCCTCGTGGGCCTCGTCTCCTTCGACGTGGTGATCGGCCCGTCCGGCTGGTGGCTGCTGGAGGTCAATCCCCGGCCCGGGTCCAGCCTGGAAATCCTGGACGTGGAGCCCATGCCGCCGCTCCTGGCGCTGCACCTCGCCGCCTGCGGCGGCAAGCTGCCGCCCGCGCTCCCCTCGCTGCCGCAGGTGACGGCGGCCGCGCTGCTCTATGCCGACATGGACGTGATGATCCCGCCCGGCGACTGGCCGGAAGACGTGCGCGACCGCATGGCGGCGGGCAGCGTCATCCCCCAGGGCACGCCCATCTGCACCGTGAAGGCGCGCGCCGCCACGCCGCAGGCCGCTCGCACGGCGGTGGAAGCGCGGCTGTCCGAGATGCGCGCCCGGCTCGGTTTGCCGTCCGGCGAGGCTTGAGGGATGATCCCGTCCCGAGGGGTTCGCGCGCGGGGCGCGGCTCTTTCCTCTTCACCTTTCGCTTGCGACTGACGCCATGATGGATCCTTCCGACCCCGCAGCCCTCGCGACCGCCGAAGCGGAAGCGGCTCCCGCCCCGGCGCCCGGCCGGCGCGACCGTATCTTCCTGCGCGGGCTGCAATTCTACGCCCGCCACGGCGCGAAGAAGGCCGAGCAGGCCATCGGCCAGCGTTTCGTGGTGGATGTGGATTGGTGGCACGACACCCGCCCCGCCGCCTGGGCCGACGACATCGCGCTCACCGTCTCCTACCAGGAGGTCTACGAGCATGTGCGCGCGGTGGTGGAGGACGATCTCGTCCAGCTCATCGAGACGCTGGCCGAGCGCATCGCCACCCGCCTCCTGGACCACTTCCCGCTCATGGAGCAGGTGCGCGTGGTGGTCCACAAGCCCGGCGCGCCCATCACCGGCGTGTTCGGCGACGTGGGCGTGGAGATTTTCCGCACGCGGTAGCCGGCCGGGTGACCCCACCCGGACCGGACCGGATGGGAGACGACGCCCCGCGGCGCCGTTTCAAGTCGGGGTAAATTCCCCGGCATCGATGGCAGCGAGCATCATTCCCGCGTCCATTCCATAGGGAAAGGGCTGCGTCTCCCTCAGCCATTGAAGCACGCGGCGCGCGCCCACCGGGTCCAAGGCGAACGCATTCTTCGCCGCCCTGAGGCGCACCTGAAGGCTCTCATGCTCGAACAGCGGCAAGAGCAAATGCCGCGCATCGCCGGGCCGCCGCTTCAGTTCGTCCACCACGGCAGCCATCTTGTGGTAAAGGCGATTGAGATTTTTAATATCAAAATCGTCTTGCTCTTCCTGTTCGAGGCAGACTCTGATGAACTCATCTAGAAGTTCAATCTCTGAGAGCTTTGTAAGAGCCTTTTTCATTTGAGGCGAACTCCTGTTTCGTGCAGGGAACGTAGGCCAACCTCATATCGGACGCCCCAGGGCTTTCCTCGCAGACAGACCCTTGCGGTTTGCCCTCCGAATTCTTCTCTGGAAACCATGTACCAGACCGTGACCCCCCAATGGCGCATGGCGGAAATCCGCACCAGAGTAGCCGGGTGGCCGTGGAGGTTTTCCGCACGCGGTAGCCGGCCGGGTGACATCAAGGTCGACGCCCGGCGACGCCGTTTCAGGTCGGAGTAAATTCCCCGGCATCGATGGCGGCAAGCATCATTCCCGCATCCATTCCATAAGGGTCGGGATGCATCTCCCTCAGCCATTGAAGCGTCCGGCGCGCGCCCACCGGGTCCAAGGCAAACGCATTCTTCGCCGCCCTGAGGCGCACCTGAAGGCTCTCATGCTCGAACAGCGGCAACAGCAAATGCCGCGCATCGCCGGGCCGCCGCTTCAGCTCTTCCACCACGGCAGCCATCTTGTGGTAAAGGCGATTGAGTTTTTCAATCTCGAATATGTCATCTGCCTTTTCCTGCTCTAGACAGACTTTGATGAATTCGTTTCTCAGTTCAGTCTCAGTGTGTCTCTCAAGCGCCTTTTTCATTTGAGGCGAACTCCGATTTCACCAGGGCCGCAGGCCAAATTCATATCGGACGTCCCAGGATTTTCCCCGCAGATAGGCCCTTGGGGTTTGCCCCCCGAGGTCTTCTCTGGGCGTTTGGTACCAGCCCGTAACCCGCCAATGGCGCATGGTGGAAATCCGCACCAGATGAGCCGGATGGTCTATCAAGGCTCGCTCATACCCATCCCGCTCGGCATGGGTATCACCCTCCTGGACAGCATGCGCCGCGGCCTGCGCGACGCCTGATCTCGCGGCGCGCGTTAAGGGGAGACCGAAGCCTGCCGGAAAACGGCGCATGGCCCCCTCCCCTCGACGCCCCCGCCCTCTTGCGCCATAAGGGCGCGCCATTCAGCGGACGGAGACGAGACGTGAGCGTGACCCTTCAGGCCTTCCTGAGCGATTATGCCGGCAGCGACCCGCGCAAGCAGGCGGTGGCCGATGCGGTGCTCCGCATTGCCGAGGCCGGTGTCGCCATCGCGGACCTCGTCGCACAGGGCCCGCTGGCGGATCATTTCGCCAAGGTGCGCGGCGACGAGGCCAATGCCGGCGGCGACGCCCAGAAGGAGCTGGACGTGATCGCCGAGGAGGCCATCATTGCCAAGCTCAAGCTGGCGCCCGTGGCGTTCCTGGGTTCCGAGGAGAGCGAGACCCCCATTCCGCTCAACGCTGCCGGCAGCCTCGTGGTGGCGGTGGACCCGCTGGACGGCTCCTCCAACATCGACACCAACGTGTCGGTGGGCACCATCTATTCGGTCCTGCCCTATGACGCCGCCGCCTTCCCAGATCCGGCGGACGCGCTGATGCAGAAGGGCGTTGCCCAGCTCGCGGCGGGCTTCCTCATCTATGGCCCGTCCACGGTCCTGGTCTCCACCCTCGGGGCGGGCACGCAGGTGTTCGCGCTCGACCGCGCCAGCGGCGACTTCATCCTCGCCAAGGCGGCGGTGGAAATCCCGGCCGAGACCAAGGAATACGGCGTCAACCAGTCCAACATGCGCCATTGGGACGAGCCCATGCGGCGCTATATCGACGATTGCCTCGCCGGCAAGGACGGCCCCCGCGCCAAGGATTTCAACATGCGCTGGGTGGGCTCCATGGTGGCCGACGCCTTCCGCATCTTCACGCGCGGCGGCGTCTACATCTATTCCGGCGACAAGCGGAAGGGCTACGAGAAGGGCCGCCTGCGGCTGATCTACGAGGCCAATCCGGTGGCCTTCATCACCGAGCAGGCCAAGGGCGCGGCCACCGACGGCACCACCCGCATCCTCGACATCACCCCCGAGAAGCTGCACCAGCGCATCCCCCTGGTGTTCGGCTCGCGCGACGAAGTGGCGAAGATCGCGTCTTATTATTGAGAGTGAAAGGGCGTGTGGAGCGGCCACACGCCCGACCGCGTTTCCCGCAGGCGCAACGGCGCCGGCCTTCAGGGCCAGTTCTGCGCACCGTGAAGAAGGCGAAGGATTTCGACCAGGCTTTCCTTCGGCCGAACCCGATAGATGAGGATAAAGGGCGTGCGGGCGATGACCAGCTCGCGCGTCCCATCCACCCGGCCCGCGCGGCCCATGTCCGGAAACGACGCCAGCAATTCGACCTGCCGTTCGATTTCATCAAGCTGCGTGAGCGCGGCGCTTGGACTGTCGTCCGCGATCCACTCGATTGCCGCATTCAGGTTGTCCCGAGCCACCGGCAACCAGACGATGATCACTCCGCGTCGCCCTTGATACGCGCGATCAAAGCCGCGCGCTGCCGGGCCAGATCCTGTTTCACGTCCTCATGGGCAACCCATTTCGTGCCTGGATTGTCCGCGTCCTTGATGGCGGCGGCCACCTGATCACGAAACCATCTGTCGTGAACCACAGCCCTGTGCGCCTCGCGCAGCGCTTCCGAGCGATCGGGCCGGGCGCTCCCGACCTCCGCACTATAATTCTCCGCGTCCACGTCGAACCGGTCGATCCCCATCTTCTTCAGGTAGGACACTAGCGTCTCGATCTGCCGGAAAACGCGGACCTGACGGCTTCGCTGTGCCGCCAGGGCATGCTCGCCGGCTCCATATCTGACACGCAGGGACCAGCCGCCCGGCTGGCCCACCACATGCGCCGCCTCGATCGCGCGCGCTTCGACGAGCCGGGCAAGGGTGCCATGATCGATCATATCCGACGACATGCGTTTCTCCACGCGCCTAACTATTACTGAATAGCGCGTTTTATTATAATTTGCAAAATGCAGGTGGGGAGCGATGGCTCGCCCCCTCGCCCATCCATGCTGTGAGCGCATGCCGGCGGCGCCCTGAAATGCACCCTAACCGCCCGCCGATCTGCTATAGAGGCCGCGCCGTCGGAGACCCACCATGACCCTGCCCCTGATCGCCCCCTCCATTCTCGCCTCGGACTTCTCCCGGCTGGGCGAGGAAGTGCGCGATGTCGCGGCGGCGGGCGCGGACTATATCCATCTCGACGTGATGGACGGCCATTTCGTGCCGAACATCACCTTCGGCCCCGACATCATCAAGTCGCTGCGCCGCTATACCGACAAGACGTTCGACACCCACCTGATGATCTCCCCCGTGGAGCCCTATCTGGAGGCGTTCGCGGCGGCGGGGTCGGACATCATCACAGTGCAGGTGGAAGCCACCCACCATCTCGACCGCTGCCTCCAGGTGATCCGGGGGCTCGGCAAGAAGGCGGGCGTGGCGCTGAACCCCGCCACCCATGAAAGCTGCCTCGAATACGTGCTCGACAAGGTGGACCTCATCTGCGTGATGAGCGTCAATCCGGGCTTCGGCGGCCAGGCCTTCATTCCCGAGGTGCTGCCCAAGATCTCCCGCATCCACGACATGGTGCGCGGCCGGGACATCCGCATTGAGGTGGACGGCGGCGTGAACCCGCAGACCGGCGCGCTCTGCGCCAAGGCGGGCGCGGATGTGCTGGTGGCCGGCTCCGCCGTGTTCAAGGGCGGCATCGAGGGCTACCGCACCAATATCCGCGCCATCCGCGACAATGCCGCGAGCGCGCTCGGCCTCGTGGCCTGAGGCCCCTCTTCCACGACACGTTCGTTTCGACCGGGGCCGGCCGCGGGCAGGACTGCGCGCGCCCGAGGGCGCGTGTCCTCCCCGGCCCGTCCATCATCCGGGACGGCTGTGCCATGGGCTGGCGATCCCCAGCCGGATGAGGCACGCTCGCGCGATCCGGCTTGACGGACAGGAATAAAACGTTCGATTGTTTCCTGACGCGCCGCCATCGAGAACGGCCCCTTCGAGGAAACAGCCATGGCCGATGCCTATGACGACCTGATCCGCGCCTTCCGGTGGAACATCCCGGAGCGGCTGAATATCGGCGTCGCCTGCACCGATGCCCATGCCACCGGCGCGGGCAAGCCGGCGCTGATCTTCGAGGAGGAGGACGGCACCCACCGCCTCTATTCCTTCGAGGAATTGTCCCGCCTCACCAATCGCTTCGCCAATGTGCTCACCGCCGCCGGCCTCACGCGGGGCGAGCGCATGGGGGTGTTCCTGCCCCAGGCGCCGGAGACCGCCATCGCGCATCTGGCCGCCTTCAAGGCGGGGCTCGTCTCGGTGCCGCTCTTCACCCTGTTCGGCGACGAGGCGCTGGAATACCGGCTCGGCGCCTCCGGGGCGAAGGCGCTCGTCACCGACCTTGCGGGCCTCGCCAAGCTCGCCCGCGTGCGGGACGCCCTGCCCGACCTCACCCACGTCTATGTCATCGGCCCCGACACGGGCGGCGCCCTCTCCTTCGACGCGGAACTGGCGCGCGCCTCCGACCGGTTCACGCCGGTGGACACCGGGCCGGACGACCCGGCCATCATCATCTTCACCTCGGGCACCACGGGAAACCCCAAGGGCGCCCTGCACGGCCACCGCATCCTGCTCGGCCACCTGCCCTGCATCACCTTCATCCACGAGGGCATGCCCCAGCCGGGCGACCTGCACTGGACGCCGGCCGACTGGGCCTGGATCGGCGGCCTGTTCGACGTGCTGTTCCCCACCCTCTATCTCGGGGTGCCCGTGCTGGCGCACCGGGCGAAGAAGTTCGACCCCGATGCCGCCATGGACCTCATGGCCCGCCACAAGGTGCGCAACGTCTTCCTGCCGCCCACCGCGCTCAAGCTCATGCGCCAGGCGGACGTGCGCCATCCCGGCCTGGTCCTGCGCTCCCTGCTCACCGGCGGCGAGACGCTGGGCGCGGAGCTGGGCGCCTTCGTGCAGGACCGCCTGGGGGTGGAGGCGCGGGAGATCTACGGGCAGACCGAATGCAATCTCGTGGTGGGCTCCAACTCCCTCTATTTCCCCATCCGCCCGGGCGCCATGGGCAAGCCCATTCCCGGCCATGACGTGCGCATCGTGGACGAAGACGGGATCCCGCTGCCCACCGGCACGGAAGGCCATATCGGCATCCGGCGCGGCGACCCGGTCATGATGCTGGAATACTGGCGCAACCCCGCCGCCACGCGGGACAAATATGCCGGCGACTTCCTGCTGACCGGCGACATGGGCCGCGCGGACGAGGACGGCTATCTCTGGTATGTGGGCCGTTCCGACGACGTGATCACCTCGGCCGGCTACCGCATCGGGCCGGGGGAGATCGAGGACTGCATCCTCAAGCACCCCGCCGTGGCCCTCGTGGCGGTGGTGGGCGTGCCGGACCCGGTGCGCACCGAGGCCGTGAAGGCGTGGGTGGTGCTGAAGGACGGTTTCAAGGGCTCCGACGCGCTGGCCGCCGAACTCCAGCAGCATGTGCGCGAGCGCCTCTCCGCCCACGAATATCCCCGCCACGTCTCCTTCACCGACACCTTGCCCATGACCGCCACGGGCAAGATCCTGCGACGGGAATTGCGGGCGCGGGGCTGAGCCCGCGCCCCGCGCCTCACTTCCGGCACCTCACTTCAGGACGTCCACCGAGGTGGCCGGCTGGTTGAGGGGAATGGTGCTGATCTGCTTGCCGTCCAGCGGCGCCTTGGCGAGGTCCAGCACCCGCGTCTGGTTGTTGTCGTAGGTGCGGATCATGTAGCGCTTGGCCTTGAGGTCCACGACAGAGGTCCATTCCGTGGTCTCGATGCCCGTAACCCCGCCGCCGGTGGCCGAATCCGCCGAGGTGCGGATGATGCCGGGCGAGATGTCGAAATTGTTGAGGATGTGGAAGGCGAGGCTGCTCGCCTGCTCGGTGGTGGGCAGGACCGGCGCCGCCCGCGAATAGAGGAAGGCCCGCACGAAGCGCGAGGGCGAGGACATGTCGCCCGGCAGCCCCGGCGCGCCCGCGCCCGTGGAGGGCGGCGAGATGGTGAGGCTGCCCACCTTCAGCGGCGGCGGGTTGAAGGCGGACAGGGACAGGTAATTGCCGAGGTTCGCCACGTGCCAGTCGAACGCCGGGGCGTTGGTGAGCACCGTGGTCGGGTTGTCGTGGAGCTGGAGCTGGCCGCCGATATATTCGATGACGAGGCTCGCCCCGGTGGCGTCATGCAGCGTGATGTGCATGGGCACGGGCATCTTCAGGGCGTCGAGGATGGACCGGTTCACCTTGATCTTGGGCAGCCCCTCCTTCACCTCCGCCACAGTGGCGAAATTGGTGAGGGCATAGGTGAGCACCTCATGGGCCGCGATGGAGGACTTGCCGTCCGCTGCCGGCACGTCCTGGTAGAGCGAGAGGCCGGGCAGATAGAGGATGCCGCCCGCGAGCCCTGCCTCATTCACCCCGTCCATCACCACCGGAAGGCCGAAGGCATTGGTGCCGCCCACGCCGTATTTCGTGGTCCATGACAGGCCGGTGCCGGCCTTTCCGTCCGGCCCCGTGCCCGCATAGGCGAGGTTGCGCGGCACGACGATGATCTGGGAATTGAGCGCGAGGCCGAACTCCATGGTGCGGCCATAGACGAACCCGCCGTCCGCCGCTTTCAGGAGGAAGGACGTGCAGGCCGCCGCCTGCTGGATCGGCAGCAGCGTCGCGGCGCCGAGCGCCAGGGCGGCGGCGGCTTTCCGAAGGATGTGATTGAGCACGGTATTCTCCCTTGCACGGCCTGAACCGGGTCCGGAAAGCTAAAGGCTCCCCTCCCCGCTGCCCAGCCCGCGCCGGACCGTGATGCAAAGATTTGAAGAGTTACGCGCCGCAGGCGGTCATGTCGCCTCGACCTGCGCCTGCGCCCGCCCCCGCCAGAGGTCCTCCCGCCCCGGTCCCGCAT
>JACESF010000105.1 GCA_013911975.1 Hyphomicrobiales bacterium | reverse complement strand
GGAGAGGGCTTTGGCCGCCCGCTCGCCGCGATGCCCCCTCTCCCGCGTGCGGGGGAGGGCTGGGGAGGGGGAAGGGGCAGCGAATAACGGCTATCGCACTCTCACAGCCACCGTTTCCGGCGCTTGAAGGACTTGAGGTTCTTGAAGGACTTGCGCTCTTCCCCGCCGCCCTGGCCGAGATAGAATTCCTTCACGTCCTCGTTGGACTGGAGCTGGTCGGCCGTGCCGTCCAGCACGATCTTGCCCTGCTCCATGATGTAGCCGGTGTCCGCCACCGAGAGCGCCACGCGGGCATTCTGCTCCACCAGCAGGATGGTGACGCCGAGGTCCCGGTTGAGCTGCTTGATGATGGCGAACACCTCCTTCACCAGCAGCGGCGAGAGGCCCATGGAGGGCTCGTCCATGAGGATGAGCTTGGGCCGAGCCATCATGGCGCGGCCGATGGCCAGCATCTGCTGCTCGCCGCCGGAGAGATAGCCGGCAAGGCCCGTGCGCTCCTTCAGGCGCGGGAAATAGGCATAGACGCGCTCGATGTCGTCCTTCACCCCGTTGTCGCGGCGTGTGAAGGCGCCGAGGCGCAGATTCTCCAGCACCGTCATGTCGGAGACGATGCGGCGGCCCTCCATCACCTGGAAGATGCCGCGCCGAACGATGCGGTCCGGCTCGATGCCGTTGATCTTCTCGCCGAGGAAGGTCACGTCGCCGCGCGTGATCTCGCCGTCCTCGGACTTCAGCAGGCCGGAAATGGCCTTCAGCGTGGTGGACTTGCCCGCGCCGTTGGAGCCCAGCAGCGCCACGATCTGGCCCTGCGGCACCTTCAGCGAGAGGCCGCGCAGCACGAGGATCACGTCGTTATAGACCACCTCGATATTGTTCACCGACAGCATGGGCGGCGCCTCCCCCGCGAGGGGGGCGACTTCCCGGTCGATCTTCAGCGCGGCGTTGGACATGGCGGACCTTCGACTTTCAGTGTCGTCATGCCCGGGCTCGTCCCGGGCATCCACGGCTCTCGGTGAAGCGTCGTCCGTGCGGAGCCGCGTGGATGGCCGGGACACGCCCGGCCATGACGGCCCCGCACGGACCTTGGCTCACCAGCCCTGGAGCTCGGTCTTCCGGGGCAGCTGGACGGTGGCCACCTTGTCGAGGGCGATGGTGCCGCTCTTCACGAGGTCGGCCAGCGGCGCGTCGGTCGCCCCCTTCACCACGGCGCGGTAGAGCTCCACGGTGGTGGTGGGGCGGTGGTCCGACGTGGTCCAGGTGGACGGCACGCAGACGCCTTCCGTGCCCTTCGGCACCCAGTTGGTCTTCTGGTACATGCCGTCGCGGATCTTCACGCCGGTCACGCCGCCGTTCTTATCGGCCCATTCCATGGCTTCCTTCATGTACATGACGGTGCACACGGCGGCCATGTAGTGAACGGTGCGATAGGCGTTGCCGCTCGGGTCGGACATCTTGGAGATGTCCTTGAAGGTGGCGAGGCCCGGCGCGGTGCCGGTCCAGGTGGCCGCCGTGCGCAGCGGGAAGACGAGGCCGTTGGCGGCGGAGCCGGCGGCCTTCATGGCTTCCTCGCCCATGCCCCACACATTGCCCAGGAACTGCACCTTCACGCCCGCCGTCTCGCACGCCTTCAGCACCGAGATGTTGGAGCCCGCGGTGTTGCCGAGATAGGCGTAGTTCGCGCCGGACTGCTTCAGCGTCAGGCACTGGGCGGTGTAGTCGCCGGGGGTGAGGGCGAAGGTGATGGGGTCGAGCACGTCGAAGCCCAGCTCCTTGGCATAGGCTTCCGCCGCCGCCTTGGGCGAGTTGGGATAGGGGTGGTTGGCACCCATATGGACCCATTTCGGCTTGCCCTGGCCGCCCTTGGCCTTCCAGTCGTCGGCGGCCCACTGCACCATGGCGCGGGCGGCGTCGGAATAGGACGGGCCGTAGAAGAAGTTGAACGGCGCGGCGCGCTCGCTCTTCTCGTTCACCTTGCCCTTGGGATCGGTGAGGGAGGCGGAATAGGAGCCCGAATAATAGGGAATCTCCTCCTTCGTCACCATGCCCACCAGCGCCTCGGTGTCGGCGGTGCCCCAGCCCTGGATGGCGACCACCTTCTCCGAGCCCACCCACTTCTTGAACGCCGCCAGGGCGCGGGGCACCTGGTAGCCGTATTCCACGAAGTCGGAATTGATCTGCTTGCCGTTCACGCCGCCATTCTTGTTGATGTAGGCGATGGTGTCCTGGACGCCCTGGCCATAGGGCTGGCCCACGTCCGAGGTGCCGCCGGAATAGTCGGCGAGATGGCCGATATTGATGGACTGGGCCATGGCCGGGGCGGCGCTGGCCAGCGCCAGGGCGGAGACCAGCGTCACTGCGATCGTCTTCATGCGTCTCTCCTTGCGTGTTTCCATGGTCCTGCCGGGCGGTCTGCGCCGCCTCGGAAAGGGGTCAGTACGAGAACGGGTAGAGTTTCCAATACGCCTTGATCTGGCGCCAGCGGTGGGCGAGGCCGTCGGGCTCGAAGATGAGGAACAGGATGATGACGGCGCCGATCAGCATCTCGCGCATGTAGGTGATGCCGTCCTTCAGGTGCAGCATCTTGTCGATGGCGCTGCCCTGCAGGGCGGAGGCCAGCGCCTGGGTCACTTCCGGCAGCAGCACCATGAAGATGGTGCCCAGCAGCGAGCCCATGATGGAACCCAGCCCGCCGATGATGATCATGGCGAGGAACTGGATGGAGAACAGGATGTCCAGGCCCTCCACCGACATGAAGCCGATATAGTGGGCATAGAGCGCCCCGCCGATGCCGGCATAGAAGGACGAGATGCCGAACGCCATGGTGCGGTACTTGGTGAGGTTCACGCCCATCATCTCGGCGGAGAGATAATGGTCGCGCACCGCGATCAGCGCCCGCCCGTCGCGGGTGCGCATGAGGTTGGTGGCGAACAGGTACATGACCACCACGAACACCAGCACCACGTAGAAGTAGCGCTGGTCGCCGGACATGTCGTAGCCGAAGATCTCGAACGGCGCGGCGAGCGCCCCGTGGGTGCCGCCGGTGAACCATTCCGCCCGCACGAAGAAGTCCTGCAGGATGAACTGGGCCGCCAGGGTCGCGATGGCGAGGTAGAGCCCCTTCACCCGCGCGGCGGGGATGCCGAACAGGAGGCCCACCGCCGTGGTCCACACGCCCGCCAGCACGATGGCGACAGGCACCGGCACGCCGTGCTCGGCGAGGAAGGCGGAGGCGAAGCCGCCGAAGCCGAAGAACACCGCGTGGCCGATGGAGATCTGGCCCGAGAAGCCCACCAGGATGTTCAGCCCCAGGGCGGCGATGCCCAGGTAGCCGATCTGGATCATCAGGCTCAGATAGTAGTTGTTGAGCACCAGCGGGGCGCAGGCCAGCAGCACCACGCCCAGCACCATGCAGGCGAAGGTGACGCGGGTGGCGAAGATGGTCTGGTCGGCCCGGTAGCTGGTGCGGAAGTCGCCGCACGGGCGCATGGTGGTCATGGCCATGTCACACCCTCTCGATGTCGCGGGTTCCGAACAGCCCGTAGGGCTTGATCATCAGGATGACGATCAGGACGTAGAAGGGGACGATCTCGTAGAGATTGCCCCATTTGAGGAACTGGCTGTCGAAGTAATGGGCCACGTTCTCCAGCACGCCGATGATGAGGCCGCCCACCACCGCGCCGAGCACGCTGTCGAGCCCGCCCAGGATCACCGCCGGGAACACCTTGATGCCGAAGAAGGAGAGCGCGGAGGACACACCGTTGACGATGCCCACCACGACGCCCGCCACCGCGGACACCGCCGCCGAGATGCCCCAGGAGAGCGCGAACACCTGGCGCACCGAGATGCCGAGCGACTGGGCCACCTGCTGGTTGAAGGCGGTGGCGCGCATGGCGAGGCCCATGCGGGAATATTTAAAGAACCAGGCGAAGCCCGCCATGATGGCCAGCGAGACGCCGGTGGACATGAGGTAGGCGGTCTGCACCTGGAGCCCCAGCACGTTCACCTTCTGCACCGAGAAGATGGGCGGGAAGGGCTGGGCGAAGGTGCCGAACATCCACTTCATCAGGGCCTGGAAGAAGATGGACAGGCCGATGGTCACCATGATGACCGAGATGACCGGCTCGCCGATGAGCGGGCGCAGCACGATGACCTGCAGCGCGAGGCCGAACAGCATCATGAAGGCCAGCGAGAACAGGAAGCCCCAGAAGAAGGGGATCTGCCAGTAGGTGAGCAGCCACCAGCAGGTCCAGGCGCCGATGAGCAGGAACTCGCCCTGGGCGAAGTTCACCACCTGCGAGGCCTTGTAGATGAGCACGAAGCACATGCCGACCACGCCGTAGAGGCAGCCGATGATGAGCCCGTTGACGATGAGCTGGATGAAGAGCTGCGTGTTCATTGGCAAGCCGCCGCGCTAGCCCTCTCCCGCTGGCGGGGGAGGGTTGGGAGGGGGGAGGACGACAGGATCGAGGGCACCGCTCTCATGCCGCCCTCCGCTTGTCCGAGGGCGCGGCGGCGCCCGCTTCCAGGCTCACCACATCAAGCACGGTCTTGATGCGCTGCTTGGTGCCGTCCTGGAAGGTGATGGTGGTGTCCACGTTGATCTTCGGGTCGCCGCGATACATGGCGTCGATGATCTCGCCGTAGCGCTCGTTGATGACGCCGCGCCGGACCTTGCGGGTGCGGGTCAACTCGCCGTCGTCGGCGTCCAGCTCCTTGTAGAGGAGCAGGAAGCGGGCGATGCGCTGCTTTTCCGCCAGTGTCTTGTTCACCATCTCCACCTCGCGCCGGAGCAGCGCGATGACCTCGGGCTTGGCCGAGAGGTCGGTATAGGTGGTGAAGGCGATGCGGTTCTTCTCCGCCCACTTCGCCACGATGGGGAAGCGGATGCAGATCATGGCGGCGAGACGGTCGCGCCCGTCGCCCAGGATCACCGCCTCGGCCACGTAGGGCGAGAATTTCAGCTTGTTCTCGATGTATTGGGGCGAGAAGCGGTCGCCATGGGCCGTGGAGGCCATGTCGCGCACGCGGTCGATGACCACGAGGTGCCCCTTGGCATTGATGAAGCCCGCATCGCCCGTGCGCATCCAGCCGCCCGCGTCGAAGGACTTCTTCGTCTCTTCCTCGTTGCGGTAATAGCCCGTGAAGGCGTTGGGATGGCGGGTGACGATCTCGCCCAGTCCGTTGGGATCGGGATCCTCGATCCGCAATTCGACCCCGGCCATGGGCACGCCCACCGTGTCGAAGTCCACGTCCTTGGCGGTGTGGATCGTATAGGCGCCCAAGAGTTCCGTCTGGCCGTAGAGCTGGCGCATGGGCACGCCCAGCGCCAGGAAGAAGCGGAACGTGTCCGGCCCCAGCGCCGCGCCGCCGGTGGCCGCGGACTTCAGATTGGTGAAGCCCAGGCGGTCACGCAGCGCGCGGAACAGGACGGCGTCCGCGAGCCAGGAGCGGCGGCCCTCGTCCAGCGCCCTGAGGCCGAGCTTCATGCCGAACTCGAACATCACCCGCTTGAAGGCGGATGCGTCCATCATGCGGGCGCGCACGTCGGCGGCGATCTGCTCCCACACGCGCGGGGCGAACAGCACGAAGGAGGGGCCGATCTCGCGCATGTCGGCCATGGTGGTCTCGGGCTCCTCCACGAAGTTGACCTTCATGCGGGAGATGAGCGCCTGACCGAAGGCGTAGATCTGCTCCATGATCCACGGCATCTGGAGCACGGAGACATATTCGTCCTGCGGCCCGCGGGGGTCCATCGCGAGGTAGGAGCCGCAATGGTTCAGGAGCGCGCTCGAGGTGAGCATGGCGAGCTTGGGATGGGACGTGGTGCCGGACGTGGTGCACAGGATGGCGATGTCCGCCCCCTTGCCCAGCGCCACCAGCGCCCCGTAATGCGTGGCGTCGGCCGCATGGCGCGCCGCGCCCTTCTCCTCCAGCGCCGCCAGGGAGACGAGGCGCGGATCGTCGTATTTGCGCAGGCCGCGCGGGTCCGAATAGACGATGTGGCGCACGGTGGGGATGCGGTCGTCGAGCTGGAGGAGCTTGTCCACCTGCTCCTCGTCCTCGGCGAAGATCACCGCCACGTCCGCATAGGTGACGAGATAGGCCACCTCGTCGGCCAGCGCGTCGCGATAGATGCCGAGGCTCATGGCGCCCGCCGCGTGGGCGGCGATCTCGCCCATCAGCCATTCCGGGCGGTTGTCGCCCAGCAGCGCCACCACGTCGCCGCGCGCGACGCCGAGCGTTTCGAGCCCCAGCGCCATGTTGCGCACGCGCTCGGACACCTGGCGCCAGGAATAGGAATTCCAGATGCCGAGGTCCTTCTCGCGCAGCCAGATGTCATCGGGATGGGCGCGGGCGTGCAGCTCCAGGAGCTTGGGGAGGGTGTCGTGCACCGACAGGTCGGGATAGGCGGACATGCTCGTTCCCCCGCCGCTCACGCCGAAACCGCCTGCGGGGCGAGCGCGTCCGGATCTTCCAGCGCCTCGTCCTCCTCGCCCAGATAGGCCTTCTTCACGTGCGGGTTGGCCAGGATGGTCTCGGGCAGTCCTTCCGCGATCTTGCGGCCGAAATCGAGCACCATCACCCGGTGGGAAATGTCCATCACGACGCCCATGTCATGCTCGATCATGATGATGGTCATGCCCCATTCCTCGTTGAGATCCACGATGTAGCGGGCCATGTCCTCCTTCTCTTCGAGGTTCATGCCCGCCATGGGCTCGTCGAGAAGGATGAGCTTGGGCTCCAGCGCCACGGCGCGGGCCAGTTCCACCCGCTTGCGCAGGCCGTAGGAGAGGGTGCCGGCAGTGGCCTTGCGCACATGCTGGATGTCGAGGAAGTCGATGACGTCCTCCACCTTGCGGCGGTGCTCCAGCTCTTCCTTCTGCGCGCCGCCCACCCAGTAGAGCGCGCCGGTGAGGAAGTTGTTCTTCAGCAGGTGGTGGCGGCCCACCATGATGTTGTCCAGCACGCTCATATGGCCGAACAAGGCGAGGTTCTGGAACGTGCGGCCGATGCCGATGGCGGCGCGCTTGTTGGGCTTCAGCCGCGTGATGTCGCGCCCCTCGAAGCGCACCGCGCCCTCCTGGGGGGAATAGCGCCCGGAGATGCAGTTCAGCAGCGAGGTCTTGCCCGCGCCGTTCGGCCCGATGATGGAGAACAGCTCGCCCTTGCCGACCGAGAAGCCGACCTCGCTCAGCGCCTTGAGGCCGCCGAAGCGCAGCGAGATGCCATCGACATCCAACAGAGATGCGGTGCCGGCCGATGCGCCTGAGGCATTGGCAGTCGACATATGTCCCCTCCCGAATCCCGCGATTTGGCGGGCTGGCTTCTTCGGCCATGTCTCACATTGTGAGATAGTGTTGATAAGATTATCTATCGAGCGTTCGGTTCTTTCAAGGGCAATGCCGCCGGCTTTGGGAATTTATTGCGGCCCGCCCCTTTCTGTCTCACATTGTAGGACATGGGCGCAAACGAAGACGACAATGCCGCGCCGAAAGGCGCGCAGAGCCTCGGCCGGGCCATCGCCCTGCTGCGGGTGGTGGCGAATGCCTCTCCGCGCGCGGTTCGGCTGGCGGACCTGATGCAGGCCACCGGCCTGTCCAAGGCGACGGCGCACCGCCTGGCGAGCACGCTCGTGCACGAAACCCTGCTGGCCTATGACGGGGAGAGCCGCAGCTACGGCCTCGGCCCGTTCTTCTCCGGCTTCGGCACGGCGGATGCCACTCACGGACGGACGGAACACGCGCCCCCGCCCCCGCTCGCGCAGCACGGCAAATACAGCGGCGCCCGGATTCCATTGGCCCATCTCCTGTGCGATCGGCACCTGGCGGTGAAGCGCGGCCATCCCGCCATGATCCACGAAACGGTGTCCGGCCAGACCTCCGAACTGAGCTACGGAAAGCTGGCGGAATATTCCGCCCGCTTCGCCCGCGTCCTCGCCGGCGCGGGCGTGCGGAAGGGCGACCGGGTCGCGGTCCTGCTGCCCAAGGGCGTCGAACTGGTCATCACGGCGCTGGCCATCTGGCGGATCGGCGCGGTCTACATGCCGCTCTTCTCCACCTATTCTCCCGCCGCCGTGGAAGCCCGGCTGAAGGCCAGCGGCGTGAAGGCCGTCGTCGCCAACCGCTTCCTCATCGAGCGCGCGTCCCGCTACATCACGGGCAAGACCTTCGTCTGTCTCATCGAAGGCGACCAGATCAACCGCCTCGACAGCAAGGTGACGCAGTTCTGGTCGTCCATCTACGCCTCCGAGCCGCTGGAGAGCATGGAGACCTACGGGGAGAACGACCCCTTCATCATGACCTACGCGCCGAGCTTCGTGGAGGCCCGGCTCGGACTCCTCACCCCGGTGCGCGCCCTGGCGGGGATCGAGAAATACATGCGGGTCAGCATGGATGTCCGCGACGAGGACGTCTACTGGAACATGGCCGACCAGGGCTGGGAGTACGGCATCTATTACGGCCTCATCGGCCCGCTCCTGATCGGGTGCTCGATCCTGTTCTGCGACGGTCCCTATGACGTCTCGCAGGGCTACCGGGTCCTCTCCAAGTTCCGCGTCACCAACCTCACGGCCGCTCCCTCGCAGATCAAGGCGTGGCGGCGCGGCGATCCGAACGATGCGGCGGCCCCCTTCGCCATCCGGCAGGTGACGGTGGGCGGCGAGCCGCTGCCGCCGGACGTGGTCTCCTGGGTGACGCAGAAGCTGGAAGTGCCGCTCATCAACCAGTACGGACACCGCGAGACCGGCATGATCGTGGGGATGACCTACGACCCCCGCGACCCGGCCTCGCCGCAGCGCGCATCGGTGGGCCGCATCATGCCCGGCTTTGCCCTGGCGGTGCTGGACAAGCAGGGCGGCCAATTGCCCGCGGGCACGGAAGGACTTCTGGCCATCGACGTGAAGCGATCGCCGCTGTTCTGGTTTCGCTCCTACTTCAAGGATGAAGCCAACACGAAAATGCGTTTCCAGTTCGGCGCGGACTATTACGTCCTCGGCGATACCGGCTTCATCGATGATGACGGCCTGGTCCACTATAGCGGACGCGCGTCACACGCCATTGCGATGCAGAAAGACTGAAGTCGGGTGCTTGTCCCGGTCATGCTTTCTCTCCCATGTCTGCGGCGATCTCGGTTGGCGTGCCGCCGGGCGCCGGTCTTTTGCCGGTCTCCGGAAACAATCGAACGTTCTTTTTTCTTGAGCGTCAAGGCGCTTTTTGCGACCCTGCGGCTTGCGCGCCCGACCTCGGGCGCTCACTCTAACGGGCGACCCTCCTTGGGGTGGTCATCCTTCACCATTCCGGGCCCGCACTGACGAGAGGGCCCGGCGAGAGGACCCAAAGCCCCGCCCCGGGGCCATCCGGTCGAGAGAGACATGGCGCGCACAGTGGGATCCAACGGCGCTCGGACGGCGAAGGCCATCCGCGAAGCCGGCGTCCAGCTCATCTACAAGCACGGCTACGAAGCCATGAGCCTGCGCCAGCTCGCGGCCGAGGTGGGGCTGCAGTCGGGCTCGCTCTACAAATATTTCGACAACAAGCAGAGCCTGCTGTTCGACATCGTGCGCGACCACATGGAGGACCTGATCTCCAAGGCCGAGGAGGCCATGGCGGGCCTGACCGAGCCGGTGGAGCGGTTCCGCGCGTTCGTGGATTTCCACCTGCGCTACCACATGACGCGCTCGGCCCATGTGTTCATCGCCAACATGGAAATCCGCTCGCTGGACGCGCCCCATCGCGCGACCGTGGTGGACATGCGCCAGCGCTACGAGGCCATGCTGGAGACCACGCTGTGCGAGGGCGCGGCGCAGGGCCTGTTCCGGGTGCCGGAGCCGCGGGTGGCCACCTATGCCATCATTTCCATGCTCACCGGCATCTGCATGTGGTACCAGCCCGGCGGCCGCCTGAGCCAGGATGCGCTGGTGGCTATCTATACCGACCTCGCCCTGGAAGGCGTGGCCCGGCCGGACGCTCCGGCCGGGCCACGCCTTCCAGGGCGAGGTCGGTATAGATAGCCACCAGCGCATCCTCTGTC
>JACESF010000104.1 GCA_013911975.1 Hyphomicrobiales bacterium | reverse complement strand
GAAGGGGTCTCAGCCCACCGGGACCCCGCGCGCCATGCCGCTGACGCCCTCGAAGGCGCCGTCCCGCAGTTCCGCCACCAGAAGGCGGGCGGGGTCCACCGGGCCGGGCATCTGGATGCGGCCGGGCGGCACGTGCTTGAAGCCGAAGCGGCTATAATAGGGCGCGTCGCCCACCAGGACCACGAGCGTGTGCCCGGCGGCCCGCGCGGCCTCCATGCACACCTCCATGAGCCGGGCGCCGATGCCCACCGAGCGGAACGGCGGCTCGACCGTGAGCGGGCCCAGCAGCAAAGCGGGGGTGGTGCCGATGGCGATGGGGGTGAGCCGCACCGAGCCCACCATCATGGTCCCCACATGGGCTGTGAAGGACAGAGCGAGGTCGTGCACGGCCTGCTCGCGCAGCCGGAACGCGGTGCGCGTGAAGCGGCCGGGTCCGAAGGTCCGCCGGTGCAGCTTGTCAATGGCGTCGGCATCCTGGGGGATTTCCGGCGCGAGGGCGATGGGAAGTTCAGTCATGTCTGGAAAACCGGGCAGGGGCGAAACATCCCGCTCCCACCGGGGCGGCCGGTCGGGCGGGCAGGCGGCGTCACGCGCGAAGGCGCGTCTCGTCCGATCGTCGTCGCTGCACCCTTAAGACCATGGCGTTCGCCCGATCCCGATCTGAAATCCTCTTGGCCCGAAGGCTGAGGGCGGATAGCACGGGCCGGGACGAGGGTCCAGTTCTTCCGGTTTCCACCCGCGATGGTAGAGGCAGCTTCGCGCAAGCCGGCCTTGCGAAGAAAGGGGCGGGCCACGGAAAGCTGCGTGCGGACTGTTGGCTCGCTGGAACACGGGCCGGGGCAAGCGCCGTGCGGATCGGGCCGTCCGATCCTGCCGGGCCACGCTGCGCGGGCTCCTGGAGCCGAGGCATGGAAGAAATCACCCGTCTGGCGCGCATCACGGTCTTCCGGGCCTGCGGCTATGCCGCCGTGGCGATCGCCGCCATCATGGCCGGGCTGGGCCACAATCCGCGCGTCTCCTTCCAGATGGGCGGCATCCTGAGCCTGATTCTCGCCCTCGTGCTGATCCTCAAGGCCACCGGCCTCGATGCGTCCGAGGACCGCCGCTCCGACAATTTCGGGCTTCAGCCGGAGCCCCAGCCCCAGCATGCGGCGGACAACCAACTCCGCCGCATGGTGTCCTCGGCGCTTCGGGAAGCCTATTTCACCTTCGCCCGCAATGCCGCGGCGGTGGCGGGCGCGCTGCTCGCCATCTCGCTGTTCATCGGCTACATGGCCGCGTGAGCCGGTCCCGCGCCCACGCGGGACAGGGGCTCAGGCCTTGAAGCGGCGCGCGAGCGCGTCGGCGGCGGTGCGCAGCAGGCCGAGATCGGCCCCCACCGCCACGAAGCTGTAGCCCCATTCGATGAAGCGCTTGGCCTCTTCCTCATTGGTGGTGAGGATGCCGGCGGGCTTGCCCAAAGCGGCGAGGCGCGTCGCGGCGTCCTTGATCACGCCCTGCATCTCCGGGCTCGACCAATTGCCGTAATGGCCATAGGAGGTGGAGAGGTCGGCGGGGCCGATGAAGACGCCGTCCACGCCCTCCACCGAGGCGATGGCCTCAAGCTGGTCCATGGCCTCGCGCGTCTCCACCTGGAGCAGCACCGAAATCTCGCTCTCGGCCTTCTGGAGATAGCCGGGCACACGGCCATAGCGGCTGGCGCGGCCCGAGCCGGTCACGCCCCGGAAGCCGGCGGGCGCATAGCGCGTGGCGGCCACGGCGCGGCGCGCTTCCTCCACGTCTTGCACATAGGGGATAAGCAGGCCGGGGGCGCCGATGTCCAGCAGGCGCTTGATCTGCACCGGGTCGTTGGAGGAGGGGCGCACGATGGGCGTCGCGGTGCCCCCGCGCGCGGCCTGGAGCTGGGTGAGGACGGCGGGCAGCTCGTTGGGCGAGTGCTCGGTGTCCAGCAGCAGCCAGTCGAAGCCCGAATCGGACACGACCTCCACGGTGATGTTGCTGCACAGGCTGCACCAGAGACCGATCTGGCGCTCGCCGTTCGCGAGGGCGTGCTTGAAGGCGTTGCGGGGCAGGTCCATGGCAGGCCTCAGACGAACTGGACGGCGACGGAGCCGAGCGGGCCGAAGTCCGCATGCAGCGTGTCGCCCTTGGCGGCGAAGACCGGGCGCGTGAACGAGCCGGAGAGCATCAGGTGGCCGGGCTCCAGCACGGTGCCGAAGCGGCCCACCTTGTTGGCGAGCCAGGCGATGGCCATGGCCGGATGGCCGAGCACGCCGGCGGCGAGGCCGGTCTCCTCGATCTCGGAATTGCGATAGAACACCGCGCCCACCCAGCGCAGGTCCACGTCGGTGGGCCGCACCGGGCGCCCGCCCAGCACGATGCCCGCGCCCGCGCCGTTGTCCGCCACCGTGTCGGTGATCTTGCGCGGATTCTGAACGCGCGCGTCGATGATCTCGATGGAGGGCACGACCCATTCGGTGGCGCGCAGCACGTCCACGAGGCCGATGCCGGGGCCCTTGAGCGGCTCCTTCAGGATGAAGGTCAGCTCCGGCTCCACGCGCGGCACGCAGAAGTCCTCGTGGCGCACCTTCGCGCCGTCATTGAGCAGCATGTAGTCCAGCAGGTGGCCGTAGTCCGGCTCGTCGATCTGCGAGGAGGCCTGCATGGCCTTGGAGGTGAGGCCGATCTTGTGCCCGATCAGCTTCGAGCCGTTCCGCACCTTGTGTTCCATCACCGCGGTGGAGATGGCGTAGGAATCCTCGATCTCGATATGCGGATAGGTGATCGAGAGCTGCGTGGCCTGCTTGCGGTCGGCTTCCGCCTTCAGGAGGATCGCGACGGCTTCCTGGCGCTCGGCTTCTGTGAGCATGGGTTTTCTCCGTTGACGCTAGAGCGGGCCGGGCTTTGACCGCACCGGCGATCAAAGCCGCAAGACGCTCTCTTCCAAGAGGTTAGAGACGGAATCGCCGGTCGGGGCGATGGATCCTTATGGGCCCGTGGGGCTCACTCGGGAAAGAGGTTCGCGAGGATCTCGCCGGCCATGTTGAAGGCGGCGACGCCCCGGAACAGGGCGGCGATGCCGGCGGCCGCATGCAGCTCCTCCAGGGTCGCGCCCGCCTTCACGGCGGCCTTGGCGTGGTTGGCGGCGGCTTCGGAGGTCTGGACGAGAAGGATGGCGAAGCTCATGAGCTGCACCGTCTTCTGGTCGAGCGCGTCGGGCGTCAGCGCCGCGATGCGCCAGTCCTCGATGGCGGCCACCAGATCGGGGTCCACCCGCATGCCGAGCTTCAGGCGCTTGGCGATCTTGGGCGGCGTGAAGCCGATCATGTCCTCGTAGCGGCGTTCAAGGTCTTCGAGGCTGGGGCGCTTCGTCATGTCGCTCTCTCTGGAAAGGGAGATTGGAGGCCGGCCTGAAAACCAGGCCGGCCTCCGGGCCGGGAGCCACAGCAGCTGTCAGGGCTTGCTGTGTGACGCTCCGGTCGGATCTCAGTCGAGCTTCACGCCCGCCTCGGTGACCACCTTGCCCCACTTGGTGCTCTCGGTTTCCAGGAACTTGCCGAAGGCGGGGCCGAACAGGGTGCCGGGCTCGGCGCCGAGATCGGTGAACTTCTTCACGGTCTCGGGCTGGGAGAGGGCGGTCTTCACGCCGGCGATGAGGGTGTCCAGCACCGGCTGCGGGGTCTTGGCCGGGGCGACGATGCCGAACCAGGCCGAGGCGTCGAAGCCGGGCACGCCCGCCTCGATCATGGTGGGCAGCTCGGGGAAGAGCGCCGAGCGCTGGGTGCCGCAGACGGCGAGCGCGCGGATCTTGCCCGCGTCCACCTGGGGGCGCACCGCCGGCATGTTGTCGAACATGACCGGGATGTGGCCGGCCACGAGGTCGTTCATGGCGGGGGCGGCGCCGCGATAGGGCACATGCTCCAGCTTGATGCCGGCCAGCGTCTCGAACAGCTCGCCGGCGAGGTGATTGGTGGTGCCGTTGCCGGAAGAGCCGTAGTTCAGCTTGCCGGGCTCGGCCTTGGCCAGCGCCACCAGCTCCTTCACGGAATTGGCCTTGAGCGACGGGTTCACCGCGAGCACGATCGGCACGTTCGCCACGAGCGCGATGGGCGCGAAGTCCTTCAGCGGATCATAGGTGAGGCTCTTGTAGAGCCAGGAATTGATGGCGAGCGGGCCGGGGGCCGAGAGCAGCAGCGTGTAGCCGTCCGGCTCCGCGCGGGCCACTTCGCCGGCGCCCACATTGCCGCCCGCGCCGGAGCGGTTGTCCACGATGACCGGCTGCTTCCACTGCTGGGAGAGGTTTTCCGCCAGCAGGCGCGCGATCACGTCGTTGGAGCCGCCGGGCGGGAAGGGGACCACGATGCGCACCGGGCGGTCCGGGAACGCGGCGGCGGCGGGACCCGCCGACAGGCCGGCGGCGGGCACGGCGAGAGCCAGGGCCGCCAGGGCAAGGAATGAGCGACGAGCAAGCATGACCCTCTCCTGTAAAATTATCATCGATTTTTTTGAAATCATCGATTTATCTATTTACACGCCATCGCCCCGCCGTCAAATGCATCATGTTCGCCGGCTCGCGGTGCGCCGCGCCGCCCGGAAACCCGTTGCGCCGAGACCGTTTCATGATCGCCGATGCTCCTCCGCTCCGCCCCCAGCACGCCTGTCCCGGTCCCGACCGGGCGCCGAAGCGGCCCCGCTTCGCCATGCCGCGCGGCGCCTGCGACACCCATGTGCATGTGTTCGGACCGGCCGCGCGCTTCCCCTTCTCGCCGCTGCGCTCCTACACGCCGGAAGACTGCACGCTGGAGGATTTGGACGCGCTGCATGCCACGCTGGGCATCGACCGGGCGGTGATCGTCCATGGCGGCGCCCACGGCACGGACAACAGCGCCACCCTGGACGCCCTGGACCGCGAACCGGAGCGCCTGCGCGGCGTCGCGGTGATCCCCTCGGGCCTGCCCCGCGCGGAGCTGGAGGACATGAACCGGCGCGGCATGCGCGGCTGCCGCATGTCCACCGTGGTGAGCGGCGGCGCCTCGTTCGAGCATCTGGAGCGCCTGTCGGCGGAAACGCGCGACCTCGACTGGCACCTGGTGCTGCATTTCAACAAGGCGAGCGAACTGGTGGACGTGGCGCCGCGCCTGGAGGCCATCGAGAGCCCCTTCGTGCTCGACCACATGGCCCGCATCGGCGGCGCGGAGGGCGTGGACTCGCTGCCCTTCAAGGTGCTCATGTGCCTGCTGGACACGGACCGCTGCTATGTGAAGCTCGCCAGCCTCTATCGCCTGTCCGCCGAGCCCTATCCCCACGCCGACATGCTGCCCATGATCGAGCGGGTGGTGGAGGCACGGCCGGACCGGGTGATCTGGGGCAGCAACTGGCCCCATCCCATCTGCCCCGTGCCCATGCCCAATGACGGGGATCTGGTGGACCTCATCCCGCTCTGGCTGCCGGACGCGGAGGCGCAGCACCTCGCGCTGGTGGAGACGCCGGCAAAATTGTACGGTTTCGGCCCCCTGAACCAGGATCCCGCATGACCGACCTGCGCGCCTTCGACGCTTCCGGCAGCACCACGCTTTCCTCGACGCTCGTCGCCCGCGTGCGCGACGCCATCATGAGCGGGGAATTGATGCCGGGCGCGAAGCTGGTGCTGGACCGCATGCGCGCGTCCTACGGCGTTTCGCTGAGCCCGCTGCGCGAGGCGCTGTGCCGGCTGGAGAGCGAGGGACTGGTCCAGATCGAGGACCAGCGCGGCTATCGCGTGGCGCCGGTCTCCAAGGAGAATCTCGCCGAGGTGATCCGCCTGCGCGTGGAGCTGGAGGGCCTCGCCGCGCGCGAGGCCATGGCCCATGGGGATGCCGCCTGGGAGGGCCGGATCCTCGCCGCGCTGCATCAGCTCAACCGCATTCCGCGCGAGGCGCCGTCCTGCACCGAGCAGGAGGCCTGGGGGCGGGCGCACCGGGCGTTCCATGCGGAACTCATCTCCGCCTGCCGCATGCCCATGCTGCTGCAATTCTGCGAGAGCCTGCACGACCAGGGCGACCGCTATCGCCGCATCTTCCTGAAGGACCACAAGCCGGACCGGGACGTGCCCGCCGAGCATGCGGCCATCGCCAATGCCATGATCGAGCGGCGGGCGGACGAGGCCGTGCGGCTGCTGCGCGACCATATCGAGCGCACCGGCCGCAACATCCAGGCGGCGCTCTGTCCCTGAGGGTTCTGTCCCTGAGGGTCTTGCGTTATCGCTGACGGGCCAGACCCGCCCCGGCTATTTCGGCAGGGGCTCGACGCCGCACGCGCCCGGCTTCTGGCCGAACCAGTTCCCGCATTTGTCGCACGCCGACACGGACAGGCCGAGCGCCACGACGAGGGCGATGCGGATGAAGCTGCTGCGCACGACTGACTCCCGGTTCGACTGTTCAGGAAAATAGGCCATCAGGCGGCAATTTGCACGCGGTGCCGAAAGACTGTGGTGGGTTAGTTTGAAATTTCGGCGGCGCGCTTTTGTAGGGGTCACGTTTCCCCGGCTTCGGAGTGTACCGCCAGCCTCTTCCGGTGCCGCCTTGGCCGCTGCGACGTTTTTCTGCTTGGCGTAGGTGAACGGCCAAATCTCATCGACCTGGACCCGCTTCGCCTTCACGCCGCGCACCTCTCGTCATGGAAGGCCGCGCACGCCTTTCCGGCATCAACGAGCAGCTTGGACACCGTGTAGATACTCACGTCCGCAACGCGAGAGATCGACCGCATGGACGATCCTTCGCAAAGCATGGCGAGGATTTGGACGCGCTTGGCGAGGGGTAGCTTGTTCATATGAAAATTCATACTGAACCTATATGCGTAGCACAAAAAGCTTTCAGTTTTGGCGAAAAAGATATAAGTACGATGACAAATGTGATCACTATCTCGCCAACTTAAGGCTCTGCCATGGCAAAAGCACCCCGCCGGTTACTCGATGATGATGCCATTCAGGCAAAGCGTTTCGAGATCAACGAGCTATTCACTCCGTCCACTCCAGTCACTACGCGGGAGTTGTTCGCGGGCCGCTATGGGCAGATGCAGCGCGTCATAGACGCAGTAGCTGAACGCGGACGGCACGTAATTCTCTATGGAGAACGAGGAGTTGGGAAAACATCGCTAGCCCGTATCGTAGAACTTCTCGTGCCGCGCAACTTGCGATCAGTAAAATACATTAGAGTTCAGGCGTACCCACACGATACATTTTCATCAATATCACGTAATATCTTCAAAAAAATCAGGTTTTCGGCAGATAGCCCAGATGGTGTGTCTGACCATACAATTGATGAAATTTATCAGGGTGATATATCTCCAGCCGATTTTGTAAGAGAAATGTCATTTTTCTCACATGCTGACATTCCGATCATCGTTATCGATGAGTTTAATGAAGTCAGAGATTTAGACGCTCGAACATCAGTCGCCAATACGATAAAGGCCCTTTCTGACGAGGGAACTAATGTGACGATAATTGTCGTTGGCGTAGCCGATGATGTTACGGAATTAGTGCGCGAGCACGCGTCAATCCAGCGATGCACCGAGGAGATCCCAATGCCTCGGATGGATAAGCGTGAGCTTCGCGACGTTCTAGATGTACGTCTCAGACAACTTGAGTTTACGATTGAGGGCGATGCTGCGTGGAAGATTGTTAATCTTGCAAAAGGACTTCCAGCTTACGTTCATAGCCTCGGAAAGCACTCATGCCTGCAGGCGCTTGAAGACGGAGGAAAATTACTCGTTGCAGAGAAGCATGTGGATCAAGCCATTTCGGCCTTGATAGACGCAACAGAGCGCTCGTTCAAAGATGCGTATGAGGCCGCCACGAGAAGTAATCAACCAGGAAACTTGTTGAAACATGTGCTGACAGCATGCGCCCTTGCAAAGACTGATGAGGGTGGATTTTTTACTCCGACGGCGGTGAAGGAGCCGCTATCTTCAATTTTAAGCCGGCCGGTTGAAATCGCAAATTTTCAAAATCACCTTCAAGCTTTTATCGACCCAAATCGTGGAGCTATCTTGCAGAGGAAAGGGGAGCCGCGTGCGTACAGGTTCCGGTTTCTTCAGCCAGCGATGCAGCCATACGTAATAATGCGCGGAATTACCGAAGGATTACTTGACGAAGAAGCTACGCGCGTTCTTTCTTATCCGGAGCAGCCTGACCTTTTCTCCAACGGGTAGAGGCAGCTTTCTTAGCTAATTCCTCGCGTTGCGCCGCAGTCAGGTTGCGCGCGCGAGCCTTCCGCCTTTGGCGCCAAGCGCCTTCGCCGCTAGGTCCTTCCCGTCGTCGACGGGCGCATCCTCATTCACCTCGCCGGCAGCGATGCGCAGGACGTGTACGGCGTTGCCGATCACGTCGGCGGGACGCTTTTCGCCCTTAGGCCCTTTGGGCATGTTTATATCCTGCCATTAATAGGCTCATCATCGGCATCATGGCCAAGCTCCGGCTTTGCGCTAAGCCTAGCATGGGAGATCGCGGCACTGCGAGCGCCCGTCAAGATCGCTGAATTTCAAACTGAGACACTAGCCGAACGGCACAGGCCTTTGCCATAGAGGCGACCACCACGAACAGGACGGCCCCAGGCTGCGGAACGGGCGGTCGAGGGCGCGCGCCTCACGAGAAGCTGAGCGGGTCCACGTCGATGGCCACCCGCGTGTTCCCTGTCACTTTCGGCGCGGCCGCGCGCCATTGGCGCAGATAGGCGGAGAGGTCGAAGCCGCGCGGCGCGCGCACCAGAAGCCGCCAGCGGTGGCGACCGCGCAGCACCGCCAAGGGCGCTTCCGCCGGGCCGAGCACCCGCACCCCTTCCACCATGGGCGCGCAGGCGGCGAGGCGGCGGGCATGGGCTTCCGCCGCATGGGTCTCCGTGGCCGACACCACGAGGCTCGCGAGCCGGCCGAAGGGCGGCAGGTGGGCTTCCTCCCGCGCCGCGATCTCGGTTTCGTAGAAGGCCGCCCGGTCGCCCTTCACCAGCGCCTGCATCACCGGGTGCTCGGGCATGTGGGTCTGGAGGAAGCCGCGCCCTTCCGCCGCGCCGCGCCCCGCCCGGCCCGCCACCTGATGGACGAGCTGGAAGGTGCGCTCCGCCGCGCGCGGGTCGCCCTGGCCGAGGCCCACGTCCGCATCCACCACGCCCACCAGGGCGAGGCCGGGGAAGTTGTGGCCCTTGGCCACCAATTGCGTGCCGATGACGATGTCCACCTCGCCCCGCGCCACTGCGTCCAGTTCCGCCCGCATGCGCTCGATGCCGCCGGTGATGTCGGAGGAGAGGACGAGGCTGCGCGCCTCGGGGAACAGGGTCTTCACCTCCTCCTGCAGGCGCTCCACGCCGGGGCCGCAGGGGATGAGGCTGTCCTTGGCGTTGCAGCTCGGGCAGGCGTCGGGCACCGGGGCCTGGTAGCCGCAATGGTGGCAGGCGAGGCGGCGGCGGAAGCGGTGCTCCACCAGCCAGGCGGAGCAGGACGGGCACTTCATGCGGTGCCCGCAGGAGCGGCACAGGGTGAGGGGCGCGTAGCCGCGCCGGTTGAGAAACAGCAGCGCCTGCCCGCCGCCCTCCACGGTCTCGCCCATCTCCTGTGCGAGGCGCGGGGAGATCCAGCGCCCGCGCGCCGGGCCGTCCTTGCGCAGGTCGATGGGGGCGAGGCCCGGCACCTTGGCGCCGCCGAACCGTTCGGGCAGCGCGAGGCGGCCATAGCGGCCGCGCCGGGCATTCACCTCGGTCTCGATGGACGGGGTGGCGGAGGCGAGCACGATGGGCGCCTTGGCGAAGCGTGCCCGCACCACCGCCATGTCGCGGGCGTGGTAGCAGACCCCGTCCTCCTGCTTGTAGGCGGGGTCGTGCTCCTCATCCACGATCACGAGGCCGAGGTCGGGGAACGGCAGGAACAGGGCCGAGCGGGCGCCCGCCACCACCTGCACCTCGCCCTTCGCCACCCCGTTCAGGATGCGCGCCCGGCGCTTGGTGTTGACGCCGGAATGCCATTCCGCCGGCTTCACGCCGAAGCGGCGGGTGAAGCGGTCGAGGAAGGCCTGGGTGAGGGCGATTTCCGGCAGCAGGATCAGCGCCTGCCGCCCTTCCGCCAGCGCCGCCGCCACCGCCTCGAAATAGACCTCCGTCTTGCCCGAGCCGGTGACCCCGTCCAGCAGGTGCACGCTGAACGCCTTCTCCGCCACCGCCCGGCGCATGGCCGCGGCGGCCTCCTCTTGGG
>JACESF010000103.1 GCA_013911975.1 Hyphomicrobiales bacterium | reverse complement strand
GGCTGGGGGAGGGGGCAAAGGCCAGTCGGCCGAGCCATCATGCCGCCCCAAAAACAAAGGCCCCGGCGGATGCCGGGGCCTCGTTGGTCTGCGGACTGACCCGGTCTGGATCAGTTGCTGTTCCGGTTGCCGAAGAGCTGGAGCAGCATCATGAACAGGTTGATGAAGTCCAGGTAGAGCGTCAGCGCGCCCATGATGGCCTTCTTGCCCTGGACGACGCTGTCGTCGCCTTCGAAATACATCTCCTTGATGCGCTGCGTGTCGTAGGCGGTGAGGCCCGCGAACACCAGCACGCCCACCACGGACACGATGAACTGCAGCATCGAGGAGCCGAGGAAGATGTTCACCAGCGAGGCGATGATGATGCCGAACAGGCCCATCATCAGGAACGAGCCCATGCCGGACAGGTCCCGCTTCGTGGTGTAACCCCAGAGGCTCAGCGCGCCGAACGAGGCGGCCGTGATGAAGAACACGCGGCCGATGCTCTCATGGCTGTAGACGAGGAAGATCGTCGACAGCGAGATGCCCACCAGCGCCGCATAGACCCAGAAGGTCGCCTGCGCCGCTCCGACGCTCATGTTCTGGATGCGGAAGCTGAGGAAGAACACCGCGGCGAGCGGCGCGAGCATCACCACCCACTTCAGCGGGCTCACGAACATCGTGTAGCCGAACTGGGTCAGATACTGACCGCCGCCGATGGCGTATTCGGTCGGCGTCGCGCTGATGGACAGCATGAACACGCCGAGCGCGGCGAGGCCGGTAATGGCAAGGCCCAGCGTCATGTAGTTGTAGACGCTGAGCATGTACGACCGCAGACCCTGATCGATCGCGGCCTGTGAGCGCGTCGCCGACGTGCCCCAGCGGGCGGCGGCGTTGCGATCGTAGTCGGACATCGTCTCTCTCCATTCCCCCGAGCGGCCTGGGTAGAGTCCCGTCCAGTCTCGGTTCGCGCTCAATATGGTGGGTTCCGGTGACACGAGCAAGGCGGAAGCCATGAAATTTCCGTAAGGTCAGCTCCCTCCCGGGCTGGACGGTTGTACCGCATCGTGGTCTGGTTGCATCCTTGGGACGGGGTGGGGGAACATGCGGGGGCGGCATCGCGCGCCGGGCATCGCCGTGGGACGGATCGCCCTTGCGGGCGTGCTGTTTTCCGGCGTGATTGCCGCGCCGTGCACGGAGGCGCGGGCGGGCGCCTGGACCCAGAAGGAGGGCGGCGCGTCGGCCTTCCTCCAGACCACCGCCACCTGGTCGTCCCAGGCCTTCGACGGCGCCGGAAATCTGTTCGCCAATCGCAGCTACGACAAGGTGAGCACCCAGCTCTTCCTGGAATATGGCGCCAGCGATTGGCTTACCCTGCTGGCGGCGCCGGAACTGCTCCAGATCCAGGGGGGCGCGGGGGAGCCCGGCGCCGTGGACGGCGCGTCGTCCCGCTATTCCGGCTTCGGCTATACCGATGTGGGCGCCCGCGTGCGCCTCGGCGCGGGCGATGGCTGGATCACCTCGGCCCAGGCCGTCCTGCGCATTCCCGGCGCCAATCCCTCCGAGGGGCTGGCCGCACTGGGCTATGTGGACGCAGAAGTGGACCTGCGCCTCATGGCGGGCCTCGCCTTCACGCTGTTCGGCCTTCCCGCATTTCTGGATATCGAGGCAGCACAGCGTATGCGGGAAGGCGCGCCGCCGGACGAATTCCGCTTCGACGCCACCCTCGGCGTGCGGGTGGCGCCGGACTGGCTGCTGCTGGCCCAGTCCTTCAACGTGATCTCCGAGGGCGCGGGGCAAGGGCCCGTGTTCGATGTCTCCTATGCCTATTACAAGGTCCAACTGGGCGGCATGTATGACGTCACGCCCCACCTCTCCTTCATGCTGGCGGGCGTGACGACCTGGTATGCGCGCAATGCCATTCAGGAGAACGGCATCGTGGGGGCCATACTGGTGCGTTACTGAGCGGGCGGCGGCGCCTTCGCTCCCGCACGGGCGACCGCGCTCCGGACCAGCGTCTCCACCGACGGCAGGATGGCGGCGACGATGCGGTCCACGCCCTCCGCCGTGGGGTGGATGCCATCCTTCTGGTTCAGGTCGCGGTCCCCGGCGACCCCCTCCAGGAAGAACGGATAGAGCGGGACGCCGAACTGAGCGGCGAGGTCGGGATAGATGGCGTCGAACGCGCGCCGGTAGTCCGCGCCGAGATTGGGCGCCGCGCGCATGCCGGTGAGCAGCACGGGAATGTGCCGGGCCTTCAGGCGGGTCAGGATCTCGGTGAGGTTGCGCCGCGCGATGTCGGGGCTGAGGCCGCGCAGCATGTCGTTGGCGCCCAGTTCCACGATCACCGCGTCGGCATCCTTGGGGATGCTCCAGTCGAGGCGCGCGAGGCCCCCAGCGGTGGTGTCGCCCGAGACACCGGCATTCACGACATTCACGTCATAGCCCTTCGCCTTCAAGGCGGATTCCAGTTTCGTCGCGAAGCTGTCGGCGCGCGAGAGGCCGAGCCCCGCGGTCAGGCTGTCGCCCAGCGCCACCAGTTGCACGGGCGCCGCATGGGCCGCAGATGACAGGATCGTGACCGCCGTGAGGGCCATGGCGAGGCCTTTGCCACACATCCGGGCGGCCCCATATGGCACCAATGCCGTAATTTCGGCGGCGCAATATCGAAGCCCGTCCCCGATCCGAGTGCCGAACCGCATGAATGTCCTCGCCCTTCCGCCCGTCATCTCGCTCTCCGGTGTGGACCTGTCCCTCGGCGCCGGCGCGGCGCGGGTCCATGTCCTGAAGTCCCTGTCTCTATCCATCGCTTCGGGCGAAACGGTGGGCCTCGTCGGTCCGTCGGGATCGGGCAAGTCCACGCTCCTCATGGTGATGGCCGGCCTCGAACGGGCCGACCGGGGGTCGGTGAAGGTGGCGGGCACGGAACTGACCGGGCTCGACGAGGACGCGCTGGCGCGCTTCCGTGGAGCCCATGTGGGGATCGTGTTCCAATCCTTCCACCTCATTCCCACTATGACCGCCATCGAGAACGTGGCGGTGCCCCTGGAACTGGCGGGGCGCCCCGACGCCTTCGCCCGCGCGGCGGCGGAGCTGGAGGCCGTGGGCCTCGGGGCGCGCATGCGGCACTACCCCTCCCAATTGTCCGGCGGCGAGCAGCAGCGCGTGGCGGTGGCCCGGGCGCTCGCGCCCCAGCCCGACATTCTGGTGGCCGACGAGCCCACCGGCAATCTGGACGAGGCGACGGGCCGCCACATCATGGACCTGCTGTTCGACGCCCACCGGGCGCGCGGCACCACCCTCGTCCTGGTCACCCATGATCCCGTGCTGGCGGCGCGGTGCGGCCGCGTGGTGCGGCTGCGCTCCGGCGTGATCGAGGCCGACGAGGCCCGGGCGACGCTCCTGTCATGACGCGCGCCGTGCCGTCCTCCGTCCGCTTCGCCCTGCGCGAACTGCGCGGCGCCCGCCGCGGCTTCTTCGTCTTCCTGGCCTGCCTCGCCCTTGGCGTCATGGCCATCGCAGGCGTCGGCTCCTTCGCCCGCGCCCTCACGGAAGGGCTCGCGCGGGAAGGTCGCGCCATCCTCGGTGGGGATGCGGCCTTCGCCCTCATCCAGCGCGAGGCCGTGCCGGAGGAGCAGGCGCTGCTCGCCAAGGGCGGGGAGGTGGCGCGCATCGCCACCCTGCGCGCCATGGCGCGGGCGCCTTCCGGCGACGCGACGCTGGTGGAGCTGAAGGCCGTGGACCCGGGCGCCTATCCCCTGGTGGGCGCGCTGGAAACGACGCCGTCCGCCCCGCTCTCCGCCCTGCTCGGTGACCGCGATGGGGCTTATGGCGCGCTCGGCGACGAAACGCTGCTGGCACGCCTCAACGTGAAGGTGGGCGACCGGATCCAGGTGGGCGACGCGACCCTCGTGCTGCGCGGGGTCATCACCTCGGAGCCGGACCGGCTGTCCGCCGGCGTCGGCTTCGGCCCGCGCCTCATGGTGGCCCTGGACGCGCTGCCTCCGACCGGCCTCATCCAGCCGGGCAGCCTCGTGCGGTGGATCTACCGGGTGAAGCTCGCGGATCCGGGCGACGGCGCGCTCGCCGCCTTCGTGGAGAGCGTGCGCGAGGGCGCGCCGGGCGCGGGCTTCGAGGTGCGCACCCGTGACGGCGCCTCGCCCCAGCTTGAGCGCAATGTCCGGCGCATCGCGCAATACCTGACCCTGGTGGGCCTCACCGCCCTGCTGGTGGGCGGCGTCGGCGTGGCGAACGCGGTGTCCAGCCATCTCGCGGCCAAGCGCGAGACCATCGCCACTCTCAAGGCCCTCGGCGCCCGGCGCGGCACGATTTTCGGAACCTATCTCGTCCAGGTCGCCCTGCTGGCGGCCCTCGGCATCGGCGTCGGCCTGGCGCTGGGCGCGGCCCTGCCGTTCCTGGTGGCCTGGGTGGCGGGGCACCTCATTCCCTTCCCGCTGGCGCCCGAGGTCAGTGCTTTTTCGCTCGCCATGGCGGCCCTCTATGGCGCCCTGGTGACGCTGGCCTTCACCCTCTGGCCGCTGGCCCAGGCGCAGGAGGCGCCGGTCTCGCGCCTGTTCCGGGACGCGCTGGGAGAGGGGCGGCGGCGCCCGCCGCTGGTCTATGCCGCCTTGTGCGCCCTGGCGGTGGTGGCGCTCGGCGCCCTGGCGATCTTCACGGCCGAGGACAAGCGCGCGGCCGCCATCTTCCTCGCCGCCGCCGCCGGAGTGTTCATCCTGCTGCGCGGCGTCGCCCTGCTGCTGATGGCCATCGCCCGCCGCCTGCCGCGCCCCCGCGCCACCATGGCCCGCCTTGCGCTCGCCAATGTGCACCGGCCCGGCGCGCTCACGCCCACCGTGGTGCTCTCGCTGGGGCTCGGCCTGTCGCTGCTCACCGCCATTGCGCTCATCGACCGCAGCCTCACCGACGAGATCGGCGGCTCCTTGGCGGAGCGGGCGCCCAGCTTCTTCTTCGTGGATGTGCCCAGCGCGGACGAGGCGGATTTCTCCCGCTTCCTCGCCGAGCGGGCGCCCGGCGCGCGCTACCAGTCCGTGCCCATGCTGCGCGGGCGCATCGTGGACCTGAACGGCACGCCGGTCGAACAGGCGAAGCCCTCGGCGGACGCCGCCTGGGTGCTCCAGAGCGACCGGGGTATCTCCTTTGCGACGGACGTGCCGGAGGGCTCCACCCTGGTGGAGGGGCAATGGTGGGGGCCCGAGGAGACGCGCTCCCTCGTCTCCTTCGAGAAGAAGCTGGCGGAAGGGCTCGGCCTGAAGATCGGCGACACGGTGACGGTCAACGTGCTCGGCCGCGAGATCACCGCCCGCATCGCCAACCTGCGCGATGTGACGTGGGAGCGGCTCGGCATCAATTTCGTGATGGTGTTCTCGCCCGCCACCTTCGCGGGCGCGCCCCATACGGCGCTCGCCACCCTGACCTATCCGGACGGAGGGCGTCCCGAGGCCGAGGTGGGGCTGCTGAAGGCCATGGCCGCCGCCTATCCCGCCGTCACCACCATCCGCGTCAAGGAGGCGCTGGACCAGGCCAACAAGATCGTGGCCGACCTCGCTTTGGGCATCCGCATCGCGAGCCTCGTGACGCTGGCCACCTCCATCCTGGTTCTGGCGGGGGCGCTGGCGGCGGGCCACCAGCACCGGGTCTATGACGCGGTGATCTTGAAGACGCTCGGGGCGACGCGCGTGCGCCTCGTGGGGGCCTATGGCCTGGAATATGCGGGCCTCGGCCTCGCGACGGCGGTGTTCGCCATCGGAGCGGGCACGCTCGCCGCCTATGTGGTGGTGACGCGGGTCATGAATATCGGCTTCGCCTTCTCGCCGCTGGCGGCGTTCGGCGCGGTGGCCATCGCGCTCGCCTTCACCCTGGGCTTCGGCCTGCTGGGCACGTGGCGGGCGCTGAGCGTGCCGCCGGTGCGGGTGCTGCGCCACCTGTGAGGACGCGGACGCCGGTCTGCGTCCCGCCCTCAGCGCTCGCCCTGGCGATGGATGATCAATTCGTCGATCTCCAGCCGGCGGATGCGCGCCCGGCCGATGGCGAGCCGCCCGATGGCCAGGGCGCCGATGGCGATCGCCCCGAGCGCGAACGCGCCGAGCACGAGGCTCCCCACCGCCGTCGTCCCCACGGCAGCGGCCCCGACGGCGCTGGCGGGCACTTTGGTGGCCTTGCCGAACTTGGCGAGCTTCGCGGATTTCATGCCAAGCGGTAACGGGCGCGGCGCCTGTGCGGATTCAACCGGCTCGGCCGCGAAGGCGGGCGTGCTGACGGCGTCATCTGCGGCCGCGGCCTTCCTGCTTGCCCGGGGACGGGCGCCTTGGGTGCGCGGCTTGCGCGTGCGGGGTTGCGGGGGGGTGGACTCGGATGGCGCCATTCCGTCCTCCATCGGAGTCGCGCGACCGCGCGATCCTTGTCGTGTCCGCTCGCCCGGCCCTGGCCCATCCCGCGCGAAACGCGGGATGGGGCGTCTTTCAGCCCGCCACCCCTGCGCGGACGCAGTCGTGGAGGCGCAGGAGGCCCTGGAGGCGGCCGCGCTCGTCCTCGACCACGAGGCAGGTGATGCGCTGGGCGCTCATGGTGGCGAGGGCGTCGCCGGCCAGCATGTCCGGGCTGATGGCCATGGGCTTGCCGAGGATGATGTCCCCCGCCTGGGCGCGCCAGAGGCGGTTGATGTTCCGGCGCATGTCGCCGTCGGTGATGATGCCCACCACCTCGCCGTTCTCCATCACGAGGGCCACGCCGAAGCCCTTGGAGGACATGGTGATGACCACTTCCTGCATGGGGGTGTCGGGCTTCACCAGGGGGAGCATGTCGCCGTGGTGCATGAGGTCGCGGGCGCGCAGCAGGCGGGCGCCCAGCTTGCCGCCGGGATGATAGCGGCGGAAATCGGCGGGCGTGGTGCCGAGCATGCTGGTGAGGCCCACCGCCAGCGCATCGCCGATGGCGAGCATGAGGGTGGTGGACGTGGTCGGCGCGAGGCCGTTGGGACACACTTCCTTCACCGCGCCGTAGGCCAGCGTCACCTGGGCGCGGCGCCCCAGCGTGCTCTCGTGGGAGCGCGTGACGGCCACCATAGGCACGTCATGGGCCTCGCAATAGCTGATCAGGTCGGACAGTTCCGCCGTCTCGCCGGAATTGGAGAGCAGCAGCACCGCGCTGTTCTTGCCAACGAGCCCGAGGTCGCCATGGCTCGCTTCCGCCGCGTGCAGGAACACCGCCGGGCGGCCGATGGAGAGGAAGGTGGCGGCGATCTTGCGGGCGATATGCCCGGACTTGCCGATGCCGGCCACGATCACAGGATCGGTGGCGTCCTTCAAGAGGCGCAGCGCCTGCAGGAATTCCGCGCCCATGGCCGCCGCATAGGTGGTCATGGCGTTCGCTTCCTCGCGCATCGCCTGTCGGCAGAGGTCGAGGAGGTCGTCGGAGGCCTGGTCGGTTACGTCGCCCGGCTGGGTGGACACTGTCATGCGCCGTCTCGAATGAGCGCCTCACCGCGCCAGAGGGGCAACGGAGGCCTTAGGCGGCGCAGGATATACGATCCGCGCCGCGCCGCAAAATCGCGGACTCTACGGAAGGTGCGGGCGTGGGGATCTACCCTTTCAGCGTGTAGAGTCCAACATTGATGGCGCCGCAGCGGAAGCCTGCCTCGCAATAGGCGAGGTAATAGTCCCAGATGCGCCGGAAGGTGCGGTCGAAGCCCATTTCCTCCAGGGTTTCCGCCTGGTCGAGGAAGCGGCGGCGCCATTCCGCGAGGGTCCGGGCATAGCTCTGGCCGAAGGTTTCGCTGGCGGCGGGGGTCAGCCCCGCCTTCTCCGCCTCGCGGGCGATGATGGCAGGGGTCAGCAGCATGCCGCCCGGGAAGATATAGCGCTGGATGAAATCGGCGCTGCGCCGATAGCCCTCGAACCGCTCCTCCGCGATGGTGATGACCTGGAGCACGGCGAGCCCGCCGGGCTTCAGGCGCTCGCGCACGGCGCGGAAATAGCGCGGCCAGTAGCGCTCGCCCACCGCCTCCAGCATCTCGATGGAGACGATGCGGTCGAAGCTGCCGCGCGCGTCACGGTAATCCTCCAGCCGGAACGCCATGCTGCCATTGGGCGGCGCGGGCAGGGCGGTGGCATGGGCCAGCTGCTCGTGGGACAAAGTGAGGCCGGTCACATGGGCGCCACGTTCGGCGAGGTGGGAGGCGAGCGCCCCCCAGCCGGCGCCGATTTCCAGCACGCTCTCGCCTCCGCGCAGGGCGAGGAGGTCGCCCACCCGGGCGATCTTGGCCTGCTGGGCCGCCTCCAGGCTCATGTCCGGCCGGGTGTAGAGCGCCGACGAATAGCTCATGCTGGCATCGAGCCAGAGCCCGTAGAACGCGTTCCCGAGATCGTAGTGGAACGTGATGTTCCGCCGGCTGCCGGCCTTGGAATTCATCCGCAGCCCATGTTTCAGCTTGTTCCACAGCCGCAGCGGCGCGGACCCCGCCACGAGCCGCTCCAGGTGGAGGGCGTTCACCGCGCCGAATTCGAGGACGGCGGGAAGGTCGGGCGTGGACCAGTCCCCCGCCGCATAGGCCTCGGCGAAGCCGATGTCGCCGCCGGCGAGGAGGCGGCGCACGGCGCGCCAGCGGTGGACGGTGACGCGCGCGGTGGGTCCGCTCGCGCGGCCCTGGTGTTCGAGCCGGGTGCCGTCGGGCAGGTCCACCTGCACCTGCCCGCAGGGCAGGGAGGCGAGGAGGCGGCGCAGGGCGGCGGCGGCGATGCGGGGAAGGCCTGTCCAAGGGGGGAGCGAGGCCGAACGGGGCGGCGAACTCTCAATAGACATGGCGTGGCGATCCTGGCGGGGGCGCAACGGTCACCGCGTCGGCCGGGGGAGACGGCTTGCGGTAAAGCGGCATGCCCTTCACCCAGATCTTCGCGGCTTCCCAATAAATACCCGCGACGACTTTCAGCGTCACCATGGGGAATGACAGGAAAGCGCGTGCCAGCGCGCCGTCGCCCATGGGCCGCCGCTCCGCCGCATGGACGGCGGTCAGCACGGCGCCGCGCGCGTCGCTCACCGTGATGGAGAGCCGGTAGCGCGCATCCGGCGGGCGCAGGCGGAAGCCGTAGGTGAGGCCCATGCCCATGAAAGGGGAGACGAAGAAGCGCTTGGGGGCCTGCTGGCGCACCAGCGCGTCGTCCCCCGGCTCCGCCCGCATCAGGTAGGAATGGCGCTCGCCGAACGTGTTGCTCACCTCGTAGAGGGTGGCGACGAGCCGGCCCGTCCGGTCATGGCAGAAATAGACGCTGAGCGGATTGAAGGTGAAGCCCAGCACGCGGGGCATGCACATGAGGCGGATGGCGCCCCCGTCCGGCGTCAGCCCGCCCGCGCGCAGATGGGCCTCCACCTGCCCCTTCAGGTCGTGGCCGGTGCCGTCCCCATGGTCGCGGTCGTGGAAGGAGAACAGGTTGAAGCGGTTGCGGGAGAACAGGCGCAGCCGTCCGGCCAGCGCATCCGCCTCGTCCAGGTCGATGAGGAAGGAGAGGACGCGGTAGGAGAGCCGGTGCGGCCGGGGCCGCACCCGGCGGTGCATGACGTCGCCCACATAGAGGCAGGAGCGGGGAGCCTCGGTCATCGCGCCATCTCCAAGGCCGGCGGGGCCGAAACGATGTCCTCGGGCGCGGCCACCGGGATGGCGATGGTGATGCGGTCGGATTCCCCCGGCACCGACCAGGGCCGCCGGACCCCGCCCAGCGCCTCGGCCACCGCAAGGCCGGATTGGAGCCCGTCCTCGTGGAAGCCGGCGCCGAAATAGGCGCCGCAGAACCAGAGGCCCCGGCGCCCCTGGAGCGACCAGAGATGCTTCTGCGCCTCCAGCGCGGCGAGGTTGAACACGGGGTGCTCGTAGGTGTCGGTGCGCAGGATGCTTTCCTCCCGCACCGGCCGCGCGGGATTGAGCGTGACGAACAGCGGCCGCTTGGGGTCGAGCCCCTGGAGCGCGTTCATCCAATAGGTGACGGACAGGCGCCGGTCGGCGCCGCGCCCCTCGGACAGGTAGTTCCACGCCGCCCAGGCCGCGCGGCGGAGCGGCATCAACCCCGCGTCGCTGTGAAGGACGGCGGTGTTGCGCGTGTAGGAGAAGGCCCCCAGCAGGCGCGTCTCGTCCGGCGTCGGGTGCGAGATCAGGCGCAGCGCCTGGTCGGCATGGGTGGCGAGGACCACCTCTTCCCCATGGCCGCCGCCATCTGGTCCACCCCCTCGGCGCGCATCGGTGAGTATCCGGCCGAGGCCTTCATCCGCTTCTTCGTGACCCACGGCCTGCTGCACGTGCGGGACCGGCCGCTCTGGCGCACATAG
>JACESF010000102.1 GCA_013911975.1 Hyphomicrobiales bacterium | reverse complement strand
CTCGCCCCCTCCCCCTCCCCCAGCACCAGCCCCGGCAGTATCGCGGGCGGGGTGCGGCGGCCTTTCAGCGCGCGGGCGAGAAGGCGCACCGCGGGGCGGTCGGCGGTGGGGTGGACGGGCTGAAGCTCCAGGGCGCCGAAGCGGCCCTGGAGGGCATCCAGAAGCTGAGGCAGTTCGCTCGGCCGCAGGATCAGCGCGAGCCGCCCGCCGGGCTTGAGGCAGCGCGCGGCCGCCACCACCCAATCCGACAGCAATGCCTCGTCCGCCATGTGGGCGCCCGCCCGCGCGGCGTCGGGCGAGACGCGATGTGCCCGCGACAGGTTGAAGGGCGGGTTCGCGAGGACGAGATCCGCCGGTTCCACGCTCGGACCGCCCCGCCGGTTCAGGTGGACCACGTCGGCGCACAGGATCTCGCAGCGCCCGGAAAGGCCGTTCCGCTCCGCGTTTCGGGCGGCGAGCGCCGCCAGCGGGGGCTCGCGCTCCACCAGCACAGCCCGCGCGCCGGGATGCCGCGCCAGCGCGCACATGGCGACGCCCCCGGCGCCGGAGCCGAAATCGACAAGGGTGCGGTCCTCCGCCCGCGCCAGGCCCGCGAGCAGCACGGCATCATGGCCCATGCGATGCCCGCGCCGCGGCTGCTCCAGCACCAGGGCGCCGTCCAGGAAGGCGTCGAGGGTGGTTTCGCCGGCAGGGCCGCCTGACGGGTCAGGGGCCGTCATAAAGGACATGCCCGAGATCGGCGTCCGACAGGAGGCGGCGCGCGCGGGCCACATCGTCGTCCACCACCAGGATCCGGCGCGGCAGAACGCCGATGGAGCCTTCCAGCGCGCTCACATGGGCATCCGCCACAAGGCACCCGATATCCGCCGCGGTCAGGAGCGCCTCCACCGCCGAGATCAGCACCATGTCGTTGGTCCGCACGATGTCGCGCATGCCGTCCGCCTCCGTCCTCTCCCGGCCACCAGCCGGCGCACGGGCTGCGCCGATTGACACGCCCACGCTTCGGCCGACTGTCCGCGCGGACCTTAAGGAAAGCGCGGGCGGCCTCATTCTTCAATGCCTTAGATGCGATGGCGCACTGTCGGCGGAGGGGGCGCGGTGCGCCCTGCCGGGTGGCGCCATCCGTCATTTCGCGCTTCGCGACTTGCACGGAACCCGCACTCCTCCCTATGGTGCGCCCGCCTGATTGACAAGCGGGAGCCATTCTTGGCCGTCGTCCTTCCGTTCGAGCCGAACGAACCCTCCCTGGATGCTCTGGTGCGCCTCGTGAAGGCGGACATGGAGCGGGTGAACGCGACCATCCTCGCGCGCACGGGCTCCGACGTGGCCATGATCCCGGAGGTGGCGAACCATCTCATTTCCGGCGGCGGCAAGCGGCTGCGGCCCATGCTCACGCTCGCCTGCGCCGCGCTCAGCGGCTATGCGGGCGAGGGCCATGTGAAGCTCGCCGCCTCGGTGGAGTTCATGCATACGGCGACGCTCCTCCACGACGACGTGGTGGACGAGAGCGACATGCGGCGCGGCAAGCTGGCCGCGCGCAAGCTATGGGGCAACGAAGCCAGCGTCCTCGTGGGCGACTTCCTGCTGGGCCAGGCCTTCAAGATGATGGTGGAGGTGGGCTCCCTCTCCTGCCTCGACATTCTCTCCACCGCCGCCTGCACCATCGCCGAGGGCGAGGTGATGCAGCTCGCCGCCGCCAAGAACACCGAGACGTCCGAAGACGACTACCTCGCGGTCATCCGGGGCAAGACGGCGGAACTGTTCGCCGCTGCCTGCGAGGTGGGCGCCGTGCTCGGCCAGCGGCCCAAGGGCGAGCAGGGCGCGTGCCGCAGCTACGGCATGAATCTCGGCATCGCCTTCCAGCTCGTGGACGACGCGCTGGACTATGGCGGCAGCCAGGCCAAGCTCGGCAAGAACGTGGGCGACGACTTCCGCGAGGGGAAGATCACCCTGCCCGTAGTGCTCGCCTTCCGGCGCGGCGACGCGGAGGAGCGCGCCTTCTGGAAGCGCGCGGTGGAAAACGGGGAAGCGACGGAAGAGAACCTCGCCCACGCGGTGGGGCTGCTCACCAAGCACCGGGCGCTGGCCGACACCATCGAGCGGGCCCGCCATTACGGCGCCATCGCCAAGGACGCCCTCGCTTTGTTCGCGCCGGGCACCGCCAAGGACGCGCTCACCGAAGCGGTGGATTTCTGCATCTCCCGCGCGCACTGACGCGCGGGGCGCCCGGCTTTCAGGCGCGGGGCGCGAACAGGATCACGGCGGCGCCGGCAAGGCAGATCATGCCGCCCGTCACGTCCCAGCGGTCCGGCCGCAGGCCTTCGACCGCCCACATCCAGGCAAGGGACGCAACGATATAGACGCCGCCATAGGCCGCGAACACGCGCCCGGCGGCGCTCGCCTCCACCAGGGTCAGCGCCCCGGCGAAGACGATCAGGCTGCCGACCCCCGGCACCAGCCAGAGCCATGAACCGCCCGAGCGCACCACGTGCCAGAAGGCGAAGCACCCCGCGATCTCCGCGATCGCCGCCACCACATAAGCCAGGATCGTCATCGCAGCACCGTTGCGCGCACCCACCAGGCGGGGCGGATCGCCGAGACATGGCGGGACAGGCGGGCCGCCGCGCGGCAATCCTCCACCAGCGCGAACACCGTCGCCCCCGAGCCGGACATGCGCACGAGACGCGCCTCGGGATGCCCCGCCAGCAGCGCCAGCGCATCGGCGATGGCGGGCGCGAACCCGATCGCGGGTGCCTCAAGGTCGTTGGGCACGCCGGCGAGAAGCGCCAATAGCGCGGCGCGCTCCTGTGGCCATGCCTGCGGGTGGGCGGGCCCGGGAAGCGCCGCCCCCGGCGCGAGGCCCAGCCCCTTGAAGACCGGCGCCGTGGGCACGCTCGCCCCGCAATTGACCAGGACCGCGAACAGGGGCGGCAGGCCGAGGGGCGCGGAGAGGCGGTCGCCCACCCCCTCCATGAGGCGCGCGCGCGGATCGAGGCAGACCGGCACGTCCGAGCCGGTGGCCCGAGCGGCGTCGAGAAGGGCGGGATGGTCCGGCGGCAGGGCATTGAGCCGGGCGAGCAGGCGCAGCGCCGCCGCCGCGTCCGACGATCCCCCGCCGAGGCCCGCCGCCACGGGCAGGCGCTTCTCCAGCCGGAAGGCGCCGAGCGCGAGGCCCGGCACACGTTCGGCGAGCGCGCGGGCGGCCTTGAGGACGAGATTGTCGGCCTCCGGCCCCGCCGCCTCGGCGCGCGGGCCGCCGACGGTCAGGCCCAGCGGCGCGCCGGGCCGCAGGCTCAGGCGATCCGCGACGCCCGCGAAGGCCACGAGGCTCGCGAGATCGTGAAACCCATCTTCGCGGCGGCGCAACACGCGCAGCGTGAGATTGACCTTTGCCGGCGCACGGGCCGCAAGCTCCTGCATGGCCGGACTTATGCCGCGCGGGCTCCGTTGCGGCAAGGTCCGGTGCGGCGCCGTGTCCCGGGAATGCTTGCGGCGCAGGAGGAAACCGGCCATCCTCCCGCCATGTATCGCCTTTCTGCTGCCATCCGGCGCCGGCGCGCGAGCCGCATGCGGGGATCGTCCCTGTGAGGCGGCTTGTCCGGTCGGGTATCGCATTGCAACGTTCGCAGCCGATGGCGAATCGGCGGCCTGTCGGGCGCGCGGGCGCTGCAGTCGGGCTGGCCGCCTTGTCGATGAGCTTCAGGATTTCCGCACGGTGAAGATCTCTCTCTCTCGCTCGCCACTGGCCCTCGCGGCCGCCTTCAGCGCGGCCATGGCCGTGGCGGCGCCCCAGGCCGCCCGTGCGGACTATCCGCCCATCGTCGATCCCACCATCGCGGGAAGCTATCTGGCGGCCCGGATCGCCAGCACCGAACGGGATTCCGACGCGGCCGTCGCCTATCTGCGCGCGCTGCTGAAGATGGACCCGCGCAACGAGGAGGTGCTGGAACGCGCCTTCTTCGCCATGCTGGTGGACGGGGACGTGGACGATTCCGTGCCCCTGGCGGAACGGCTGGTGAAGCTCGACCGCTCGCACCGGATCGCGCGCCTCGTGCTCGCCGCCCGGGCCATCAAGAAGAGCGAGTACCAACGCGCCCGCACCAATTTGTCGCTCTCCGTGCGCGGCCCCATCGGCGACCTCACCGCCACCCTGCTCGCGGCCTGGACCATGCTGGGCTCGGGCAACGCGAAGGCGGGCGTGGAGATGGTCGACCGCCTCCAGGGGCCGGACTGGTACGCCGCCTTCAAGGATCTGAATGCGGGCCTGATCCTCGATGCCGCCGGCCAGAAGAAGGACGCGGGCAAGCGGCTGGAAGCGGCCGTGAAGATCGACCCCTCCTCCGTGCGGGCGGTGGATGCCTATGGCCGCTGGGCCTCGCGCAATGTCGGCATCCCGGCGGCGCTGGAGGTCTACCAGAATTTCGAGAAGCTGCTGCCCCGCCATCCGCTGGTGGAGGCCGACGTGGCGGAGCTGAAGGCGGGCAAGACCCTGCCCCAGCTCATCAAGACGCCGCAGGAAGGTGCGGCCGAGGTGCTGTACGGCCTCGGCGCGGCGCTCGCGCGCCAGGGGGGCGAGGACCTCGCCCTCGTCTATCTCCAGCTCGCTTTGTGGCTCTATCCCGACCACCCGCTGGCGAGCCTGACCCTCGCGGACCTCTACGAGCAGCTCAAGCAGCCGCAGCAGGCCATCGAGGTCTATGAGAAGGTGCCGGGCGACTCGCCGCTGAAGCGCAATGCCGAAGTGCAGATGGCGGTGAACCTCGATTCCATCGACAAGCATGACGAGGCGCGCAAGCACCTCCAGGCGCTTATCAAGCAGGATCCGAAGGACCTGGAGGCGCTGGTGGCCCTCGCCGGCATCGAGCGCAACCGGAAGATGTTCTCCGAATGCGCGAAGACCTATGACCAGGCGCTCGCCCTCGTGCCCTCGCCCCAGCGCAACAGCTGGACGCTGTTCTATTTCCGCGGCATCTGCAACGAGCGCAGCAAGAACTGGACGGCGGCGGAAGCGGACCTGAAGAAGGCGCTGGAACTGTTCCCCGACCAGCCGCACGTGCTCAATTATCTGGGCTATAGCTGGGTGGACCAGGGCGTGAACCTGGACCAGGGCCTGGACATGATCCGCAAGGCGGTCGCGCTGCGTCCCGACGACGGATACATCGTGGACAGCCTCGGCTGGGCTTATTACCGCCTCGGCCGCTACGAGGAGGCGGTGAACGAGCTGGAGCGCGCGGTGGAGCTGAAGCCGCAGGACCCGGTCATCAACGACCATCTGGGCGACGCGTACTGGAAGGTGGGCCGGAAGCTGGAAGCCACGTTCCAGTGGGCCCATGCCCGCGACCTGAAGCCCGAGCCCGACGATCTGGCGAAGATCACCAAGAAGCTGGAAAGCGGCCTCGACGCCGCCGAGGCCGAGCCCCCGGTGAAGCAGGCGTCGGACCAGCAGAAGGGCGGCTGAGAGGCCACCCCAGAATAGATCGGGCCCGCTCCATGGAGCGGGCCCGATGTCTTTGCGGCGGCCTCACGCCCTGCCTATAGGCCCGGGCCCGGCCGTTCAGCCCTCGCGGATCTCGCGCGCGGCGCGGGCGAGGATCTCCACCACCCGCATGTCGCCGCCGCGTTCGGTCTCAAGGCGGGCCTTCACCGCGTCCCTGAGATCTTCCATGGCCGCCGCCACGAGGCGGGGCAGGTCGTTGGCAGGGCGCGCCGCTCCCTCCTCCTCGCCAGCGCCCATCCAGCGGCGGAACTTGCTCATCTTGAGGCCGATCTCGGAGAGACGGCCCACCAGCGTGTCGGCCAGCGCCCGGTTCTCCTCCAGGTGCGCCTCCCCCTCCGGGGTGATGGCGTAGCGCTTCTTTGCGCCGTCCGCCTCGGCGGTGACATAGCCCGCCTCTTCCAGATAGGTGAGGGTCGGGTAGATGACGCCGGGGCTCGGCGAATACCAGCCGCCGGTCTTCTCCTCGATCAGCTTGATGATCTCGTAGCCGTGGCGCGGCTGCTCGCCGATGAGCGACAGGGCCAGGAGCTTCAGGTCGCCCTGGGCGAGCATGCGGCCGAGGCGGAACATGTCTCCGCCGCCCCGCCCGCGTCCGCCCCGGCCGAAGCCGCCGCCCCCGAAACCGCCGCCACCTTCACCGTAGCGACCGGCCGCGAAGCGATCCGGATTCCATTGGGGCCTGCATCCAAACATGGGACATTCCTTCTTTAAGATGTATCTTTCGATACCGTTATGATCGATATATCGTAAGATACATTTCGATTGCAAGAGGCCCCGCGAAATTGGTCCGTTAGCGCCGGCTTCATGTTTCCGGCGCACTGATGGCGCAGGGAGGTTCCCCATGGCGATGACCGACGAGGACAAGGCCCGGCGCGTCGGCGCGGCGCTTTTCTCGGCCTGCGCGCCGGATGTGGCGGCGGCGGCGGAAGGGTGGCTGAACCGGCTCGCCCACGAGCGCCGCCTCGCGCCCAAGACGCGCGAGGCCTATGCGCGCGATCTCGCCCAGGTGCTGCTCATCCTCTCCGACCATCTGGGCGGGCGGCCCGACCTTGCCGGGCTCGCGGCGCTCACCCCCGCCGACATGCGCGCGGTGCTCGCCGCCCGCCGCGCCACCGGGGCCGCGCCCCGCAGCCTCGTGCGCCTGCTCGCCGCCGCCCGGTCCTTCGCCGGGCACCTGGAGCGGGAGGGGATCGGCAAGGTGGCGCCGCTCTCGGCGGTGCGGGCGCCCAAGGTGCCCAAGGGCCTGCCGAAGCCGGTCTCGCCCGATGCCGCGCGGGCGCTTTCGGACCCGGAGACCCGCGCCGGGGAGAGCCGCGCGCCCTGGATCCTCGCGCGGGATGCCGCCGTGATCGCCCTGCTCTACGGGGCGGGCCTCCGCATTTCGGAGGCGCTCGGCCTGCGCGCCGGGCAGGTGCCCCGGGACGGGGCCGAAGGACGCCTCACCGTTATCGGCAAGGGGTCCAAGACCCGCATGGTGCCGCTGATCGCGCCCGTCTCCCGGGCCATCGCGGAGTATGGACGCCTGTGCCCCTACGGGTTGGAGGCGGACGGACCGCTGTTCCGGGGCGCGCGGGGCGGCCCGCTCTCGCCGCGCATTGTGCAGCTTGCCGTGGAGCGCATGCGCGGCGCCCTCGGCCTGCCGGACAGCGCGACGCCCCATGCGCTGCGCCACTCCTTCGCCACCCACCTTCTGTCACGCGGCGGCGACCTGCGGGCCATCCAGGAATTGCTGGGCCATGCCTCGCTGTCCACCACGCAAATCTATACCGCGCTGGACGATACCGCCCTGCTGAGCGCCTACCGGGCCGCGCATCCGCGCGCCTGACGGCCGCTCACCCCCGCGAGAAGATGCGGCGCCGGAGCGCGGCCACCCGCGCGGCGAAGCCCCCGCCCCGCGCCATGCGGTCGCGGATGGCATGGATCCGCGCCTTCAGCGGCGCCACCTCCTGGTCGGCCCAGGCCTTGGCCTTCAGGCACATATCCACCAGCCAGGAGAACCAGCCGATGGCCCGCAATTGCGGTTCGCAGATGCCGTAGACGAACGCCATGAGGCCGACGCCCACCAGCTTCTCGAACAGGAGACTGGCGGCGCCGAGGGTCCAGTGATGATGGGAAAATCCCCACAGCGCCATCACGTTCAGCGGCTCCACCAGCGCGATTGGGATGGCGAACAGGACCAGCGCCCCATAGGGCGGCAGGCGGCGCGCCCAGGAGGCGAGCAGAGCCTTCAGCCGGGCGAAGGGGATGAGGGCCGCGCACCAGTCCACCAGCGGGCCGAGGCGCCGCCACAGCCAGGCTTCCAGAAGGAACAGCGCCGCCAGCGCCACCAGCAGCGGCCGCGCCCAGGCGGGCGAGCGGCGGATCGGATCGGGGGGCGCGGGTGCGAGCATGGGACGAAATTAGCCGGCTTGCGTGACGCCAGCGAGGCGGCCTCGCCCGGCGAACGCGGGACTGATCAACAGCGCGTGACCGGGGGCGGCTTCCGCCCGATCCGGGTGCGATGGCACCGTCCGGGGGCTTGGCGGGCCGTCCATGAGGCGTAGGCTTCGAGGGTGGCTCACAAACGGAGTATGGACCATGACGCGTCTGACGTTCGCCGTTTGCCTTCTCTCCGCCCTCGCCAGCGCCCCGGCGTTCGCGGACTGCGCCGGGATGGCCTCGACCTCCACCGGCTCGACCACCACCACCGCTTCCACCCCCAGCGACCACAAGGGCGGCTGACGCTCCCTGATGTGAAGACGGCGCGGCTGTGAGGCCGCGCCGTCCTTCGCTGTTGCGATGTGGCGGGGCGCGCGCCCCTCACATGTGGATGGCGCGCTTCTCCACGGCCATGGCCGCCTCCTTCACCGCCTCGGAGCGGGTGGGATGGGCATGGCAGGTGCGGGCGAGGTCTTCCGACGAGCCGCCGAACTCCATGAGCACGGCGCATTCGTGGATCATCTCGCCGGCTTCGACGCCGATGATGTGGGCGCCCAGCACCTTGTCGGTGGCGGCGTCCGCGAGGATCTTCACGAAGCCGTCGGTCTGGTTGTTGGCCTTGGCGCGGCCGTTGGCCAGGAACGGGAACTTGCCGACCGTGTAGGCGACGCCCTCGGCCTTCAGCTCTTCCTCGGTCTTGCCCACGGAAGCCACTTCCGGCGAGGTGTAGACCACGCCGGGGATGACGCCGTAATTCACATGGCCCGCCTTGCCCGCCAGAAGCTCGGCGCAGGCGACGCCCTCGTCCTCGGCCTTGTGGGCCAGCATGGGGCCGGCCACCACGTCGCCGATGGCGAAGATGCCGGGCACATTGGTCTGGAAATGGGGATCGATCACCACGCGGCCGCGCTTGTCGGTCTCCACGCCGATCTCGGCGAGGCCGAGGCCCTGCGTGTAAGCCACGCGGCCGATGGCCACCAGGACCACATCCGCCTCGATCACCTCGGCGGCGCCGCCGGCGGCGGGCTCAACCGTGACCTTCGCGCCCTTGCCCGACGTATCCACGCCCGTCACCTTGGTGCCGAGCTTGAAGGCGATGCCCTGCTTTTCCAGAATGCGCTGGAAGTTCTTGGCCACCTCGCCGTCCATGCCGGGCAGGATGCGGTCCAGGAATTCCACCACCGTCACCTGCGCGCCGAGGCGCCGCCACACGGAGCCCAGCTCCAGGCCGATCACGCCCGCGCCCACCACGACCAGCTTGCCGGGCACCTGGGGCAGGACCAGCGCGCCGGTGGAGGAGACCACCTTCTGCTCGTCGATGGTGACGCCGGGAAGCTGGGCCACGTCCGAGCCGGTGGCGATGACGATGTTCTTGGTCTCCAGCACGCTCTTCGCGCCGTCCGCGTTGGCGGTCACTTCCACCTTGCCGGCCGCGAGGATCTTGGCGGTGCCGAAATGCACGTCCACCTTGTTCTTCTTCAGCAGGAACTCGACACCCTTGGTGTTGCCGTCCACCGCCTTGTCCTTGAAGGCGAGGAACGCCTTGTGGTCGAGCTTGGGCGCCGACACCTGGATGCCCATGCCCGCGAAGGCGTGGCCGGCTTCCTCGAACAGCTCGGAGGCGTGCAGCAGCGCCTTGGAGGGGATGCAGCCCACGTTCAGGCAGGTGCCGCCATGGGTGGCGCGCTTCTCCACCACGGCCACCTTCAGGCCAAGCTGGGAGGCGCGGATGGCGCAGACATAGCCGCCGGGGCCGGTGCCGATGACGATGAGGTCGTAGGACATTGACGTGCGATCCTTGAAAGATGGCGCGGCGCGCGGCCGCGCGGCGGACGGATGAGATCAGGTGGCGGCCTGCCCCCGCTGGAAGGCGAGGCGCACGCCCATGAGAATGAGCGCGCCACCGGTGAGGCGGTTGAAGGTTCGGCCCATGCGCGCGAGCGCGGCCGTCACGGCGCCGCCCGTGAAGACCAGCGCCACGAGGCAGAACCACAGGGCCAGCAGCCCGCCCATGGCCGCGCCGTAGCACGCCTGGATGGCGAGCGGCGTGGAGGGGCTGACCAGCGTGGTGAAGATGGAGAGGAAGAACAGCACGGCCTTGGGGTTCAGCACATTGGTGAGGAAGCCCAGGGCGAAGCTGCCGGCGTCACCCGTCACGCCCGGCCGCGTCTCCGGCGCCGCGAGGGCGGAAAGGTCCGGCGGCGGGGCGCGCCAGGTGCGCACGCCCACATAGACGAGATAGGCCGCGCCAGCCCATTTCAGGATGTTGAAGGCAAGAAGCGAGTGCGCCACCACGAGGCCGAGGCCGGCAATGGTGTAGGCCGCGTGGAACAGGATGGCCGATCCGACGCCGAGGCTGGTGAACAGGCCCGCCCGGCGCCCGTGCGCCACGCTCTGGCGCACCACCATGGCGAAGTCCGGACCCGGCGTGATGGCCGCGAGGCCGAACACCGCCATGAGGGTCAGGAATTCCGCGAGATGGCTCGACATGACGCATCCTCGGCGAGCGGGCGGCGCGGCCGACCGCCTTGTCAATGACCGGCGGCGCGCGGCCGCCGGTCCTGGGCTCAATACGTGCCCGTCACAGGTCCAGCACGAGGCGCGCGGGATCTTCCAGGGTCTCCTTCACGCGCACCAGGAAGGTCACGGCCTCGCGGCCGTCGACGATGCGGTGGTCGTAGGAGAGGGCGAGATACATCATGGGACGGATCACCACCTGGCCCTTGATGGCCACCGGGCGCTCCTCGATGCGGTGCATGCCGAGGATGCCCGACTGCGGCGCATTGAGGATGGGGGTGGACATCAGCGAGCCGTAGATGCCGCCATTGGTGATGGTGAAGGTGCCGCCCTGCATGTCCTCGATGCCGAGCTTGCCGTCACGCGCCTTGCGGCCGTAGCCGGCGATGGCCTTCTCGATGTCGGCCACCGACATCTGGTCGGCGTCGCGCACCACCGGAACCACGAGGCCCTTCTCGGTGCCGACCGCGATGCCGATATTGTAGTAGTTCTTGTAGACCAGATCCTGGCCGTCGATCTCGGCGTTCACCGCCGGGATGTCTTTCAGGGCCGCGATCACCGCCTTGGTGAAGAAGCCCATGAAGCCGAGCTTCGTGCCGTGCTTCTTCTCGAACGCATCCTTGAACTGGGCGCGCAGGCTCATGACGGCGGTCATGTCCACGTCGTTGAACGTGGTGAGCATCGCAGCCGTGTTCTGCGCATCCTTCAGGCGCCGCGCGATGGTCTGGCGCAGCTTGGTCATCTTCACCCGCTCTTCGCGCACCGCGTCTTCCGCCGAGGACGCGACGCGCGGCACGGAGACCGGCGCGGGGGCGGCGGAAGCGCCGGCGGCCACGGCGGCGAGCATGTCGCCCTTGGTCACGCGGCCGTCCTTGCCGGACCCCGCCACGTTGGCCGGCGACACGCCGCTCTCGGCGGCGATGCGGGACACGGCCGGGCCGTTGGCGCCCGACGCGGCGGGGGCCGCAGCCGGAGCGGCCGGAGCCGGGGCGGGAGCCGCAGGAGCCGGCGCGGCCTTGGGCGCCTCGGCGGCGGGAGCGGCAGCAGCGCCGGAACCGGCGCCGATGGAGCCGAGCAGCGCGCCGACGCCCACGGTCTCGCCGAGATCGTGGCGAAGGAC
>JACESF010000101.1 GCA_013911975.1 Hyphomicrobiales bacterium | reverse complement strand
GGGCGCGGAGAGCGCGAGGCCTCCGGGGGAGGTGGGCGCCTCAGGCAGCCGCGAACAGCGGCCGCTCGCGGCGCAATTCCTCCAGGATGACCTCTTCCGCCTGGAGCAAGGCGGGCGGCGCCACTTCCGCCCGCCGGTACATGACGAATTCCACGTCCGGCAGGCGCGGCAAATCCGGCTCGCGCACCGCCACCAGATCCTGCCGCACCGCGCGCGAGGTGCGCACCGTGACGCCGAGCCCGGCGCCCGCCGCCGCCAGAAGCCCCGGGAGGCTGGGGCTGGTGAAGGCGATGCGATAGGCACGCCCCGCCGCATTGAGCGCGCTGAGGGCCGCCGCGCGATAGATGCAGGGGGATTCGAACATCAGCAGCGGCACAGGCTCTTCCGGGGACAGCCGCAGGTGCCGCGAGGCAATCCAGGCCATGGGCACGCGCCCGGCAGGGGTGGCGGGCAGGTCCAGGTCTGTCCGCAGGCCGAGCGCGAGGTCGAGGTCGCCCGCCTGCAGGCGCTCCAGCATGGGGGCGGTGGAACTCACCTGCACCGTCAGCGGCGCGTCCGGGAACAGGGCCGCGAGGCGGCTCAGCACGCGCTGGAGCGCGCCCTCACCGAAATCCTGCAGGAAGCCGATGCGCAGCGGGTGCGCATAGCCCCCATGGACGTGCTGGGCGAGGATGCGGTCGTTCAGGTCCAGCAGGCGGCGGGCATCGTCCAGGAAGGCGGCGCCGCGTGCGGTCAGCGCCACGCCGCGCCCGCGCCGCTCCAGGGGCAGGAAGCCGAGGGATTCGGCCAGCCGGTCCATCTGCAGGCTCACCGCCGACTGGGTGCGCCCCACCCGCTGGCCGGCGGCGGAAATGGACCCCAGATCCGCCACCGCCACGAAGCTGCGGATCAGGTCGAGATCGAGATTGCGGAGCATGGGCGGGCCCTATGGAGCTATTCCATTAGCCTAGCCAATTTCTCGATTTCCATAAATCAATTTTTCTGAAGTGTCCGCAGGGCCTAGCGTCCGGGTGTCCCAACGGAGACCTGTCCCATGCCCATTCTTCAAGTCACCCTTTCCGGCGCTCCTGACGCGGCCAAGGCGGGGGAGGTGGCCGCCCGGCTTTCGGCGCTCACCGCCCGGCTGCTGCGCAAGGATCCGGCGCTCACCTCCGTCGCCGTCTCGTTCGTGGCGGCGGAGCATTGGTTCGTGGGCGGACCGAGCCTGGCTGCCGCCGGGCGCACCAGCTTCTGGCTGGACATCGCCGTGGTGGACGGCACCAACACCAAGGACGAGAAGGCCGCCTATATCGCGGCGGTGTTCGCGGACATGAGCGGCCTGCTGGGCCCGCTGCATCCCGAGAGCTACATCCATGTGCGCGAGGTGAAGGCCGACGCCTACGGCTATGGCGGGCGCACCCAGGAAAGCCGCTATGTGGAGAAGACGTTGAAGGCGGCGTAGGGCGGGTCATCGTTCGGAGAGCGGGCAGCCTCGGCCCCGCGCACCCGTCATGCCCGGGCTCGTCCCGGGCATCCACGCCTGTGCGTCGCGCGAGTACATGGGAGCGCGCCCTGGGCGCCCCCGCGGGAATGGGTTTGACTGTCGAACATCTGCACATGGATCCGCCCGGGCATTTGGCCTGTCGGACGGACAATCCCGCGCCTCCGCCAGCCGGAGGCCGCGCGGGTCAGGCGGTGCCGTGGTCTAGGATGCGGATCGCTTCCTGCAGCGCCGCGCGGGCCTGGGCCAGCGTCGCGTCGCGCAAATCGCCCTGGCCCTCGATGGGCAGGGGGCAGGTGACGTGCACGTTCGTGAGCTTCAGGAGACTCGGCGTCGCGCCGGGCTTCACGAAGGAAATCACGGCCTTATCCTGCACGACGTCGATGCTCATGCTGTGAATCTTCATGGCCGACATGTGCGTTCCCCCTCTGCGAAGAACTCTTGATTCGCAATGATACATGAGAGGGAACGCGACTCATCTGAAAAGCGCAAGCATTCGTTGCGTCTCCCGCAGAAAAGCGAAGGGGCCGCCCGGCATGTGCCGGGCGGCCCCTCGTGGTGCGTCTCGAAGGGGTAGGGGCCTCAGAGGCCCTTCACCACTTCCTCGGTGACCTTCTTGGCGTCGCCGAAGAGCATCATGGTGTTGTCGCGGAAGAACAGTTCGTTCTCCACGCCGGCATAGCCCGAGCCCATGCCGCGCTTTATGAAGAGCACGGTCTTGGCCTTCTCCACGTCCAGGATCGGCATGCCGAAGATGGGCGAGGCGGGGTCGGTCTTGGCCGCCGGGTTGGTCACGTCGTTGGCTCCGATGACGAAGGCGACGTCGGCCTGGGCGAACTCGGAGTTGATGTCCTCCAGCTCGAACACCTCGTCATAGGGCACCTGGGCTTCCGCCAGCAGCACGTTCATGTGCCCGGGCATGCGGCCCGCCACCGGGTGGATGGCGTACTTCACCTCGACGCCTTCCTCCTTCAGGAGGTCGGCCATCTCGCGAAGCGCATGCTGCGCCTGCGCCACCGCCATGCCGTAGCCCGGCACGATGATGACCTTCTGCGCGTTCTTCATGATGTAGGCGGCATCTTCCGCCGAGCCGTGCTTCACGGGCCGGGTCTCCACCGCGCCGGCCGGGCCGCCGGCGGTCTCGCCGCCGAAGCCGCCGAGGATGACGGAGATGAAGGAGCGGTTCATGCCCTTACACATGATGTAGGACAGGATCGCGCCCGAGGAGCCCACCAGCGCGCCCGTGATGATGAGCGCGGTGTTGCCCAGCGTGAAGCCGATGCCGGCCGCCGCCCAACCCGAATAGGAGTTGAGCATGGACACCACCACCGGCATGTCGGCGCCGCCGATGGGGATGATGAGCAGGCCGCCCAGCACCAGCGACAGGAGCGTGATGATCCAGAACAGCGGGATCGAGCCGGTGAGCACGAACGCCACGATCAGGACCAGCAGCAGCGCCGCGAGGCCGATATTGATGAGGTGGCGGAACGGCAGCATGATCGGCTTGCCCGACATGTTCCCGTTCAGCTTGGCGAAGGCGATGATCGACCCGGTGAAGGTGATCGCGCCGATGGCGACGCCCAGCACCATTTCCACGAGGCTGGCCCCGTGGATGTCGCCCGGCGTGCCGATGCCGAAGGCGGCCGGCGCGTAGAGCGCGGCGGCGGCCACGAGCACCGCGGCAAGGCCCACCAGCGAGTGGAAGGCCGCGACCAGCTGCGGCATGGCGGTCATGGCGATGCGGCGGGCCACCACCGCGCCGATGCCGCCGCCGATGCCGATGCCCGCGATCACCAGCACCCAGCCGAACACGTCGGAGGGCGGGGAGAGCGCGAGCGTCGTGAGCACGGCGACGCCCATGCCCACCATGCCGAACAGGTTGCCCTGGCGGGAGGTGGTCGGGTGCGAGAGGCCGCGAAGGGCAAGGATGAAGAGGATGCCCGAGACCAGGTAGAGGAGGCCGGCGATATTGGCGTTCATCGCATCGTCCTCACTTCTTCTTCTGGTACATGGCGAGCATGCGGCTGGTCACGAGGAACCCGCCGAAAATGTTCACCGAGGCGAAGACGAGCGCGATGAACCCGAAGATCCGCGCACCCCAGGAATGGCCGGCATCGCCGACCGTGGAGACACCCACCGCGAGAAGCGCGCCCACCACGATCACCGATGAGATGGCGTTGGTGACGGACATGAGCGGGGTGTGGAGCGCCGGGGTCACCGACCACACCACGTAATAGCCCACGAACACCGCCAGCACGAAGATGGACAGGCGGAACACGAAGGGGTCGATGGCACCGCCCGTGGCCGCATGGGCGGCCGCGCCGAGGGCGGTGGCCGCCTGGTCGGCGTAAATCTGGGCGGCTTCGGCGGCCTGGCGCGCGACTTCCGCCGCGGCGCGGGCCTGGGAGGCGGCATCCACCGCCGTCTGGGCTGCGATGGGGCTGCTCATTGCACGGCTCCCTCAACCTTGGGGGCGAAATTGGGGTGAACGACGGCGTTGTCGCGGGTCAGGAGCGTCGCCTTCACGAGCTCGTCGTCCCACTTCACGGCAAGGGTCTTGGCCTGCTTGTCGATCATGGTCTCGAGGAACGCGTAGAGGTTCTTCGCATAGAGCTGCGATGCGGACGCGGCGATGCGGCCGGCGGTGTTGAGATGGCCGACGATCTTCACGCCGTTCACCTCGACGACCTCGCCCGGCACCGCGCCTTCCACGTTGCCGCCGCGCTCCACCGCGAGGTCCACGATCACCGAGCCCGGCTTCATGGACGCCACCATGGCGGCCGAGATGAGCTTCGGCGCGGGACGCCCGGGAATGAGCGCGGTGGTGACGACCAGGTCCTGCTTCCTGATGTGGTCCGCGACGAGGGCGGCCTGCTTGGCCTGGTATTCCGCCGACATGGGCTTGGCGTAGCCCGCGGCGGTCTCGGCCTGCTTGAACTCCTCGTCCTCCACGGCCACGAACTTGGCGCCGAGGGATTCCACCTGTTCCTTCGCGGCGGGACGCACGTCGGTCGCCGTCACCACGGCGCCGAGGCGGCGGGCGGTGGCGATGGCCTGGAGGCCCGCGACGCCCGCGCCCATGATGAAGCAGCGGGCGGCCGGAACCGTGCCCGCGGCGGTCATCATCATGGGGAGCGCGCGGCCGAACTCGGCCGAGGCGTCGATGACGGCGCGATAGCCGGCGAGGTTGGCCTGGGAGGACAGCACGTCCATCACCTGCGCGCGGGTGATGCGGGGCATCAGCTCCATGGCGAAGGTGGCAAGGCCCGCATCGGCCATGGCCTTCAGCGCGGCGTCGTTGCCATAGGGGTCCAGGATGCCCAGAACGAGCGCGCCCGCCTTGTAGTCCGGCAGTTCCGCATCGGTGGGCCGGCGCACCTTGAGCACCACGTCCGCGCCCGCGAGCGCATCCTTGGCGGACGGCGCGAGCGTGGCTCCGGCGGCTTCATAGTCCGCGTCCCTGATGCCCGACTTCAGGCCGGCGCCCGTCTCGACCACCACCGTGGCGCCGAGCCCCACCAGCCGCTTGACCGTATCCGGGGTCGCAGCGACCCGCGGCTCGCCGAGATCAACCTCGGCGGGTACAGCGATTTTCATTGAAACGTCTCCGAGGCCCGAGGGCGCGATTCAGAGGAGGAAGAACCACATGAAGACCATGAGCAGAACGACTGCGATCGTCCCCCATTTGGTCAGGTTCGTAAACAGCGCGTAGGTGCGCGCATGCTCTTCGTAATCGTTGCCTTCGGCGGTGGCGTATTCCAGCGTGCCGTGTTCGGCCATGGCGTTCTCCCCCTAGCATGCGGTAGCTCTGGCCCTTTACCGGAGAAGGGCAACTGTGGCAACTCGCCGTGGTCCACAGTATACAAAATTTCGATCTTTTCAACGCCTTGAGGTGCCCGCCTTTCCGCAAGTTGTTCTTGTTATGTTCCTGTGTCGTGTTATAGTCCGGACATGGCTTCGCTCTATGAATCCAACGTTTTCCGCCCCCGGCCCCAAGCGGGCGTGGATACAACGCCCGCGCGGGCGGATGACGGTGTGCCGCATGGGCAGAGCGGCCCGGCGGCGAAAAAAAGCGCGCGCGCCGCACGCATTCTCGGGCGGCTGCAGGAAGAGCGGGCGCGTCCCCCGCAAATGCCCCCGCCGGACGGCCCCGGCCAGGGGGGCGAATGCGGCGTCGGCGTGGAGGCGGAGCGGCGCCGGGGGCGTGGCGCGGTGTCCAACGCGGCGGGGCGGTTCGAGCCGGCCGCGCGAATCCTGTTCGACGACGGCTGGCAGAGCCTGGAGGAGCTTCCGCCGCTCCGCACCGAGGTGACGGAGGAGCGGGCGCGCACCATCATCACCCGCAACCAGTCGCCCGACATCGCGTTCGACCGCTCGATCAATACGTATCGAGGTTGCGAGCACGGCTGCATCTATTGCTTCGCCCGCCCCACCCACGCCTATCACGGCCTGTCCGCCGGGCTGGATTTCGAGACCAAGCTGTTCGTGAAGCCGGACGCGCCGGAATTGCTGGCGCGCGAACTCTCCCATCCCGCCTACAAGCCGCGCACCATCGCCATCGGCACCAATACCGATCCCTACCAGCCCATCGAGAAGCAATATGCGCTGACCCGGCGCATCCTGGAGGTGCTGCGCGACTTCGGCCATCCGGTGGGCATCGTCACCAAGTCCGGCCTCATCACGCGCGACCTGGACATCCTGTCGGACCTTGCGAGCCGCGACCTCGTGAAGGTGGCCATCTCCGTCACCACGCTCGACCACACGCTGGCGCGCGCCATGGAGCCGCGCGCCGCGAGCCCCGGGCGGCGGCTGGAGACCATCCGGCGGCTGAGCGAGGCGGGGATCCCCACCGCCATCCTGACCGCGCCCCTCATTCCCGCCCTCAACGACATGGAGATCGAGCGGCTGTTGGAGGCGGGCCAGCAGGCCGGGGCGCGGGAGGCCGGCTATGTGACGCTGCGCCTGCCGCTGGAGATCGCCGACCTGTTCAAGGAATGGCTGGTGGCCCATGTGCCTGATAAGGCGCGCCATGTCATGTCGCTGGTGCGCGACATGCACGGGGGCAAGGACTACGATTCGGCGTTCGGCACGCGCGGCAAGGGGATCGGCCCCTATGCCTGGACCATCGGCCGCCGCTTCGAGATCGCCGCGCGCCGCCTCGGACTTACCGGGCGGGGCCTGAAGCTCACCACATCCCATTTCCGCCGCGCCGCGCCAGCCGGCGAGCAGCTTTCGCTCTTCTGAAAAGGACGTCCCGCATGGATGAGAACACCCCGCCCGCCTTGCGCCTCTCCCTCGTGACGCTGGGCGTGTCGGACCTCGCGCGGTCCATCGGCTTCTATGAGGGGCTCGGCCTCGTGCGGCGCGCCCGAAAATACGAGGGCGTGGCCTTCTTCGAGGTGGGCGGGGCGGTGCTGAGCCTGTTCCCCCGCGCGGACCTCGCGGCGGACGCGGGCGTCGCGGACACGCCCGCATCCGCCTTTTCCGGGATCACGCTCGCCTGCAACCTATCCGGCCCGCCGGAGGTGGACGCGCTCCTCGCGCATGCCGCCGCCACGGGCGGGCGCCTCGTGAAGGCGGCGGAAAAGGTGTTCTGGGGCGGATATTCCGGCTATTTCGCCGATCCGGACGGCCATTTGTGGGAAGTGGCGTTCAATCCCTTCGCCGGCTTCGACGCGGCGGGCCATCTGGTGTTGGAGGACTGAGGGGCGCAAACAACCCCCTCTGCCAGCCGGCCCGTCGCACGCCGCCGCTACCAGCCCGCTGCCAGGCTGCTGCGGGCGTTGCGCTTGGGGGGCAGGCCTGGCCGCCGCCGCACCGCCGCGCGCGGAGCCAGGTTTGAACGGGTGGGCGCCTGTGTCGGATCGGCAGTCACCAAAGGCCGGTGCTTCGCGCGTTTGCGCACACGCTTGCCGCTGCTCCTGCCGCTGCCCTTGCTGCCACTCTTGGCGCCGCCCCCACCGCGACCCTTGCCGCCGCCCTCGCCGCCACTCTTACCGCGTCATGGCCGGGCTTGTCCCGGCCATCCACGCCGAGCCGATGGCGCGGACCTCGAAGGGGTTCGCCCCGTACTGCGCCGTGGATGCCCGGGACACGCCCGGGCATGACGGGGTCTTTGTGCACACATCCCGGGCGTGATGGTCGATCGCCCCCGGGCGGTCGGGCGGTCGGGCGGTCGGGTGGTCGGCCGGTCGGGCGCTTGACCGGTCCCGTACTTGAGCGGCCGCGTGCGTCAGCAATGCCGCGTGCGTCAGCCATCCCTGGGCTCGGGCGCACCCGTCTTCGGATGCGCCCGGATATGGTCCCGTCAGTGCTTGTGGTCGCCGTGCCCGCCGCCGGTGGGGGCGGAGGAGGCGGACCCGGCGCCGATGCTGCGCACGTCGAAGGTGACGTCCGCCGTTCCGGCCTTCTGGAAGGTGAGGGTGCCCTTCACCGTTTCGCCTTCCTTCAGCGGCTGCTTCAGGTCCATGAACATGAGGTGATATCCGCCGGGCGCGAAGGTGACGCTGCCGCCGGGCGGGATTTCGAGGCCGTCGGCGAGGGGGCGCATGGTCATGACGCCGTCCTTCATGGCCATCTCGTGGATCTCCACCCGGCCGGCGGCCGCGAAGGTGCCGCCGGTGAGCCGGTCCGGCGTGGTGCCGCTGTTGGTGACGGTGAGATAGCCGCCCGCCACCTTGGCGCCGCCCGGCGTCGCGCGCGACCAGGGCGCCGTCACCACGAGATTGCCCACCTGCGCTCCGGCGGAAGCCTTGGCATCCGTCGCGGCGGCGAGCTTGAGAGAGGGAGCGGGCCGCGCCGGCTTGGGATTGGCCGCGCCGGGAATCTCGTTCCAGTCCGAAGCCGTGGCGCCGCAGGTCTGGAGCGTGGGGAAATAGAGGGTCTTGGGGGCGGCGTCCGGCGCCAGATAGGCGATGAAGACGAACTCGTCGTAATTGGCGTTGGCGAGGCTGCCGCCCGACCATGTGACGGCGCGCACACCCTCCTTCACGGGCGGTCCGTGCAGCACGTCATAGGCCTTGTCATAGGGGCCGGTCTCGGTGGCCAGCGTCCAGCCGGCCTTCGGCTGGGGCTTCACGCTCACCACGCCATCGGGGATCGACACCTTGATGGCGGTGGTGGCGGCGTCGCCGCATCCGTGGGGCACGCGCAGCACGCCCTTGTAGAAGGAGCCGGACGCGGCCTCCTTCTGCTCCAGCGTGACATGGGCGAAGGCGGGGGCGGCGATGAAAAGGGCGGCCGCGCAGGCGGCGCCGTGCAGGAACAGGCGGGACATGGACGTCTCCGAAAAGAATGAGGTCGAGGGCGGACGGATCAGGCCGCCCGCGGTGGACCTCGCGCCTCGAACCCGCGCCGCTGCGGCGCGGGAGGCTCTTCGGAATTCCGGATCTGGGTGCGCAGTGCGACGGAGCGCCGCGCGGGCGCCGCGATCCCGGCCGCCTCGCCGGGACCGGTGGCGGGCTGGACGGAGGCGCAGCCCAGGGTGCAGCACACATCATGGGTCGCCGAAACAGGCGCGGGCGCCTCGCTGCGCGAGGGCAGGCACATTTCGGTGGTGCCGGCGAAGCCCTGTGCGGCCAGCACATGCAGCGTGCCCGCAAGCCCGCCCGCGACGCCCTGGAACAGCACGGCATAGGCGAGCACGAGCCGAAGGGCCCATCGCCTCAAGGTGCCGTATGCCGAAGGTCCAGCGTCCATGATGGCTGTGTAGACCGGAGCCGGGCCGGAGGGAAGCGGCCCACGCCCGGCTCCGGCCGCAGGTCGCGCCTGAGGACCAGCCTCGGAGCCTCCACCGATCGTTCCTGGCGCTGCCGGGTGCTGCAACGGCCACGGAAAAGGCCTGGCCGGGGGCAAGCCCGACCCTGGCGGTGCCCGGCGTTTGGTGTCAGCTTGGCGCGATCCGGGGGAAATGCGCGCGGCCCGCTTTCAAGGGCGCGCGCGGGCGACCGGTGGGCCGTGCCGGCACGGTCCCGGGGCATCATTGACGACACGGCCGATTGCGGGAGGAAGGCATGGTTTTCTGGTTTCCCATCACCATGTGGGCGCTGGCGATTTTCTTTGCGGGTGCCTCCTACGGCCGGATGCCGAAGCCGCGCCCGTCCGGCGCGCTGGCGCAGGCGCTGATCCGCTCCATCATGCTGTTTCCCGTGGGCGTCCAGGGGCTGTGGGGCGCACTCGGCCATCTCGCCTTTCCCGCGCGGGCGGCCGCCGCCATCGGCTGGGCACCGAGCCCGTTCCAGTTCGAGGTGGGCGTGTGCAATCTCGGCGTGGGCGTGGTGGGCCTCCTGGCCGCCTATCGCGCCAATTGGGATTTTCGCCTCGCCCTGTCTCTGTTCATGCTGTTCTTCCTGGGCGGCGCGGCCTGGGGGCATGTGGTGCAGATGATGACTGCCGGTAATTTCGCCCCCGGCAATGCGGGCCCCATCTTCTATACGGACATCCTCACGCCCGTTTCCCTTCTCATCCTGCTGGCCCTCACCCGCAAGTCCGCCGCCCCCTGAGGGGCGGATGCGAAGGAGCCGTGATGTCCGACGACACCGAACGCGACCGCCTCTCCGCCCGCGCCGCCCGCTATGCGCGGGTGGGTGCCAATGTGGGGGGCGTGGCGGCGCGCATCGCCGGGACGCGGCTCCTGGGTCTCGACCGGGGCGAGGGGAACGCGGCCGCGCTGGCGGCGGCACTGGGCGGCCTGAAGGGGCCGCTCATGAAGGTGGCGCAGCTCATGGCCACCATTCCCGACCTGCTGTCGCCGGACTATGCCTCGGAGCTCCAGAAGCTCCAGAGCGATGCCCCGCCCATGGGGCGCGCCTTCGTGCGCCGCCGCATGATGGCGGAGCTGGGCCGCGACTGGCAGGCGAAGTTCACGCGCTTCGACGAGACGCCCGCCGCCGCCGCCTCCCTGGGGCAGGTGCATCGCGCGGTGACGCTCGACGGGGAGGACGTGGCCTGCAAGCTGCAATATCCCGACATGCAGGCCGCCGTGGAGGCGGACCTCAACCAGCTCGACGTCCTCTTCGCGCTCCACCGCCGCATGAACGGTGTCATCGACACGCGGGAGATCGCCCGGGAGATCGGCGCACGGGTGCGGGAGGAGCTGGACTATCGCCGCGAGGCGCGGCATGCGGCCCTCTACAAGGCCATGCTCAGGGGGGAGACCCTGGTGCGGGTGCCCGAGGTGCGCGAGGACCTGTCCACCGGCCGCCTGCTCACCCTGGAATGGCTCACGGGCGAGAAGATCCTCGGCTTCGTGGATCATTCGCAGGAGGAGCGAAACCAGCTTGCGCGGGCCATGTTCGCCGCCTGGTGGCTGCCCTTCAGCCGGTACGGCGTCATCCATGGGGATCCGCACCTGGGCAATTACACCGTGTTCCGCGACGCGGCGGGCGGCCCGGCGGGCATCAACCTCCTGGATTACGGCTGCATCCGCATCTTCCCGCCGCGCTTCGTGGCGGGCGTGGTGGATCTCTACCGGGGCCTCGGCGAAGGAGACGCGGAGCGGGTGGTGCATGCCTATGAGGTGTGGGGCTTCAAGGGGCTGACCCGGGAGCTGATCGACATCCTCAACATCTGGGCGCGCTTCATCTATGGCCCGCTCATGGACGACCGGGTGCGCACCATCGCGGACGGCGTCGAGCCCGGCCAGTACGGGCGGCGGGAGGCGCACCGGGTCCACACGGCCCTGAAGGCGCTCGGCCCGGTGACGGTGCCGCGCGAATTCGTCTTCATGGACCGGGCGGCCATCGGGCTGGGCGCGGTGTTCCTGCACCTCAAGGCGGAGCTGAACTTCCACGCTTTGTTCGAGGACGCCATCGCCGGCTTCAGCGAGGCCGCCGTGGCACAGCGGCAGGCCGACGCCCTGCGCGCCGCTGGCCTGCCGACCGACGGGAACTGACCCGGCGCGCGCTTCACCGATCCCGGTGATTCCCCGGGATCGGATCAGTCTCCAGGCTACTGGGCGCCCCGCGAAAGCACGGAGGGCGAGCCGGCCGGCACGCCGTCGCCCGGCGTGACGGCGCCGGAGCCGGTCACCCCATAGCTGGTGGCGGGCGGGGCGGCCGGGGGATAGGCGGGCGGCGTCGCGGGCGGCACGGCCAGGGCCGAGG
>JACESF010000100.1 GCA_013911975.1 Hyphomicrobiales bacterium | reverse complement strand
CCATTTCCCCGACCCGCCCCATGCGACGGCGCTGCGGGCGCGGCTCGAGGCGGCGATCCCGCCCGAGGGCTTCTATGACGACATCCACGGCGCGCCCGCCTGGCGGCGCCACATGACCCTGCGCTTCGCGGAAGAGATCCGGCACGCGCTCTGCGAGGGAACGGGCCAATGAGCGTCACCGTCAACGGCATCGCGGCCGATACCACGCCCCGCCCCGGCCAGTGCCTGCGCACCTTCCTGCGCGACCTCGGCTGGTTCGGCGTGAAGAAGGGCTGCGACACGGGCGATTGCGGCGCCTGCACCGTCCATGTGGACGGTGAGCCGGTCCATAGCTGCATCTTCCCCGCCTTCCGCGCGAAGGGGCGGGAGGTGCGCACCATCGAGGGCCTGTGCGGCGCGGACGGCCTCCACCCGGTGCAGGAGGCGTTCGCGGCGGCGCAGGGCTTCCAGTGCGGCTTCTGCACGCCCGGCATGGTCATGACCACGGCGGCCCTCACCCAGGGCCAGCGGGCGGACCTGCCCACCGCGCTCAAGGGCAATATCTGCCGGTGCAGCGGCTATCGCGCCATCGAGGACGCGGTGCACGGCATCGCCCACGCCGCCACCACCGAGGGCGGGGCCGCCTGCGGCGCCAACCTGCCGGATCCGGCGCGCCACGCGGTCGTCACCGGCGCCGTGCGCTACACCATGGACGTGCCCCTGGACGACGCGGCGCACCTGAAGATCCTGCGCTCGCCCCATCCCCACGCCCGCATCCGGGCCATCGACGCCAGCGGCGCCTACCAGGTGCCCGGCGTCATCGCGGTGCTCACCCACGAGGACGCGCCGGAGGCGTGCTTCTCCACCGCGCGCCACCAGATTCCCAAGGACGACCCGGACGACCTGCGCATCCTGGACGACGTGGTGCGCTTCGTGGGCCAGCGCGTCGCGGCGGTGGTGGCCGAGACCGAGGGCGCGGCGGAGGAGGCCTGCCGGCGCATCAAGGTGGATTACGAGGTGCTGCCCGCCGTGTTCGACCCGGAGGCCGCCATGGCGCCGGGGGCGCCGGTGATCCATCGCAAGGACCCCACCGTCTCGCGCATCGCCGCGCCGGAGCGCAACGTGGTGGCCGAGGTCCATGGCGAGCTGGGGGACACGGCGGCTGGCTTCGCCGAGGCGGACGCGGTCTATGAGGGGGACTATGCCTCCCAGCGCATCCAGCACGGCCACCTGGAGACGCTCGGAACCATCGGCTGGATGGAGGCGGACGGAACCCTCGCGCTGCGCACCTCGTCCCAGGTGCCGTTCCTGGTGCGCACCGCGCTCGCCGACCTGCTGGGGCTCGACCCGGCGAAGGTCCATGTGGCCTGCGGCCGCGTGGGCGGCGGGTTCGGCGCGAAGCAGGAGATGCTCACCGAGGACATCGTCGCCCTCGCCGTGCTGAAGACCGGGCGCAAGGTAAAGCATGAATTCACCCGCGAGGAGCAGTTCACCGCCGCCACCTGCCGCCACCCGGTGCGGGTGCGCGTGAAGCTGGGCGCCCGGCGCGACGGGACGCTCACCGCCATGCAGATCCGCGTGGTGGCGGATGCGGGCGCCTATGGCAATCACAGCCCGGGCATCCTCTTCCACGGCTGCAACGAGGTGCTCCAGCTCTATCGCTGCCCCAACAAGAAGGTGGACGGCTTCTCGGTCTATACCAACACCCTGCCGAGCGGCGCCTTCCGGGGCTACGGGCTGAGCCAGACCGTGTTCGCCATGGAATCGGCCCTGGACGAGCTGGCCCGCACCCTCGGTCTCGATCCCTTCGAGCTGCGGCGGCGCAACGTGGTGCGCCCCGGCGACGCCATGCAGGCCTATTCCGACCATCCCCACGACGTGGAGTTCGGCAGCTACGGGCTCGACGAGTGCCTCGATCTGGTGGAGGCCGCCCTCGGCCGGGACCAGGCGGTGCCGCCGGACGGCGCGGAATGGGCCATGGGCCAGGGCATGGCGGCGGCCATGATCGACACCATCCCGCCGCGCGGCCATTTCTCCGACGCGCACATCGCCCTCGCCCCGGACGGCCTGTTCGACCTCACCGTGGGCACGGTGGAATTCGGCAACGGCACGAGCACGGTGCATCTCCAGATCGCCGCGAGCGTGCTCGCCACCACGCCGGACAAGATCCGCCTCGTCCAGGGCGACACCGCCCGGCTCGGCCATGACACGGGGGCCTTCGGCAGCACCGGCATCGTGGTGGCGGGCCTCGCCACCGAGCGCGCGGCCCGCGCCCTGGCGGAGCGCCTTCTCACGGCGGCGGCCGAGGCGGCCGGGACGACGGCCGACGCCTGCCATCTGGAAGACGGCGCGGTGCACGCGGGAGCGACCCGCGTGCCCTTCGCGGACCTGACCGCGCAGGCCGGCGGGCCGATCAGCGCTGAGGGCCATTCCACGGGCTCGCCCCGCTCCGTGGCCTTCAATGTCCACGGCTTCAAGGTGGCGGTGAACCGGGGGACCGGAGAATTGCGCATCCTGAAGAGCGTGCAGGCGGCGGATGCCGGGCGGGTGCTCAATCCCATGCAGTGCCGCGGGCAGGTGGAGGGCGGCGTTGCCCAGGCCTTGGGCGCCGCCATGAGCGAAAACCTGCGCATCGGGCCGGACGGCGTGGTGCAGACGCCCAACTTCCGGTCCTACCTGGTGCCCCGCTTCGTGGACGTGCCGCACACCGAGGTGCTGTTCGCGGACACCTTCGACCGGCTCGGGCCGTTCGGCGCCAAGTCCATGAGCGAAAGCCCCTTCAATCCCGTGGCCCCCGCCCTCGCCAATGCGGTGCGCGACGCCACGGGCGTGCGCCTGACCCAGCCGCCCTTCGCGCCGGACACGCTCCATGCGGCGCTGGCGGCGTCCGGCATGGCTCTTGAATGAGGGTGTCCGGGATCTTCATCGGGGGCACGCACTCTCATGCTGGAACGCCTGTTCGCCATCTCGGCCAACGGAAGCTCGGTGCGCACGGAGGTGATGGCGGGGACCACCACCTTCCTCACCATGGCCTATATCGTGTTCATCAACCCGGCCATCCTGGGCGCGGCGGGCATGGACAAGGGGGCGGTGTTCGTCGCCACCTGCCTGATCGCGGCGCTCGGCACCGCCCTCATGGGCCTCTATGCCAATTATCCCATCGCGGTGGCGCCGGGCATGGGGCTGAACGCCTATTTCGCCTTCGCCGTGGTGTTGCAGATGGGCTATTCCTGGCAGGCGGCTTTGGGGGCGGTGTTCGTCTCGGGCTGCTGCTTCCTGCTGGTCACGCTCACCGGCGCCCGGGCGGCCATCATCGAGGGCATCCCCGATAGCCTGAAGACCGCCATCCCCACCGGCATCGGGCTGTTCCTCGCCATCATCTCGCTGAAGAATGCCGGGCTCATCGTGGCGAGCGAGGCCACCCTTGTCACGGTGGGCGACATCCAGGACCCGAAGGTGATCCTCGCGTGCCTCGGCTTCCTGCTGGTGGTGGCGCTCTCGGTGCGCCGGGTGAAGGGCGCGCTCCTGCTCTCCATCCTCGCCATCACCGCCGCGAGCTTCCTCGTGGCGGGCAACACCTTCCAGGGCGTGGTCTCCCTGCCGCCCTCGCTCGCGCCCACCTTCCTCCAGCTCGACATTTCCGGCGCGCTCTCGCACGGCTTCCTGAACGTGGTGCTGGTGTTCTTCCTGGTGGAGGTGTTCGACGCCTCGGGCACGCTGATGGGGGTCGCGCGCAAGGCGGGGCTTCTGGTGCCGGAGCGGGCCCGGCAATTGAAGCGCGCGCTGCTGGTGGATTCCGCCTCGGTGTTCGTGGGCTCGCTGCTGGGCACGTCCTCCGCCACCGCCTATCTGGAAAGCGCGTCCGGCGTGCAGGAGGGCGGGCGCACCGGCCTCACGGCGGTGGTGGTGGCGGTGCTGTTCCTGGCCTGCCTGTTCTTCGCGCCGCTGGCGGCCTCGGTGCCGGCCTATGCCACGGCGCCCGCCTTGTTCTTCGTCGCCTGCCTGATGCTGTCGGACCTCGCGGACATCGCTTGGGACGACCCGACCGAGGTGGCGCCCGCCTGCGTGACGGCGGTGATGATGCCCTTCACCTATTCCATCGCCAACGGCATCGCCTTCGGCTTCCTGGCCTATGCGGCCATCAAGCTCCTCACCGGCCGCTACCGGGAGGTGAAGACGGTGACGTGGATCATCGCCGCCGTCTTCCTGTTCAAGTTCATCTATGAGGGCACGGCCGGCTGAGCCCCGGCCGCAGCCCGGCCCGGCCTCAGCCGAGCTTGGGGCCCACCATGGCGAACACCGCGCCCTGCGGGTCCTGGGCCTGGAAGATATGGACGCCGCCGGGCACTTCCATGGGGCCGTTGATGACGCGCCCGCCCCCGGCGATCACCCGCGCCTCGGCGGCGGTGATGTCGTCGGTGGTGAAGTAATAGATCCAGAAGGAGGCGGTCACGCCCGGCGGGCGGGTCATCATGCCGCCCACGCCGTCGGCGCCGCTGCCGTAATTGAAGATCTGGTAGACGCCCAGCGGCCCCATATCGACGGCCGTGTCCTTCGCCCAGCCGAACTGGCCCTCATAGAAGGCGAAAGCGCGCTCGCGGTCGGCGGCCATCAGCTCGTGCCAGCCCACGAGGCCCGGGCGCTGGGCGGGATTGCGGGGCGGCATCTCGCCCGCGCCCCGGAACAGGGCGAACACCGCGCCTTCCGGGTCCGCCACCACGGCGAAGCGGCCGATGCCGGGAATGTCCTCCGGCGCGCGATAGACCTGCCCGCCGCCCGCCGCCACGGTGGCGGCGGCCACGTCAACATCGTCCACGCCCACATAGCCGATCCAGGAGGGCGGCGCGCCCATGGCGCGGGCGGTCTCCGGCAGGTCCATCACGCCGCAGATGTCGTCACCCCCGGACGAGAGCAGCGCATAGGCCATGCCGGGCATGCCCGCGTCCCGCGCCGTCCACCCCACCACGTCGCCATAGAAGCGGATCGCCGCCTCCTGGTCGGTGGTCATGAGTTCGTACCAGACGAAATGTCCGTGACCCGGTGCCATGCCTTGTCCTCCCGTTGCGTGGAAACGCAGCCTCGCGCCGTCTCTTGACGTGCGCATTACACGGCGCCGGGCGGTGGCTCAGGCCGTCCCGCCGGGCGCCTCCTCGGCCGCCGCCTGCTCCGCCTGATAGGCGGCGAGCAGCGCCCGGTACCGCATGGCGGAGAGGGGAAGCACGGCCAGATAGAGGACCGAGCACACGGACAGGACCAGCCAGGGATAGCTGGCCAGCAGGCCCGCGAACAGCGCCACCAGAACGAACAGCGGCAGCACCATGTCGCGCCGCACCTTCTTGCCCAGCGTCTTGCCGGACCAGGCGGGCAGCTTGGAGATCATGAGCACGCCGATGGCAATCGTGTAGATCAGCGCCAGCGGCGCGGTGGCCGAGCCGTGCGGCACCCCGAGCAGGCCGAGATAGACCGGCAGGAGCACGGTGATCGCCCCGGCGGGCGCCGGGATGCCCGTGAAGAAGTCCGCCGCGAAGGGGGGCCGGTCGGGATCGTCCAGCATCACGTTGAAGCGGGCGAGCCGCAGCGCCGCGCAGATGGCGAACAGCAGGGCCGCGATCCAGCCGATGGAGCCCGCTTCGTCCAGGCCCCACATATAGAGGATGAGGGCCGGCACGCAGCCGAAATTCACGAAGTCCGCGAGGCTGTCCAGCTCCGCCCCGAAGCGCGAGGTGCCCTTCAGCGCCCGCGCCAGCCGCCCGTCCACGCCGTCCAGGATCGCCGCGAAGACGATGGCGCCCAGCGCCAGCTCGAACCGGTCCTCCACTGCCATGCGCACCGCCGTCAGGCCGGAGCACAAGGCGAGCAGCGTCACGAGGTTGGGGATGAGCACCCGCAGCGGAATGCGGCCGAAGCTGCCGAAGCGGGGCTTGCCCTCGGGGTCGAACGGGGGAAAGAGCGGCGCCATGGCGGCTCAGCTCACCCGGTAGGCGGTGTCGCGCCCGCCCTGGGCGGCGAAGTCGGCGATCACGGTCTCGCCCGCCGTGGCGATCTGGCCTTCCGCCACCAAAAGGCGCGTGCCCGGCGGCAAATAGATGTCCACCCGCGAGCCGAAGCGGATGAGGCCGAAGCGCTCGCCCGCGCCCAGTTCCTCACCCTCGCGCACGAAGCACACGATGCGCCGGGCGATGAGGCCCGCGATCTGCACGCAGCCCACGGGCCCGTAGGGGGTCTGGAAGATGAAGCCGTTGCGCTCGTTGTCCTCGCTCGCCTTGTCCAGGTCCGCGTTGAGGAAGATGCCCGGCTTGTAGGCGATGCGCGCGACGCGGCCCGTCACCGGCGCGCGGTTCACGTGCACGTTGAACACGTTCATGAAGACCGAGACGCGCAGCAGCGGCGCGTCGGAGAGGTCCAGCTCGCGCGGGGGCACCGCCAGGGTGATCTGCGAGACCACGCCGTCCGCCGGGGACACGACCAGCCCCTCGCGCACCGGGGTGACGCGCACCGGGTCGCGGAAGAACAGCGCTGTCCAGATGGTGAGGCCCAGCGCCAGCATGCCCCAGAAATTGGACACCAGGAAAATGGCGAGGGTCAGCACCGCCGCGATGGCGATGAACGGATAGCCTTCGCGATGGACGGGCGGAATGGTCTTGCGGATGCTGGCGAGGATGGACACACGCGGCTCCCTTCACGGAGCCCGATAGGTAGTGCGCCCCCGCCAATGCGTCAAATCCCGCTGTGGGCCGCCGCCCCTCACAGGATCTGGTCGCGGGGCAGGCTGTATTTGGCGTCGATCACCTCGAACCGGCCGGCGCGATCATAGGTGTGAACCCCCTCGCACGGCTGGCCCTGGAAGGCCGGCACCGCGCCCGGCCCCACTTCCAGCACCAGCGTCTCGGCATAGTCCGCGGGCGTCAGCCGATCGATGCGGTGGAAGCGGATGGCGCGGCCATAGGTGCCGGAGCAATCCTGGGCGGGGCGGTAGAGCACGCCGTCCTGCTCGACGATCCGCCCGGCGCCGCGTGCGTCCTGCACGTCATTGGAGATCGGGCTCGCGGGATGGTGGCGCCAGTCGCCCGTCAGGCTCTCCGCTGTGAACAGGTGCAGGGAGGTGGCCTCGGTGCCGGGAACGATGAAGGTGGCGAAGAAATACCAGACGCCGTCCCGCAGCAGGATCGTGGTGTCCACGATGGAGCCGCGGAACAGCACCTTTTCCTTCACCCAGCGCAGGGGGAACGCCTCCGCCCGGTAGAGCGCCACCTCGCCCGCCGCCATGCTCTCGGGGACCATATAGATGGCGCCCCCGTGCGCGAACACGAACGGATAGGACAGGTGCGAGCCGGTGGTGAGGCAGATGTCCGCCACGTCCGGCACGCCGTCCGTGATGTCCATCACGGCGATGTCGCCGCGGCGCGCGGCGTAGTCGTAATCCTCAAGGAAGAGGTAGGTCCGCCCCTCGTGGGCGAACAGCATGGGGTCGGCGTAGAAATGCCCCTTGGGCGCTACCAGCGGTACGAACGAAGACAGGTCCACAGCCCCCGTCGCCGGGCGGATGGCGGGCGCGTCTGCATCCCGCCGCAGCGCGGTCTGCCAGTGGAGGATGTGCTTGCGCCACCGGTTGACGAGCTTGCGGCGCACCGTGCTGCCCAGCCACCCGAGCACTTCCCGGTTTCTGGGCTTCTTGTAGATCTTCTTCCGGCCCCGATAGGGTTCCGGGGGCACGGCCTGCGCTTCGAGGCTCTCGAAGCCCTGCTCGTGCAATTGCTTCAGCTTCCAGATCAGGAAATAGGCGGAGCCCCAATAGGGACCTATGCGGTTGCGAAACAGCGAGACGCCACCTTCGCTGGCATACTGTCCCTTCGCCAGGACAAGCCCCGCATCGAGCTTTTCGCTCAGAATCTGAAGAATGGCGCCCGAGAGCGGCGTGCCCTCCAGCATCTCCCAGAAATAGGGTGGCGCACCGCGATACAGGTCGTTGTCGCCATGATGGTAAGACCAGATGCCATATCGGGCGGCGGTGAGGATGTCGCCCATGAGGATGTTGAAGCCGAAGCGGACCAGCACGTCGAGATTCGCCTCCCGGATCGTCTCCAGCGCCGCTTCGGGAAAGCGCTGGAACGGACCATCCACCAGTGGCACCACCTCCAGCTCGGGAATGCCATTGAAGCGCTCGGCGCAGTCCACCGGACGGGTCGGGTCCGCCTCCTCCAAATAGGACCGGCGCTCGTCGAGCCGGAGATAGACGGCGTAGGCGATCGCGTGCCGCAAGTCAGGCGTGCGCAGAAATTTGACGGCGCGGGCCGGCAGGGACGCGCGGCGGCTGGGCGGGTCCGGCGCACGGGCGTTGTGCACAAGCAGGACGATCTCGGCGAAATTTGAACGCCGAATATCGTCCACCATTGCGGCGAACACCGCAGGCAGTTCATGGCTGTCGATCAGCAGCCCGACCCTAAGCTTGGGCGCGTCGGAAGCGGAAGTCAGGAAGAGATCGCCGGTCAAGAGACAGCCTTGTGTCCAGGGGCACTCTGGTGACGTGCTACCATGCTCCAGACGGCTGCGGCAACGGTCGGTTTGTTGCCGAAACGACTGTAAGGTCATCCAAATTAGGCAAAGCTTCCGCTTCCCCAGCGGCACGCAACCGCTCGCGCGCATCGTCCGCTTCCCGCTGCCGCCGCCACAGGGCGGCATAGACGCCGTCCTTCTCCAGCAGCTCCGCGTGGGTGCCCTGCTCCGCGATCCGCCCCTTGGCGAGGACGATGATGCGGTCCGCATTCACCACCGTGGACAGGCGATGGGCGATGACCAGCGTGGTGCGCCCGCGCGAGACGCCGTCCAGCGCCTCCTGGATGTCGCGCTCGGTGTGGCTGTCCAGGGCCGAGGTGGCCTCGTCCAGCACCAGGATGGGCGGCGCCTTCAGGATGGTGCGGGCGATGGCGACCCGCTGCTTCTCGCCGCCGGAGAGCTTCAGGCCGCGCTCGCCCACCTCGGTCTGGTAGCCCTTGGGGGTGGCGCTGATGAAGCCGTCGATCTGCGCCAAGCGCGCAGCGGCCTCCACTTCGGCCTCGCTCGCGCCCAGCCGCCCGTAGCGGATGTTGTAGGCGATGGTGTCGTTGAACAGCACCGTGTCCTGCGGGACCATGCCGATGGTGTTGCGCAGGCTCTCCTGCGTCACCGCGCGGATGTCCTGCCCGTCGATGGTGATGCGACCGGACGACACGTCGTAGAAGCGGAACAGCAGGCGGGAGAGCGTGCTCTTGCCCGCGCCCGAGGGCCCGACGATGGCCAGCGTGCGGCCGGCCGGAACCTCGAACGAGACCCCGCGCAGGATCTCCCTCCCCTTGTCGTAGGAGAAATGCACGTCCTCGAACCGCACCGTGCCGCCCGCCACCACGAGTTCGGGCGCGCCGGGCGCGTCCTCGATCTCGGGATCGCGCGAGAGAACGGCGAACATGGCCTCGATGTCCACGATGGCCTGCTTTATCTCGCGATAGATCATGCCGAGGAAGTTCAGCGGCTGGTAGAGCTGGATCATCATGGCGTTGACCATGACGAAGGAGCCCACGCTCTGGCGCCCGGCGCGCACGTCGAACGCCGCCAGCACCATGGTGGCGGTGAGGCCCAGCGTGAAGATGACCGCCTGCCCGGCATTCAGCCAGGCGAGCGAGGTAAAGGTGCGCACCGTGGCCGCCTCGTAGCGCGCCACGGACTTGTCGTAGCGCGCGCTCTCCCAGCGGTCGGCGCCGAAATACTTCACCGTCTCGTAGTTCAGGAGGCTGTCCACGGCCTTGGTGTTGGCCTCGGTATCGCTCTCGTTCATGTCGCGGCGGATGGAGATGCGCCACTCGCTCGCGACATAGGTGAACCACGTATAGAGGACCACCATGGCCGCCACGACCGCCACGTAGCGCCAGTCGAAGGCGAAGGCGAGCACCGCCAGCACCAGGACCAGTTCCACGATGGTGGGCGCGAGCTGGAGCACCAGCATGCGCACGATGGTCTCGATGCCTTCCCGCGCCCGCTCCAGCACGCGCGTCAGGCCGCCCGTCTTGCGCTCCAGGTGGAAGCGCAGCGACAAGGCGTGCATGTGGTCGAAGGTCTCCCGCGCGAGCTTGCGCACCGCGTGGAGCGCCACCTTGGCGAACATGCCGTCGCGCAATTGCGTCACGGCCGCCATCACCACGCGGGAGCCGCCATAGGCCAGGGTGAGCAGGACGGGGGCCGCCAGGAGCCACGCGATCTCGGGATCGCCCTGGTCATCCGGCACGAGGGCCAGCGCGTCGGTGGCCCATTTGAAGAAGAAGGGCACCGCCATGGTGGCGAGCTTGGCGAGGAAGATGAGCAGCAGCGTCGCCACCACGCGGCCACGCAGGTCCGCCCGGTCCTGCGGCCACAGATAGGGCCAGAGCGCGCGCACGGTGCCGAGCAGGGCGCCGCCGGCCGCGGAGACGGCCTTGAACGATCGCCGGGAGGTCCCCGGCCGGGTCATGTCGGACATTTCACTTCCGGACTTTCATCGCCGGGCGGCGCGGAGGCGCGCAGGGCGGAGAACAGGACATCGAGATCCCGGCGCAGCGCGTCCAGCGCATGGGCATCGAGACAATAGCAGGCGCGCGCCTTGTCGGTTCCCCCGCAGACCAGGCCGGCCTCGACCAGGACCTTTATATGTTGCGACACGGTGGATTGCGCCAGGGGCAGCCCCGCGACGATCTGGCCGCACTGGCACCCCTCGCCCCGCGCCAGCGTGGCGAGCACCTGGAGCCGGGCGGGATGGGCCAGCGCCTTCAGGCGATCGGCCAGATGGGTGAGGAAGGGCTCATTCATCGTCCATCGCCGATAGACGATGATCCTGTCACAATCAACAGCGCCCCGCGCCCGCCGTCATTGTCCCGTCGGCGAGCGCCCCCATCTTGAGGGCAGGGAAAGGCATGCCAGCCCCCGTGACGCACTGCACAAAACTGCTACAGTGAGCGCCATGGCCTCGATCGAAAGTATCTGCGTCTATTGCGGCTCCTCGAAAGGGGCCGATCCCCGGTTCGCCGGCGAAGCCCGCCGCTTCGGCACCCTGCTCGCCCGCAACGGCATCCGCCTCGTCTATGGCGGGGGCGGCGTCGGCCTCATGGGCGAGGTCGCCACCTCCGTCGCGCTCAACGGCGGCAAGGTGACGGGCATCATCCCGCAATTCCTCATCTCGCGGGAGCGGGCCTTCGAGCACGACGCCGAGCTGGTCATCACGCAGGACATGCACGAGCGCAAGCGGCTCATGTTCGACCGCGCGGACGCCTTCGTGGCGCTGCCCGGCGGCGTGGGAACGCTGGAGGAACTGGTGGAGCAGCTCACCTGGGCGCAGCTCGGGCGGCACCGCAAGCCGATCCTCGTCGCCAACATCGCCGGCTTCTGGGACCCGCTGCTGGCGCTGCTGGATCACATGCGGGACAGCGCCTTCATCGGCGGCGCGAACCCGGTGGACATCCTGGTGGCGGACAACGTGGACCAGATCCTGCCCATGCTGCGGGCGGCCACCGCCACCGTGCCGGAAGAGGAACTGCACGGCGCGCAGCCCCAATTGGTCATCGACAAGATGTGAGCGCCCTCACCCCGCCGGATCGAGCGGGGTGGTGCCGGAGGGGCGGCCGTCGGCGTCGCGGGTGATCATCTCCACCCGCGCCTCTGCCTCCTTCAGCAGCGCGTCACACCGCGCCCGCAGCGCCTCGCCGCGCTCGTAGATGGCGATGGATTCCTCCAGCGGCACATTGCCCGCCTCCAGGCGCTGCACGATGGTCTCCAGTTCCGCCAGCGCCGCCTCGAAGGACAGGCCGGAAACGTCGGGCCCGGCGGGGCGGGCGGCGTCCTTGGCGGGTTTTGCGGGCTCGGCCATGGGGCGGTCCTTCCTTCGGCGGGCATTGCGAATCTGCCGCACCATAGCCGATCCGCCCCGCGCATCGAACCCGCGCCGGCCGCGCGCGCGTCTGGAAAAGGCGGCGGGAGGCTTCCATCGCGGGCGCCGGCGCTCTAGAACCCGCCCGGAC
>JACESF010000010.1 GCA_013911975.1 Hyphomicrobiales bacterium | reverse complement strand
GGCCTGAGGGGCGGAAAACGCCCCCGCCGCGTGGCGGACCATAGGATCACGACTGCAAATCCCGTTCCAGCGCAAGTCCCGCCCCGGGCAAATTCCGCCCCGGCCCGGCGGGCGCGTTTTCCGCCCCTCAGGCCAGTTCCACCACGCCCCCGTCACGCACCGTCACCCGGCGGTCCATCTTGGCCGCGAGGTCGAGATTGTGCGTGGCGATGATGGCGGCGACGCCGGTGGCATGCACCAGTTCCGCCAGCGCGCCGAAGACATGGTCCGACGTGCGCGGGTCGAGGTTGCCGGTGGGCTCGTCGGCCAGGAGCAGGCGCGGAGCATTGGCGAGCGCGCGGGCGATGGCGACGCGCTGCTGCTCGCCGCCGGACAGTTCCGAGGGGCGGTGGGTGAGGCGCTTGGCGAGCCCGAGATAGCTGAGCAGGTCCTTCGCCCGCGCCTCCGCGGCGCGCTTGGAGAGGCCGCGGATCATCTGCGGCAGCACCACGTTCTCCAGCGCCGTGAACTCGCCCAGCAGATGGTGGAACTGGTAGACGAAGCCCACATGCAGCCGCCGGATGCGCGTGCGCTCGGCGTCGGAGAGCTTGGACGTGGCCCGCCCGTCGATGAAGACCTCGCCCTCGTCCGGGTGCTCCAGCAGGCCCGCGAGGTGCAGGAGCGTGGACTTTCCGCTGCCCGAGGGGGCGACCAGCGCCACCGACTGGCCGTGCTCCACCACGAGGTCCGCGTCGCGCAGGATCTCGATCTGCCCCTCGCCCTGCTTGTAGCGGCGGCCGACGCCCACCAGGGCCATGGCGGGGGCGTACTCGGGAGGATGCCCAGCGTTCATCACTCGTATCTCAGGGCTTCGACGGGATCGAGCCGCGCCGCCCGCCAGGAGGGATAGAGGGTCGCGAGCAGCGAGAGGACCAGGGCCATCACCACCACGGACGTGGTCTCGCCCGCATTCATCTGCGCGGGCAGCTTGGAGAGATAATACAGCTCCGGCGAGAACAACTCCGTGCTGGTGAGCCAGGAGATGAAGCGCCGGATCTCCTCGATGTTCAGGCAGACCAGCACCCCCAGCAGGAAGCCGACCGCCGTGCCCACGAAGCCGATGCTGGCGCCGGTGATGAGGAAGATCCGCATGATGGCGCCCTGCGTCGCGCCCATGGTGCGCAGCACGGCGATGTCGTGGCCCTTGTCCTTCACCAGCATGATGAGGCCGGACACGATGTTCAGCGCCGCCACCAGCACGATCAGCGTGAGGATGAGGAACATCACGTTCCGCTCCACCTGGAGGGCGTTGAAGAAGGTGGCGTTCCGCTGTCGCCAGTCGACGATGTAGACGGGCCGCTCCGCCGCCGAAAGGATCGCCGGGCGCAGTTCCGCCACGTCGTCCGGGTTGTCGATATAGACCTCGATGGCGTTCACGTCGCCGTTGCGGTTGAAATAGGCCTGGGCCTCCGGCAGCGGCATGAAGAGGAAGGCGCCGTCATATTCCGACATGCCGATCTCGAAGATGGCGGCGACCTTGTAGACCTTGATGCGCGGCGAGGTGCCCATGGGCGTCACCGCCCCGCGCGGCGCCACCAGCGTGATGTTGTCGCCCGCATGGAGCGAGAGCTGGTCGGCCAATCTCTTGCCGATGGCGACCCCCTGCCCCTGGTCGAAGCCTTCCAGCGTGCCGCTCTTGATGTTGTTGGCGATGGAGGGGAGCTTGCGCAGGTCCGCCTCGCTCAGGCCCCGCACGAGCACGCCAGAGGCGTTGTAGGCCGAGGAGGCGAGCGCCTGCCCTTCCACGAGGGGCACCGCCGCCTTCACCCCGTTGAGCTTGGCGAGGCGCGCCGCCACCTCCTTGTAGTCGGTGAGCGGGCGCTCCAGCGGCTGCACCAGGAGATGGCCGTTGAGGCCGAGGATCTTGCCCAGCAATTCCTGCCGGAAGCCGTTCATCACCGCCATCACGATGATCAGCGTCGCCACCCCCAGCACGATGCCGAGGAAGGAGAAGCCGGCGATGACGGAAATGAAGCCTTCCTTGCGCCGGGCGCGCAGGTAGCGCAGCGACAGCATCCATTCGAACGCGGAAAATGGCCGGGTCCCGGTGGGTTCCGGCGAAGCCTCCGCGCCCTTGGCCATCCGCTGCGCTCCCGTCACGTGGTCAGCCGCTCGATCACGTCGTCGATCGACATCAGTTCGCGCGCGCCGTCCACGCGGCGCTTCAGTTCCACCTTGCCCTCGGCGAGGCTCTTCGGCCCCACCAGGATCTGCCAGGGCAGGCCGATGAGGTCGGCGGTGGCGAACTTCGCCCCCGCGCGCTCGTCGGTGTCGTCATAGAGCACGTCCTTGCCGGCGGCGGTGAGGCGCTGATAGAGCGCGCCGCAGGCGGCGTCGGTGGCGGAATCGCCGGTCTTGAGGTTCAGGATGCCCACGTGGAAGGGCGCGACCGCGTCCGGCCAGATGATCCCCGCCTCGTCGTGGGAGGCCTCGATCATCGCCGCCACGAGGCGCGAGGGTCCGATGCCGTAGGAGCCCATGTGGATGAGGTGCTCGGCCCCGTCCGGCCCCTGCACCTTGGCGCCGAAGGGCTCGGAATATTTGGTGCCGAAATAGAAGATGTGGCCCACCTCGATGCCGCGCGCGGCCATGCGGCGCGCCTCGGGAATCGCGCCGAAGGCCGCCTCGTCGTGCTTCTCGGAGGTGGCGGCGTAAAGCTCGGTCCACTGGTCCACCAGGTCCTGGAGGCCGGCCTTGTCGTCGAAGTCGGTGGCGACGGCGGGCGCGGGCTTGTCCAGATAGTCGGCGTGGCAGAACACCTCGCTCTCGCCGGTGGAGGCGAGGATGATGAACTCGTGGGAGAGGTTGCCGCCGATGGGCCCCGTATCCGCTACCATGGGAATCGCTTTCAGCCCCATCCGGGAGAAGGTGCGCAGATAAGCGACGAACATCTTGTTGTAGGAATGGCGTGCGCCGGCCGCATCGAGATCGAAGGAATAGGCATCCTTCATCAGGAACTCGCGCGAGCGGTAGACGCCGAAGCGCGGGCGCACCTCGTCCCGGAACTTCCACTGGATGTGGTAGAGGTTCAGCGGCAGCGCCTTGTAGGACTTCACATAGGCCCGGACGATCTCGGTGATCATCTCCTCGTTGGTGGGCCCGAACAGCATCTCGCGGTCGTGCCGGTCGCGAATGCGCAGCATCTCCTTGCCGTAGTCGTCGTAGCGGCCGCTCTCGCGCCACAGGTCCGCCGACTGGATGGTGGGCATCAGCATCTCGACGGCGCCGGCGCGATTCTGCTCCTCGCGGATGATGTTGCAGATCTTGTTCAGCACCCGGTGGCCCAGCGGCAGCCAGGCATAGATGCCCGCGCTCTCCTGGCGCACCATGCCCGCCCGCAGCATGAGCCGGTGGGAAACGATCTCCGCCTCCTTCGGAACCTCGCGAAGAATCGGCAGGAAATATCGGGACAGGCGCATGGCGGAACTCGACGGGTCAGAGTGCGATCGCCCGGCATCGAAGCACGGATATGTTTCGATGCCGGGCGGGAATCGCTCTCTATCAGATATTGAGAGACTGATTCACCAGTCAGGTCGATCAACCTGACGGGATCAGGCTCCAGCGGATTTCGTGGCCGCCAGTGAAAGCGGAACGGTTAGAAAAATACAAGCCCGCCCCGGCAGGCCGGAGAGCGGCGAAAAGGCGGCGTACACGACATTTGCGCGCCGGCGGCGGGAAGCTTCGCGCAGATGTTGTGCAACGCAGCAAAAGATCTATTGCGGCGCAAGGATGACAAACACATAAATCTTGTTCTACTTTAGCGAAATCAAAAGAAAGGGGTCCGCCATTGTGCCTTTCACGGCATCTTGGGAGAGGTCCAGGTCTCGGGAGGAAGGTCAAACAATAAGCCGCCCGACACTGGCCTCCTGAGGCTCGAAGAATCGGAAGCGGCAGCGCCCCGGCCGGTGCGTTCGCACCCACGACCCGGCTGAATTAAGATACGCGCACGAAATGAAGGCGAGCCGATGGGCTCGCCTTTTCTTTTTCCATCCGCGCCCTGCTACCCGGCCCGCCGGACGGCATCCGGGCCGAAGCCCGGGCGCACCTCACCAATTGTCGGTCTTGAACGGCATCGGCAGGTCGGAGAGGCGCACCACGCCGCTGGTGCCGATCCAGACTAGGCCCGCGGTCACGAACGCCGCCACGATGCTCGTGGCGATGGCCTTGCGCAGCAGATGGGGACGCCGGGGCGCGCCGGGCTCCGTGCCGGGCGTCACTTCCCCCTCCTCCGCCTGGCTGCGCACCCCCCAGGGCAGCACGACGAAGAGCATCACCCACCAGGTGATGAAATAGATGGCTGCGTAGGTGCCGATAGCCACGAAAGCGATCCTCAGGCCTGTTCCAGCTCCACCAGCGTCCCGTTGAAATCCTTCGGGTGAAGGAACAGGACCGGCTTGTTGTGGGCGCCGATCTTCGGCTCGCCGTCGCCGAGCACCCGCGCGCCCTTGGCCTTCAGTTGGTCGCGGGCGGCGATGATGTCGTCCACCTCGTAGCAGATGTGGTGGATGCCGCCGTCGGGATTGCGCTCCAGGAACTTGTTGATGGGCGAGCCCTCGCCCAGCGGCTCCAGCAGCTCGATCTTCGTGTTGGGCAGGTTGATGAACACGGTGGTCACGCCATGGGCGTGCTGGGCCACCTGCTCGGACACCTCGGCACCCAGCGTGTCGCGATAGAGCGCGCTCGCCGCCGCGATGTCGCGCACCGCGATGGCCACATGGTTCAGCCGTCCGATCATGGTTTCCTCCTGCGTGCGGGCACCGTTAGGCGCCTATCAGACCTCGACCACATGGACGTGGCAAACCGGCTTTTTGCCCCACACGGCATTCACCGCCCCACGAATGGCCTTCTCCAGGGAATCGGAGATGGCCTCCGGATCGCGGCGGCGGGCGCGCGGCAGGTTGTCCAGGGTCGTCACCAGGGTATCGAGGATGTGGTCGAGCATGTCGACGCCGCCCTCCCCGCGCTCCGGCAGGCCGCTGGCCTCCACGCTCGGGTCGCCCACGAGATTGCCCTTCGCGTCGATGGCGAACGCAACCGAGACCACGCCCACGAAGCTGAGCTTGCGCCGCTCGGGCACGGTGCGCTCGGCCTCGGGAATGAGCAGGCGGCCGTCCTTGTAGAGCCGGCCGAAGGGAATGTCGTCCACCCGCTCGGCGGGGCCGGGCGCGAGGCGCACCACATGGCCGTCCGAGCACAGGACCACCTCGGGCACGCCCAGGCGGCGGGCAAGGTCCGCATGGGCGGCCAGATGCATGGGCTCGCCATGCACCGGCACGCTCACCTGCGGGCGCACCCAGCCATACATCTGCTCCAGCTCGCCGCGCCGGGGGTGGCCGGAGACGTGCACGAGGCCGTCGCGGTCGGTCATCACCTTGATGCCGCGCTTGGCGAGGCCGTTGATGACCTTGTTCACCACCTTCTCGTTGCCGGGAATGGTGCGCGAGGAGAAGACCACGACGTCGCCCTTGGACAGGGCGATCTCGGGATGGTCGTCCTCCGCGATGCGGCGCAGCGCGGCGCGGGGCTCGCCCTGCGAGCCGGTGAGCAGCGCCACCACCTTGTCGCGGGGCAGATAGCCGTAGGATTCGGAGGTGCGAAACGGCGGGATGCCGTCCAGCATCCCCTGCTCGCGCGCGACGCCGATGACCCGGTCCATGGCGCGGCCCACCACCACCACCTCGCGGTCATTGGCCATGGCGGCCTCGGCGATGGAGCGGATGCGGGCGACGTTGGACGAGAAGGTGGTGAAGCAGATGCGGTGCTTCGCCTGCGCGACGATCTCCTTCAGCGTCACCGCCACGTCGGCCTCGGACGGCGAGATGCCGTCGCGGATCGCGTTGGTGGAATCGCAGATGATGGCGCGGACGCCCTCGTCCCCCAGCGCCTTCAGGCGCGCGGCGTCGGTCACATGGCCGACGACCGGGTTCGGGTCCAGCTTCCAGTCGCCCGTGTGCAGCACGAGGCCCGCCGCCGTGCGGATGGCGATGGCGTGGCTGTCGGGGATGGAATGCGCGACCGGGATGAATTCGAGATTGAACGGGCCGAGATCGAACGGCTCGCCCGCGCGCACAATGTTCATGGGCAGCTTGGGCGCGCCCGGCTCGGCGAAGCGCTTGGCCTCCAGCAGCCCCGCCGTGAAGCGGGTGGTGTAGATGGGGCACTTCAGGCGCGGCCACAGGTCCAGGATCGCGCCCACATGGTCCTCATGGCCATGGGTGAGGACGAGGCCCTCGATGGACTTCGCCTCCCGCTCCAGGAAGCGGATGTCGGGCAGGACGAGGTCGACGCCGGGCGCTTCCTCGCCGGCGAAGCTCATGCCGAGATCCACCATGAGCCAGCGGCGGCCGCGCTTGGGGCCGAAGCCGTAGAGGCCGAGATTCATCCCGATCTCGCCAACCCCGCCGAGGGGGGCGAAGACCAGTTCGGACGTGTCGGACATGGGCGTCCCTACTCTCCCTTGGGCAGGGAGACATCCCCCGCGGTAATGATCTCCGCGATGCCGTCCTTGCGGCGCAGCATCATGGCGCCGCGCACGTCGATGCTCTCGAAACGGCCCGTCACCTCCCGCTCGCCCACCTTGACGGTGACCGCGTCGCCGATGGCGAAGGCATGGCGCATCCAGTCGGTGCGGACGGAGGCGAAGCCGTTGCCGCCGTTCCACTGGTTGAGCCGCACGGCCATGGCCGTGTCGAGCGCCTCCAGCACCCGGTCGGGCGCGGCGGGCGCGCCCGCCGCCTCAAGGCTGGTGGCGGGATAGGGAAGGTCCTCGGGATGGTGCAGGCAGTTGACGCCGAAGCCCACCACCGCCGCCGGGCGCCCGGCGGGGTCGATCCCGCCTTCCACCAGGATCCCGGCGAGCTTGCCGCCGTTCAGGATCAGGTCGTTCGGCCATTTCAGCTTGAGCGCGTCGGTGGACAGGAGCGGGGCAGCCGCGATCACGGCGTCGCGCAGGGCGAGGCCGGCCACGAAGCACAATTGGGCCACATGGGTCACGGGCGCCGGATTGGGCAGGACGAGGGTCGCGAACAGGTTGCCCAGTTCGCTGGTCCAGGGGCGGCCGCGCCGCCCATGTCCTGCCGTCTGGATATCGGCGACCAGCCAAACCGGCATGGCCTCGCCGCGGGCGAGCCGGGCGAGGCCTTCGGTATTGGTCGAACCAATTTCCGTGAAACGGACGATCGGGACGGTGGAGCTTTGGAACCTGTGGAGCGCCATCGGTCAGAAAAGTGCGCGCGCCGCTGCTCCGGCCGCGTCGATGAGAGGGGCCGGCCACAGGAAGTAGAACACGGTGAACAGGCCGGACACGCTCAGCACCGCCTTAAGCTCGCCGGGCATCGGATCGAACGCATCCGCCGGCTCGTCGAAATACATGATCTTCACGACGCGCAGATAATAGTACGCGCCGACCACGGAAGCGAGCACGCCGATGACCGCGAGGCCGTAGAGGCCCGCCTGGATGGCGGCGAGGAAGACATAGTATTTCGCGAGGAAGCCAGCGAGCGGCGGAATGCCCGCCAACGAGAACATGAGGCCGGCGAGCGCGAGCGCCATCAGCGGACGGGTGCGGGCGAGGCCCGCAAGGTCGTCGATGGTCTCCACAGCCCGGCCGTTGCGGCGCATGGCGAGCACGCAGGCGAAGGAGCCGAGGGTCATGGCCACATAGATGGTCATGTACACCATCACGCCGCGCACGCCCTGGGGCGTCGCCGCCGCGAGGCCCACCAGGGCGAAGCCCATATGGCCGATGGAGGAATAGGCCAGCAGGCGCTTGATGTTGCGCTGGCCAATAGCGGCGAAGGCACCCAGCACCATGGAGGCGATGGAGACGAAGGTGATGATCTGCTGCCAGGCATGGGTGACGTTGGGCAGCGCCTCCACGGCCACGCGCAGGAACACGGCCATGGCCGCCACCTTGGGCGCAGTGGCGAAGAAGGCGGTGACCGGGGTCGGGGCGCCCTCATACACGTCGGGCGTCCACATGTGGAACGGCACGGCGGAGACCTTGAAGCACAGGCCGGCCATGACGAACACGATGCCGAACACGAGGCCCAGCGTGGGCGAGGTGGCGGCCTTGGCGATGCCCTCGAAATTCACCGTGCCGGTGAAGCCGTAGATCAGCGAGGCGCCGTAGAGCAGCATGCCGGAGGAGAGCGAGCCCAGGACGAAATACTTCAGGCCCGCTTCGGTGGAGCGCACGGACTCGCGGTTGATGGCGGCGATCACGTAGAGCGACAGGCTCATCAGCTCCAGGCCGAGATAGAGCGCGATCAGGTCGCCCGCCGAGACCAGCATCATCATGCCGAGGGTGGAGATGACCACCAGCACGGCATATTCGAACTTGTTCTGGCCTTCCCGGTTCAGCCAGTCCACGGACATGATGAGCGAGACCGTGGCACCCAAGAGCGCCAGCGCCTTCATGAAGCGCGAGAACGGATCGATCACCAGCGAGCCGTTGAAGGCCGTGAGTGGCACGACCGGCTTCAGCAGCACCAGCAGCAGCACCGCCGCCAGCACCGCGATGGCGAGTCCAGTGACGAGGTTGGCCGACCGCTCGCCCTTGATGGCGCCGATGAGCAGCAGGACGATCGCCGCGAGCGCGAGGACCAGTTCCGGGAGGACTGCGCCGAGCGGAGGCAGGAAGGAGGACATCGGGCGACCTCGGGTCAGAAGCTGAACAGCAGCGAGGCGGTCTTGACCGCCTGGGCCACGGAATCGGTGCGGGCGACCACGGCGTTCACGGCGGTGGACGTCATGTCGAGAATGGGGGCCGGCCAGAAGCCGAAGACCACCGTGAGGAGGACCAGCGGCACCATGATCGCCACTTCGCGGGCGTTCAGGTCCGTGATGCCCTTCAGGCTGTCCTTATCGAGCGTGCCGAACACCACCCGGCGATAGAGCCAGAGGGCGTAGGCCGCCGACAGGATCACGCCCGTGGCGGCGAAGAAGGCCACCCAGGTGTTGCGCTCGAATACCGCCATCATGGTCAGGAACTCGCCCACGAAGCCCGAGGTGCCCGGCAGGCCCACGTTCGCCATGGTGAAGATCATGAGCGCGACGGCGTATTTCGGCATGCGGTTCACGAGGCCGCCATAGGCGGCGATCTCGCGGGTATGCATGCGGTCATAGATGACGCCCACGCACAGGAACAGCGCACCCGAGACGAAGCCGTGGGAGATCATGAGGAACATGGCCCCCTGAAGGCCCTGCTCGTTCATGGCGAAGATGCCCATGGTGACGAAGCCCATATGGGCGATCGACGAATAGGCGATCAGCTTCTTGATGTCCTCCTGCACCAGCGCCACCAGCGAGGTGTAGATGATGGCCACCACGGACAGGGTGTAGACCAGCGGCGCGAACAGGTGCGACGCGTCCGGGAACATGGGCAGGGAGAAGCGGATGAAGCCGTAGCCGCCCATCTTCAGCAGCACGCCCGCCAGGATGACGGAGCCGGCGGTCGGCGCCTCCACGTGCGCGTCGGGCAGCCAGGTGTGCACCGGCCACATGGGCATCTTCACCGCGAAGGAGGCGAAGAAGGCCAGCCACAGCCAGGTCTGCATGCCGGACGGGAAGCCGAACTGCATCAGCGTCGGGATGTCGGTGGTCCCGGCCTTCCAGTACATGGCCATGATGGCGAGCATCATCAGCACGGAGCCGAGCAGCGTGTAGAGGAAGAACTTGAAGCTTGCATAGATGCGGCGCGGACCGCCCCAGATGCCGATGATGAGGAACATCGGGATGAGGCCGGCTTCGAAGAAGAAGTAGAAGAGGACGAGGTCCAGCGCGCAGAAGGTGCCGACCATGAAGGTCTCCAGCACCAGGAACGCGATCATGTATTCATTCACCCGCTTATGCACGCTGTCCCAGGAAGCCAGGATGCAGAAGGGCATGAGGAAGGTGGTGAGCAGGACCAGCGGCAGGGAGATGCCGTCCACGCCCATGTGGTAGGCGGCGACGTCCCCGAGCCAGGGATGCTTCTCCACGAACTGGAAGCCGGGAGCCGAAGCGTCGAAGCCGGGCAGCAGCAGCAGCGACACCACGAAGGTGACAAGCGTGGTCCAGAGCGCCACCCAGCGGGCGTTGCGCGCGGTCACGGCCTCGTCGCCGCGCACCACGAGGATGAACAGCGCGCCGACCAGCGGCAGGAAGGTGATGACGGAGAGGATCGGCCAGGTGGTCATCGTCACACTCCGGCGAACATGAACCAGGTGATGAGACCGGCCACGCCGATCAACATCACGAAGGCATAGTGATAGAGATAGCCGCTCTGCAGCCGGACCACGCGGCCGGTCACGTCGAGCACGCGGGCGGAGACCCCGTTCGGGCCCCAGCCGTCGATGATGCGCCCGTCACCCTGCTTCCAGAGCACCCGGCCGATCCACAGCGCGGGGCGCACGAACAGGAAGTCGTACAGTTCGTCGAAGTACCACTTGTTCAGCAGGAACTGGTACAGCGCGTCCTGGCTCTTGGCGAGGCGCGCGGGCACCGAGCGGTCCACCACGTAGAACCAGTAGGCCACCACGAAGCCGAGCGCCATCATCACCGTGGGCATGTACTTCGCCCAGAGCGGGATGTTGTGCATCTCGTGCAGGATGTGGTTCTCGGCGCCCATGAAGATGGAGTGGCCGAAGAAGTGGTGCACGTTCTCGCCGACGAAGTCGTTGAAGAACACCGCGCCCGCGAAGATGGAGCCGATGCCCAGCACCGCCAGCGGGATGGTCATCACCAGCGGCGATTCATGCGCCGCCTCATAGTGGTGATGGTCGTGCGGCTTGCCATGGAAGGTCATGAACACGAGGCGCCAGGAGTAGAAGGAGGTCAGCGCCGCGGCACCCACGGTCATCACCCAGCCATAGAGGGCGAAGTGGCCGTGCGAGGCCCAGGCGGACTCGATGATGGCGTCCTTCGAGTAGTAGCCGGCCAGGAACGGGAAGCCGGTGATGGCCAGCGTGCCGACCATCATGGCGCCGTAGGTGAAGGGGATCTTCTTCCAGAGCCCGCCCATGTTCCGCATGTCCTGCTCGTGGTGCATCGCGTTGATGACCGAGCCGGCGCCGAGGAACAGCAGCGCCTTGAAGCAGGCATGGGTGAACAGGTGGAACACGCCGATGGAATAGGCGCCCGCCCCCATGGCCACGAACATGTAGCCGAGCTGGGAACAGGTGGAATAGGCGATCACCTTCTTGATGTCGTTCTGCACCAGGGCGATGGTCGCCGCGAACATGGCGGTGGTCCCGCCCACCAGCATGATCAGATCCAGCGCCGTGGGCGACAGCTCGAAGAGGGGCGACATGCGCGCCACCATGAACACGCCGGCGGTCACCATGGTCGCGGCGTGGATGAGGGCGGACACCGGGGTCGGGCCCTCCATGGCATCGGGAAGCCAGGTGTGCAGCAGGAACTGCGCGGACTTACCCATGGCGCCGATGAACAGCAGGATGCAGATGACCGTGGGCGCGTCCCAGTTCTGGCCGAGGAAGGAGATGGTCTTCCCCGCGAGCCCGGGCGCCTGGGCGAACACGGTCTCGAAATTGACCGCGCCGGTCATCACGAACACCGCGAAGATGCCGAGGATGAACCCGAAGTCGCCGACGCGGTTCACCACGAACGCCTTCATGGCGGCGGCATTGGCGGAGGGCTTCTGGTACCAGAAGCCGATCAGCAGGTAGGAGGCGAGGCCGACGCCTTCCCAGCCGAAGAACATCTGCAGCAGGTTGTCGGCGGTCACCAGCATGAGCATGGCGAAGGTGAACAGCGACAGGTAGGCGAAGAAGCGCGGCCGGTGCGGATCCTCGTGCATGTAGCCGATGGAATAGAGGTGCACGAGCGAGGACACGGTGGTCACGACGATCAGCATGATCGCCGTCATGGTGTCCACGCGCAGCGCCCAATCGATCTTCAGGTCGCCCACATAGATCCAGTGCATCACCTGGACGCGCACGTCGTGGCCGCCGATGGCCACGTTGAAGAAGGCGATCCAGGCGAGGATGCACGCGATGAAAAGCAGAGAAGTGGTCACCACCTCGGAGGCACGGGCGCCGATGGCCCGGCCGAAGATGCCCGCGATGAGGAAGCCGATGAGGGGGAGAAAGACGATCGCCTGATACATGGCCTCAGCCCTTCATGGCGTTGATGTCCTCGACGGCGATCGAACCGCGGTTGCGGTAGAACACCACGAGGATGGCGAGACCGATGGCCGCTTCCGCGGCGGCCACCGTCAGGACGAGCAGAGCGAAAACCTGCCCAACGATATTGCCGAGGAACATCGAGAAGGCCACGAGGTTGATGTTCACGGCGAGCAGGATCAGCTCCACCGACATAAGGATGACGATCACGTTCTTCCGGTTGAGGAAGATGCCGAGCGTGCCCAGGGTGAACAGGATCGCCGCGACGGTGAGGTAGTGGGACAGTCCGATTTCCATCATCCCCTCCTCAGATTCCCTGGCCCGGGCGAACCTTGACCACGTCCATGGCGGTCTCCGGCGTGCGGGCGACCTGATCGGAGATGTTCTGTCGCTTCACGTTGGGCTTGTGGCGGAGCGTCAGCACGATGGCACCGATCATGGCAACGAGGAGGACCATGCCGGCCGCCTCGAAGAAGTAGACATAGTCCGTGTAGAGCACCCGGCCGAGTTGCTGGGTGTTGGTGAGTTGCGTCGTCGCCTGGGCGATCTGCGGCACGCTCGCGATGGTCGAGCTGGTGGCCCAGCTCCCCACCACCAGAACCAGCTCCGCGAGGAAGATGACGCCGATCAGCACCCCGATGGGCAGGTATTGCAGGAAGCCCTGCCGCAGCTCGACGAAGTCCACGTCCAGCATCATGACCACGAAGAGGAAGAGCACCGCGACGGCGCCCACATAGACCACCACGAGGATGAGGCCGAGGAATTCCGCGCCGATCAGGATGAACAGACCCGCCGCGTTCACGAAGCAGAGGATCAGGAACAGCACCGAGTGAACCGGATTGCGCGAGGCGATGACCATGAAGGCCGAGGCCACCAGCACGCAGGCGAACAGATAGAAAAACGCTGCCGCGACACTCATGCGCCGAGCCCCCCCTTGCGCGGCGCGCGAGCGCCGGTCCTCATCGCGCCGGACGGCGCGGTCGCACGATTGCGTGCCTCCGCCCGGATGGCGGCGGTGTCCATGGCGGCGGCCCCTTGGAGCCGCAAGCGGCCGCAGGCCCGTCGATAGCCCGTACCCATGACAAAAGTCCACTCGTCTGAGGCAGCCGCAGGACACGGCCGCCGCCCAAGCCCGAATAGGCCGCCCCCGGGGCGGCCCCGTCTCACCGGTACGGCGCGTCCAGCGCGATCGCCTGCGCGATCTCGCGCTCCCAGCGGTCGCCGTTGGAGAGCAGCCGTTCCTTGTCGTAATAGAGTTCCTCGCGCGTCTCGGTGGCGAACTCGAAGTTCGGCCCCTCGACGATGGCATCCACCGGGCAGGCTTCCTGGCAGAAGCCGCAATAGATGCACTTCACCATGTCGATGTCGTAGCGCGTGGTGCGGCGCGTGCCGTCGTTGCGGCGCGGACCGGCCTCGATGGTGATGGCCTGCGCCGGGCAGATGGCCTCGCACAGCTTGCACGCGATGCAGCGCTCTTCCCCGTTGGGATAGCGGCGCAGCGCATGCTCGCCGCGGAAGCGCGGCGAGATGGGGTTCTTCTCGAACGGATAGTTGATGGTCGCCTTGGGCTTGAAGAAATAGCGCATGGCGAGGAAGAAGCCGGAGATCAGCTCCGTCAGGAAGATGGCGCGGGCCGCCTGGTCGAGCTTCATGGCTCAGCTCCGGTCGATTGCGGTCGGGCGGGAAACGGTCATCGCGGCGCCGTCCCCGTGAAGTGAAGCACGCCCGCAACCACCACCACGGCCACCAGCGAGATGGGAAGGAAGACCTTCCAGCCGAGGCGCATGAGCTGGTCGTAGCGATAGCGCGGCACCATGGCCTTCGCCATGGCGAACAGGAAGAACATGAAGCAGAGCTTCAGCACGAACCACACCAGCCCCGGCACCCAGGTGAAGGGCGCGAACGGGATCGGGGAGAGCCAGCCGCCCAGGAACAGGATCGTCCCCATGGCGCACATGGTCAGGATGGCCACGTACTCGCCCAGCATGAACAGCAGGTAGGGCGTGGAGCCGTATTCGGTCATGAAGCCCGCGACCAGCTCCGATTCCGCTTCCACGAGATCGAAGGGCGGGCGGTTCGTCTCGGCGAGCGCCGAGACGAAGAAGATCACGAACATGGGCAGCAGCGGCAGGAAGTACCAGTTAAGCAGGCCCAGCGGCCCGTCCTGCGCTTCCACGATCTTGCTGAGGTTTTGCGAGCCCGCGCACATGAGCACGGTGATGATGACGAAGCCGATGGAGACTTCGTAGGACACCATCTGCGCGGCGGAGCGCAGCGCCGCCAGGAACGGATACTTCGAATTGGACGCCCAGCCGGCCATGATGATGCCGTACACGCCCAGCGACGAGATCGCGAAGATGTAGAGGATGCCGACATTCAGGTCGGCGATCACCCAGCCGTCCGCGATCGGCACCGCCACCCAGGCCGCGAGCGCGAGCACGCAGGTGACGAGCGGAGCCAGCAGGAACAGCGCCTTGTTGGCGCCGGACGGGATCACCGGCTCCTTCAGCACGAACTTCAGAAGGTCCGCGAAGGATTGCAGCAGGCCGAACGGGCCCACCACGTTCGGACCGCGCCGAAGCTGCACCGCCGCCCAGATCTTGCGATCGGCCAGGAGGATGTAGGCGATGAAGACGAGCAGCGCGACGAGCAGAGCAAGGCTCTGCCCGACAATGATCGCCACCTTCAGAAGAGTGTCCTGCCAGGTCATGCGTCCGCCCTGCCCTTACTCGGCCGCCACGGCGGCCATACCCCCCAGCCGCAGCGCCGAGCATTCCGCCATGACGGCGGAGGCACGGGCGATGGGGTTGGTCAGGTAGAAATCGGTGATCACGGGGACGAACGCCCCCTTCTCGGTGCTCCCGCCGCGCTGCGCGAGCGCGGAGAGCGCGGCCGGGTCCGCCGCCTCGATGGCGTCCACCCGGCCGAAATGAGGATGCGCCGCGATCAGCGCCGCCCGCAGCGCGGAGAGCTGGTCGTAGGGCAGCTTGTGGCCGAGCACCTCGGAGAGGGCGCGCAGGATCGCCCAGTCCTCGCGCGCATCCCCCGGCGGGAAGGCGGCGCGATTGGCGAACTGCACCCGGCCCTCGGTGTTCACGTAGAGGCCGGACTTCTCCGAATAGGCCGCCCCCGGCAGGATCACGTCCGCACGGTGCGCGCCGCGATCGCCATGGGTGCCGAGATAGACCACGAAGGCGCCCGGGGCGACGTCGATCTCGTCCGCCCCCAGCAGGAAGACCACGTCCGCGCCGCCCGGCGCCGCCAAAGCGGCGGCGTCCAGAGCGCCTTCCGCGGGCACGCAGCCCACGTCCAGGGCGCCTACCCGCGAGGCGGCGGTGTGGAGCACGCCGAAGCCGTTCCAGCCGTCCTTGACCGCGCCCACGGAGAGGGCGAGGCGCGCAGCGAGGGAGAGCACCGCTGCACCGTCGGCGCGGGCGAGAGCGCCCTGCCCCACGATCACCAGCGGCTTCTCCGCGCCCTTCAGCACGTCGGCGAAAGTGCCCGAGCCGGCGAGGTCCGCCAGCGTCTCGGGCCCGGCGCCGAGATAGTCATAGGGGTAGGTCAGGTCCGCCTTGGCGCCGACCAGACCGATGCGCAGCGTGCCGCCGCTGGCACGCCAGCGCTTGCGGATGCGGGCGTTCAGCACGGAGGCTTCGTGGCGCGGATCGGTGCCGATGAGGAGGATGGCGTCCGCCTCCTCGATCCCGGCGATGCTCGAATTCAGCAGGTAGGATGCGCGGCCCAGGGACGGGTCCAGCGCGGCGCCGTCCTGCCGGCAATCGATGCTGGCGGAGCCCAGCTTGTCGAAAAGCTGCTTCAGGGCGAAGGCTTCCTCGACGGTGGACAGGTCGCCGAGGATGGCGCCGATGCGGTTGGCGGGCGTGGCCTTCACCTTGGCGGCCACGGCGTCGAACGCTTCCGGCCAGGTGGCGGGCACGAGGCGGCCGTCCTTGCGCACATACGGCCGGTCGAGGCGCTGGGTCTTCAGGCCGTCCCAGACATAGCGGGTCTTGTCGGAGATCCACTCCTCGTTCACCGCGTCATTGGTGCGCGGGAGGATGCGCATCACTTCCCGGCCGCGGGTGTCGATGCGGATGTTGGAGCCGACGGCGTCCATGACGTCGATGGATTCGGTCTTGTTCAGCTCCCAGGGGCGGGCATGGAAGGCGTAGGGCTTGTGGGTCAGCGCGCCCACCGGGCACAGGTCCGCCACGTTGCCCTGCATCTCGGAACGCATGGCGTGCTCGAGATAGGTGGTGATCTCCATGTCCTCGCCGCGCCCGATGGCGCCGAGGTCCGCGGCGCCCGCGACTTCGGTGGTGAAGCGCACGCAGCGGGTGCAGTGGATGCACCGGTTCATGGAGGTGCGCACCAGCGGGCCGATATACTTGTCCTCGACCGCGCGCTTGTTCTCCGCGAAGCGCGAGGTATCCACGCCATAGGCCATGGCCTGGTCCTGGAGGTCGCACTCGCCGCCCTGGTCGCAGATGGGGCAGTCCAGCGGGTGGTTGATGAGGAGGAACTCCATCACCCCCTCGCGGGCCTTCTTCACCATGGGGCTCTTGGTGAGGACGACCGGCGGCTCCCCGTTGGGGCCGGGGCGCAGGTCCTTCACGGCCATGGCGCAGGACGCGGTGGGCTTGGGCGGGCCGCCCTTCACCTCAACGAGACACATGCGGCAATTGCCGGCGATGGACAGCCGTTCATGGAAGCAGAAGCGCGGAATCTCGACGCCGGCCGCCTCGCACGCCTGAAGCAGCGTGAACTCGGCCGGGACGTCCACCTCGGTTCCATCGACGACGATCTTCGCCATCTCAACTTTCCTCGTCTCGCGCCGGGCGATCGCCGGAAACCGGAGCGCCGAAGCGCAACAGGTTCCCATCCGGGTCCCAGACATAGAATTCGCGCATGCCCCATGCGCGATCTGCCACTTCCGAGATGTGCCCGCCTTCGCGCGCTGCCCCCAGAGTGGCGTGCAAACCGTCCACGTCGTCCGCCCGAAGATAGGCGGACGTAGTCTCGGCGATCCTGCGGTCCTGGCCGTGCCAGAACTGAAGCTCGATCCCGTCCCGCATGACGATGCCGAAATGCGGGTCTTCCAACATCACCTCGAAGCCCAGTCTGTCCCGGGACCAGGCGATGGCGGTGGGAACATCCGCCGCTGCCAGGATGGGACAGGCCCGCACGAGGCGCGCCATGCTTACTCCGCCGCCATCGGCACCGGGTCCGAATGCGGATTGGCCGAATACTGGTCGATCCGCTTCTCGATCTCGTGACGGAAATTGCGGATCAGGCCCTGCACCGGCCACGCCGCCGCGTCGCCCAGCGCGCAGATGGTGTGGCCTTCGATCTGCGTCGTGACTTCCAGCAGCACGTCGATCTCGCGCTTCTGGGCCCGGCCCTCCGCCATGCGGTTGAGAACGCGCCACATCCAGCCCGTGCCCTCGCGGCACGGGGTGCACTGGCCGCAGCTCTCATGCTTGAAGAAGTAGGAGATGCGGGTGATGGCGCGGACAATGTCCGTGGACTTGTCCATGACGAGGCAGCCCGCCGTCCCGAAGGACGACTTCACGCTGCGCAGGCCATCGAAGTCCATGATCAGGTCTTCGCAGGCGGCCGCGGGAACCAACGGGCAGGAGGCGCCGCCGGGGATGATGGCGAGCAGGTTGTCCCAGCCACCCCGGATGCCGCCGCCGTGCTTCTCGACCAATTCCTTGAACGTGATGCCCATGGCGTCTTCGACGACACAGGGCGTGTTCACATGGCCCATGATGCCGAACAGCTTGGTGCCCACATTGTTCGCCCGGCCGATGCCCGCGAACCACGCCGCGCCGCGCCGCAGGATTTCCGGCGCCACCGAGATGGATTCCACGTTGTTGACCGTGGTGGGGCAGCCGTAGAGGCCCATATTGGCCGGGAATGGCGGCTTCAGCCGCGGCATGCCCTTCTTGCCTTCCAGGCTCTCGATCAGCGCCGTCTCTTCGCCGCAGATATAGGCGCCGGCACCGTGGTGCACGTACAGATCGAACGGGTAGCCGTGGATGTTGTCCTTGCCGATGAGGCGCGCCTCATAAGCCTGGTCCACGGCCGCCTGAAGCCGCTCGCGCTCGCGGATGAATTCGCCGCGCACATAGATGTAGGCCGCGTGGGCGCCCATGGCGAAGGAGGCGATCAGGCAGCCTTCGATGAGGGTATGGGGATCATTGCGCATGATCTCCCGGTCCTTGCAGGTGCCCGGCTCGGATTCGTCGGCGTTCACCACCAGATAGTGGGGCCGCCCGTCCGACTGCTTGGGCATGAAGGACCATTTGAGGCCCGTGGAGAAGCCGGCGCCGCCGCGACCACGCAGGCCGGACGCCTTCATCTCATTGATGATCCAGTCGCGGCCCTTCTCCAGGATTCCCTTGGTCCCGTCCCAGTTGCCGCGCATCAGCGCGCCCTTCAGGCCGAAATCGTGGGCGCCATAGAGGTTGGTGAAGATACGGTCCTTGTCCTGGAGCATGGCTCACTCCTCCGGGTCGCGCACGCCGGTGCCGGTCTTCGGCGCCTCGCGCTTGCTGCCGGTCACATCGGGGCTGCTGGCCTGGGCGGCCGCGGCCACCTCTTCGCGCTTCTCGCGCGTGTCCTGGCCGTTGATCACCTTCTCCTCGCGGGCCGAGGCGGCCGCGAGCGGATCGCCGGGGGTCGCGGCGGCGGTGCTGACGCGCCCGGCCTCCTGGAGATCCGGGGTCTCGGCGGTCACGCTGCCGGCGGAGGGACCGCGGGTATAGAGCGAGGGATCGGTGAGGCTGGTGAGGCCCAGCTCGGGCGAGGAGGCCAGGCGGCCCACCTGCGAACCCGTCTTCACCGGACGGCCCGCGCGCAGATCGTCGAGCAGCTTGGCGAAATTGTCCGGCGTCAGGTCTTCGTAATAGTCGTAATTGATCTGGGCCATGGGCGCGTTCGCGCAGGCGCCGAGACACTCGACTTCAAGCCAGGAGAGCGCGCCGTCCTCGGAAACGTGACGCTCCGGCCCGATCTTGCTGCGGCAGACGTCCTTCAGCTCCTCGGACCCGCGCATCATGCAGTGCGTGGTGCCGCAGAGCTGGACGAAGTGGCGCCCGACCGGCTCCAGGTTGAACATGGTGTAGAAGGTGGCGATCTCGAGCACACGGATGTGCTCCATGCCGAGGCGCTCGGCCACGGCACGGATCGCGGGCTCGGGCAGCCAGCCGCCCGCCTGCTCCTGCGCCTTCCACAGCAGCGGAACCACCGCGCTCGCCTGCCGGCCTTCGGGGTATTTGGCGATCTGCCCAACAATCCATGCCTCGTTCTCCGCCGTGAAGGCGAAGCTCTCGGGCTGGACGGCAGCGAGGCGGCGGACGGACATCAGCGGCTTCCCGGGGTCAGGATTCGACAGTCATTGTAGGCGCCGCCCACCCGGGCGATGCCGCAATCGGCATAGACGCCGCCCTTGTAGAGGCGCAGCGCCTTGCCATCCACGTGGGCGAAGGCGCCTTGGGTGCCCGGCACGCCGCTCTCGGGAATGATAGCTGCGCTCACGGGGGTCCAGCCGGTTTCCAGCAGCTGGTACACGGTCATCCGCTCCACCACCACCGCGACAGGCGGAGGCGCGGGCACGACCGGCACCACCACTTCCACGGGGGTCTGAACCACCATGGGAGAGGGCATGATCATGATGGGATCGGCCGCCAGGGCCGGAAGTCCGGCGCACAGCAGGGCGCCGACGGACAGAAGGGACTTGCAGGAAATACGCATCACCGGTCCACCTCCCCGAACACGATGTCGAGGGAGCCCAGCACCGCCGAGACGTCGGCGAGCATGTGCCCGCGACAAAGGAAGTCCATGGCTTGCAGGTGGGCGAATCCGGGCGCGCGGATCTTGCAGCGGTAAGGCTTGTTGGTCCCGTCCGCCACCAGATAGACGCCGAACTCACCCTTCGGCGCCTCCACGGCGGCATAGACGTCGCCTTCCGGCACGTGGAAGCCTTCCGTGTATAGTTTGAAATGGTGAATGAGTGCTTCCATGGACCGCTTCATCTCGCCCCGCTTGGGGGGCGTGACCTTGTGGTCCAGGGAATGGGCCGGGCCCTCTTCCGTCAGCAGGCGCGCCACGCACTGCTGCATGATCTTGTTCGACTGGCGCATCTCTTCCATGCGCACCACGTAGCGGTCGTAGCAGTCGCCGTGCTTGCCGATCGGGATGTCGAAGTCGAGTTCCGAATAGCATTCGTAGGGCTGCGCGCGCCGCAGATCCCAGGCCGCGCCCGAGCCACGCACCATCACGCCCGAGAAGCCCCAGGCCATGGCGTCCTGCAGCGAGACCACGCCGATGTCCACGGTGCGCTGCTTGAAGATGCGGTTGCCGGTGACGAGGTTGTCCAGGTCGTCCAGCAGGTCCGGGAAGGTCTCGCAGAAGGTGCCGATGTCCTCGACCAGCTTCTTGGGCAGGTCCTGGTGCACGCCGCCCGGCCGGAAATAGGCCGCGTGCATGCGGCTGCCGGAGGCGCGCTCATAGAACATCATGAGCTTTTCGCGCGCCTCGAAGCCCCACAGCGGCGGGGTGAGCGCGCCCACGTCCATGGCGAAGGTGGTGACGTTCAGCAGGTGCGAGAGCAGCCGCCCGATCTCGGAATAGAGCACGCGGATGAGCTGCGCGCGCTTGGGCACCTCGATGCCCAGCAGCCGCTCCACCGCCAGGCAGTAGGCGTGCTCCTGGTTCATGGGCGCGCAATAGTCCAGGCGGTCGAAATAGGGCACGGCCTGGAGATAGGTCTTGGCCTCGATCAGCTTCTCGGTGCCGCGATGCAGGAGGCCGATATGCGGATCGACCCGCTCCACCACTTCGCCGTTCAGCTCCAGCACCATGCGGAGCACGCCGTGGGCGGCCGGATGCTGCGGACCGAAATTGATCTGGAAGTTGCGGACCGGAGCGGCGGGCCGGGGGCTGTCGAGGGTGTGGGCCATGGGTCGCTCCTTCAGCCGGCCTTGGGCGCGCCGGGCTGGCCGGACGCCTTCTCGTCGCCGGGCAGCACATATTCGACGCCTTCCCAGGGGGAGAGGAAGTCGAAATTGCGGAACTCCTGGGCGAGACGGACGGGCTCGTAGATCACGCGCTTCGCCTCGTCGTCGTAGCGCACCTCGACGAAGCCGGTGAGCGGGAAGTCCTTGCGCAGCGGGTGGCCGTCGAAACCGTAATCGGTGAGCAGGCGGCGCAGCTCGGGATGGCCGGTGAACAGGATGCCGTACATGTCGTAGGCCTCCCGCTCAAACCAGTTGGCGCCCGGGAAGACCCCGCAGATGGACGGCACGGTCGCCGCCTCGTCCACGGCCACCTTCAGGCGGATCCGCACGTTCTGCTTCATGGACAGCAGGTGGTAGACGACCTCGAACCGCGCCTCGCGCGCCGGATAGTCGGCGCCGCACACGTCGATGATGGTGGTGAACAGGCAGCTCGGATCGTCCCGCAGGAAGGTCGCCACCTTGACGATCTCCGTGCGCTCCACGTCCAGCGTCAGCTCGCCGAACGCGATCCGGTAGCCGCGCACGGCCGCGCCCAGCAGGCCGGAGATGTGGACCGCGAGGTCCTTCAGGGTCTCGTCCATCAGCTTGTCCCTCACGCCGCCCGGGGCGAACCCGGCGGCGAACCCTCTGGCCCGATCAGCGTTCGATGGTCCCGATGCGGCGGATCTTCTTCTGCAGCAACAGGACGCCGTAGAGCAGCGCCTCGGCGGTCGGCGGGCAGCCGGGGACATAGATGTCCACGGGCACCACGCGGTCGCATCCGCGCACCACGGCATAGGAATAATGGTAGTAGCCGCCGCCATTGGCGCAGCTGCCCATGGAGATGACGTAGCGCGGCTCCGGCATCTGGTCGTAGACCTTGCGCAGGGCCGGGGCCATCTTGTTGGTCAGCGTGCCGGCGACGATCATCACGTCCGACTGGCGCGGCGAGGCGCGCGGCGCGAAGCCGAAGCGCTCCACGTCATAGCGCGGCATGGAGACCTGCATCATCTCCACCGCGCAACACGCGAGGCCGAACGTCATCCACATGAGCGAGCCGGTGCGCGCCCAGGTGATGAGATCGTCCGCGGTGGTGATGAGGAAGCCCTTGTCGGCCAGCTCCGCGTTGATCTCGCGATAGAAGGGGTCGTCCGCGCCGATGGGACGGCCGGTGGACGGATCGACGAGGCCCTTGGGGGCGGGGGCCACCAGAGGCTTCGTCGCGGAAGGGGTCAATCCCATTCGAGTGCTCCCTTGCGCCACTCATAGATGAACCCGACGGTGAGCACGCCGAGGAAGATCATCATGGACCAGAAGCCGAGATCCCCAAGGGCCCCGAACGAGATCGCCCAGGGGAACAGGAAGGCCACTTCCAGGTCGAAGATGATGAAGAGGATGGAGACCAGGTAGAAGCGCACGTCGAAGGTCATGCGCGCATCGTCGAAGGCGTTGAAGCCGCACTCGTAGGCGGAGAGCTTCTCCGGGTCCGGATTGCTGTAGGCCACCAGGAAGGGCGAGACCAGCAGCGCCAGTCCGATCACCAGGGACACCCCGATGAAGATCACCACCGGAAGGTAGTCTTGCAGCAGCAGATTCATGTCCGCACCTCGGGGCGCTTGGGCGATCCGCATGAAGCGTTACCGCGCCGGCCTCGGTTGGAGGAATTCGAAACACGCGAGGCTTATCGCAGCGCCAGATGGGAGGCAAGTGCGACCTGACCCGGCTCCACCGTTCTGGACCTATCGCGTCGCAAAATAACCACTTTTAGGTGTGGCCGCCTGGCCTCGCGAAGTTCGGCATTATGTATGCCAGAAGCTTTGCCGGCGCCGTCATGCTGCATTGCGATGGAGAGGAGCGGCCCCTCCCCCGGGGAAGCTGCGACAGAATGGCCCGCCTGTCCGGCGGGCCGTCCCGTGTCCCTCAGCCGCCGGTGGTGGCGTCCTTCACGGCGGCGACCAGCTGCTTCAGCGAGAAGGGCTTCGGCAGGAAGGCGAACTTCTCCCCCTCGGCGAGATTCTTGCCGAACGCTTCCTGCGCATAGCCGGAGATGAAGATGACCTTCAGCCCCGGATCGCGCGCTCGCAGCGCCTTCAGCAGGGTCGGCCCGTCCATCTCCGGCATCACCACGTCGGAGATGACGAGATCCACCCGCGCCCCCGCATGGTCCATGGCTTCGAGCGCCTCGGCGCCGCTGGCCGCGGAGATGACGTTGTAGCCGCGCGCCGTCAGGGCGCGGGTCGCGAAGGCGCGCACCGCGTCCTCGTCCTCCACCAGCAGGATGGTGCCCTGGCCGGTGAGGTCCGGCGCGGGGCGGACATCCGCTTCCAGGGCCGGCGCGGGCACATCCTCCGCCCCCGCCACGTGGCGCGGCAGGAAGACCCGGAAGACCGTGCCCCGGCCCAACTCGCTGGCGGGCAGGATGCTGCCGCCGGTCTGCTTCACGATTCCATAGACCGTGGAGAGGCCGAGCCCCGTCCCCTTCCCCACTTCCTTGGTGGAGAAGAACGGCTCGAAGATCTTGTCCATGATCTCGGGCGGTATGCCGGTGCCCGAATCACCCACCTCGATGAGCACATAGTCCGCGGGCGCCAGGGTTTCGCCGTCGCCGTAACGGCCGCAATCCTGGGCCGGAACGTTGAGGGTGCGCAGCGTGAGCTGGCCGCCGCCGGGCATGGCGTCTCGCGCGTTCACCGCGAGGTTCACGATGACCTGCTCGAACTGGTTCACGTCCACCTTCACCGGCCACAGGTCGCGGCCGTGCTCCACCTTCAGGTCGATGCTCTCGCCGATGAGCCGGCGCAGCAGCATGGAGAGGTCGGAGAGGACATCCGGCAGGTGGATCACCTGCGGGCGCAGGGTCTGGCGGCGCGAGAACGCGAGGAGCTGGCGCACCAGCCCCGCCGCGCGGTTCGCGTTCTGCTTGATCTGCATGATGTCCGGGAAGGACGGGTCGCTGGGCCGGTGATTGGCCAGCAGGAGGTCGCAATAGCCGAGGATGGCGGTCAGCACATTGTTGAAGTCGTGCGCGACGCCGCCCGCCAGTTGCCCGATGGCCTGCATCTTCTGGGACTGGGCGAACTGGGCCTCCAGGGAGCGCTGGGCGGTCATGTCCACCGCATAGACCGCCACCCCGGCGGCGCCCGGGCCGAGCAGGGCCGCGTAGAGGCGCGCGGAGCGCCCGCCCTCCCCGGCGATCGCCGCCTCCACGGGCGTCACGGGCGCCTGCCCGGACGCGGTGTCCTTCAGGAGCCGGTCCACGGCGGTGGCGTCCCGCTCCACCACCAGCCGCTCCAGCTTCGCGCCGATGACGGCGAGCCCGGCGCCCGCGAACAGGCGGGTGAAGCTGCCATTGGCCTCGACCACCCGGCCCGTCCGGTCCACGCTCGCCATGGCGAGGGGAGAGCGGGTGAAGAAGGCCGCCTCGCTGCCGCCGGCGAGGGCCGGCGCCGCCACCGGCGCCCGGGAGGCAGGCATGGCCTCCCGGGCCACGGCGGCAAGGACGCACACCTCGCCGGGGCGGCCCGAGATCCAGACATGCGCCGGCCACAGGCCGCCATCCCGGCGGATCAGGTCCACGTCGAGGCTCACTGGGGCGCCCTGCCCTGCCGCAAGCGCCTTCACCACGGCGGGCTGGCTCGCCCCGTCGAACAGTTCGGAGAACGCGACGCCCGCGCCGCCCCATTCCGCGAGGTCGTAGCCGAGCCAGCGCGCCAATGTCCCGTTGGCGAGCCGCCCCTCCTCCGGGCTGATGAGCATGAGGCCCACGGGCGCGGCTTCCCACAAGGCCATGAGCTGGACCGCCGCATCCGAATCGATGCCGACGGGCGCCGCAGCGCCGGACACGGCGGCAGGCTTGGCACGGGTCTCGGCCGGCACACTGCCCACCTTCGCGCCCCCGGCGTCCGCAAGGCTCAGCACCCACAGCACGCGCTTGAGGCCGTCCAGGGGATGGACGCCCACCAGGAGGCGGCGTCCCGAGGGATCGGAATCGAACGGGAAGGACTGCATGCCCTGGCTGCCGTCGGCGATGGAGCGCAGCAGCGCCGCCACATTGGCCTGGGCACCGGGAATGCGGTTGAGGAAGCGATCGGGGGTGGGCGACTGCCCTTCCCGGCTGCGGCTCAGGCGCAGATAGGCGGCATTGGCCTGGACCAGTTCGTCGCCATTCTCCACCAGCGCCACGGCGTCGGAGGTGGCGTTGAGTAGCGTGCGGCTCAGGTCGTCGCTGCGCCGCTCCTCGCCACGCAGGAAGCGGACGGCCGTGGTGATCACCGAGAAGACGCCGATGGCCGCGAGCCCGGCCAGCAGCGCCGTCAGCGCCGCGCCGCCCGCATCCTGGAACAAGGCGGCGATCAGTCCGCCGGCGAACGCCGCGCCTCCAACGAGCCACCGCTGCGAACCGACCAGACGCACCTTTCGGGAACCAGCCACCTTCTCCGCGCCATCTTCGCGCGCCTCACTCGCCATAGGGTTTCCTCATTGTCGCGCCGCGAAGTGCCCCGATGCCCCGCTGCCGATTCCCGAAAATTAACGCAAAGTTACGGCATTGATTGATTTATGGACCAGATGGTCAAGAATTTCTTCGCGCACGGAGCCTATGCCCCACGCGCATATGCTGCCCGATGAGCCCGGCTGGATTTTGACGCCCGCGGCGGGTACCTCAGGCGGCAAAGAGGAGACGTAATGTTGCAGGATCTGCTCGGAGCGCAGCTCGATCTGCCCGTCAGGGTGGCCATCGCCACCGTCGTGATCGCGGCCTTGCTCGGGCTGACCGTTCTCATCGTGCGGCGGCTCAGCGGCGGCGGAGGCGGCGGCATGTTGCGCTCCCGCCAGGCCCGGCTGGCCGTGGTGGACAGCGTGGCCGTGGACCCGCGGCGGCGCCTCGTCCTGGTGCGCCGCGACGAGGTGGAACACCTCCTTCTGGTCGGCGGCACCACGGATATCGTCGTCGAGCCGGCCATCGGCCGGGCCGCCCGCGAGACAGCGGCCGCGCCCCGCGAGATGCCGGCCCTGCGCGACACGGCTGCCCGCGAGACGCCCGCGCTGCGCGAGCCTCCGGCCCGCGAGGCCCTGAGCCGGCGCCCCACGCCCGCCGCCTTATCCGCGCCCCCCGTCGAGGCGGAACTCGACGCCATCACGCCCGAGGCCAAGCCGGACGCCGAGGAACCGGCCCCCGCCGCGCCCGAGGCCCCGGAGGCGCCCGCGCCCCGCGCCGCATTCGCCGCGCGGCCGGAAGGATCGGCCACCGAGACCCGTCGCCCCCTGCCGTCCCGGCGCCCCCTGCGCACCGAGGAAGACGCCACCGCCCGCCCGGCGCGCCCGCTCTCGGGCGTCGCCGAGCGATTCGCGCGACCCGCGGCCCTGGGCGCGGGCGTCGCCGCCTCAGGCCTCGGCCTCGGCCGCTCGGCCGCGGCGGAAGACAAGCCGGCCCGCCCGTCCGTGTTCGGCGCGGAGGCCCGCCAGCGGTCCGAGGCCCCGGTCACGGCGCCGGAGCAGCCACCGGCCGCCGCCTCTGAACCCGTCGTTGCGCCGCTAGTCGCGGCCGAGACGGACGACGTGAAGCCCGCCTCCAGCGCGCTCCCCGTGTTCGACATCACCCCTGCCGACACGGAAACCGCCGTGAGCGAACCCGCGCCGGAGACGGCGGACACTGCCTCGGCGGCGCCGGTTTCGGAGAGCCTTGCCACGGTGCCCCCCGCTGACGCGATCACGGCCGACGAAGCCCCTGCGGCGGCGGAGCCGGTCGTTTCCCAGGCCGCACCCCCGGTCCAGGAATCCGCGTTCCAAGAACCCTCGTTCCAGGAGCCGACGTTCCAGGCGTCTTCGTTCCAGGAACCGGCTCCCCAGGAACCGGCTCCCCAGGAACCGAGCTTCCGAGAGTCCGCGTTCCAGGAGCCCACTTTCCAGGGATCGACCTTCCAGGAACCGACCTTCCCCGCCGCCCCCGCGCCGGATGTGCAGCCGTCCGCCCCGGATGCCGGAATCGAACCCGCGGCGGCCGAAGCCCCGGCCGCGCCTGAAGTGACGCTGGAGCCGCCGGTCCAGGCGCAGCCCGAACCGGAAGCGCCGGCCGTGGCCGCCATGGAGGCCCCGATCGTCACCGCTCCGGCGGCCCCGGTGCTTCCCGAAATGCCCCTGACGCCCGTGCCCGAAGTGGACACCCCGGCCGCCGCGACGGCGGAGCCGGATGCGCCCGCCTCGTCGCCCTTCCGCCGCGTGCCGATGTTCAGCATCAGCCGCCCGCCCCGGCCCGCCGCCGAGACCCGCACCGAGCCGCAGATCGGCGACCTGGCCAAGCGGCTGGAATCCTCGCTGGGCGAGGCGCTTGGCGCCCCCGCCGATGCGCCGGCCGATGCGGCCCCGCCCGTCCGGCAGGCGCCCCGGATCGGCCCGGCCCGGTTCTCGCCCGTCATGCGCGCCGGGATCACGCCGCCCCCGTCCGTCCGTCCGCTGCCGCGCGACGTGCGTCCGGCCCAGCCGCCGGCCCCGCCTGTCGCGCCGCCGGTGCCCCCGGTTGTCGCGGCGCCGGACCTCGGCCTGGAAGCCGATCTGGTGCGCCAGCTCGAACTGACCCTCGCCCGCGAGGCGGAGGCGGAGGAAGCCGCCCGCCGCGCCGCCAAGGAGGCCGAGGAGAAGGACGCCGAAAAGAAGGCGGCGGCCGAGGCGGCTCCCGCTCCTGCGGCGAAGGAGGCCGATCCGTTCGACGACCTCGAGGCGGAAATGGCCACCCTGCTCGGACGTGGGCCCGTCTCGCGAGGCTGACCGGCCGAGCCACCCCTTATGAATGCAAAAAGCCCCGGACCGTCCGTCCGGGGCTTTTTACGTTGCGCACCAACCGGCAGGGCCGGAAGGCGATCAGGAATTGATGAGCGCCAGGCACTTGCCGGCGGCCTCGGCGGCCGGGCGGGCATTGCCCATGCTGATGTTGCCCGAGCGAACCAGGCCCTCGGTGGCGGTCTTGACCACCGCGCGGATGTCGGCGCCGGGCGCGACCTGGGCGGCGGACGCGGCATAGATGGTCTTGCCGTCAGTGTTCAGGCCCGCGGCGCACTTGTCGGCGGCCGGGCGGTCCGCCAGGGCCACCGTCGCGAACAGGCAGAGGGCGAGCGGGGCGGTCAAACGAACGAGCATTGTTTCTCTCCGGGTATGAACATGCCGAGCACGGCACGCCTCTTTGACATCGCTTGCGCGAATTCAAGCACGATACCGCGCTCCGGGCCGGCCGCCTCCGCGGCGGGCCGCTCTCCGGGCAGCGCGTAAGTTCGGCGAAAGCCTATCGCACGCCGGCCCGATTGACCGGGCCGCCCGCATTGGCGCCACCATAGCCGGGAGCGCCCACGCCGGGCGCGCCGACGCCGGCTCCCGGCGCGATGCCGACGCCCGCAGCACCGGCCCCTGCCCCCGGATAGACGCCGACGCCGTTCTGGCCGACGCCCGGCCCGCGGGTCAGGCCCGGACCGGCGGCACCCGCACCGGGGCCCGGCAGGACGCCGACGCCGCCGGGATTCCAGACGCAACCGGCGGGCACGTTCGGGGCGGTGCAATAGACCGTGGCACCGCTCTCGCCCGCGCCCAATGCAACGCCCGCGCCCATGACGAGGCCGAAAACCGCAAATCTAACGGAAGCCATGCCGAATTCCTCTCGGGCTGATGGGTATCATAGCGCCCTGCGCCGCCGTCCATTCCGCCAGGCGGCCGCAACAGGCGATTGCAGGCGGAACTCTCCCTCGCTCTATTGTCGCCCTTCCCTCGCGACAATGGCAATTCTTGACCAGTTTTAGGCCCTTGCTCCCTCCCGCGCGCACGCCATGGCGCTATAATGGGGTGCCCGAAGGGTGGACAGAATCGTCGAGGCGCCACGCCGAGAATGCCGTATCCAGGACCATCCGCTACGAGTGCCGACCTCTTCAGACGGACGAAATCTCGGATGAGCACCCTCCGCGCCCGCCCCGATTTCCTCCTGGCGAGCGAGCAGATGGCCCGCGGCCTCGTGGAACTGTATCGCGGGAACCGCCTCCTGAACCGGATCCTGAACGACAGGGGCCGGACCGTCTTCGGCATGTTCGCCCTGTATCTGGACGCCACCCCCGACGAGCGCGGCGTCGGGCTTACCGTGACCCGCATCGCCAATCTGTGCCACGAGGCAGGCATCTGCAGCCGGGGCCGCGCGAAGGCCATCGTCACGCTCATGCGCTGGGGCGGCTATCTGGAAGTGGGGCCGGACAGCGGGCAGAACCGCCGCCAGCGCCCCCTCGTGCCCACGGACCGGATGATCCAGGAGCAGGTGAAGCGCTGGCAGAAGATCTTCGGCGCCCTCGCGCTCATCCACCCGCCGGCCGAGGAGGTGCTCGCGCGGCTCCACGTGGCGGGCTTCCGCAAGGCGCTGATCCGGGAGATCGGCGGCCGCTTCCAGGCCGGTTTCCGGCTGCGGGACTTCGCGCCCCACGCCCTCCTGTTCGGCGAGCGGGATGCCGGGCTGCTGATCGCCTGGAGCCTGCTCATCTCCGGCACTGACGGCGACACCTTCCCGCCTTCCCAGCCGGTGCCGGTGCCGGTGGCGGCCCTGTCGCGCCAGTTCTTCGTCTCCCGTGCCCATGTGCTGAAGCTGCTGCGCGAGGCGGAGCAGGTCGGGCTGATCGAGCGCACGCCCTCCCCCACGGGAAGCGTCCTCCTTCTGCCCCCCATGCACGAGACCATGCTGAACCTGTTCGCGGCCATGTTCGCGGGCTTCGCGGATTCCGGCGATTCCGCGCTTGCCGCCTATGAGAAGGCGAGCGAAATCGGGATTCCCTCGCGCGAGGTGGATGTGCGCCCCACCCCCTATGCCGGCAACTTCCCGGTCTGAGATCCAGGAACGGAGCAGACCGCAGGACGGTCATCTCACTTCTGTCCGCGCACATCCAGCCTTGCACCGACGCAATGGCAATTGGCTGCGCAAAGCAATATCTTTCCGTCCATGCATTCTTTCACCCGCGATCCTCGTGGGAAGGACGTCAAGATGACCGCGCTTCAAGAAACCCCCGCCTCTCCCCTCCCCGCCAGCCTCGCCATGGGCGCCGTGACCTTGCGCAGCCGCGACCCGGAGCGGCTGGTCCCCTTCTATGAGCGGGCCGTGGGTCTGCGCGTGCTGTCGCGCGAGGCGGGCGGCGCGGTGCTGGGCGCGGGCGACTTTCCTCTCGTCGAGATCATCCGCGACCCCGACGCGCCGGCGTCCGATCCCCGCTTTCCCGGCCTGTTCCATCTGGCGGTCCGCGTGCCGGATCGCCGCGCGCTGGCGGAACGGGTGGTCGCGCTGCACCAGGCGGGCATCCGCTTCGGCGCCTCCGACCATCTGGTGAGCGAAGCCCTCTATATCGACGATCCTGATGGAAACGGCGTCGAGATCTATTGCGACCGCGCCCGGCCCGACTGGCCCAGGAAGGACGGGCGGATCGCCATGGCGACGCTGCCCCTGGACCTTGCCGCGCTGGTGCCCCTGGCGCCCGCTGTCCCCGGCCCGGCGCCGGTCGGCACGGACATGGGGCATGTGCACCTCAAGGTGCGGGATCTGGCCGAGGCGGAAGCCTTCTGGGTGCGCCTGCTGGGCTTCGACCTCATGACCACCTATCCCGGCGCCCTGTTCGTGGCGGCGGGCGGCTATCACCACCATGTGGGCCTCAATGTGTGGTCCTCGCGCGGCGCCCCGGCGCTGCCGGCGGGCCGGACCGGCCTCGACCATGTGACGGTGCAGGTGCCCGCCGAGACGCTCGGGAGCCTCACCGGTCGGCTCACCGCGGCCGGCTACCCGTTCGAGAGCGCCGAGGGCCGCCTGTCCCTGCGCGATCCCAGCGGCAACGGCGTGCAGTTTCGCACGGCATAACCGGCAGGGAGTGGCCGAGCGCCGCGCAACTCGCGTACAAGCGGAGGCATTCCGCCCCTGCCGAGGCTCAGCCATGCGCGCGCTCTATCTTGCCGGGCCCGACATCTTCCGACCGGACGCCGAGGACCACGGCGTCCGGCTGAAGCAATTGTGCGCCGCCCGGGGCGTGAAGGGCATCTATCCGCTGGACGGCGCCCCGTCGTCCGCCGGGGCGGAGGCGATCCGCCGCCGCTGCATGGCGGAGATCGACGGGGCGGACGCGATCGTCGCGAACATCACGCCGTTCCGGGGGCCGCACATGGACCCGGGCACCGCCTTCGAGCTGGGCTATGCGGAAGCGCGGGGCAAGCCCGTCTTCCTCTGGAGCGCCAATCCCCATGATCTCGTCAAGCGCGTGGGCGCCCCCGGCCAGGACGGCTGGCGCGACGCGGACGGGCATGCGGTGGAGGATTTCGGCGGCCGCGAGAACCTGATGATCGCGCCGCCCGGCGTGACGGTGTTCGAGACGCCGGAGGCGGCGATCGCCGCGGCGGCCGATTCCCTGGACGTGCATCCGCCGCGCCCGGCGCCTTCGCGCCCGCCGCTCGGCCTGTTGCAGATGATCGGCATCGCGGCCGCCGTCGCGCTCGCGGCGGGCTATCTGGGCGACCGCTTCCTGTTCAAGTGAGGCGGATCAATCCGCCACCGCCTCCAGCGCGCCCATGATGTGATAGAGGCTGCTGGCGCGCGCGGGCTCGGGCATCGCCTGCCCGTCCGGCCCGATATGCTCCCACCAGGACCCGCGTACGGGATGGGCGAGGAACCGCCGCAGCCCCGCGATGGATTCGGCCGCCCGCTGCTCCGCGACCTTGCGGTCTTCGCCGGACGACGCGCGCGCCCGCAGCAGCGCATGGGCCTTCACCCGCTCGGTCTGGGGCCACAGGCGGGCGCGGGCATCGCGGATGTTCAGGTCCGGATCGAGTTCATTCAGCGCGAGGCCAAGGGCGGGATCGACCCCGTTGGCCTCGGCGAGGTCCACGAGGCGCAGGGCGGCGGCGACGGCATCCGCCCGGTTCCGCCGCTCGCCCCAGCGCAACAGCAGCCAGGCCCATTCGAACTGGTGGCCGGGCTCCACCACAGCGCCCGCGCCCTCGGGGATGCGCTGCCATCCCCGGTCGTAGAACTCATGCACCGCGCCGGTGGCCGGATCGACGAAGCGGTCCAGGCAGAGCTGCGCGATCTCGTCGGCGGCGGCCTCCCATCCCGCACCGGGGGAAAGATCCTCCCAGGCCAGGAAGGCTTCCAGCAGATGCATGTGCGGGTTGGCCTTGAGCGGTTCGGTGGGCGGCATGGCCTCCTCGAACCCGGCCTGCGGATGGCCGAAGCCCGCGCGCATGGCCTCGCGCAGTGCCACGGCCCGCGCGGCGAGGCTCTGCCCCACACCGATCTGCGCCGCCGCCGCGAGGCCGAACAGCACGAAGGCATGGTCGTAGAGGTCGAAATCCGTGCGCGCGGGGGCGCCGCCGGCATGGACGGAAGGGATGACGAGGCCCTCGGCCTTCAGATGGTCCCGCTCCAGCGCGGCGAGCCCATGGCGCACGATGTCCTGCGCCGGCCCGTCCCAGCCGAGCCGGGCGGCGGTGGCGAAGACATAGATCTGCCGGCACACGAGGCGTGCCCGGCGCGGATCGTCCAGCACGCGGCCCTCGGGGCTCAGGCGCTCGAAGAAGCCGCCGCCGACGCGATCCACGCCCACCTCGGCCCAGAAGGGCAGTGCCTTATCGAACATCCAGGCGCGCAGCGCGGCGGCCTCTGCAGTGAAATTGGCGGTGAAATCGGGGGCGCCGCTCATGCCGCGCCCTCCAGCAGGGGGGCGATGAAGGCGTCGAGGTCCCCGCCGGTGAACAGATGGCCCGCGATGCCTGCGGCGGCGGCGGCCATCATGTCCGTGTCCTTGTCGCCCACCATGAAGCTACGGGTGCGATCCACCGGCCAATGGCGCATGAGGTCCAGCAGCATCCCGGCCTCCGGCTTGCGCCAGTCCGACGCGCGGCGATAGTCCGCCACAGTGCCCTCGGGGTGGTAGGGGCAGAAGCGCTCGTCGTCGATGCGCGCGCCCGCCTCCGCGAATCCCTGTTCCATGTGCGCCCGCACCGCGCGATAGGCCGCCTCGGTATAGAGGCCGCGCGCGATCCCGGACTGGTTGGTGACGACGAAGGCGTAGTAGCCCGCATCGTTGATCCGGCGCACCGCCGCCTTGGCTCCGGGCATCCAGTGGAAGCGGGCGACGTCGCCCACATAGCCGAGGTCGCGGTTGATAACGCCGTCGCGATCCAGGAACACGGCGGGCCGCAAGGCCGTCTTGTGGGTGGCAGGCATCACGCCGCCCCTATAGCAAATCCCGCGGTCCTCAGGGGAGGAACTTCTCTCTTCCCCCGGCCGCACCGCTGTGACAGCCTCGCTCGCGAAGGAGAGACATCCATGCCCCTTTCCCCGCCCTCCGGCCGGCAGATCGCCGCCGCCCTCGCCCTTCTCGGCAGGAGCCGGACCGACATCGCGGCGTCGAGCGGCGTTTCGGAACTGGAATTCGCGGCCGCCGAGGCGGGCGCGGCCGGCGCCGCCGCCTTGGAGGAAGTGCGCCGCGCGCTGGAGGCGGCGGGCATCGAGTTCCTGAACGGCGGCGCCCCCGGCGTGCGCGTCCGGCCCGTCTCCGACGGCATGTCGCCCAGCGACCTCAACGCCTCCAACGACGACTGAGTCCACCGCCCCGCCCCCGCGTCCAAGGGGCCGGGCCTTCAACCAAAGGGGCGGGTGAAGGCGGCTTGTCGCCGGCTGGGCTTGCGCTATCCTCGCCTTTCCGCTGCCGCCCGGATCACCCGGGCAGCGGCCAAGAGCGGGGCGCGAACCTCATCGCGCCCCTCGGAGGACAAGAATGCTGAAGCACCCGTTGGAAGGGCAGATCATCGAAGGCCTCGGCGTGATCGAGACCGTCGAGAGCGACAATATCCTGCGGTGGGACGGCAAGATGGTCTATGTGGAACAGGACATCTTCCACAACGGCCAGCTCGTCCACTCCAAGTACAAGAAGCGCGTGACCAAGGAAGTGGCCCGCGCGCTGCTCGCGAGCATCAGCACGTCCAGCAATTGAGCGGCGGCCTCAGCCGCCTACCCGCGCCAGCGCGAATCCGTCATAGCCCTTGCAGCCCACGGTCTGCACGGCGGTGACGGTGAGGCGCGGATCGGCGGCCAGCAGGTCGAACAGGCGCCGTGTCGCCTGGATGCGGGGATCCTCGCTCTCCGCATCCGCCACCGCGCCGTCGCGGATTACATTGTCCCACACCATCAGCGTGCCGGGACGCGACAGCTTGAGCGCCCATTCCAGATAGTTGGGATTGTTGGGCTTGTCCGCGTCCACGAAGATCAGGTCGAACGGCCCTTCGCCATCCGCCAGCAGCTTCGGCAGGGTATCGAGCGCGGCGCCTTCCAGGAGGGCGATGCGGTCCGAGAGACCCGCCGCCGCGAAATTGGCACGGGCCACCACCGCATGGGCGGGGTCGAATTCCAGGGTCACGAGGCGCCCGTCCTCCGGCAGCGCCCGGGCCATGCAGATGCCGCTATAGCCGCCGAGCGTGCCAATCTCCAGGATACGGCGCGCGCCCGTCATCTGGACGAACAGCGCCAGCAGCCGCCCCTGGGCCGGGGAGACGGCGATGGCCGGCAGGCCCGCCGCGTCGCTGGCCGCCAGCGCCTGCTCCAGGGCCGGATCCGGCCCGAGGATCGCCTCGGAGATATAGTCGTCGACGCGCGTCCAAAGGTCCCGAGCCATGGCAAGCCTCCAGCGAATCCGCCTCTAAACACCTGATGGAGAGCGCTTATTCCTCGTCACTCTCGCGCGCGGCCCGCACGGAGAGGACCGCATAGGCGACCACCAGGGCCACCTCCAGAACCGACAGGACCATGAGGCGCGTCATGCCCTCCGGCGCCCAGAAGCCCAGCGCCACCTGGGTGGCGGTGGCGATGAGCCACAGCACCACGCCCCAGCCCGCGCCCAGCCAGAGCCCCACGCCCGCGATGGGATCGATGATGGCCGCCCAGACGATTCCTGCCTGGACCAGGGTGGGAAGCTCGGAGAAGCCGCCGAACGGCCCCTCGCCGATGCCGCAGATGATCGCCCAGTGGAACACCGCTTCGGCCAGGAGGAACATGGCCACCGCGCGCAGGTAGAAGACCAGGCGCCGCCGCCACGGCGTCATGCGCTCCATGTGCGCCTTGGCGCTGGCATCGATGGGGTCGTAATGGCTCATCCGGGGTCAGGTCAGCTCCGTTGCCAGGGGAAGGTCGTCCGAAAGGGGAAGGTCGTCCGGAATAGGGGCGAAATGCGCGCGGATCGCCTCCGGGTCCACGTCCGCGAGGCGCGCGGGCTCCCAGCGGGGCGCATTGTCCTTGTCCACGATGATGGCGCGCACGCCCTCGTAGAAATCGTGTCCCCGCGCCACGCGGTTCACCACGCGGAACTCGGTGGCGAGCGCGCCGCCCAGGCTCAGCGACGGTCCCCGGCGCATCTGCTCCATGGTGATGGCGAGGCTCGTCGGACACGCGGCGCGCATGGCATCGGCGGACTTGCGGGCGAAATCCGCCGCCTCGCCGCCCGCGCCTGCAATCTCGTCGAGGCGGGCGAGGATGGCGTCGATGTCGGGCCGGCCGAACGCATCGGCGATCAGGTCGCCATGGGCATTGAGCGGCGCCGGCTCGGGCGCGGCGGCGAACGCATCCAGGGTCGCGTCCATCGGGCCGCCGGCCGCGAGCGCGGCCTCCAGCTCGGCGATGCGGGCGGAGGGAACCACATGGGTGACGAGCCCCACAGCCCGGGCATCGGCCGCCTTGATGCGCGCGCCGGTGAGCGCGAGATAGACGCCCCGCGCGCCGGGCAGGCGCGGCAGCACATAGGTGCCGCCCACATCAGGAAACAGGCCGATATTCACTTCCGGCATGGCGAACAGGTAGCGGTCGCCCGCCACCCGGTAGGCGCCGTGGGCCGAGAGCCCGAACCCGCCGCCCATGCAGATGCCGTCGATGAGCGAGACATAGGGCTTGGGATAGGTGCCGATATAGTGGTTGAGCAGATATTCCTCGCGCCAGAAGGCCAGCGCCTCGTCCGCCCGGCCCGCGCGACCGAGATCGTAGATGGCCCGGATGTCGCCGCCCGCGCAGAACGCGCGCTCGCCGGCCGCCTTCAGCACCACCCGCGTCACCTGCGGATCGTCCGCCCATTCCAGGAGCTTGGGATGGATGAGCTGCACCATGTGGTGGCTCAGGGCGTTGAGCGCCTTGGGCCGGTTGAGGATGATGATGCCGGCCTCGCCCCGGCGCTCGAACAGGACCTCGGCCTCGCTGCTCACGGGTGCTCCTCAGGCTTCTTCTCATTCAGACGGGGGCAGGGTTAGACGCGTGGCCATCCAGCGTCAACGTCCCGGGCCGCCGGGGAATGCCCTCGCCTCCCCAATTGGGAGGGTCTATAACACCTGCCGTCTTTTCCGCCCCGGATCGTGAGTTCGCCCATGCCCGTCAGCACCGCCCGCCCGCGCTCGAAGACCGAGGCCGATACCGTGCCGGCGGAGCACAGCCTCGGCCTCGCCACCCGCCTGCGCCGCAACCGCAAGAGCGACTGGTCGCGGCGGCTGGTGCGCGAGAACACGCTGACCGTCGACGACCTGATCTGGCCGATCTTCGTGACCGAGGGCGCGGGACGGCGCGAGCCGGTGCCCTCCATGCCGGGCGTCGAGCGGCTGAGCGTGGACGAGGCCGTGCGCGCCGCCGCCGAAGCCGCGCGCCTCGGCATCCCGGCCCTCGCCCTGTTTCCCTACACGGACCCGAACCTGCGCGACCCCGAGGGCAGCGAGGCGCTGAACGACGCCAACCTCGTGTGCCAGACGCTGCGCGCGGTGAAGAAGGAAGTGCCCGACATCGGCCTCATCACCGACGTGGCCCTCGACCCCTATACGAGCCACGGCCATGACGGCCTGCTGGAGAGCGGCCGCATCCTGAACGACGAGACGGTCTCCGTGCTGGTGCGCCAGGCGGTGGTGCAGGCGGAAGCGGGCGCGGACGTCATCGCGCCGTCCGACATGATGGACGGGCGCATCGGCGCCATCCGCGAGGGGCTGGACGCGGCCGGCTTCGAGGACGTGCAGATCATGTCCTACGCCGCCAAATACGCCTCGGCCTTCTACGGCCCGTTCCGCGACGCCATCGGCACCGCCAAGACACTATCCGGCGACAAGCGCACCTACCAGATGGACCCCGCCAACGGGCTGGAAGCCCTGCGCGAGGCGGCCCTCGACATCGAGGAGGGCGCCGACATGCTGATGGTGAAGCCCGGCCTGCCCTATCTCGACATCGTGTTCCGCCTGAAGGACACGTTTGGCCTGCCCACCTACGCCTATCAGGTGTCCGGCGAGTACGCGATGATCGAGGGCGCCATCCGCAACGGCTGGGTGGACGGAGAGCGCATCGTGCTGGAGAGCCTCATGGCCTTCAAGCGGGCGGGGGCGGACGGCATCCTCACCTATTTCGCACCCCGCGTCGCCAAGCGCCTTGCCGGTCTCTGAGCCATGAACCGCCCGGACCTGCCCCTGCCCGTGACGCTGGCCGACGTGGAGGCCGCGCGGCCCGTGGTCGAGGCGGCGGTGCTGCGCACGCCCACCCTGCGCTCCCCCCGGCTCTCCGCGCTCACCGGCGCGGACGTGTGGGTGAAGTACGAGAATTTCCAGCTCACCTCCTCCTTCAAGGAGCGGGGCGCGGTGGCGAAGCTCTCCCACCTCTCCGCCGACGAGGCGCGGCGCGGCGTCATCGCCATGTCCGCCGGCAACCATGCCCAGGCGGTGGCCTATCACGGCACGCGGCTCGGCATCTCCACCACCATCGTCATGCCGGAGACCACGCCGCAGGTGAAGGTGCTCGCCACCGAGGCGTTCGGCGCGCGGGTCGTGCTCTATGGGGAGACGGTCTCCGACGCCGAACTGGAGGCGCGCCGCCTCGCCGAGGCCGAGCAGCGGGTGTTCGTGCATCCTTATGACGACCCGTACGTGATCGCGGGCCAGGGCAGCATCGGCCTCGAAATGCTGGAGGACGGCCCGGCCTTCGATTCCATCCTGGTGCCCGTGGGCGGCGGAGGGCTGATCTCCGGCATCGCCGTCGCGGTAAAGGGCCGCGCGCCCCAGACCGAGGTGGTGGGCGTGGAGGCCGGGCTTTACCCGGCCATGAAATCCATGCTGGACGGCACCGAGCGCCCCTCGGGCGGACCGACCCTCGCCGAGGGCATCGCGGTGCGCAATGTGGGTCGCCTCACCTCCGAGATCGTCGCGCGGCTCGTGCCGGACATCCTGCTGGTGGAGGAGAGCACCCTGGAGCGGGCGGTGAACGCCTTCCTCACGCTCCAGAAGACGGTGGCGGAAGGCGCGGGCGCCGCCGGCCTCGCCGCCCTGCTTACCGAGCCAGAACGCTTCCAGGGCAAGACGGTGGGCCTCGTCCTGTGCGGCGGCAACATCGACCCCCGCGTTCTCGCGGGAATCATGATGCGCGAACTGGAGCGCGACCACCGCATCGTGTCGTTCCGCCTCACCATCCTGGACCGGCCCGGCATGCTCGGGCGCATCTCCACCCTGCTGGGCAAGCTCGGCGCCAACATCCTGGAGGTGCATCACCGCCGCACCTTCCTCGACGTTCCCGCCAAGGGCACGCGGCTCGACCTGACGGTGGAGACCCGCGACCAGGCCCATGCGCAGGCCATCGAGACCGCGCTCGCAGCGGAGGGCCTGCCCGTTCAGCGCCTGGGGGCCGGCGGCGCCGACTGGTAGCAAGCTGCCTTGCCCACGCCTCACTCGGTCCCCACATTGGGACCGAGGAGGAGTTGAGAAGGACATGAGCTACACGTCCCCGGAGGATCGCGGTTTCGGAAGCATTTCCCCCGACCGCCCCCACGCCTACGACCCGGCCGTCCAGCCTGAATATTTCGAAGGTGTTCTCGGACGGCGTCTCCTGGCCTTCGCCATTGATGCGGTCATCATCATCGCACCCATCGTGCTGCTGGCGATCTTCATCTTCGTGTTCGGCATCGTCACGCTCAGCCTCGGCTGGATGCTGTTCCCCGTGCTCGGCCCGGCCTTCGCCATCTGGGCCATCTGGTACAACGCCGTGACCCTCGGCTCCCCCGCTTCCGCCACGCTGGGCATGCGGGCCATGGATATCGAGATGCGCACCTGGTACGGCGCGCCCGCCTATTCCCTGCTGGGGGCGGTGCATGCGATCGCCTATTGGATCTCGGTGAGCGTCTGCACACCGCTGATTCTCCTGGTGGCGCTGTTCAACGGCCGCCGCCGCCAGTTGCACGACTTCCTCGTGGGCACGGTGATCGTGAACACCGAGGCGCGCGCGGACAGCCTCCGCCGCCGGTTTTGATGTCGAAGATCGACGGAAACCTTTGACCGTCTCGCCCTGGGGAGCGATGCTGTCGCATTGTTCCTCAGGAGAGGCTCCGGGGTCCCTGTGCCGTGACCGAGCATTCGCGCGACACGCCGCAATTCTACCTGACGGCTCCTTCGCCGTGCCCCTATCTGCCGGGCCGCGAGGAGCGAAAGGTGTTCACCCACCTCGTCGGGGACCGGGCCGCATCCCTCAATGACGTCCTGACCCAGGGCGGCTTCCGGCGCAGCCAGTCCATCGCCTATCGCCCGGCCTGCGAAGGGTGCCGGGCCTGCGTGTCGGTGCGCATCTGCGTCGATGAATTCGACCTGTCCCGCAGCTTCCGCCGCGTCCTCGCCGAAAACGACGACCTCGCGGGCACGCTGCGCCCCGCCGCCCCCACCTCCGAGCAGTATTCGCTGTTCCGCGCCTATGTGAACGCCCGCCACGGCTCCGGCGGCATGGCGGACATGAGCGTGCTCGACTACGCCATGATGGTGGAGGACACCCATGTGGAGACGCGCCTCGTCGAGTATCGGCGGCGCGGCCCGGACACCCGCATCACCGGGCGCACGGTGGGCGACCTGTTCGCGGTGGCGCTGACGGACATCCTCGCGGACGGCCTGTCCATGGTCTATTCCTTCTACAACCCCAACCTTCCCGAGCGGTCGCTGGGCACCTTCCTCATCCTCGACCACATCAGCCGGGCCAAGGAGATGGGCCTGCCTTACGTCTATCTGGGATATTGGGTGCAGGGCTCCCGGAAGATGGACTATAAGCGGCGCTTCCTGCCCCAGGAGCGGCTGACGCCGGTGGGCTGGGAGCGGGCGGACGAAACCACGAAGGCGAAGTCGCAGGAATGATCCAGGCGTTCAACGTGTTCCTCGCCGTGTTCGCCGCCCTCTTCCCGGTCGTCAATCCGCTCGGCGGCGCGCCCATCTTCTACCAGCTCACGCGGGACGTTCCGCCCGAGACGCGGGCGCGCATGGCGCGCAAGGTGGCCATCTACGGCTTCGTGCTGCTGCTTGGCTCCATGGTCATCGGCTCCCATGTGCTCACCTTCTTCGGCATCAGCCTCCCGGTGCTGCGGGTGGCGGGCGGGCTCGTGGTGACGTTCGTCGGCTGGCAGCTCCTCCACCAGGGCAATCCCACCCCGGAGCGCACGGCGGCGCGGGTCATCGACGTGGCGCAGATCGAGGGGCAGGCCTTCTATCCCATCACCATGCCGCTCACCACCGGCCCCGGCTCCATCGCTACCAGCGTCGCCCTGGGGGCGCAGGCGAACCTCCACACGGAGAGCGGGGCCATGATGGCGGCGGCCATCGTGGCGGCTGTGCTCGGCCTCGCGGCGGTGTCCGCCACCATCTACCTGGCCTATCGCTATGCCGGCGACATCGAGCGGGTGCTCGGCCCGAACGGCACCAACATCCTGGTGCGGCTGTTCGCCTTCATCCTGCTGTGCATCGGCATGCAAATCATGTGGATCGGCATCTCCTCGCTCATCGCGAGCCTGCCCACCACCGGCTGAGCGGGATCAGGACCCCGGATCCTCGCCCGCCAGGGAGCGGCGCTGCATCTCCAGCGCCTGGGCATAGGCGTGGAGCGCGTCCGCCTCGTCCAGCAGGCCCACCGGCTTGCCGCCCGCGTCCACCACGGCGAGGATCGGCGTCCCCGCCCCCTCGAAACGGCGCAGGGCGTCCTGGATATTGATGTCAGGCGTAAGGCTGCGGTCGGCGCAGATGGCGATGTGCGCGGCGGGAACCGACCCGTCAACGCCGTAGGTCATCAGCAGCCGGACGAGGCCCGCATAGGCCCCTGCCCCATCCACCAGGAGCACGACCCGCGCGCCCCCGTCGGCGAAGCGCGCCCGCAGGTCGCCCACCGGGCCGTCCGCCGGGAAGACCGGCGGGTCCGCCCGCATCAGGCGCTGTACGTTCAGCTCCCGCAGGATTCCCACGTCATGGGCGCCCCGGATGCTCTCGCCGCGCAGATGCATGCGCCAGGTGGAGAAGGAATAGCCGAAGCCGAGGCGCACGGTGAGCGAGCAGGCGATGGCCGCCACCAGCACGAGGCCGGCGATTTCAAGATTGCTGGTCGCCTCCAGCACCAGGAAGGTCATGGTGGCCGGGCCACCCACGATGCCCACCGCCAGCGCGGCCATGCCGACCACCGAGGCGACCACGGGATCGATAGGGATGAACGGCGCCAGGACCAGCACCGCACCGGCGAACAGCTTGCCCATCATGGAGCCGAGGAACAGCGCTGCCGAGAACAGGCCGCCGCGGAAGCCGGAGCCCAGCGAGCAGGCGGCGGCGAGGATCTTCAACGCGAGGATGCCGGCAACCGACAGCGTAATGGCGGAGCCCACCTGGATATGGATGGCGGCTTCGCCGCTGGCCAGCACCTGGGGCGACACCAGCGCCAGCGCCCCCACCGCGAGCCCACCCGCCACGGGGCGCAGCGGCGCGGGCAGGCCACTGCGGGAGAAACCCTGCTCGATGAGCGTCATCAGCCGCATGATGCCGATGGCGAAGGCGGCGCCCACCAGCCCGAGCAGCAAATAGAGGAGATAGTCCGAGGGGACCACGTCCGGCACGTGGGGGATGATGATTGGCGTGCCGACGACCCCGAGCATCTGGGCCGACAGATAACCCAGCAGCGCCGCGGCCATGACCGGGGCCACGTGGGGAATGGCATAGACGCCGATGATCAGCTCGAACGCATAGAAGGCGCCGGCGATGGGCGCATGGAAGGCCGCCGCGATGCCGCCCGCCGCTCCGCACCCCACCAGAACCCGCAGGTCGCTGCGCCGCAGGTCCAGCTTCTGGCCGATGGCGGAGGCGATGCCGGAACCCCATTGGGTATAGCCCGCCTCCATGCCCACGGAGGCGCCGAAGCCGTTGCCCAGCACCGTCTGGCTGGAGAGGATGACGCTGTCCAGCAGCGACATCTTTCCCCCTTCGAGGGCGTTCGCCTCGATGGGGTCCACCACCGGCCCGCGCCGCAGGCGCTTCACGAGAAGGGTGTAGAGGCCGATGAGCAGCCCGCCCACGGCCGGGACGAAATACATGTAGGTGGAGGTCAGGTCCGGCGTGGCGCTGAGGAAGCCGCCGGGGCCGGTGGCGAACAGGCGCTCGTGCAGCCAGTGCGCCGCGAGGCTCATGAGCGTGGCGCCGGATCCTGCCAGCACACCCACGATGCAGGCGAGCAGGACCAGCACCACCTCGCGGCGGACCGACAAGGCCGCGAGGCGGGAGAGGGTGGATCCCCCCGCCTCGCGCTCGGTGACTTCAAAGACCTTCTCCCGCGCCCCCGCGTCCATTCAGGCCCCTATCGGAAACGATTGTTGCGCGGGAAGCCCTTGGGAGGCAGGCGGCCGGAGGCGGCGCGCTCGCCCTGCCACTCCAGCAGATCGGTCACGGTCCAGGTGCGCCCGGACGTGTCCTCCCAGGTGAGCCCGTCGGCGCGGGTGAAGACCTTGATGTCCGAGAGGCCGCCCTCGCGATAGCGCTGGACGCGCACGCCGCGCCCGCGGGCCATTTCCGGCACCTGGTTCAGCGGGAAGAGCAGCAGCTTCCGGTTGTCGCCGATGACGGCCACCGTGTCGCCCGCGGCGGGCACCGCCCCGTGAGCCTTGTCGGTGCCGTCCACGGTGAGCACCTGCTTGCCCTTGCGGGTGTTGGCGAGGCAATCCTCCTCCGCCACCACGAAGCCCCGCCCCTCGCGGGAGGCCACCAGCAGCTTGCCGCCGGGCGTGTGGGTGAAGACGCGGACGATCTCGGCGTCCTGCTCCATCTCGATCATCAGCCGCAGCGGCTCGCCATGGCCGCGCCCGCCGGGCAGCTTGGACGCCTCCAGGGCGTAGAAGCGGCCGTTGGAGGCGAACACCATGATGCGCGAGGTGGTCTCGGCGAAGAACGCGTGGGCGAGGCTGTCGTCGGCCTTGAACTGGAGGCCGGACAGGTCCTGCACATGGCCCTTCAGCGCGCGGATCCAGCCCTTGGCGGACACCACGACCGTGATGGGCTCGCGCTCCACCAGGGCCTCGGTGAAGGCATCCTCGTGGATCTCGGGCGCGCTGGCGAAGGTGGTGCGGCGCCGGCCCAGCTCCGTCTCGGGCCCGTAATCCTTGCGGGTCTCGCGGATCTGCTTGGAGATGGTGCGCCACTGCGCCGCCTCGGAAGCCACCAGCTTGTTGAGCTGGTCCTGCTCCTTGGACAGGGCGTCATGCTCCTTGCGGATCTCCATTTCCTCCAGCCGCCGCAGGGAGCGCAGGCGCATGTTGAGGATGGCTTCCGCCTGGGTGTCCGTGAGCGAGAAGGTGGCGATCAGCGACGCCTTGGGCTCATCCTCCTCGCGGATGATGCGGATCACCTCGTCGAGGTTGAGATAGGCGATGAGGTAGCCGGCCAGGATCTCCAGCCGCCGCGCGATCTCCGCGAGCCGATGGCGGGAGCGGCGCAGCAGCACGTCGCGCCGGTGGGCGAGCCATTCGCGCAGCGCATCGGCCAGCGACAGGACCTTGGGGATCTGCCCGCGCACCAGCACGTTCATGTTGAGCGGCACGCGCGCCTCAAGCTCGGTGAGCTTGAACAGGCTCTCCATGAGCACTTCGGGGTCCACGGTGCGGGCACGGGGCTCCAGCACCAGGCGGATGTCCTCCGCGCTCTCGTCGCGCACGTCGGCGAGCAGCGGCAGCTTCTTGTCTGTCAGCAGCTCGGCGATCTTCTCCACGAGGCGCGACTTCGGCACGCCATAGGGGATTTCCGTCACCACCACGAGATAGGTGCCGCGCCCGCCCTCCTCCCGGTGCCAGCGGGCGCGCACGCGGAACGAGCCGCGCCCCGTGGCATAGGCTTCCGCGATGCCCACGGGATCATCCACCAGCACGCCGCCGGTGGGGAAGTCCGGCCCCGGCACGAACTGGAGCAGGTCGGACGCGGGAGCGGCGGGATGCTCGATCAGGTGCAGCGCCGCATCCAGCAGTTCCGCCGCGTTGTGGGGCGGGATGGACGTGGCCATGCCCACGGCGATGCCCTGGGAGCCGTTCGCCAACAGATTGGGGAAGGCCGCCGGCAGCACGCTCGGCTCGTCCTCGGAGCCGTCATAGGTGGGCCGGAAGTCCACCGCGTCCTCGTCGAGGCCGTCCAGCAGGAGCATGGCGATGTCGGTGAGGCGCGCCTCGGTGTAGCGCATGGCGGCGGCGTTATCGCCGTCCACGTTGCCGAAATTGCCCTGCCCGTCCACCAGCGGGTAGCGCTGGGCGAAATCCTGCGCGAGGCGCACCAGCGCGTCATAGACCGCCTGGTCGCCATGGGGGTGGAACTTGCCGATGACGTCGCCCACCACGCGGGCGCATTTCTTGAAGCCCTGCGTGGGGTCGAGCCGCAACTGGCGCATGGCGTGCAGGATGCGCCGGTGCACGGGTTTCAGCCCATCGCGCGCGTCGGGCAGCGCCCGGTGCATGATGGTGGACAGGGCATAAGCGAGATAGCGCTCCTCAAGCGCGGCCTTCAGATCGACCGGCTCGATGGCGCCATCCCCGGGCGGACTTGTGCGGGTGGCCATGGTTCCCGGAGTAGCGCGATGAGTCTTCCCGCACAAGGCGGCGAGGCCCGCCGCCACGGTGCGCCATGCCTCCGGCACCGCTTGGTCCTTATCCCGCCCCGCCTCCGCCACGAAGCTGAATGAACCGTTGATTTGCGCTTACGATGCTGAACGCATGTTCAAAAAACGAGTATCTCAACACCGATTTGAGCAGAAGAAATTTTTGTCGAACGTTTTTCGGGAACACAACCATGACATTCGGTCGTTTCACCTTTCGATAGGACGCGGATACGCGACCGTTCAGACTCTCCAGGAGGAGACGAGATGAAACGACTTGTCCTTGCTTTTTGCGGCGCGGCGGCGCTCGGCCTGACGGCCATGGCCACCGGCGCCAATGCGACCCCGCTGAAGCCTGTCAATCCGGCGGGCGGGTCCGTGTCGAACATCACCGAGGACGTGCGGTGGCGCCGCGTGTGCCGGCCGATCTGGCGTGGCCCGGTGCAGGTCATGAACTGCCGCAATGTCTGGGTGGGTCCGCCGCGCGGATACAACAATTACGGCTATGGCCCCGGCCCGCGTCCCGGCCCGCGCTATGGCTGGGGCGGCGGGCCCGGCTACGGCAACGGCTACGGGCGCGGCTATTACTGAGCCTGACGCTCCACCGATGCGATGAACGCCGCGCGGGCGTCCGAAAGGGCGAACCCGCGCGGTTCCATGATGTGGCGCGAGAGGAAATGGCCCGTCAGGCGGAAGGCATCCGCGATCTCCGGCCCCGTGGGGCGGATCTGGTTGGCCAGCAGGAAGCTCGGCAGTGGCAGGAGCCGCTCCGCATAGGGCGCGCCCGCCTGGGCCGACACCGCCCGTCCGCTACGGGGCGAGACGAAGACGAGGTCGTCCCGGCCGCCTGTGGCCGCGCAGGTTTCGAGGTCGAGGCCGAACCCCAGCTCAGACAGGATCGCCAGTTCGAACCGCGCCATGAGGATCGCCGCATCGCGCGGCTGCTCGAAGGCGTCGAGGATGGTCTGGCACACCCGGTAGAGGGAGGGATGGGGATCGCGCTCCGGCAGCAGGCGGATGAGGCTTGCCATGTGGCTCACGCCGAACGCCGCATGGGCCGCCCGCATCAGCCCTTCCGCCCTGAGGGCCAGAGGCTCCACGGAAAAGGTGCCGAGCTGGTCTTCGAGGCGCGCCCGCCAGATGACGTGGAGCGTGTTGCCCGGCTGGAGCCAGGGCGCGAGGCGCCGGGAGAAGGCGCCGCGCACGAGGCCGAGGTGGCGCCCCCGCGCGAAGGTCAGAAGCTCGACGATGGCGCTCGTTTCCCCGTGCCTGCGCACGCCGGTGACGAGGCCTTCGTCGCTCCATTCCACGGTGGCGTCAGTCTCCCCTAGGGAATTCCAGGCCCATCTCGCGATAGCGCTCGGGATCGTCGGCCCAATTCTCGCGCACCTTCACGAACAGGAACAGGTGCACCTTCTGCTCGGTGATCTCCGCGATCTCCGCCCGCGCTTCGGACGAGATGGCCTTGATGGTGGAGCCGCCCTTGCCGAGCACGATCTTCCGCTGGCTCTCGCGCTCCACGAAGATGGTCTGCTCGATGCGGACCGAGCCGTCGCGCAATTCCTTCCAGGAGTCCGTCTCGACGGTGGAGCGGTAGGGCAGCTCGTCGTGGAGGCGCAGGAACAGCTTTTCCCGGGTCACTTCCGCCGCCAGCATGCGCATGGGGGCATCGGTGATCTGGTCCTCCGGATAGAGCCAGGGGCCTTCCGGCACATGGTGGGCGAGCCAGGACTTCAGGTCGTCCACGCCGTCGCCGGTCAGCGCTGAGATCATGAACACCCGGTCGAAGGCGAGGCGCTCGGTGATCTTCGCGGTGAGCGCCAGCAACGTGTCGCGGCGGATCAGGTCGATCTTGTTGAGGATCAGCGCGCGGGGCCGGCGCACCTGGGACAGGGGCTCCAGCAGCGCTTCCACGTCGGGATCGAGGCCCCGCTTGGCGTCGATCAGCAGCGCCACGAGGTCCGCGTCGGCGGCGCTGGTCCAGGCGGTGGAGACCATGGCCCGCTCCAGCCGGCGGCGGGGCGAGAAGATGCCGGGCGTGTCCACCAGAACCACCTGGGCGGAGCCGTCCAGCAGGATGCCGCGCACGATGGCGCGGGTGGTCTGCACCTTGTGCGAGACGATGGAGACCTTGGTGCCCACCAAGGCATTGGTGAGGGTGGACTTGCCCGCATTGGGCGCGCCCAGCAGGGCCACGAAGCCGCAGCGGGTCGGCCCGTCCGGGGCCGGCGGGAGGGTCCGGGGACCGTCCTCCGCGTCCTCGTCCTCATCGTCCTCGTCGTCGAAATCGTCGTCGTCGAACGCGTCCGCGTCCGCCGGATCGTCCGCGTGTTCCGCGTCGGATGCGTTCTGTTCCGCGCCGGTCTCGCCTGGACCGTCCTGTTCCGGCGTTTCGTGCGCCTCGGCCGCCACCGCGTCCTCCTCGCGCTCGTCCGGGCCCTCGCCCGGCTTGCGCCCCTCGTCCGCGATCATGCCTCGCTCCCTTCGCTCACGCCCTCGCGGGCCAGGAAGGCGGCGGCCGCCGCCTTCTGCGCATCCTGCTTGGAGGCGCCCAGCGCCTCCGCCCGCTCCAGCCCGGGAAGCTCCACCGCCATCACGAAGCGGGGCGCATGGTCCGGTCCGGTGCGGGACACCTCGCGATAGGCGGGCGGCGGGAGGCCGCGGGCCTGGGCCCATTCCTGGAGCACCGTCTTCGGGTCGCGGAGCGGCCGGCGCGGCGCTTCCAGCCGGGCGCGCCAGAACCGGTCCACGAGGCCGCGCGCGGCCTCATACCCGCCGTCCAGATAGACCGCGGCCACCACCGACTCGGCGATGTCCGCAAGGATGGTGCGCCGCTTGCGCGCGCCGGACTGGGCCTCGCCCACGCCCAGGCGGATGAAGGGGCCGACGTCCATGTCCTCCGCCACCTCCGCGCAGGCCTCCTCCCGCACCAGGTCCGCGAGGCGGCGGGACAATTCCCCCTCCTCCGCCTGCGGGAAGGCCTGGAACAGCATGTCGGAGACGACGCTGCCCAGCACGTGGTCGCCCAGGAATTCGAGCCGCTGGTAGGAGCGCACGCGCGGGGACTCGCCCTTCACGGCGCTGATATGGGTCAGGGCCAGATCGATCAGCGCCCGGTCCGCGAAGGCATGGCCGATCCGGGCCTCCAGGACGGCGAGATCGTCGGGCGCGGTCATCGCACCCACGTCAACAGGCGCGTCCACCGCACCGTCCAGGGCCACGTCCAGATCTGCCAGGCGGGGGTGTGGTCGTCGATGGAGAAGAAGATGACCTGCGCCTTGCCGATGAGGTTCTCGAACGGCACGTAGCCCACCTGGCTCAGCACGCGGCTGTCGGCCGAATTGTCCCGGTTGTCGCCCATCATGAAGAAGTGGCCGGCGGGGACGTTGTAGACCTGGGTATTGTCGTAGAAGCCGTTGTCCACGAGATCGAGCGTCTCGTAGGAGACGCCGTTGGGCAGGGTCTCCTTGTAGCGCTTCACGGGCACCATGCGGCCGGTGCCGTCATCCTGCATCACGTCCGAGAGGCGCTCGCGCTTCACCGGCACGCCGTTGATCTGGAGCACGCCCTCGATCATCTGGATGCGGTCGCCGGGCATGCCGACCACGCGCTTGATGTAGTCGGTCTCGTTGTCCTTCGGCAGCTTGAACACCACCACGTCGCCGCGCGTGGGCTCCGCGCCGAAGATGCGGCCCGTGAACAGGGGCGGCGAGAAGGGGATGGAGAAGCGCGAATAGCCGTAGCTGAACTTGGAGACGAACAGGTAGTCGCCGATCAGCAGCGTGTCCTTCATGGACCCGGACGGAATGTTGAACGGCTGGAAGAAGAGGGTGCGGATCACCAGCGCGATCAGCAAAGCGTGCACAATGACCTTAACGGTCTCCAGGAAACCGCCGTCCTTCTTCGAATCGCTAGTCGTGGTCATTGCCTGTCCGGTCGGTTCCGAGAATCTTGCCTGCTCCCCCGGGCGCGTGGGGGGACTGCGGCGGCGCCGTCGACATCGTGGGCTCCGGCACCCCCAGCGCCACGCGCTGGTCGAAACCCGTCGAGCGGCGCGGCGCCGTTGCCGCCTGCCCGTCCGGAAACCGAGATCCAGCCGGGCCCGTGCGGTGAATTCCTATAGACGCTTCGCCCTTGTGGGGCAACGCGATGACGGAACCCGGTCAGGGGCGCGTCGCCGCCATCAGGCCGTCCGGATCGGCATCGAAGGCCGCGCGCATGACGCCGAGGGCGTTGAGGTTGCCGTCCCGGTAGCTCACCTGCCCCACATGGAACCAGTCGTCGAAGATGTGGTGCAGCTTCACGTCGCCGAAACCCGGCACGATGCCGGAGCGGATCTCCGCCCGCCGGAACCGGGTCTCGTCCATGTGGCGATAGAGCGTGGTCCACATGCGCCCGCCGGTATCCAGGCGCAGCATGCGGTCGGTGCCGAAATTCACCTTGCGGAGCGGGATGCGGTCGAGGTCGAACAGCGCATAGCCCGGCCACAGGTACCAGGCGCGGGAGCGCCCGTCATGCTGCTGCACATAGCCGTAGCACGGCTGGTCGCCGAGCCGGGCCACCAGATCGTCGGGCCCGAGGGGGACGAGGTCGTGGTCCAGCGTCGCGAAGCGCCGCACGCCGCCCGGCACGATCAGATTGTGCAGGGTCCAGTTGAGCGCGGTGGCATGGGAGCGGGACGAGAACTTCTTCACCAGCGGCGCGCGCGGCAGGCGGCAATAGACGCGGCCCGCCGCCTCGCAATAGGCGCGGATAACCGGCGGGGCCTCCGGGTCGTCGGAATTGTCGCACACCACCAGCGGCACGCCGGGATGAAAGCGCGCCATGGCGTCCGACAGCAGCGAGATGGCCTGGGGCACGTTGAATGCCACGGTGAAGGCCACCAGCGGCGCCTTCGACGCGCGCAGGGCAGCGACGGCCTTCTCCTGGTCCGGGCTGCGCTGCCGGTGATGCAGGATGTCCAGCGCCAGGTAGCGGGCATGGAACAGGCTCTGCTGGATCGGGCCCTGCAGCAGAAGGTCCCTGAATGTCACGCGGTTCACGCGCCCTCGCTTGGCTGAGCGGGGAAACCGGCGCCCCGCGGTTCGGCGCTGATGATGACGTGGGCGGCGCAGAGCGGCCCCTCGTCGGTCAGGCTCAGTTCGATATAGGCTTCATATCCGGGCGGAACCATGGCCCGAAGACGCGCGGCGGCGCCTCCCGTGAGGACCAGGGTGGGCTTCCCCGAGGGCAGGTTCACCACCCCCATGTCGCGCCAGAACACGCCCTGGCTCAGGCCCGTGCCCAGCGCCTTCGAGCAGGCTTCCTTGGCGGCGAAGCGCTTGGCATAGGTTTCCGCCCGGCGGGCGCGCCGATCGGCCTTGGCCCGCTCCGCCGGCGTGAAGATGCGGTCCAGGAAACGGTCCCCGAACCGCTCGATGGAGCGCGCGATGCGACGGACGTCGCAGAAGTCGGAGCCCAGGCCCAGGATCACGCCACATGCCCCAGGGTGCGGGCATGGCCCTTGGCGATGTGCGCCCGCATGCGCCGCACCGTGCTGTCCAGGCCCTCGAAGATGGCTTCGCCCACCAGGAAATGGCCGATATTCAGTTCCACCACCTGCGGGAGGCCCGCGATGATCTCGGCGGTCTCGTAATCGAGCCCGTGGCCCGCATGAACCTCCAGGCCCAGTTCCCCGGCCCGGGCCGCGCCGGATTTGAGGCGGCGGAACTCGCTGTCGCTCTCCACCCGGGCGCCCGCCACCCGGTGGTCGCACCAGGCGCCGGTGTGCAGCTCGATCACATCGGCGCCCAGCGTCCGGGCGGCTTCGATCTGCCGGGAATCGGCGGCGATGAACAGCGAGACGCGGATGCCCGCCTCCTTCAGCGCCGCGATGCGCGGGCCCAGCTCGGCCGCCTGCCCGGCGGCATCGAGGCCCCCTTCGGTGGTGCGCTCCTCGCGCCGCTCGGGCACGAGGCAGCAGGCATTCGGCCGCAGGCGCAGCGCGATGCCCACCATCTCGTCGGTGGCGGCCATCTCGAAATTCAGCGGCAGGCCCACCTCGCCCTTCAGGCGGGCCATGTCGGCGTCGCGGATGTGGCGCCGGTCCTCCCTGAGATGAGCGGTGATGCCGTCCGCGCCCGCCGCCTTGGCGAGCTGCGCCGCGCGCACCGGGTCCGGATGCACGCCGCCGCGCGCGTTGCGCACCGTCGCCACGTGGTCGATGTTGACGCCAAGCCGTACGCCCGCACGCGCGCCCATGCCCGCCTCCTTCATCCGTTCGAGCGCTCGACGCCGGAGACCACCGCGCGGCTTCTCAGGTCCGAGATGATGCCGTTGAGGTGGCGCAGGTCGAAGACGCCGAGGTCGATTACCATTTCCGTGAAATCCGGCGAGCGCGAGCGCATGGCGATGCCCTCGATGTTGCCGTTGCGCTCGGCGATGGTGGTGGCCACCTGGGCGAGCGAGCCGGGCTCGTTCACCGCCGTCACCACGATCTGCGCCGGAAAGCGGCCGTCCGTCAGTTCGTCCACGTCCCAGCGCACGTCCAGCCAGCGTTCCGGCGTGTCCTCGAACTGCTGAAGCTCGCGGGAATGGATGGGATAGATGGTGATCCCCTCCCCCGGCTCCAGGATGCCCACGATGCGGTCTCCCGGCACCGCGCCGCCCTTGGGCGCGAAGCGCACCGGCAGGTCGCCGTTGATGCCCCGGATGGGGATGGCCGTCGGGTTCTCGGCATCGGGGATCTTGAACTTGAGGTTCTGGCCCTTCTTCAGCTCGAACCAGCCCTCGCCGTTGGGCGCCCGCCCGCCGGTGCCGCGCTCGTCGGCGCGGGGCGCGCTCCAGTCGGGATGGACGGCGCGGATCAGGTCCTCGGTCTTGATCTCGCCCCGGCCCACCGCCGCGAACACGTCGTCCAGGGAGGTGCGGGCGAGGCGCGGCATGGCCTTGGCCAGGGCCTCCTCGGCAAACGCCTTGCCGGCGCGGGCGAAGGCGCGCTCGGCGATCTTGCGGCCGAGCCCGGCATATTGGGCGCGCACCGCCGTGCGCGTCGCCCGGCGCACCGCCGCGCGGGCCTTGCCGGTGACGGCGATGGTCTCCCACGCGCCGGGCGGGGTCTGCGCCTTGGAGGTGATGATCTCCACCTCGTCGCCATTCTTCAGCTCGGAGACGAGCGGCGCGATGGTGCCGTTGATCTTGCAGCCCACCGCCGTGTTGCCCACGTCGGTGTGCACCGCATAGGCGAAGTCGATGGGCGTCGCCCGGCGCGGCAGCGCGATGAGGCGGCCCTTCGGGGTGAAGCAGAACACCTGGTCGTGGAACAGCTCGAGCTTGGTGTGCTCGAGAAACTCCTCGGGGCTCAGGCCCTGGGAGAGGTTCTCGATGGTCTTGCGCAGCCAGGCATAGGCGCGGCTCTCGTTGGAGAGGATGAGCGCCTGCCCGCCGGACCCGTCCTTGTAGAGCGCATGGGCGGCGATGCCGTATTCGGCGATGTCGTCCATATCCTGGGTGCGGATCTGAAGCTCGACGCGCTGGCGCCGGGGGCCGATGACCGTGGTGTGCACGGAGCGGTAGTCGTTGGGCTTCGGCGTGGAGATATAGTCCTTGAAGCGGCCGGGCACGATGGGCCACTTCATGTGCACGACGCCCAGCGCCCGGTAGCAATCCTCCATGGACTTCACGATCACCCGGAACCCGTAGAGGTCCGAGAGCTGCTCGAAGCCGATGGCCTTGCGCTCCATCTTGCGCCAGATGGAATAGGGCCGCTTCTCGCGCCCCCACACCTGGGCGGAGATGCCGCGTGCGTTCAGCTCGGCCTGGAGCTCGCGCTCGATCTCCTCCACCAGCGGCCCGTTGCGCTCGCGCAATTCCTCCACCCGCGCGGTGATGGACGAATAGGCTTCCGAGGAGAGCTGGCGGAAGGACAGGTCCTCCAGCTCCTCGCGCATGTCCTGCATGCCCATGCGCGCGGCCAGCGGGGCGTAGATATCCAGGGTTTCCTGCGCCACCCGGTCCCGCTTCTCCTGCGGCACATATTTCAGGGTGCGCATGTTGTGCAGGCGGTCGGCGAGCTTCACCAGCAGCACGCGCACGTCGTCGGCGATGGCGAGCAGCAGCTTGCGCAGGTTTTCCGCCTGCTTCGCCTGCTTGGACACGAGGTCCAGCTTCTTGATCTTGGTGAGGCCCTCGACGAGGTCGGCGATCTGGGTGCCGAACAGCTTCTCGATCTCGGCCCGCGTCGCCCCCGTATCCTCGATGGTGTCATGCAGCAGGGCCGCGACGATGGTGGCGTCGTCCAGCTCCAGATCCGTCAGGATCGCAGCCACTTCCAGGGGATGGGAGAAATAGGGATCGCCGGACGCGCGCAGCTGGGTGCCGTGCGCGCGCATGGCATACACGTAAGCGCGGTCGAGCAGCGCCTCGTCGGTATCAGGATTGTACCGGCGGACGCGGTCGACAAGCTCGTATTGGCGCATCATGGCCGAACGGACCGCCGCAAATTGGACGCAAACTAAACTCTCGGCCTTAGCGTATCACTTGGGCGGTGCACCGGCGCAAGGCCGAATTCGGTCTTTGCGCCAGATGCATAGCTGCGTCACGGCAGAAGCAGGGTGGATCCGGTGGTGGCGCGGCCTTCCAGGTCCTTATGGGCCGTGCGCACGTCCTTCAGCGCATAGGTCTGGTGGACCGGGATCTTCACCGCACCCTTCAGCACCATCTCGAACAGGTCGTTGGCGGTGGCGAGCAGGTCCTCGCGGGTGGCGATGTGGGTGTTGAGGGTGGGCCGGGTGGCGTAGAGCGAGCCCTTCTGCGAGAGCAGGAGCAGGTTGAAATCCTTGATGGCGCCGGACGCGTTGCCGAACGACACCCACAGGCCGCGCGGCTTCAGGCAGTCCAGCGAGCCGGGATAGGTGTCCTGGCCCACCCCGTCATAGACCACGTCGCAGCCCTTGCCGCCGGTTATCTCCTTCACCCGGTGCACGAAGTCCTCGCTGCGATAGAGGATCACCTCGTCGCAGCCATGGGCATAGGCCAGCTCCGCCTTGGCCTTGGAGCCCACGGTGCCGATCACCTTCGCGCCGATGGCGTGCGCCCATTGCGAGAGGATCAGCCCCACGCCTCCGGCAGCGGCCTGGATCAGGATGGTGTCGCCCGGCTTCACCTCGAAGGTGCGGCGCACCAGATACTGGGCCGTCATGCCCTTGAGCATCATGGCGGCGGCCGTGCGGTCGTCGATGGCGGCGGGCAGGTGCACCAGCCCGGCGGCGGGAATGTTGCGGGCCTCGCAATAGGAGCCGGTATAGGTGGCATAGGCCACGCGGTCGCCCACATGGAAGTCGTTCACGTGGTCGCCCACGGCCGTGACGACGCCCGCGCCCTCGTTGCCCAGCACGAACGGCAACGCCGCCGCCTTGTACAGGCCGGAGCGGAAATAGGTGTCCACGAAATTCAGGCCGACGGCAGTATGCCGGATCTGCACCTCGCCGTGCCCGGGCGGCGGCATCGGCACGTCCTCATAGGTCAGGACCTCGGGACCGCCGTATTTGTGAACGCGGACCATTCCGACCATCGGTGCCTCCATCCTGCCACGCCGTCCCGGCGCGAGGCGGCATGATAGGTGCAGCCGGGAGAGAGACAAGGGAATCCGGGGAGAGGTTCACAGGCGGGCCGCGCGCGGTCTCTGGTGCAATGCAGCATTCTCGTTTACGCATTGCACACTGGATCTCGCGTGAGGGGACCGCAGCATGATGATTGCGATCGGCCTTCTGGCTGGCCTGGGCTTCATCTTCATCGGCACGCAATTCCTGACGGCCAACATGAAGCAGGTGGCCGGTCCCCGCTTCCACCGCATCGTCAGCCGCGCCACGGGCCATCCCGTCAAGGCGATCCTGGCCGGCATCGGCGCGGGCGCCATCATCCAGAGCACCAACGCGGTGACGTTCATCGTCATCAGCCTGGTGAGCGCGGGCGCGGCCACGGTGCGCAGCGCCATGCCCATCGTCACCTGGTCCTATGCCGGGTCCACCCTGCGCCTGCTGCTGGCCTCCATCGACCTGAACGCGGTGATTCTCACCGGCGTCGGCCTTCTGGGCATCGCCTATCTGCTGGGCTACGACCGCGAGGCGAAATACCGGAACCTGGTGGCGGCGCTGCTGGGGCTCGTCCTGCTGCTCTACGGCGTGCAGATGATGGTCGAGGTGTGCGAGCCGCTGCGCGATTCCCAGACCCTGCGCGCCATCCTCGCCTTCGCGGACAAATTCTACCTCTGGGGCTTCATCGCGGGCACGGCGCTGGCGGCGGTGATCCAGGGCCAGACCGTATCGGTGATCGCGGTGGCCCTGGTGAGCGGCGGCGTGCTGGCGCTCGACCAGGCGATCCTCATCGTGGTGGGCGCCAATCTCGGCTCGGGCCTCATGACGGTGGCCCAGGGCGCGGGCCTCGGCGGCACGGCCCGCCAGCTCAACCTCTACCAGCTCGTGCTGAAGCTGATCGGCGTGTCGGTCATGCTGCCGCTGCTGATCATCGAGCATGTCTTCCACGTGCCGCTCATCCAGGCGGGCGTGTCGAGCCTCACCGGCGATGCCGGGCTCCAGGTGACGGCCGTGCACTGGATGTTCCAGATCGTCGCCGCCGTGGTGGCCTCGCTCCTCAATGCGCAATTGTTCGCGCTCATCGAGCGCATCAGCCCCGCGAGCCTCCAGGAATCCCTTTCCAAGCCGGACTTCATCCCGCGCGGCACCAACATCGACATGCAGGCCGCCGCGCTTCTGGTGGAGCAGGAGCAATTGCGGGTGCTGCGGCGCCTGCCCCTGTTCCTCATGCGCTTCCGCGAGGACCAGGACGGCATCGAGATCACCGACGAGCCGGGGGCGGCCAAGGCGTCCCGCACGGTGCTGAGGGACAGCAGCCTCGAACTCCTCGGCACGGTGCAGGATTTCCTGAAGCAGCAGATGGAGGCACCCGCCGGGCCGCGCGAGATGGACAGCATGCTCCATCTGTGGACCTGCAACCAATTGCTGACCTCCCTCATCACCACCCTCTCCGCGCTGGCGGAGCGGATGGAGAGCGTGGGCAGCGAGGATGCCGTGGGCTCCTTCCTCGGCCGCCTCGCCGAATCCACCTGCGCGCTCATAGAGACCGTGTCGGAGGAACTGGGCGACCGCGACCCCGAGAGCAGCCGGATGGTGGAGGCACTCACCGCCGACCGCTCCTCCCTCATGCGCCGGACGCGCGACGACTTCCTGGTGCGCATGCCCGGGCTTCCCGTGGCCGAGATGCGCGCCCTGTGGAGCGTCACCCACCAGTTCGAGCAGAGCGTGTGGCTGCTGAATCGCTATGCGACCACCTTCGTCTGCCTCGCTTTGTCACCTCGGGACTCTTCCCTCTCGTGAGCCGGCGCGGGGCGCCTTATGATGGGCGCCGCGTGAGCGCGATCGACCCTTCATGACCCAGAGGCTCCCATGAGCACATCCACCGGCAGCGACGTGATCGTGATCGGCGCAGGCCCCGCCGGGCTCGCCACCGCCATCGGCCTTGCGCAGGCGGGCGTCGCCACCACCCTCGTCACCGGCCCCAGCCGATCCGTGGACCGCCGCACCACCGCCCTCATGGAAGGCTCGGTGCGCGTGCTGGACGGGATCGGCGTGTGGGAGCGCCTGCGCCCCCACACCACGCCGCTGCGCGACCTGCGCATCGTGGACGCCACCCGCCGCCTGCTGCGCGCACCGGAAGTGCTGTTCCGGGCGAGCGAGATCGGCCTGGAGGCGTTCGGCTACAATATCGAGAACGACGCCCTGCGGCTGGAATTGCAGGCGGTGGCGGACGCCACGCCGGGCCTGGACGTGGTGCGCGCCTCCGCAGTTGGACACGACGCCGACGCCGACGCCATCCGCGTGTCCCTGGACGACGGCAGCACCCTCGCGGGCCGCCTCGCCGTGGCGGCGGACGGGCGCCAGTCCCGCATGCGCGAGGCGGCGGGCATCCGCGTGCGCACGCGGGCCTATCCCCAGGTGGCCCTCACCTTCACCGTGCGCCACACCCGGCCGCACGAGGACATCTCCACCGAGTTCCACACGGAAACCGGCCCCTTCACCCTGGTCCCCCTGGCGGGCGACCGTTCGTCCATCGTCTGCGTGGTCAACGAGCGGGAGGCGGTGCGCCTGATCGGCCTGGACGGCCCGGCGCTGGCGCGGGAACTGGAGCGGCGGGCCTTCTCCCTGCTCGGCGCGTTCGAGGTGGAAGACGGCCGCGGCGCCTTCCCGCTGGCGTCCGAATCCGCCGAGCGCCTCGTGGCGCCGCGCCTCGCGCTGATGGCGGAGGCGGCCCATGTGATGCCGCCCATCGGCGCCCAGGGGCTCAATCTCGGCCTGCGCGACACGGCGGCGCTGCTGGACGCGGCGGCGCGCGGCGGCGATCCCGGCGCGACGGGCGCGCTGGAGCGCTACGAGGCGAACCGCCGCCGCGACATCGACACCCGCATGGCGGCGGTGGACCTGCTCAACCGCTCCCTGCTCTCCGACCTCGTGCCCATGCAGGGGCTGCGCGGCCTCGGGCTCTACACCATGCAGAAGTTCGGCCCGCTGCGGCGCGGCCTCATGCGCCTCGGCGCGGGCCTCAACGCGGCCTGAGCCTCACCACAGCCCGCCCAGCGGCAGCATGTGCTGCTGGAGGAGATAGAGCACGCCGGTGACGCTCGCCACGGAGGCGATCGTGCCGAGGAGCACCGCGGCGGACGCCTGCTCCACATAGACATTGTATTGCCGCGCCAGCACGAAGCAGTTGAGCGCGGGCGGCAGCGAGGCCATCAGCACGCCGGTCTCCACCCAGCTCCGCGACACACTGGCGAAGGTGGTGAGGCAGGCGAGCGCGATCAGCGGATGGGCCACCAGCTTGATGGCGAGCAGCGGGGCGAGTTCCGTCGGCACCTTGCCCAGCGGCCGCAGCGCCACCGTCACCCCCAGGGTGAAGAGCGCGCAGGGCGCCGCCGCATTCTTCAGGAAATCCAGCATCCGCTCCACCGCCCCCGGCGCGCGGAATTCCGCCCAGGCGGCCAGCACGCCCAAGAGGGTCGCGATGTTGAACGGGTGGGTGAGCACGCGCTTCACCACCAGCAGGAGGGTCTGCCCCAGGGACCCCTGCCCGCCCTTCACGGCCACCAGCAGCGGCACCAGCGTGAAGAAGAACATGCTGTCGCACGCGAAGATCAGCGCGGCGGGCGTCGCCGCCTCCTGGCCCAGCGCCGCGAGCGTGAGGCCGGGGCCCATATAGCCCACATTCGCATAGGCCCCGACCGTGGTGGCGATGGCCGATTCGGCGAGATTCCCCCGGCGCAGCCACAGGCTCACCACCAGCGCCAGCGCCGCCGTGAGGGAGGTGGAGGCCACCACCGCGAGGATGAAGCCGGGATTGACCAGCTCCGAGAACGGCGTCTCCGCCACGATGCGATAGAACAGCGCCGGCAGCGCCAGATAAATGATGAAGAAGGACAGCCAGGCGAGCCCCGCCTCCGGCAGGCGCACGAAGCGCCCGCAGCCATAGCCGAGGAAGATCAGGCCGAAAAAGGGGAAGGCGAGACCGATGAGATCGGACATGGGGAGGACGGCCCGGGCGGGGTGTTTCGTGGCTATGGCAGCTTTAGGGCCTGCCGCAACGGCGCGGAAGTGCGCGGCGCGGAGAGGCCTGTCGCGCGCCATGCACAAAGCGGGACGCTTCGCCGCCGCCCCCCCTTGAATCCCGATCCTCATCAGCGTAGGTTCCGCGCCTCGCTCGGACGGCTCGTTCGGGCGCCCCGCATTGCGGGCCTTTGCAGCTGTAGCTCAGTTGGTTAGAGCGCCGGTCTGTGGAACCGGAGGTCGGTGGTTCGAGCCCACCCAGCTGTACCATTCCCCTCCCCGCTTCGATTGCCGCGCCCGACGCCTCTTTCCGTCCTGGCTTCGGCGGTCCTAATGTCCTCCCGCATCCTCGGGAGAGATCCGTGTCCCACGCCCCCGCGCCCCCCGTTTCGCTCGGCGACTACGAGCACCACGCCTCCACCCTCATGCCGCCCATGGTGCAGGCCTATGTGGACGGCGCGGCGGGCGACGAGATCACCCTTGCCCAGAACCGCGCCGCCTTCGACCGGCTGCACCTGTCGAGCCGGGTGCTGCGGGACATGGCGGGGGCCACCACCGCGCTGCGGCTGCTGGGGCTGGACCTGGACCATCCGATTCTGCTCGCCCCCGTCGCCTATCACCGCCTCGTGCATCCCGAGGGCGAGATCGCCACGGCGCAGGGCGCGGGCGCGGCGCGGGCGGGCCTCGTGGTGAGCACGCAGGCCAGCACGCGGATCGAGGACATCGCCGCCGCCGCGAGCGCCCCCCTCCTGTTCCAGCTCTATGTGCAGCCGGACCGCGCCTTCACCCGCGACCTCGTGGCCCGCGCCCATGCCTCCGGGTACAGGGCGCTGATGGTGACGGTGGACGCGCCCGCGAGCCTCCGGAACCGCGAGCAGCGCGTGGGCTTCCGCCTGCCGCCCGGCATCGCGCCGGTCAATCTCGCGGGCATGGCGGCGCATCCGGCCGCGACCGGCGCCATCGGGCAGAGTCCCCTCTTTTCCGGCTTCCTCGCGGGCAGCGCCACCTGGGCCGACATCGCCTGGCTGCGCGGGCTGACGGACCTGCCCATCGTGCTGAAGGGCATCCTCTCCCCCGCCGACGCCCGCGAGGCGCTGGCGCACGGCATTGACGCCGTCGCCGTGTCCAACCATGGCGGCCGCGTGCTGGACACGCTCCCCGCCACCATCGAGGCCCTGCCCCGCATCGCCGAGGCGGTGGGCGGGGCGGTGCCGCTGCTGCTGGACGGGGGGGTGCGCCGGGGCACCGACATCGTGAAGGCGCTGGCGCTGGGCGCGAGCGCGGTCATGATCGGCCGCCCCTACATCCACGCCCTGTGCGCGGGCGGCGCGGCCGGGGTGGCCCATGCGGTCCACCTGCTGCGGGCGGAGTTGGAAGTGGCCATGACCCTGACCGGCTGCGCGCATCTCGGCGAGATCGACAAAGCCGTGCTGTGGTGATCGGGGCGGGAACCGTTCCGCCCACGCTTGCGTTCATTCGGCAAACGGAGACTTCACCATGCCGAAAGCAGCCCTCTACGCCATCATCGCCGTGCTCGTCGTGGGCGGCGGCGTGTTCGCCTACCAGCAGTACGAGAAGGAGCGGAACACGCTCCAGATCGAGATCGGCCCCAACGGCATGAAGGTGGACCCGCCCAGCCGCTGATCGCGTCGCGGGCGAAAACCTGCGCGAAAACAACGGCCAAGTTGGAACGGGCGTGGGCGCGAGGGGTTGAACTCCCATGGCTGGGGTTCAGAAAACCATCGAGGAGACTCACATGGCCAATTCCGACAACCAGCGCGGCGGATCCGGCAACTTCGCCCAGGATCGTGACCGCGCCTCCGATGCGGGCCGCAAGGGCGGCGAGCACGGCGGTCAGCGCCAGCAGTCCCAGACCTCCGGCGGGCAGCGCCAGATGGGTGGCGGCACCGCCGCCCAGAATCCGGGGCGCGCCTCCGAGCCTGGCCGCGAAGGCGGTCGCCATACGCAGGAGGAGAAACGGTCCCAGGACCGCGACCATGCGTCGGACACCGACCGCAAGGGCGGCCAGCGGTAGTTTCGGCAGATAATCCTGTCCTTGGATAGGGTTGGGCGCTCCCACGTCGTGGGGGCGCCCTTTTCTTTGGGCCGGTTGCATCGGGAATGGATCTATTAGCCCACCAACGTTCATATGCGTGTCAAGGATCTGGAACAGGTGTGCGCCGTTATTTGACCGGATCTCACCATGACCCTCATTGCCGATCTCCAGCCCGTTCCGGGCGCCGCTTCCGCTTTGCGCAAATCCTGGCGACTGCCTTTCAGGTTCAGGCTCGCGCCGCTGCACCTCACCATCGGGCGCAAGCTGGCGGGCGTCGTCGGGCTCCTGTCCGCGCTCACGCTGGGCGTCGCGCTGCTGGGCGTGTTCCAGATCGCCTCCGAGCAGCGCCGGGCCGCCGAGGTGGAGGACATCTGGACGGTGGCCTTCCAGGCCCAGAACCTCGCCCGCTCCATCGAGCATGCGGTGGTGGCCGCAAACGCGGTCTACACCGCCAAGGACAAGACCGCCGCCAAGCAGAAGCTGGAGGGCCTCGAACGCGCCCTCACCGAGGTGGAGGCCGCCCGCGAGCCGTTCTTCGCCGCCCTCGGCGAGCGCCTGGAGCCCATGCGCCGGCTGCGCCTCCAGAACCAGGTGAACGAATTCATCGCCTACCAGAAGGACACCGCCGAGCTTGGCCTCACCATCTCGCCCCAGGCGGCCCTGCTCCAGGCCCAGGAAGAGCCCACCGTGCGCAGCCGCGAGCAGATGGTGAAGGCCATCGAGGCGCTGGGCGCGGAGACGCTCACCGGCCTCAACGCCGCCAAGGCCCGCCTCGTGGCCGAGCGGCAGGAGGCGCAGGTGGCGCTGGTGGCGATCCCGGCCGTGGGCCTGCTGCTGGCCCTGCTGGCCGCCGTCAGCGTCACCGTGGGCCAGATCCAGCGCCCCCTCGCCCGGCTGAAGACCTCCATGACCGCCCTCGCCGCCAACGACCTGACGGTGGATGTGCCCTTCACCGGGCGCCGCGACGAGATCGGCGAGATGGCCGACGCCATCGCCGTGTTCCGCGCGGCCCTCACCGAGAAGGCGGAGGCGGATGCCCGCCTCCAGGCCCAGGCCGCCGCCGAGCATGCGCGGCTGGAGCAATTGTCCGAGGCGGCCCGGCAGTTCGAGGCCGACGCGCTGGGCATGATGCAGGCGGTGCGCGGGGCGACGGAGCGCATGGGCGCGGCGGCCAACGCCATGTCGCTGGCCTCCGACGAGACGGAGAAGGACGCGGTCGTCGTGGCGGACGCCGCCGACGCCTCGGCCCGCGCGGTGGATTCCATCGCCGGGCATGCGACGGAACTCTCCATGGCCGCCAACGGCATCGGCGAGCGCATCCGCAGCACCAGCGAGATGGCCGCAACCGCCCTGGAGGAGACGCGCCAGACCGGCGCCGCCGCGGACGGCCTCGTGCGCGCGGTGTCGCAGATCGGCGCGGTCATCGACATGATCGGCGCCATTGCCGGCCAGACCAACCTGCTCGCCCTGAACGCCAGCATCGAGGCGGCGCGGGCGGGCGAGATGGGCCGGGGCTTCGCCGTGGTGGCGAGCGAGGTGAAGGCGCTCGCCCAGCAGACCGCCAACGCCACTTCGGAAGTGACGCAGCAGATCGAGGCCATCCAGCAGGCGAGCCGCGCCACCGCCCAGGCGGTGAACGGCATCGGCACCACCATCGAGAGCATGACCGTGCTCGCGGCCGAAGTGGCCGCCGCGGCCCACCAGCAGGAGACCTCGGTGCGCGACATCGCGCGCGGCATGAGCGAGGCGGCGGGCGGGTCGCAGACCGTGTCGCGCCGCATCGCCAGCGTGCGCTCGTCCGTGGTCTCGCAGGGCGCGCATTTCGACCAGGTGCAGTCTCTGGCGGGCCAGCTCGACCAGCAGGCCCGGACCCTGGGCGATTCGGTGGACCGTTTCCTCGGCTGCGTGCGCGCCGCCTGAGGCGGCGGCCGCCGCCAAGCCGTGCCTTGGCCAAATGCCATGAAGCCGTCATATTTGCCGGCTTTTAAGCCGTCATCGAGATCGCGCGCCGGGCCAGGAAGATCCCCTATGGGCCCGTTGCCCCGGAGCCGACGTCGCGACGAGCGGTCCCCGCACGGGGATCCGTCATGGCCGTTGAAGAAGGTCATGCGCCCCGCCCGGCTCTCCCCGGGCGGGGCGTTTCGCGTTTCAGAGGGTCAGCGCGGAACGTAGCAATCGCAGCTCGACTGGCCGGGCGCGAAGGTGCGCCAGTTGCCGTCCCAGAGATTGCGGCCGCCGCACACATTCGGGCACTTGTTCTGCGCGTCCCAATTGCCCCAGATGGGGCCCGCCACGATCTGGCGCAGGATATAGGCCGGCTTGCGCCCGCCACCGCCGCCACCGCCGCCCGGCCAGGCATGGAAATCGCAGCTGCACACCGATTCCATGCCGGGCACCACGGTGCGCCAGCGGCCGGTCCACACGCCGCGCTCGCAAACCCTCGGGCATTTGGCCTGAGCGTCCCAGTCGTTCCAGATGGGCCCCGCCGAGACATCGCCCGCGACGGCACTCACGGGCGCCAGCCCGGTCAGCAGAACGGCCAGGGCCAGCAGGCCGGCCAGGATGCGCTTCATCATCTCTCCCCCCTCGATACCCACGATATCGGTGCGAAGGATATGCGCCGCCGTGCGCGACGACGAGATGTCCGATCCCGCGTCCGACGAAATCCACACGTACGGCTTCCGCCAGAAGGGTGAATCGCCACTTGCCGTGATGATGGAGAAGGCTTCGCCCGCGTGGGATGCACCGCCCGTCCGCACCATAGCGGCGGGCGCGCGAATAACGGCGATCCACAACGGGACCGCGGGAGCGCGCTTCATTTTTCCGGGAGGGAAGAGAAGTGGCGCGAGTGACGGGGCTCGAACCCGCGACCTCCGGCGTGACAGGCCGGCGCTCTGACCAACTGAGCTACACCCGCAATGCGCGTCGCCGTGTCAGCGCCGCATCGAGATGGCGGTTGATAAGACCGAGGGCGGATCAAGTCAAGCGACCCTTACGCGGAAGATCGCCCCCTGTGCAAAACTCACCCGACCGGCCGCGCGACACCGCTGCGGGGGTCTCAAGGGCTTGTCCGGGCGCAGCCCCGTGGATGGCCGGGACACGCCCGGCCATGACGGTGGTGCTTGGAGGCGCTCTCGGGATTGAAGGGCCATCCGGTTCAGGGCGGATCGGCAGTCCAGAACCCGGCCGTCGCGACGCGGCAGGTCGACATCCAGACCCTGCGGTCGCGACGTGGTGGGACGACATGCAAACCCGGCGGTCCCGACCCTGCAACCGTCATGCCCGAGCGTGTCCCGGGCATCCACGCCGGCCCATTCGTCACCGCCCAGCGGAACCCCGTGGATGGCCGGGACAAGCCCGGCCATGACGGTGGGGCTGGGAGGCGCTCTCGGGATTGAAGGGCCATCCGGTTCAGGGCGGATCGACAGTCCAGAACCCGGCAGTCGCGACGTGGCGGGTCGACATCCAGACCCAGCGGTCGCGACCTTACAACCGTCATGCCCGGGCGTGTCCCGGGCATCCACGCAGGCCCGTTCGTCACCGCCCGGCAGAGCCCCGTGGATGGCCGGGACAAGCCCGGCCATGACGGCGGTGCTTGGAGGCACTCTCGGGATTGAAGGGCCATGCCGTTCAGGGCGGATCGGCAGTCCAGAGCCCGGCCGTCGCGACGTGGCGGGTCGACATCCAGACACTGCGGTCCCGACGTGGTGGGACGACATGCAAACCCGGCGGTCCCGACCCTGCAACCGTCATGCCCGGGCGTGTCCCGGGCATCCACGCCGGCCCGTTCGTCACCGCCCAGCGGAACCCCGTGGATGGCCGGGACAAGCCCGGCCATGACGGTGGTGCTTGGAGGCACGCTCGGGATTGAAGGGCCATCCGGTTCGGGGCGGATCGGCCGTCCAGCACCCGGCAGCCACGACGTGGCGGGACGACATCCAGACCCTGCGGTGCCGACGTGGTGGGACAACATCCAAACCCTGCGGTCACGACCTTACAACCGTCATGCCCGGGCTTGTCCCGGGCATCCACGCCGGCCCGTTCGTCACCGCCCAGCGGAACCCCGTGGATGGCCGGGACAAGCCCGGCCATGACGGTGGTGCTGGGAGGCACTCTCGGGATTGCAATCGAAACCGGGATTGAAACCGTCATCGGGATCGAACGGCGATCCGTCCCCGAGGGGAATGGTGGGCGGTGACGGGCTCGAACCGCCGACCCTCTCGGTGTAAACGAGATGCTCTACCAACTGAGCTAACCGCCCGGCCCGGTGCGGCGCCGGAGGCGCCTCGTGCGCGTTCGAGCGCCACGGGACAGCCCGCATATAGGCCAGGGCACGCGGCGCGTAAATATCGCCCCCTGCCCCGGCCCGGTCCCGGCTGCCGCCTTCACGCCTCCAGGCGGCGCAGCACGGTGGCGTGGAGCGCCGCGAGATCGCGGGCGAACAGGCGGATGCCCTCGGCGAGCTTTTCCGTCGCCATGGCGTCCTCGTTCATCACCCAGCGGAACAGCGGCTCGTCCAGCTTCCGGGTGAAGTCGAAGGTTTCCGCCGCCTCGCCCACGAGGCCATGGGCCACCAGATCGGCGGGGCCGATCAGCGGCGTGGCCGGCGCGGTGTCCGGCGAGAGCACGCGCGCCAGGGGCGCCGTGTCGGCGGCCAGGGCCTCCAGCAGCGCCGGGGCAATGGTGAGGCGGTCGCAGCCCGCCAGGGCCTCGATCTCTCCCGTGTTGCGGAACGAGGCGGCCATGACGATCGTGGCGATGCCCCGGCTCTTGTAATAGCCGTAGATCTCCCGCACCGACCGCACGCCCGGATCCTCCTCCGCCGTGAAGTCGCGGCCCGCGGCCTTCTTGTGCCAGTCCAGGATGCGGCCCACGAAGGGCGAGATGAGGAACGCCCTGGCATCCGCGCAGGCGATTGCCTGGGCGCGGTTGAACAGGAGCGTCATGTTGCAGTCGATGCCCTCGGCCTGGAGGATCTCCGCCGCCCGGATGCCTTCCCAGGTGGAGGCCAGCTTGATGAGGATGCGCTCGCGCCCGACGCCGCGCGCCGCATAGGCGGCGATGATCTCCCGCGCCTTCGCCACCGAGGCGGCGGTGTTGAAGGACAGGGAGGCGTCCACCTCGGTGGAGACGCGGCCCGGCACGAGGCGCGACAATTCATAGCCGACGGAGATGGCGAGCCGGTCCGCCACCGCAGCGGCCACCGCCACGCGCGAGCCCGCCTGGGCGCGGCCCCAGGCCACCGCCTCCTCCATGGCCGGCGCGAAGGCCGGCGTGTCCAGCGCTTTCAGGACGATGGTCGGATTGGTCGTGCAATCGATGGGGCGGAAACGCGCCACGGCGTCCATGTCGCCGGTATCGGCGACCACCACCGTCATGTCCCGCAATTGATCGAGCTTAGAGGCCACCTGCCCGCTTCCTCTCCCTGCGCGCGCGTCTGGGGCCGAGGATGTCCCCCGCCGCCCGCGCGCAATTGAGCGATGGACCGGGCCCGCGCTTCCCCGCCGGACGCCTGCCCCCGCCACCGCGGCCGCAGGCATAGCACGTTCGGGGTGACGAAAGCGCGGCAAGGCGCTGCGCAAGGGGATCAGAGGGGGCGCACAGGCCGCTGGAGGCGCGTCGCCGGTGCTGCGGGAGGCCCCGCCAAGAGGAACCACGGATCGGCCGCTGGCGACCGCTCCGGGTTGGTCCGCCCGAAGCTCCGGGCCATGGCGGCCGGGAGGCGGGAAAATAGGCGGCGGGAAACAGGGCGGCGGGCGTGGGCCGGTTTGCCGACCCCGCCGCGCCGGAGCCCCGGGGGCGCTTCCGGCCCAAAAGGGCCGTGCGCCGCTCCGGGGATTAGGGTCAGTCGTTGACGGCTTCCTTCAGGCCCTTGCCGGGCGTGAACTTCGGCGCCTTGGACGCGCTGATCTTCACCGGCTTGCCGGTGCGCGGGTTGCGGCCTTCACGAGCGGCGCGGGTCACCACGGAGAAGGAACCGAAGCCGATGAGCTTCACTTCCTCGCCCTTCTTGAGGGCCTGGGTGATGATCTCGAACGTCGCGTCCACCGCGGCCTGCGCAGCCGCCTTGGTGAGCTTCGCCTCGTCGGCCACCGCGGCGATCAGTTCGTTCTTGGTGGTCATGTGACCGTTCCTTCCTTCGTTGTCTGAGAATCGTGAAAGGGCTTGCCTTCAACGATCGGCGGGAAAATTTACGGAAAATGCGGCTTTTGCAAGCGCGATCCGCTTCAAACCCGCATAAATACACGATTTCCAGACCTTGACGGGCGGCAAAGAAAAAGGCGGCGCGGAAACCGCGCCGCCTTCGGAAGGCGTAAGTTATTGAAATAACTCAGTGAGCCACGACGCCGGCGGCATCCTCGTCCGGCACCACCGCATCCACCGGCCGTTCCGTCCATTCGATGGGTTCGGGCCGGCGGACCAGGGCGTGGGCGAGCACTTCGTCCATCCGCGACACCGGGACGATCTCCAGCGCGTTCTTCACGTTGGAGGGAATCTCGGCGAGATCCTTCGCGTTCTCCTCGGGAATCAGCACCTTCTTGATGCCGCCGCGAAGCGCCGCGAGGAGCTTCTCCTTGAGCCCGCCGATGGGCAGCACGCGACCACGCAGGGTGATCTCGCCGGTCATCGCCACGTCGCGGCGCACCGGGATGCCGGTGAGCACGGAGACGATGGTGGTGGCCATGGCGGTGCCGGCCGACGGTCCGTCCTTCGGGGTCGCCCCTTCGGGAACGTGGACGTGGATGTCACGGCGCTCGAACAGAGGCGGCTCGATGCCGAAGTCCACGGCCCGCGAGCGGACATAGGACGCGGCGGCCGAGATGCTCTCCTTCATCACGTCGCGCAAATTGCCTGTCACCGTCATCTTGCCCTTGCCGGGCATCATGACGCCTTCGATGGTCAGCAGCTCGCCGCCCACCTCGGTCCAGGCAAGGCCCGTGACGACACCCACCTGGTCCTCCGCGTCGATCTCGCCGTAGCGGAAGCGCGGGGCACCGAGGAAGGTCTCAAGGTTCTTCTCCGTGACCTTCACCGACTTCTTCTTGGAGATCACGAGCTCCTTCACCGCCTTGCGGGCGAGGTTGGAAATCTCACGCTCCAGGTTACGCACGCCCGCCTCGCGGGTGTAGCGCCGGACCAGGGTCATGAGGGCCGCGTCGTCGATGGTCCATTCCTTGGCCTGGAGGCCGTGCTTCTGCACCGCATTGGGAATGAGGTGCTTGCGCGCGATCTCCACCTTCTCGTCCTCGGTGTATCCGGCGATGCGGATCACCTCCATGCGGTCGAGCAGCGCCGGGGGAATGTTCAGCGTGTTGGCGGTGGTCACGAACATCACGTTCGAGAGGTCATAATCGACCTCCAGATAGTGATCGTTGAACGTGCTGTTCTGCTCGGGGTCGAGGACCTCCAGCAGGGCCGCCGAGGGGTCGCCCCGGAAGTCCGCGCCCATCTTGTCGATCTCGTCCAGCAGGAAGAGCGGGTTGGACTTCTTCGCCTTGCGCATGGACTGGATGACCTTGCCGGGCATGGACCCGATATAGGTCCGCCGGTGGCCGCGGATCTCCGCCTCGTCGCGCACGCCGCCCAGGGCGACGCGCACGAACTCGCGGCCCGTCGCCTTGGCGATGGACTTGCCGAGCGAGGTCTTGCCGACGCCGGGAGGGCCGACGAGGCACAGGATCGGGCCCGTGAGCTTGTTGGCGCGGCTCTGCACGGCGAGATACTCGACGATGCGCTCCTTGACCTTGTCCAGGCCATAATGATCGCTGTCGAGGATGGACTGGGCAAAGCCCAGATCCTTCTTCACCTTGCTCTTCACGCCCCACGGGATCGACAGCAGCCAGTCCAGATAATTGCGCACCACGGTGGCTTCCGCCGACATGGGCGACATCTGGCGCAGCTTCTTCAGCTCGTGGGTGGCCTTTTCACGGGCCTCCTTGGTGAGCTTCGTGCGCTTGATGCGGTCTTCCAGCTCCTGAAGGTCGTCCCGGCCCTCTTCGTCGCCGAGCTCCTTCTGGATCGCCTTCATCTGCTCGTTGAGATAGTACTCGCGCTGGGTCTTCTCCATCTGGCGCTTCACCCGCGTGCGGATGCGCTTCTCCACCTGGAGGACCGAGATCTCGCTCTCCATCAGCCCGAGCACCTTCTCAAGGCGGTCGGCCACCTTGATGGTCTCCAGCACGCCCTGCTTGTCCGGGATCTTCACGGCGAGATGCGAGGCGATGGTGTCGGCGAGCTTGGAATGGTCGTCGATCTGGCCGACGACGCCCACCACCTCGGGCGACACCTTCTTGTTGAGCTTCACATAATTCTCGAACTCGTTCACCACCGAACGGGCCAGCGCCTCGGCCTCGACGCGGTCGCCCGCCTCGTCGTCCAGCGTGATGGCTTCCGCCTCATAGAGGTCGGAGCGCTCGGTATATTGCACCACCTGCGCGCGGGTGACGCCTTCCACCAGCACCTTCACCGTGCCGTCGGGCAGCTTCAGGAGCTGGAGGACGGTGGCGAGGGTACCGACGCGGTAGATGGCGTCGGGCGCGGGATCGTCGTCGGAGGCGTTCTCCTGCGTGGCCAGCAGGATGTAGGTGTCACCGCGCATCACCTCTTCAAGGGCGCGGATGGACTTCTCGCGGCCCACGAACAGGGGAACGATCATGTGCGGGAACACGACGATGTCCCGCAAAGGCAGCACCGGGAACGTCTGGGCGACGCCCGGGACAAGCGGAGGGCGCGGCTTCTGGCTTGTCATGACCCAATCCTTTCATAGGGCACCGGCGTGCGGGCGCATTGGCCCGCCGGGACGGCGCAGCCGGAACGGGAACGGCTTTTCGATGCTGATGCGGCGGGAAAGCCGCGGGAGGCATGAGGTCCGAGCCCGGAGACCGGATTCTTCAAATCATAGATGGAAAGCCTGAAGCTGGCTTTCAAGGTGCGCTGCGGCGCAACCATGGGGATGGCTTCGCTCCCCTGCGCCCGGCCCCGGGCCGGACGCGGCACACGCCCGCATCCCGCCTCGGCGCGGCCGGGGCGGGAGCGGGTGTGCGGGCCGTCACGCACTGGCGCCGGCATCGCCGACACGGTCGGCGTAGATGTAGAGAGGACGGGCATTCTGCTCGACCACTTCCTTGCTGATCACCACCTCTTCGACACCCTCCAGGCCGGGGAGGTCGAACATGGTGTCCAGCAGGATGCCTTCCATGATGGAGCGCAGGCCGCGCGCGCCGGTCTTGCGCTCGATGGCCTTGCGGGCGATGGCGCCGAGCGCCTCCTCGTGGATGGTGAGATCCACGTTCTCCATCTCGAACAGGCGCTGATACTGCTTCACCAGCGCGTTCTTCGGCTCGGCCAGGATCTTCTTCAGCGCGGCCTCGTCGAGGTCCTCCAGCGTCGCCAGGACCGGCAGACGCCCGATGAACTCGGGGATGAGGCCGTACTTCAGCAGATCCTCGGGCTCCACCTCGCGGAACACCTCGCCGGGGCGGCGATCCTCGGGCGGGGCCACCTTGGCGGAGAAGCCGATGGAGGTGCCGCCCTTGGAGCGGGAGCCGATGATCTTGTCGAGGCCCGCGAAGGCGCCGCCGCAGATGAAGAGGATGTTGGTGGTGTCCACCTGCAGGAATTCCTGCTGGGGATGCTTCCGGCCGCCCTGGGGCGGGACGGAGGCCACCGTGCCTTCCATGATCTTCAGCAGCGCCTGCTGCACGCCCTCGCCCGACACATCGCGGGTGATGGACGGATTGTCGGACTTGCGACTGATCTTGTCGATCTCGTCGATATAGACGATGCCGCGCTGCGCCCGCTCGACATTGTAGTCGGCGGCCTGGAGCAGCTTCAGGATGATGTTCTCCACGTCCTCGCCCACATAGCCCGCCTCGGTGAGCGTGGTGGCGTCGGCCATGGTGAAGGGAACGTCCAGGATGCGCGCCAGGGTCTGCGCCAGCAACGTCTTGCCCGAGCCGGTGGGCCCGATCAGCATGATGTTGGACTTGGCCAGCTCCACGTCGCCGTGCTTCGTGGCGTGATTCAGCCGCTTGTAGTGGTTGTGCACCGCCACCGAGAGGACCTTCTTCGCGTGGTCCTGGCCGATGACATAGTCATCGAGGACCTTGCGGATCTCCTTCGGGGTGGGAATGCCGTCGCGCGACTTCACCAGCGAGGACTTGGATTCCTCGCGGATGATATCCATGCACAGTTCGACGCACTCGTCGCAAATAAAGACCGTAGGTCCTGCGATGAGCTTGCGGACCTCATGCTGGCTTTTGCCGCAGAACGAGCAGTAGAGCGTATTCTTGCTATCGCTGCCGCCGGTCTTGCTCATCTTCGTCTTCCTCCGGCTCCCGCCGCGGCCGCTATGGCCAGGACGAGGAGCCCAATGCGGGCACCCTTGCGGCTGGGCCGCTTTGGGTACCCGGCCCGACCTTTCAGCCGAACCTCAGCCAATCACCCTCCAGCACTCCGATCAAGGCATATGCACAGTTTATGCCCACTCAGCTTACCCGAGGCTCGCTTCTTTGCCGCAGGCCCTGACCACCACGGCGCATCCGGCCGTCCAATTGGACGCATGAGATGAATACGCAGGGAAGCGCCGCGCGGTTTCAACTCCCCGCGCGGGCGCATCTCGAAGCAGGAGCTTCCGATGGACGGGACAAGGCGCTAGCCGGCTCATGGGAGCATGCAAGCGCGATCTCGCACTGCACGCAAGGGGCTGGCGCACATCCCGCCGTGCAAAAATCGCCGATCAGGCCTTCGCCGGCTCGTCGGAGGGGCGCTTGTCGATGACGGAATCGATCAGCCCGAACTCCTGCGCCGCACCGGCAGTCATGAAATTGTCGCGCTCCAGGGCGTCCTCGATCTTCTCGATCGTCTGGCCCGTGTGCTTCACGTAGATTTCATTCAGCCGCTTCTTCAGGCTCAGGATTTCCTGGGCATGGAGCATGATGTCCGTGACCTGGCCCTGGAAGCCGCCGGAGGGCTGGTGGACCATGATTCGGGCATTCGGCAGCGCGAACCGCAGGCCCTTCTCGCCGGCGGTCAGCAGCAGGGAGCCCATGGAGGCGGCCTGGCCGATGCACAGCGTGGAGACCGGCGGGCGGATGAACTGCATGGTGTCGTAGATGGCGAGACCCGACGTCACCACTCCACCGGGGGAGTTGATGTACATCGAGATTTCCTTCTTGGGGTTTTCCGCCTCAAGGAAGAGAAGCTGCGCCACGGCCAGGGTGGACATTCCGTCCTCAACCGGCCCGGTGAGGAAAATGATGCGCTCCTTCAGGAGGCGCGAATAGATGTCGTACGCGCGCTCGCCCCGGTTGGTCTGCTCGACCACCATGGGCACGAGGTAGTTCATGTAGGTATCGATCGGATCGCGCATCTCAAATCCTCAGCGTGGGCGCGCCGAAGCACGCCACACGCGATCATCGCAGTGAAGATGACGGACGGCCTGGGATCAGGCCGCCTTCTCCTCATCCTCCTTGTAGAGCTCCTCGCGCGTCACCGGCTGGTCGGTCACGCTCGCAAGCTCCAGGAGGAAGTCGACGACCTTCTCTTCGAAGATCGGAGCACGAAGGGACGCCATCGCCTGGGGGGTCCGGCGATAATAGTCCCACACCTGCTGTTCTTGGCCAGGGAATTGACGCGCCCGCTCCACCACCGCGCGCGTCACTTCGTCGTCGCTGACCTGTATATTGTTGCGCTCCCCGATCTCCGCAAGGACCAGCCCGAGGCGCACGCGGCGCTCGGCGATCTTCTCGTAGTCGGCGCGGGCGGCCTCCTCGGAGGTGCCCTCGTCGGCGAAGGTGCGGTTCTGGGCGGTGAGGTCCTGCTGGACCTGCTGCCACACGCCGTCGAACTCCTGGGAGACCAGGGTCGGGGGCACCTCGAACTTGTGCATCTCGTCCAGCGCGTCGAGCAGGGCGCGCTTCACCTTCTGGCGGGCGACGCCGTTGTGCTCCTGGGCGATGCGGGCGCGGACCTGCTCCTTGAGCTTGTCCAGGCTCTCCTGGCCCAGCGACTTGGCGAACTCGTCGTCCAGCGTGAAGGCGCCGGGGAATTCCACCTTCTTCGCGGTGACCTCGAAGGTCGCCTGCTTGCCGGCCAGCTCACGCGCCGCGTAGGCCTCCGGGAAGGTCACGGTCACGGTGCGCTGGTCGCCGGCATACATGCCCGCGATCTGGTCCTCGAAGCCGGGGATGAAGCTGTTGGAGCCGATCACCACCTGGATGTCGTCGCCCTTGCCGCCGTCGAAGGCGACGCCGTCGATATAGCCCACGAAGTCGATGGTGATGCGGTCGCCGTTTTCGGCATACCCGCCCTCACGCACCAGGAAGGGGCGGTTGGCGTCGGCGAGGCGGTTCAGGGTCTCGTCCACCTCGGCGTCGCTCACTTCGAGCACGGGACGGGTGATGGAGATGTCCTTGAAGTTGCCGAGGTCGATCTTCGGCAGCACTTCCAGCTCAACGGTGTAGGTGAGGTCGGAGCCGCCCTCGATCACGCCGCGCACTTCGGCCTCGTCCTGAGGCAGCTCGACGCGGGGCTGGAAGGCGAGGCGCAGGCCGCGCTCCTCGACGATCTTGCCATTGGCCTCGGTCACGGCCTGCTCGATCACCTCGGCCATGACGGACTTGCCGTACATGCGCTTCAGGTGGCCCATCGGCACCTTGCCCGGGCGGAAACCCTTGAGCTGCACGCGGTCCTTCAGCTCGTCCAGCCGGGTATTGGCCTTCGCATCGAGGTCGGCGGCCGGGAGAACCACGCGGTACGCGCGCTTGAGGCCCTCGGCCTGGGTTTCAGTCACCTGCATCGTCTTGCCTTCGTTCCATTCCGCCCGGAGGCGTATCCTGTCCAAAAAAGAGGCGCGCCTCGGGCTGGAGACGCGGGCGCCGCCTCGAATCGGGCTGCCTGGTGCGGGCGGAGGGGCTCGAACCCCCACGACTTTCGTCACGGGAACCTAAATCCCGCGCGTCTACCAGTTCCGCCACGCCCGCGCCGTCCGGCTCCAGGCACGGCTCTCCGGGTGCGCGTTTCGCTTGAATCGGCACCGTTCGGGTTGGCGCTTATATCATGCCGCAACTGGCGTGCAGCAAGAAAAAGCGCCCCCGCGCGCGCCGTCCCGCCCGCGACGTCGCGCCCGTCCCGCAGAGAGGTAAATGCGTCTTGCCCTTTGCGCGCGGGCGGGACAAGGTCGCCTCGCGCCAGTCGCTTCCCAGGAGAGCACCTTTGCGTGTCCGTGGCCCTTCCCGCCGCTCGGTCTTGACCGGCACCGCCGCCCTCGCGCTCGGCAGCCTGCTGCCGCGCCTCGCCTCCGCCCAGGGAGCACCCCAGGGAACCCCGCAGGCGCCCGCCTCCGCGCCGCTCACCCGCCTGAAGGTGACGTCCGTGGAGCGGATCGAGCTGGGCGGCCAGAAGCCGCTGGCCCTGTTCCAGAATTCGCTGCCCGGCCCGGTGCTGCGGGTGAAGCGCGGCGACAAGCTGGCGGTGAGCGTCGAGAACACCATCGACACCCCCCTCTCGCTCAACTGGCAGGGCGTGCGCCTGCCCAATCCCCTGGACGGCGTGCCGGGCCTCACCGGCAGCGCCATCGCCAAGGGGGCGAGCGTGGACATCGCCTTCACGCCGCCGGATGCCGGCACCTTCCTCTATCGCGCCTTCCAGCCCGAGCTGGCGCACCGCGCCCTCGCCGGGGCGCTCATCGTGGAAGAGCCGGGCGCGCCGGCGGACGGGGCGGACCATGTCCTGCTCATCCAGTCCTTCGCGCCGGACCCCACCATGACGGTGCCGCTGCTGACGGTGAACGGCGCGGTCTCGCCCACGCTGGAAGCCCCGGCCGGCGGGCGGGCGCGGCTGCGCCTCGTCAATGCCAGCCCGCAATTCCTGCGCCTCCAGGTGACCGCGACGGCCTATGTCATCGCCGTGGACGGACAGCCCGTGCAGCCCTTCCAGCTCAAGGACGGGCGCGCCCAGCTCACGCCCGGCGGCCGCCTGGACCTGGCGGTGGACGTGGGCACGGCCGATCCCATTCCGGTGAACGTGGAAACCAGCCAGCTCCCCATCCAGCTCGCTCTGGTGACGCCGGTCGGCCCGGGCACGGCGGGCGCCGCCGCCCTGCCGCCGCCCACCGCCCTGCCCTCCAACGGCCTGCCGGACAAGATCCCGCTGGAGAAGGCCGCCCGGTTCGAGGTGCCGATCTCCGCTTCGCCGGTGCCGCTGTCCGGCTTCGCCAGCGTCGGCAGCGTGGCGCGCGGCACGTCGCTGGTTCTGGCGCTGGACAACAAGTCCGACGCGCCGGTGGCGGTGCAGCTCCACGGCGTGCCCGGCCGCCTGCTGGACGGTGTGGACGACGGCTGGAAGCCCTGGTGGCACGATGCCGTCCCCGTGGCGCCCCGCAGCACCGCCCGGATCGCCCTGCTGCCCGATTCGCCCGGCAAGTGGGCCATCATCGGCCTGCGCGGCGGCGACGGGGCGGTGGTGGCCGCCCGCTCCTATGACGTGACCTGACCGGGCCTCAGCCCCGATCGTCCGGCGCCTGTTCCAACTGCGCGAACAGGCGCCCATAGACCGCCCGCAGCGCTTCCGGCAGGTCGTCCGCCACGAGCCCCGGCCCCGCCTCGCGGGCCGCTTCGCCATGGACCCAGACCGCCGCGCTCGCCGCCTCGAAGGCAGGCATGCCCTGGGCCAGCAGCCCGCAGATGATCCCCGCGAGCACGTCCCCCGCGCCCGCCGTGGCGAGATAGGGCGGGGCATTCTCCGCGATGGTGGCCCGCCCGTCCGGCGCCGCTACCACCGTGTCCGCCCCCTTCAGCACCACCACGGCCCCCAGCCGCCGCGCGGCGGCGCGGGTGCGCTCCAGCTTGGAGGGCGCCTCCATGATCGCGGCCTCCCCCTCGAACAGGCGGGCGAACTCGCCGTCATGGGGCGTGACCACCGCCGCGTCGGTGCGGCCCAGCGTGTCCGCCAGGGCGTCCGGCGCCCCGGCATAGGCGGTGAGCGCATCCGCATCCGCCACCACGGCGCGCCCGGCCCCGGCGGCGGCCATCAGGAAGTCCCGCGTATGCGTGCCGACGCCAAGGCCCGGCCCCAGCACCACGGCCGTGAAGCGCGGATCCGCCAGAAGGTGCTCCAGATCGGACGGCGCCTCCATGGGCCGCGCCATGAGGGCGGAATAGGAGGCCGCGTGGACCGAGCGCGCGGCCTCCGGGCAGGCCACGGTGACGAGCCCCGCCCCGGCCCGCAGCGCGCCGCGCGCGGCGAGGCGGGCGGCACCGGCGGTCCAGGCCCCGCCGCTCACCACCACCGCATGGCCGCGCCGGTATTTGTGCCCCTGCGCGGCGGGCACGGGGAAAGCCGCGCCCCAGGCCGCCGGGTCGTTCACCGCCGCCTTGGGGGCGATGGCATCGAGGACGGTGTCGGGAATGCCAATGTCGGCCACCCGCACCCGCCCGCACAAGGTGCGTCCGGGCAGCAGGAGATGGCCGGGCTTGCGGCGGAAGAAGGTGACGGTCTCGACCGCGGGCGCCGCCGCGCCCCGCACGCGGCCGGTGCGGCCGTCGAGGCCCGAGGGAAGGTCCACGGCGACGATGGGCCGCCCGCTCGCCGCCATGCGCTCCACCAGCGCCCGCGCCGCGCCATCGAGATCGCGCGCGAGGCCCGCGCCGTACAGCGCGTCCACCAGCAGGTCGAGCGCGCCGAAATCCATGTCCTGCGCCCGCTCCACCGCGCCCCGCCAGCGCGCGGCGGCGGTCGCCGCGTCGCCCCGCAGGGCCGCCACTTCGCCCAGCAGCGCAAGGCGCACCTTGAAGCCGCGCTGCGCCAGGATGCGCGCGGCGACGAAGCCGTCCCCACCATTGTTGCCCGGGCCGCAAAGGATGCCGATGCGCGTGGGATAGGGCCAGCGGGCGACGGAATCGGCCACCGCGGTCCCGGCCCGCTCCATGAGCACGATGCCCGGCGTGCCCGCCGCGATGGTGCGCGCGTCCGCCTGGGCCATTTCGTCCGGTTCGAGCAGCGCGGTCATTCTCCGCAGCCTCCTGCCTAAAACTGGTTCAGGAACGCACAATGCGTGGCGGAATTTCCGCCTATTTTTCAGACACGACGCCTATTAAGTCGGCACAACAAAAAACCTCGCGGCCGGCCTCTCCAACATTTGCGCTCATGGCACGCATCCTGCTTAATTGGGGCGCGGCGGGGATGGCCGGCTGGCGGTTCCTGCCCCCGGGAGACGGAGCGCATGAAGAAGATTGAGGCCATCATCAAACCCTTCAAGCTCGACGAAGTGAAAGAAGCGCTGCAGGACGTTGGCCTGCAGGGCATCACCGTCACGGAAGCGAAGGGCTTCGGGCGGCAGAAGGGCCATACGGAGCTGTATCGCGGCGCCGAATATGTGGTGGACTTTCTTCCCAAGGTGAAGATCGAAGTGGTCCTGGGGGACGACATGGTGGAGAAGGCGGTGGACGCCATCCGCCGTGCGGCCCAGACAGGGCGGATCGGCGACGGAAAGATTTTCGTCTCCAGCATCGAGGAAGCCATCCGTATCCGCACGGGTGAGTCGGGCCTCGACGCCATCTGACGCTTCGACTACCAACCAACCTGTCTCTGCAAGAAAGGCAGTTGCAAATGACAACGGTCAAGGACGTCCTGGATTCCATCAAGTCGGACGACGTGAAATACGTCGACCTGCGCTTCACCGACCCGCGCGGCAAGTGGCAGCACGTCACCTTCGACATCTCCATGGTGGACGAGGAGCTGTTCGCCGAGGGGACCGCGTTCGACGGTTCCTCCATCGCCGGCTGGAAGGCCATCAACGAATCCGACATGCAGCTCATGCCGGACCCGGCCACGGCCTGCATCGATCCCTTCTTCTCCGAAACCACCATGTCGATCGTCTGCGACGTGGTGGAGCCCACCACCGGCGAGCCCTATTCGCGCGATCCGCGCGGCATCGCCAAGAAGGCCCAGGCCTATCTGGCCTCCACGGGCGTGGGTGACACGGTGTTCTTCGGCCCCGAGGCCGAGTTCTTCATCTTCGACGACGTGCGCTTCCGCGCCGATCCGTACAACACGGGCTTCAAGCTGGATTCCAGCGAGCTGCCCACCAACAGCGACACCGAGTACGAGGGCGGCAACCTCGGCCACCGCGTGCGCACCAAGGGCGGCTACTTCCCGGTGCCCCCCATCGACAGCGCGCAGGACATGCGCTCCGAGATGCTCGGCGCCATGGCCAAGATGGGCGCCAAGGTGGAGAAGCACCACCACGAGGTGGCCTCCGCCCAGCACGAGCTCGGCCTGAAGTTCGGCCCCCTCGTCACCATGGCCGACCACCTGCAGATCTATAAGTACTGCATCCATCAGGTGGCCAACATCTACGGCAAGACCGCGACCTTCATGCCGAAGCCCGTCTTCGGCGACAACGGGTCGGGCATGCACGTCCACCAGTCCATCTGGAAGGACGGCAAGCCGCTGTTCGCCGGCGACAAGTATGCCGACCTCAGCCAGGAATGCCTGTGGTACATCGGCGGCGTCATCAAGCACGCCAAGTCGCTGAACGCCTTCACCAACCCGCTGACCAATTCCTACAAGCGGCTGGTTCCCGGCTACGAGGCCCCCGTGCTGCTCGCCTATTCGGCGCGCAACCGCTCGGCCTCCTGCCGCATCCCCTACACCAACAACCCGAAGGCCAAGCGCGTCGAGGTTCGCTTCCCCGATCCCGGCGCGAACCCCTACCTCGCCTTCGCGGCCCTGTTCATGGCCGGCATGGACGGCATCCTGAACCGGATCGATCCCGGCCAGGCGATGGACAAGGACCTGTACGACCTGCCCCCCGCCGAGCTGAAGCAGATCCCCACCGTCTGCGGCTCGCTGCGCGAGGCCCTGAAGTCCCTCGAGGACGACCACGCCTACCTCACCAAGGGCGGTGTGTTCGCGGAGGACTTCATCGAGTCCTATATCGAGCTGAAGATGAACGAGGTGATGCGGTTCGAGATGACCCCGCACCCCGTCGAGTTCGAGATGTACTACTCGGTCTGATGCGGCATCGGGCCCGGCTTGCCGGGCCCCACCGTCTCTCCCAACTGGGGCGCCCTTGCGGGCGCCCCTTTTGTTTCTCGGCAGCGTCACAGTGGGCCGCTAATCTCGCCCCATGACCCGCGATCCCCATGCCGAGCCGTCCGCCGTCGCCCGCGAGGCGCACGAGGACGCCCCCACGAATCCCTCCGCCGCTCCCACGCTGGGCGACGTGGTGGCGCTGCGCTTCGGGCGCCGGGACCTGCTGAAGGGCCTCGTCGGCGTCACCGCCATCGCCGCGACGCTCGGCCCGCAGGCGCTGCGCAGCGCGCAGGCGGCGAACAGTCCGGCCGCGCCGGAAGACCGCTTCCGCTTCCCGGAACTGACCGCCGCCCCCGACGAGACCATCCATGTGGCGGACGGCCACGAGGCCCATGTGCTGGTGCGCTGGGGCGACCCGGTCCTGCCCGGCGCGCCGCCCTTCGATCCCCACCACCAGACGCCCGCCGCCCAGACCGTGCAGTTCGGCTACAACAACGATTTCGTGGGCTTCCTGCCGGACCCAGGCGGGCGCGAGGACCGGGGCCTGCTGGTGGTGAACCACGAATACACCAATGCCGAATTGATGTTCCCCGGCATCGGCCCGCAGCGCGCCCGCGACGGCTTTCCCGGCATGACGCGCGAGCGCGTGGACATCGAGATGGCGGCCCATGGCGGCTCGGTCATCGGCATCGCGCGGGAGAACGGGCGCTGGCGGATGGTGGAGGCGCCGGAAGCCCGGCGCATCACCGCCGAGACGACCATGCTGCTCACCGGCCCGGCGGCGGGCGACGACCTGCTGAAGACGGCGGACGACCCGGACGGCCGCAACGTGCTGGGCATGATCAACAATTGCGCGGGCGGCATCACCCCTTGGGGGACCTGGCTGACCTGCGAGGAGAATTTCAACCTCTATTTCATGGGCAAGACCGAGGGCCATCCCCGCGCCCGCGCCTTCAAGCGCTACGGCATCCCCGCCGGCTTCTTCGCCTGGGGGCGCTATCACGACCGCTTCGACATCGAGAAGGCGCCCAACGAGCCAAACCGGTTCGGCTGGGTGGTGGAGATCGACCCGCGCGACCCCGACTTCGTGCCCCGCAAGCGCACCGCCCTCGGCCGCTTCAAGCATGAAGGCGCGGGCAATGTGGTGAACGGCGACGGCCGGTTCGTGGTCTATCAGGGCGACGACCAGAAGATGGACTATGTCTATCGCTTCGTGACCGCCCGCCCCTACGATCCCGCGAACCGGGAGGCCAACCGCGACCTTCTGGACGAGGGCACGCTATCCGTCGCCGTTTTCCACCCGGACGGCACCGGCGAATGGCGCCCGCTCACCTTCGGCGCGGGGCCGCTGACGCCCGCCAACGGCTTCGCGAGCCAGGCCCAGATCCTCATCGAGGCCCGCCTTGCCGCCGACGCGCTGGGCGCCACCCGGATGGACCGGCCGGAGGACGTGGAGGTGAACCCGCGCACCGGCAAGGTCTATGTGATGCTCACCTCCAACGACACCCGCAAGGAGGACGAGACCAACGCCGCCAATCCCCGGGCCGCCAACGTCTTCGGCCATATCGTGGAGATCACGCCGGACGGCGGCGACCACGGCGCGGCGCGCTTTTCATGGGACATCCTGGTGAAATGCGGCGATCCGCGCGTCGCCGAGGTGGGCGCCACCTTCTCCCCCGCCACGACGGGCTATGGCTGGTTCGCCAATCCCGACAATTGCGCGGTGGACAGCCAGGGCCGCCTCTGGATCGCCACCGACGGCAATTCCGCCAAGGGCACGGGCCGCACGGACGGCATCTGGGGCGTGGAGACGGAAGGCGAAGGCCGCGCCACGGCGAAGCGCTTCTTCTCGGTGCCCATCGGCGCGGAGATGTGCGGGCCCTATTTCACGCCCGACGACACCACGTTCTTCGTGGCGGTCCAGCATCCCGGCGAGAGCGAGGACGGGCGCCTCTCCACCTTCGACGATCCGTCCACCCGCTGGCCGGACTTCCAGGCGGGCACGCCGCCGCGCCCCTCGGTGGTCACCATCACGCGGATCGGCGGCGGGCCCGTAGGCGGCTAGGCTCAGCCTTCACGCCCGCCATCACCAAACACTCCCGTCATGGCCGGGCTTGTCCCGGCCATCCACGCGGCTCCGCCGGGTGGCGACGAGCGCAGGCGTGGACGCCCGGGCCGAGCCCATCACCGATGTGAAGGATCGAGACCGCTGGAGATACGTCTGTCCCGGAGACCCGCGCTCAGGGCACCAGGATCCAGGCGCCGCCGATGAGCACGACCTCGCCCACCAGAACGCCGACAAACACCGAGCGGCGCGCCACCAGGAAGGCGGCGAGCCCGGCGGCGACGCAGGCGAGGCGGAGCCAGACGGGCACCTCCACCAGAACCCCGGTGGGCACGAAGATGAGGCGCGCCACCACGGCCGCGAGCAGGGCCGTCGCCACCGCCCGCACCCATTGGAGCCCCTCGCTCCCCTCCTGAAGGCGGCGGCCGGCGAGGATCGCCAGAGAGCGCCACACCTCGGTGGGCAGGAAGCCGGCGAGCACCACCACGAGGATGGCGGACCATTCGCTGTCGAACGCGGTCATCGGCGCCGCCGGGCCATGCGGCCGATAATGTAGGCGAGCGTGCCGCCGCCCAGCCCGCTCAGCATCAGGTCCATGCCGCCGCTGAGCCCCGCCACGAAGGGCGTGGTGAAGAAGCCCACCGCCAGCGCCACCCAGTCCGTGACGCCGGACGCGCCGCGCACCATGAGGATGGAGAAGGACAAAGGCGTGAGCAGCAGCAGGCCGATGGCGAGGTGCTTGGGCAATTCCCCCGCCATGATGAAGCCGCTGCCGGTGCCCACGAGGCTGATGCTGATGAGCGCCATGCCCAGCCCCAGCACGAACGGCACCCGTCCTTCCACGGGCATCTTGGGCAGCAGGCGCTGGCCCTCGACCCACACCGTCATGGCCACGAAATGGGCGCACAGAAGCTCGACGGCCGTGTTGCGCCGGGGGCCGCGCAGATAGGGCGCGATGGACACCACCATGGGCAGCAGGCGCAGCGAGGACAGGGTGACGGCCAGCGCGGTCGCCACCAGCCCCGTGCCCGTGGCGAGGCCGCCGACGAGGATGAGCTGGGCGGGCAGCGCCCAGATGAGGAGGGTGGACAGCAGGCCCGCATAGAACGGGAAATCCACGGCCTGGAGCAGGCCACCATAGCCCACATAGCCCGCCAGCAGGACGAGGCCGGGGACGGACACGGACGTGAGCGCGCCCTGAAGGAACCAGCGGGCGGGCGAGCGGTCCGGAGGGGAATCTGCGAGGGAGGACACGGGCGTTTCCAGGGGGCGGCCGGGCCGCTTCATAAGGCAACCTATCTATCCGCCGCCAGAGGGTGAAGCCGCAAGCGGTGCAGAGCTTGCACCCTCGCCATGCCTCCAGCGCGCGCCGGGCGCGGGCGTGTTGGACGGGCGGGCGGGGCTGAACTAAACACGGAGGCGAAACACAGGCGCCAGGATGGCGCGGACGACGCCGTGCCCATCATTCCCCTTCCCTATGGCGACCCCGCCGCCGCCTTCGCCCCGTTCGCGGACGATCCCGTGGCCGCGCTCCTGCAAAGCTGCGCGCCGGACGGCGCGCGCGGTCGCTATTCCTATGTGGCGGTGGAGCCGCTTCATGTGGTGACGGCGGACGCGGGCGGGACGGCGGTGGACGGGCGGCCGGTTGCGGGCGATCCCTTCGCCGTTCTGGAGGCGCAGGTCGCCCGCCTGCCGCGCCCGCCGGAGCCCTGGCCGGTTCCCTTCCGAACCGGCGCGGTGGGCTATCTCGGCTATGAGCTGGGCGGGCATCTGGAGCGGCTCCCCCGCCCCCGGGCCGATGCCGCCCGCGTGCCCGACATGGTGATGGGGATCTACGACACGATCCTCGCCTTCGACCATCACGAGAAGACCGCGCATCTGCTCTCCACCGCGGGCGACGCGCGGGTGGGCCGCATCCTGGCGCGCCTCGCCGACGCGCCCGCCCGGCCGCTCCTGGCCGAGGATGCGGGGCGCGGCATTTGGTATGCCGAACAGCCCCGCGCGGCGGTGGAGGCCGCCATCGCGCGCACCATCGACTACATCCGCGCGGGCGACATCTTCCAGGCGAACATCACCCACCGCCTGCGGGCGGCGCGGCCGGAGGGCCTCGCCGACCTCGACCTGTTCCTCAGGCTGAGGGCGCTGTCCCCGGCCCCGTTTGCCGCGCTTCTCGCCTGCGGGCCGGACACGGCGCTCATCAGCGCCTCCCCGGAGCGGTTCCTGCGCCTCACCGACCAGGGACAGGTGGAGACGCGGCCCATCAAGGGCACCCGACCGCGCCATGATGACCCGGAACAGGACGCGGCCCTGGGCCGCGAGCTTCTGGCCAGCGCAAAGGACCGGGCGGAAAACCTCATGATCGTGGACCTCATGCGCAATGATCTCGGCCGCGTCTCGGCGCTGGGCAGCGTGAAGGTTCCGGTGCTGAACGGCCTGGAGACCTTCGCCTCGGTCCATCACCTCGTGTCGGCGGTGGAAAGCCGCCTGCGGCCGGGCCTCGGCCCCGTGGACCTGCTGCGCGCCTGCTTCCCCGGCGGCTCGGTGACGGGCGCGCCGAAGATCCGGGCCATGGAGATCATCCACGAGCTGGAGCCCGTGCCGCGCGGGCCCTATTGCGGCGCCGTCGCCTGGATCGGCGTGGACGGGGCCATGGACAGTTCCATCGTCATCCGCACCATCGTCCGGTCCGGCGAGACCCTGCTCGCCCAGGGCGGCGGGGGCATCGTGGCGGATTCGGACCCAGCGGCGGAATATGAGGAAAGCCTCGTGAAGCTGGCGCCCCTGCGGCGCGCGCTGGAGGGGGAGCGGGAGGCATGATGAAGGTCTGGCTGAACGGCGCGCTCCTGGACGCGCAGGCGGCGCGCATCGCGCCGGACGACCGGGGCTTCACCCTGGGCGACGGAGTGTTCGAGACCCTGCGGGCGGCGGACGGAGCGCTCGTTCGGCTCGACGCGCATCTCGCCCGGCTGCGGCGCGGGGCGGACCTGCTCGGCCTGCCGGTGCCGCAGGTGGATTTTGGAACGGCGCTGCGCGAGACGCTGGCGGCAAACGGCCTCTCGGACGGGGCGCTGCGCCTCACCCTCACGCGCGGCCCCGCCCGAGAGGCCGTTTGCCGCCAGCGT
>JACESF010000001.1 GCA_013911975.1 Hyphomicrobiales bacterium | reverse complement strand
CTCTGCTCGTCTGCGCACCACGGCCGATAGCATGAAGCCATTCCCGCGCCTATGCCCTTGGGGCCGCGCACCGAACGGGGAAATCCGCGCGGCCCCAAGGGCATAGGCGCGGGAATGGCTTCATGCTATCGGCCGTGGTGCGCAGACGAGCAGAGAGAACCGCGCAAGGCGGCGAGGCGCCCCCGGGAAGGAAGCCCATGGACACCGAGGCGGTGCATCGCATCTGGGACGAGTTGTCGGACTTCGAGGTGCCCCAGTCCGCCAAGGCGGCGGCCCATCTCATGGCCGCGCTCTCCACGGCCTGCCACGCCTGGAACGCCACCTGGGCGGGCGCCATACGGCTTCAGGACGAGACCGGGACGGACCCGCTGCAAGGCTGGCGCGTGGGCGCGGTCCAGGCCCTCCACCCGGTGGAGCCCCACCCGGACGAGCAGCATTTCAGGGACATCCTGGAGGTCTGGGACCGGCGAGAGATCGATCCGTCCTTCCTCCTGCCGCTAAAGGGCGTGGGCACCTACCGCACCTATTCCTTCCGCCGCGAACTGCCGGAAGAGTGGTTCGCCTCGCCCTTCTATCGCCGCCATTACGAGGCGGTGGGCACCCATGACGCGGTGTTCGTCGCCTTTCCGCTGAACGCTGACTGCGAATCCCATTTCGGCTTCTATTCGCGCCGCACCTTCACGGACGCCGAGATCGCGCAGCTCGCCTATGCGCTGCGCGGCATCAAGTGGTTCCACCGCACCTTGCTCATGGCGAGCGGCCTGCTCATGGCCTCAGCCCCGCTGACGCCGGGCGAGCGGCGGGTGCTGCAATTGCTGCTGACTAAGGCCTCGGAAAAGGAGATCGCGCGCCAGACCGGCATCGCCCCGTCCACGGCGCACCAGCATGTGACGCGCATCTTCCGCAAGTTCGGCGTGCGCAGCCGCGCGGAGCTGATGAGCCTCTGGCTGAGCGGAACCGCGTGAGGCGCGCCTATCCTCTAATTAGAGGGATGGCGGAGACCAAAATTCCGCCCTTAAGGTTCACGTTGCGAATCCCCTGCAATCGTAAGGGTCTGTAAGTTTTACAACGGCGCCGCGCAGCGCGGGGGCAAACGCGGCAAAGCGGTGTGGAATGGTGGGATTAAGCCGTCCATTCCTGTTCATTTCGTGAGCATATTCTCGACTGAAAACCATATTGCGGGTGAGGCGATGCGGGCGGGGACCATCAAAAACAGTCGGGCCCCCAAGGCTTTGCCCAGGCTTGAGCTTCGTGTCCTCCGGGCGGGCGCCGCCTCGCCGAAGCTTCGCGCCCGGCTCCTGTGCTGCTCCGCCCTCCTTGCGAGTGTGCTCGCCGGCACCGCGCCGTTGCATGCGCAAACCCAATGGACGGGCGGCGCCGGTGACGGCCTTTGGCAGAGCTCCGGCAATTGGAACAACGGCTTGCCAGCAAGCGGTGTCCTAACCCAGATTCCCACCGGCGCGTCCGTTTCCCTCGACAACGCCGTCGGCGCTTCCGGAAACGTCCAAATCACCGGCGGATCGACGCTGACCGTCAGCGGCGGTGCCTCCCTGACGAGTTCCCGTTGGGACGTGGGCTTCGTCACCGCCGGTACAATCGTCATAACCGGCACCGGCACACAGGCGACGCTGAATGGCAGCGGAATCCGCCGGATGGTGATCGGCAACTCGGCGACCGGGACTTTAACAATCACCGATGGCGCCGTCGTGAATGTCGGCAATACGAACCTTGAAAGTGTGGTCGTCCTCGGAAACAATTCCGGAACCGGAACTCTCGTCCTCTCCGCTGTGGGCACTAACCGCGGAATCCTTGAAGCCATCGCGGTCTCACGGACAAGCGGCACCCTCACGTTCGACGGCGGCATCCTGCGAGCCACGGGCGCCGATTCAAACTTCCTTGCGGGCTTCGACTCCGGCCACATCGTCATCAATGCGGGCGGCGCGTTCATCGACAGCAACGGCTTCGACATCACCGTCGCCGCGCCCTTGGGGGGCGCCGGCGGCCTCACGAAGCTGGGGGCGGAAACCCTCTCTCTGACCACCGGCAATTCCTATTCCGGCCTCACCACCATCTCGGCCGGCTTCCTCAATGTCGGCGACGCGGGCGCGCTGGGCGACGCGAGTTCGGGAACACTGGTCTCCACCGGCGGCGCGCTCCAGATCTCCACCTCCATCACCGTCGCATCGGAAGCCCTCACGCTGAACGGCACGGGACCCACCGGCCTCGGCGCGCTACGGAGCTTCTCCGGCAGCAACACCTTTGGCGGCGACATCACGCTGGGCTCCGCCTCGCTCATCACCGCCAGCAGCGGCAGCGACCTGACGCTGAGCGGCGACATTTCGGGCACCTTCGGGCTCACGGTCGGGGGGGCGGGCACGACGTCCATCACTGGCGATATCGCCACCGGAACCGGATCCCTCACCAAGGAGGGCACCGGTGCGCTGATCCTGTCGGGTACCAACAGCTTCACCGGCGTCACCACCATCAATGCCGGCAGCTTGAATGCCGGCGCCGCGAACGTGCTCTCGTCCTCCTCGGGGCTCGTGTTCGCAGATGTCGCCAACGCCACGTTCTATATGAACGGCTACGACCAATCGATCCGCAACCTGTCCGGCGGCGGGTCCACCGGCGGCAACATTTCGATTACCACCGGCGCGACGCTGACCGTCACCCCGACCAGTTCGTCCACCTATTCCGGCAACCTGTTCGGCGGCGGAAACCTCGTCAAGGCCGGCGGCAACACCCTGGTCCTGTCCGGCAGCAACACCTTCTCCGGCTCGACGAGCGTCAACGCCGGACAGCTCACCATCACAAGCGGCAGTGCCCTGTCGGATTCCGCGCGCCTCACCGTGGCCTCGGGCGCGACGCTGAACGTGAACACCCTCGCGGAGACGGTCGGCTCGCTGGGCGGAGAGGGAACCGTTCAGCTCAACGCGAACCTGACCGTCGGCGGCGACAACAGCGCCAGCACCTTTTCCGGCAGCATCAACGGGGCGGGCGCTCTGACAAAGGCCGGCACCGGCCGGATGACACTCGCGGGCCCGAACGGCTTCACCGGCGCCATGACCATCAGCGCGGGCGTGGTGATAATGGCCGACGACGCCGCCCTGGGCAGCACAGCGGCAGGCACCACCATCGCCTCCGGCGCGGCGCTGGAAGTGGGCGGCAATTCCATGGACGAGGCGTTGACCCTCAACGGCTCGGGCATTTCGGGCGCGGGCGCCCTGCGCCATACCGGCAGCGACAGCTTCCTCGGCGGCAACATCACGCTCGGCTCCGCCGCGACCATCGCCAGCGACAGCGGCACGCTGAACCTTTCCGGCACCCTCGCCGGCGCCGGATTCGGCCTGACCTTCACGGGCGCCGGCGACACGGTCTTCTCGACGGCCATGGGCACCACGCTCGCCTCGCTCACCAAGCTGGGCGCGGGAACGCTGACGCTGGAGGCCGTCAACACCTATACCGGCGCCACCACCATCACGGCGGGCACACTCGCCCTCAGCGGCACCGGCAGCATCGCATCGTCCATCGGCGTTCTGGTGGACGGGACGTTCGACATCAGCGGCATCACCGGCGCCGGCACCTCCGTCATCAACCTGTCGGGCGACACCACGACGGGCGTGGTGGCCCTGGGCACCAAGACCCTGACGGTGACGCAGCAGACCGAATTCCTGCAGTTGGCGGGCGGCCTGTCGGGATCCGGCACCCTCATCAAGCAGGGCGCCGAGGCCCTCACCCTGAGCGGCGACAGCAGCGCGTTCACCGGCACCATCCAGGTGAATGCGGGCACGCTCAGCATCACCGACTGGAGCGGCACCACCTCCGGCACCGTGGGCGGCAACGTGACGGTGGCCTCCGGGGGAACGCTGGAAGCCGCGGGGGCCACCATCGGCGGCGCCGTGACCATCGAGACGGGCGGAATCCTGGAATGGACGCGGAACGGCGCGAACATCGGCGCCATCGCCATGGATTCGCTGTTCATGGATAGCGGCGCCATCACCCGCATCAACCTCGCGACCCCCAGCGGCGGCTCCAGCATCCTCGAGGTGCAGGGCAACGCCACGGTGAACGGCACGCTGAACCTCGTGAGCGCCCCCGCCTACGGGGCGGGCGTCTACCGGGTCGTCACCACCGGCGGCGCGCTGACCGACAACGGCATGGTGCTGGGCGAGATCCAGCCGGACTACACCTTCCGCCTCGATGCGCAGGCCCAGTCCCTGGACGTGGTGGTGACTGCCCTCGACACCGACGTCCAATATTGGAGCGCGGACGGCACGACGCGGGGCGGCGGCGGCAACTGGACAGCGTTCAACAACTGGCTGGGCGCGGACGGCGGCTATGCCGCCTGGGCGGGCCATACCGCCGTCTTCGACGGACCGTTCGGCATCGTCATGGTGGACGGCACCCAGTCGTTCAACACCATCGAATTCCTCACCTCCGGCTACAATCTTCAGGCTGGCGTTCTCGGCCAGCTCAATCTCGGCTCGGGCGGGCGCCTGTGGGCGGAAGGCGACGACATCATCGTCACCGTCTCCGCGCCCATCATCGGCACCGGCGCCCTCACCAAGATCGGCGAAGGCACCATCGTGCTCGCCGGCACCAACACCTATTCGGGCGGAACCATCATCCAGGCGGGCACGCTGGAGATTTCCTCCGACGCCAATCTGGGCGACGCGGCGGGCACGATCACCTTCGCGGGCGGCGAGCTGGAGACCACGGCCACCATCGTCACCGGCCGCAACGTGGTGCTGAACGCGCTGGGCGTCATCAATGTGGAAGAGTCCTCCAGCCTCACCCTCAACGGCACCATCTCGGGCACCGGCGGGCTCGCCCTCGGTTCCGGCACGCTGATCCTCACCGGCACGAACACCTATCAGGGCGTGACGACCATCGCGGACGGCACGCTGTCGCTCACGGGCACCGGCAGCATCGCCACCTCGGCGGGCGTGGTGGCCAACGGCACGCTGGACATTTCCGGCACCACGTCCGGCGCGAGCATCACCTCCCTCTCGGGCACCGGCTCCGTGGTGATGGGGGCGCAGGCGCTCACCCTCACCAATGCCTCCGGCGCCTTCTCCGGCACCATCGGCGGCACCGGCGGCCTCACGCTCGCGGCGGGCACGCAGGCGCTGTCCGGCGTGAACGGCTTCACCGGCGCCACGAGCATCCTCGGCGGCACCCTGGCGCTCACCGGCGCCGGCAGCCTCGCGGCATCGAGCGGCCTGCTGGTGGGCGGCACGTTCGACATTTCCGGCGTCTCGGGCGGCGGCACCTCCATCCGCACCCTGAGCGGCACCGGGGCCGTCGTGCTGGGCGCGAACGTCCTCACCCTCACCAATCCCTCGGGCACGTTCCAGGGCGCCATCTCGGGCCTCGGCGGGCTGACGATCTCCAGCGGCACGCTCACCCTCACCGGCAACAACACCTATACCGGCGGCACGGTCATTTCCGGCGGCACGCTCCAGGTGGGCGACGGCGGGACCACCGGCGCCATCGTGGGGAACGTCACCAATAACGGCACCCTGGTCTTCAACCGCTCCGGCACGCTGAGCCTCGCGGGCGCCATCACCGGCACGGGCAATGTGGTGCAGGCCGGTCCCGGCACGCTCATCCTCACCGGCGCCGGCAGCTATTCGGGCGGCACCGCCGTGCTTGCCGGCGGCCTGGTGCTCGGCTCCTCCACGGCGGCGGGCACGGGCGCCATCACGCTGTCCGACGGCACCTCGCTCGGCCTCACGGACGGCGTGAGCGTGGCGAACGCGCTCGCCTTGTCGGGCGCCGTCACCTTCGACATCGCCTCCGGCACCGCCACGGCGTCCGGCGCCATTTCCGGCAGCGGCTCCCTCGCCTTCACGGGCGGCGGCCGCATCACGCTGACCGGCGACAACTCCGCCTTCTCCGGCGGCACCACCGTGGACGGCACGCTGTCGGTGAACGGCGTGCTGGGCGGCACGGTCTCGGTGCTGGCGGGCGGCACGCTCAAGGGCAACGGAACGGTGGGCTCCACCAGCGTCGCGTCGGGCGGCACGGTGGCGCCGGGCAATTCCATCGGCACCCTCACCGTGGACGGCACGCTCACCTTCGCGTCCGGCGCCACCTATGCGGTGGAGATCGACACCACCGGCGCCTCGGACCTCATCCTCGTCACCGGCACGGCCACGCTGGGCGGCGCCACGGTGGACGTGACGAAGGCCGCGGGCAGCTACCTGCCGGGCACCCACTACACCATCCTGACCGCCCAGGGCGGGCTCGACGGCACGTTCGGCACGCTGACGCAGGACATGCCGTTCATCGACCTGCTGCTCTCCTACGACACGCAGAACGCCTATCTGGACGTGGCCCGCAACGCGACGCCGTTCCCCTCGGTGGCGGTCACGGTCAACCAGCGGGCGACCGCAGCGGCCGTGGAGGCCCTGGGCCAGGGCAACGCGGTCTATAACGCCGTGGTCTCCCAGACCAGCGTGGCGGGCGCCCAGCAGGCGTTCAACACGCTGGACGGCGAGATCTATCCCTCCGCCCTCTCCGTGCTCCAACAGGAGAGCCTGATCCTGCGCCGGGCGGTGTTGGACCGGGCCCGCGTGCCCGCGAGCGCCGGCACGGCCGCGCCTCTCGCCTATGCGGCGGGCTCGGCGGCGGGCGCCGACGTGGTGGGCATGGCGGGCAGCCCCAACGCCTTCTGGGCCCAGGCGTTCGGCGCCTGGAGCCGGATCGACGGCAACGGCAACGCCGCCACCATCTCCGGCGACACGGCGGGCGTGATCGTGGGCTATGACCGCACCTTCGCGGGCAACGGCGCCGACTGGCGCCTGGGCTTCGCGGCGGGCTATTCGTCGTCCGGCTATCAGGTGGACGACCGCTCCTCCTCCTTCTCCAGCGACAATGCCCATGTGGCGCTCTATGGCGGCACGAGCATGGGGGCGCTGGGCATCCGCGCGGGCGCCGCCTATAGCTGGGCCGACATCAGCGCCAGCCGCACGGTGGCCTTCCCCGGCTTCCTCAACGCGCTGGACGCCGACACGTCCGCCCGCACGGGCCAGGTGTTCGGCGAGGTGGGCTACGGCCTCTCCTTCGCGAAGGTGCAGGTGGAGCCCTTCGCGGGCCTCGCTTATGTGAACGTGGACATGAACGGCTTCACGGAGCTGGGCGGCCCGTCCGCGCTCACCGCTTCGGGGACCAGCGCGGGCGTGACCTATTCCACCCTGGGCGCGCGCCTCAGCATTCCCTTCAGCCTGGGCGCCCTGCCCGCCGCCTTCAACGGAACGCTGGCCTGGCAGCATGCCTTCGGCGACACGTCGCCGGACATGCTGTTCGCCTTCGGGCCGGGCGCCCTGCCCTTCTCCATCTCGGGCGTGCCCATCGCCAGCGATGCGGCCCTGGTGGAGGCGGGCCTCGACCTGACCGTGGCGCCCAATGCGGCGCTGTCGGTCTTCTATGCCGGGCAGCTCTCGCAGAGCGACACCAGCAACATGGTCAAGGGCAGCTTCACCCTGAAGTTCTGACGGTACCGGGCGCGCGGAACTCGATCCGGCTCAGGGCGGATCGACATTCAAGCAGGCGAGACTGTTTTTTTAGAACGCGGCGTCATGCCGGACGCGACTTGGCCGGGCTCGACTTGTCCATCCCCGGGGTTCGGCTGGGTCCGCACTCGACACGCAGGCGTGGATGCCCGGGACGCGCCCGGGCATAACGGCGCCCAGGGGCTGGAGCCCATCCATCGATCTGAATGTCGATCGGACCTAGGTCGGGAAACGCTCCTCATGGGTCTCGGCGGTGCGGCCCACATAAAGAGCACGCCGTCCGGGAAATGAGACCACATACAGGGCGCACCCGGCGGCCGCCGCCTTCGCGCAAAAGCCGCGATAGGTGTAGCCCGGCACCTGCTGCTGGGCCTCGCGGATCGCCGCGCGCAGGCGCTCCCCGTCGAAGGCCGCGGCCACCGGAACGGCCATCTCATGGATGGCGAGGTCGAGGCTGTCGCCGCTCGGCAGGTAATAGGTCGCCACGCCCCGGCGGAAATCGACGGCATAGCCCTCGAAGCCCGCCGCCCCCAGCATTGCGACGATGGCCGGAAACGCCATGGTGTCGCCCTCGGCCGCCGCGAGGCTGGCGCGGGCGGTGTCCCTCTGGTGCTCGTTCATCCCGTCCTCCATGCATTCACGCCACCGGGACCGTGCTCATGCGGCCCCGCTCGGCGATGCGGCGCAGCAGCGCCTCCAGGGTCTGGCGCTCCCCCGCCGTGAGGCAGGCGAAGAAATCGGCATCGTTGCCATCCGCCAGGGCGGCCAGTTCGGGCACCCGTTCGGCGCCTTGCGCGGTCAGGGCCAGCGTCTGGGCGCGGCCATCATCCGCGTTCGCGTCCCGGCGCAGCAGGTCCTTGGCGATCAGGCGGTCCGCCAGCTTGGTGATCGCCCCGCGCGTCATCCCCATCTCGTCCGCAAGTCGGCTCGGCGCCATGGGCTCCCGGCCGTAGAGGGTGCGCATCACGCACCATTCCGCCACCGTCACGCCCTGGTCGGACAGGCGCGCGGCGAAGGCGTGCGAGACATGGTTCGAGACCAGCCGCAGCCAGAAGCCGAGATGCGCGGTGAGCGCGGAGACAGGTGCAGCGGACGACACAGGTGCAGCGGACATGGACGCCCCCTTGATTGACAAGGAAACTATCGTGGATAATTTCCTTGTCAACCATATGCTTCCCCTGCCCGCTCGGTTTGCGCCTCCACGCCCAACATGTTCCGATACAAGGCGATTTTCCGGGAACCTTCCCGGCACGGCGGCGTTAAAGCCTTCGACCGGCGGGACATGCGCGCATTGACCGCGGATGTACCGGCACGGGCGCGTGTTCCGCTAGGTCAACGTCTCCCCCGCGCGGAGGCGCTGCCGTCTCCTAGAACAGCCCCCGCTCGTCGTCCTCGTCGTCATTCGGCTGACGGTTCATCGCGTGGTCGTTCCCGTGCCCCTCCCGTGGGCCCCGGCGCCCATGTGCTTCTTGTTGGCATTGGCCATCAGGTCTCTCTCCCGGTCGGTGATGCCTGATGAACCAACGACAGGCCCACGGGCCTGCTCCCGGCGCGCGCGCCGCCCCTCTTCCGAGGAACCGCTCCCCGGAAAGAGCAACGGCTCGCGGGCGGGAGCCTGCGAGCCGTTGCGTCCATCCCCGGTCAGGGCGCTCGGACCGGCCTCTAGAGGAAGCCGATGCTGAGCCAGGGGAAGGCGGCGATGATGACGATCGCGACGGCCAGGGCCGCGAGATACGGCACCATGTTCCACATGGCGTGGTCGGGCGAGATCTTCGCCACGGCGCAGGCGGTGTAGTAGCCATAGCCGAAGGGCGGCGCGAACAGGCCGAGGCCCATGGAGAGCAGCACCACCATCGCGTAGTGCACGGGGTGCACCCCGATGGCCTGCGCCGCCGGGACCAGGAGCGGCCCGAACAGCACGATGGCGGGGATGCCTTCCAGGATCGATCCGAACACGATGAAGGCGAGGATCGACACCGCGAGGAAGCCCGCCTTGCCGCCCGGCAGGTTGGTCATGAACTCCACCAGCGTCTGGGCGAAGCCCGACTGGGTGAGCGCCCAGGACATGGCCCCGGCCAGCGCGATGATGATCATGACCGCGCCGGAGATGGCGATGGTCTCCACCAGCATGTCGGCCATCTTCTTCAGGGAGACGCCGCGCATCATGACCGCGCCCACAACCGCCACGTAGACGATGCCGATCACCGCCACCTCGGTGGCCGTGGCGACACCCTCCAGCACCGCCGCGCGGATGATGAGCGGCAGGGCCAGCGCCGGGACCGCCAGAAGGAAGGTCCTGGCGATGAGGCGCAGCGAGCGCTTGTTCTGGCCCACCAGCTCCTTGCGGGAGCGGAAATAGGCGGCCACCGCGAGCGCCATCATGCACACCACGCCCGGCAGCAGCCCGCCGATGAACAGGGCGGCGATGGAGATGCCCGTGACCGAGCCGATGATGATCAGCACGAGGCTCGGCGGGATGGTCTCCGCGGCCGCGGCCGACACCGCCAGCAGCGCGGCGATGTCGCCCTCGCGGGTGCCCCGTTCTTTCATGGCCGGCGACAGGATGGGGCCGATGGCCGCCATGTCCGCCGCCTTGGCGCCCGAAATGCCGGAGACCAGATACATGGCGCACAGCATCACGTAGGAGAGCCCGCCCCGCGCATTGCCGATGAGCGCGGCGACGAAGTCCACCATGCTCTTCGCCATGCCCGTGTACTGGATCTGGAGGCCCAGGAAGATGAACAGCGGAATGGTGAGCAGGATGAAGTGGGACATGCCCTCGTTGATGCGGCCCACGATCACGCTCAGCGGCAGGTCCGTGGTCAGCAGGAAATAGAGCAGCGTCGCGGTTCCGAACGAGAAGGCGATGGGCAGGCCGATCATGATCAGGGTGATCACGCCGAGGCCGAAGAACAGCAGCAGGTTGAGGTTGCCCAGGTCCATCATGAAGGGCGGCATATGCTCGAAGGCATAGGCCACCGCGCCCGCCGCCACGGCGCAGGCGAGGAAGGCCGGGGGCGGCAGCATCCGCCACAGGCGCGCCAGGAGGAAGAAGATCATCAGCACCACGCTCGTCACCGTGGCGAGCGGCGCGACGGAGCCGGGGATCGCGAGGTTGGGCGAGCGCAGGGGATGGTTCAGTTCCGTGAGTTCCAGCGCCGGCACCATCAGCTTGGCCAGGAACACCAGCAGGATCATGGAGGAGAAGACCTCCACCGACAGCCGCACCTTCGGCGTCGCCATGTTGATGAAGAAGGAGAGGCGCATGTGGACGCCGCGCCGCAGCGCGCTCGCCACGCCCAGCATGCCGAACCACAGGAACAGGAGCGTCGCCAGTTCCTCGATCCAGGTGATGGGGATGTGCAGCAGGTAGCGCGCGGTGACGGCACCGCCCAGCAGCACGATGTCGATGAGCAGGAGCGTCGCCGCCACGGCGTCGACGACCCGCCCCACGACGCGCTCCAGGGCCTCCAGCGCCGGGTCGATGGCGGCGCGGATGCCGGGGGCGCCCCCGGCGGCGGCGCGGCTGTTCGCGTGAGCCGTCTCCATGGCGCTCACCCGAGCTTTCCGGTGTACTGCTCCAGCGTGGACCACGCCTTGTCGCCGAACTTCTGCTTCCAGTCCCCATAGAAGGACGTGGCCGAGAGCGCGGTGCGGAACGCCTGGCGGTCGGGCGTGACGAAGGTCATGCCGGCGGCCTTCAGCTTCTCCACGATGCTGGCATTGAGGGCCACGATGTCCTCGCGCTCGGCGAGCGCGGCCTCGCGGAAGCGCTTGGCGATGATGTCGCGCACCTCGGCGGGCAGCTTCTGCATGAAGGCGCGGTTGCCCAGAACCCAGAAGCCGTCCCACATGTGGGAGGTCATGCTCACATATTTCTGCACCTCATAGAACTTGCTCGTGTCGATGAGGGGCAGCGGGTTTTCCTGGGCATCCACCAGCTTGGTCTGGAGCGCGGTATAGACCTCGCCGAAGCTGATGGATTGCGGCGCGGCGCCGAACGCCTTGAACAGCGAGGTGGAGAGCGGGCTCGGCGGCACGCGGATATGCACGCCGGCAAGGTCCGTGGGCTTCTCGATGGGCTTCGAGCCGGTGGTGATCTGCCGGAAGCCGTTGTCGAACATGTTGTCGTAGACGAACAGGCCGGAATCCGTCAGCGCGCTGCGCACCAGCGCGCCCACATCGCCGTCCATGGCCTTCCAGACCTGGCCGATATCATCGAACGCGAAGCCCACGCCGTTGATGGAGGCGATGGGAACGAGGTTCGAGAGCTGCGCGCCCGCGAGCGGGTAGAACTGGATCGCGCCCGAGCGAAGCTGGGTCAGCACTTCCAAGTCGCCGCCGAGCTGGCTGTTCGGGAACAGGCGAATGTCCACTTCCCCGTTCGTGTCCTGCTTGATCTTGTTGGACGCCTCCTGGAGGCGCACCAGCATGGGGTGCGACGCCTGCAGGTTGCTCGCCATCTTGTAGGTGGCCGCGAGGGCCGGGCGGATGATGGAGAAGGTGCCCACCGCGGCGGCGGAGGTGGCGAGGAAGGCTCTGCGGGACAGGTTCATGGGGATTCCTCCAGGGATGCTTTTTCTCGTTGTGTCTAGACTGGGAGAGCGTCAGGCGAGGATCAGGCCGCCGGACACATCGAGGATGGCCCCCGTCATGTAGCGGGAGGCGTCGGATGCCATGAACAGCACGACCTCGACGATATCGGCGGCTTCCGCAAGGCGCCCGATGGGGATCTGGGCGTTGAGGGCCGCGCCGTCCTGCGCATCCTCCAGCAGGCCGGAGACGCGCTCGCCCGCCACCGGGCCGGGAGCGATGGTGTTCACCAGAACGCCGTGCTTGGCATATTCGCGCGAGAGATGGCGCGTCATGCCGATCACCGCCGTCTTCGCCGCCGTGTAGGAGCAGCCGAGAAGCGGGCTCACGGAGCGCCCGGCATTGGACGCGAAATTGATGATGCGCCCGCCGCCTGCCGCGATCATGTGGGGCAGCACCGCCTTGGCGCACAGGAACGAGCCGCGCACGTTGGAGGCGAACACGTTGTCCCATTCCTCCACCGGCGTCTCATGGGTCACGCGGTAGGCGGCGCCGTAGCTGCCGGCGGTGTTCACCAGCACGTCGATGCGCCCGAAGCGGGCCATGACCTCGGCCACCATGCGGCGCACGTCCGCTTCGCTGGACACGTCGGCGGCGACGGCGAGGATGGCGCCGCCGGCGGCTTCGATGCCCTTCGCCGTCTCGCGCGCCCGCGCCTCGACGATGTCGCACACGGCCACCTGCGCGCCGAGGCCGGCAAGGCGCTCCGCCAGCAGCTTGCCGATGCCGCGCCCCGCGCCGGTGACGAGGAAGACGCGCCCGGCGAAGATGTCCGGGGCGAACACGGCGGGGACTTGGATGGGCAGGACCTGGTTCATGCGCGGGGGGTTCCGTCGAGAGTGCGGGGCGTGACCGTAGGCGGCAGCGGCAGCGGGTCGTTGGCGCTGTCGAGGAATTCCACGGTCACGAATTCGAGCGGCGTCGCGCCGGTATTCTCCAGGTCGTGCAGCAAGCTCTCGCCGCGCGCGAAGGTGAGGTGGCGGGTCTCCCCCGCCACGTAGTCGGCGCGCGTGGCGGGGCCGCCGTTCAGGTGCGAGCGGGCGGTGCCGGAGGACAGCGCGGTCCAGAAATAGTCGAGCGCGTGCCGGTGGAAGCCCACCCGCTCGCCCGGCGCGATGCGGATGTGCCAGACGCGCACCTTGTCGGTCTGGGAGAGCAGCACCTGCCCCACGCAGGGATTGAACGCGTTGCGCTGCAACTCGTCCCTCAGGTCCGCGGACAGGGAGGGATCGGCGACGGGCGTGGTCATCGCAGGCATGACAGGGCCTTTCTCAGGAAATGGAGAGCGCTTCGCCTCATGGGATGACCCGCATGTCCCGGAGCGTCCCGAAGTAGGACAGGAACATCTCCTCGCTATCGATGAATTCGAGGAAGCCGTACTTGCGGCACTTTGTGGTGTCGCTCATGACGTCCCAGTCATTGGCGAAGGCGTAGTCGGCGAAGCGCCAGCCGGCGAGCTGGGCGAGCGGCACGTGCCGCAGGCCGTATTTGCGGCCCATCTCCTCCCAGAGCCCCGCCTTGGAGCCCATCTGCGCCACGAGGTCCTGGGTCTCCACGCCGCCGCACTCCATGCCGAAATGGGCGGCGAAGCGGGGCCACAGATTCTCGTAGCGGAAGAAGTCGCCATTGGTGATGTTGAAGGCCTCCCCGGCGCAGGCGGGGCTCGTGGCCATCCAGGTCATGGCGCGGGCGAGCAGCCCGGCATCCGTCGCCTGGTAGAGGGAGCGGAACGCGCCCGGCTTGCCGGGGAAGGTGAGCGGCAGGCCCAGTTCGCGCCGGATCACCGCATAGGCGGCGATGGTGCTCACCATGTTGAGCGGGTTGCCGATGGAGATGCCGCAGATGATGTGCGGGCGCACGGCGGACCAGGAGAACGCCCCGCCGCCGCTCGCGGCGGCCAGCAGGTCCTCCTGGTCGTAATAGAAGTGCGGCACCGCGATGCGCCCGTCCCGCTCCTTGGCGGGCGTGCGGAAGGGACCAAGATACTGGCCGTAATATTTGGTGCCCTGGAGCAGGCAGACATGCGCGAGCCGCGGCAGCCGGGAGACGGCGCCGAGCGCGTTCGCGAACATGCGGGTGTTAGGCTCGCGCGTGGCGGCGAATGTCGGCATGTCGAGATAGGCGGTGTAGAAGACGTGGGTCACGTCATGCAGAGCGCCCAGCGCCGCCAGCGTGCCCGCTTCGTCCATCAGGTCGACGCTGACGAATTGCGCCGAGGTGGCGAAATACGGCGCCTTGCGGGAGGCGGCGATGACGTCCCAGTCCGGCAGGCCGGTGAGGTGCTCGATCAGCGCGCGGCCGGACACGCCGGTCGCACCGATCACCAGAGCCGTCTTCTTCGTCGCCAACCCGTCCATTTCGCCCCGCACGCTTCCAAAAGATCACCAGTGAGCGGGTGCAGCATAGGCGCGGCGGCGGCGAACGCGCAGCGTGGCCTTGACCGCTTCTCCCCTGTTTCCCTGGCGGCGCTCTTCATTGGCGCGGATCGGAGCCTAGGGGTTCCTTCCCTTGCGATAAACTCCCGGACGGCGATACATAATGTTGAGTTTCAGGCACCAATCGCGGGACGGGAAACGGAGCGATGAGCGGGCTCAACGAGCTGCAGATCTTCACCAGCGTCGTGGACCAGGGCAGCTTCGCCGCGGCCGCCAAGGCGCTCGGCGTCACGCGCTCGGCGGTGTGCCGGCGGGTGGACGGGCTGGAGAAGCGGCTGGGCGTCCGGCTGCTGGACCGCACCACCCGTCGCCTCAGCCTCACCGAAGCGGGGGAGACCTTCTACCGGCGCGGCGCCAAGATCCTGGCGGAGGTGGCGGAGACCGAGCTTCTCGTGAGCGAGTTCGGCGAGGAGCCGCGCGGCACGCTGCGCATCACCAGCCCGATCATGATCGGACTGCACAAGCTCATCCCGCTCCTGCCCGGCTTCGTCGCCCGCTACCGGCACATCCGCATCCAGCTCGACCTCTCCGACGACCTGACCGACCCTGCCCTGGCGGACCATGACGTCGCCTTGCGCTGGGGCGAGCAGAAGGCGTCGGCCCTGCGCATCACGAAAGTTGCGGAGAGCCGTCAGATCCTGTGCGCGGCACCCTTCTATCTCGCCGGCCACGGCACCCCGGAGCACCCCGACGACCTGCTGCGGCACAATTGCCTGCTCATGAGCCGCCTCGGCCTCGTCACCAACGAATGGGCGTTCCGCGTCGCGGGCCAGCCGGTCACGCTGAAAGTGGCGGGCAATTTCGTGGTGAACGGCGGCCACGGCAATTACGAGGCAGTCATCTCCGGCATCGGCATCGGCCGCATGACCGACCTGCGCGTCCTGGAAGACATCAGGGCGGGGCGCCTCGTGCGCCTGCTGAAGGATTTCGAGCCGCCCGACGCCATGCCCATCTACGCCGCCTACAAGAGCGGCAGCCTCGTGCCGCCCAAGGTGCGCTTCTTCATCGACCATCTGCGCGGGCAGATGCGGGGGGATTCGGGGGCGGAGGAACAGGTACGCTAGGCGCGCGGTCCGCGACGATGCGGAAGATTCGAGGTCTGCGGGGGTAGAGGCGGAGTGGCGGAGAGGGAGGGATTTGAACCCCCGATACGGTTGCCCGTATGCCGCATTTCGAGTGCGGTGCATTCAACCACTCTGCCACCTCTCCATCCGGGGGCCGCGGACCGCGCGAAGCGGTCGGCGTGTGGTCGTGCGCTAATAGCGGACGCGCCCGCGCGCCGCAAGCGTCAGGTGAGACGCGCGCCGTCGCTCAGGCGGACAGCGCGTCCTCCGGCGGCACCGGGCGGGGGCGGCCGCTGTCGTCGATGGCGACGAAGGTGAAGGTGGCCTCCGTCACCTTGCGCGCCTCCTCGCTCTCCCGCGCCCGGCGCCAGGCTTCCACCTCGATGCGCATGGAGGTGCGGCCCACGGTGAGGATCTTCGCGAACAGGCTCACCTCGTCGCCCACGGCCACCGGGCTGAGGAAGGTGATGGCCTCCACCGCCACGGTGGCGACGCGCCCGCGCGCCCGGCGCGCCGAGACGTTGCCGGCGGCAAGGTCCATCTGCGACATGAGCCAGCCGCCGAAGATGTCGCCGTTGGGATTCGTGTCCGCCGGCATGGCAATGGTGCGAATCGCGGGCGCGTCGCCCGGCATCACCGCTTCTTTGTCGCGCATGGTCCCCTTCCCGTTGGGCGGCGACCTTACCAAGGCGGAACGGACTTTAGAAAGCCTATACAAGGCTTGGCGCGGCAAGGGTTTCGCATTGACAATGGCGACCCCGCGCGGGTAAAGGAACCGCTTCGCGCGGACGAATCCAAAGTCCGTATCCCTATCCGACCGGAAGAAGCCCGCCCTTCGAGGCTGGCGGAACACGAAAGCGAGACAAGATGTTCGCGGTCATCAAAGCAGGCGGCAAGCAGTATCGCGTTGCCGCTCAAGACGTCATCACGGTGGATCGCATCGAGGCCGAGGCCGGCGCGAGCGTGTCTTTCCCCGTCCTCATGCTCGGCGGCGAGACCGTCGTCGTGGGCGCCCCTCTCGTCGAGGGCGCGACCGTGACCGGTGAGGTTGTGGAGCAGGCGCGCGGCGACAAGGTCATCGCCTTCAAGAAGCGCCGCCGCCAGAATTCGCGCCGCAAGCGGGGCTTCCGCGCCGACCTCACCGTCGTGCGCATCACCAGCATCGCCGCCGGCGCCTGATAGGAACGGAGAGCACAAATGGCTCATAAAAAAGCAGGCGGCTCGTCCCGTAACGGCCGCGATTCCGAGAGCAAGCGCCTTGGCGTGAAGCGCTTCGGCGGCCAGGCCGTCATTGCCGGCAACATCATCGTGCGTCAGCGCGGCACCAAATGGCATCCCGGCCTTAATGTCGGCATTGGCAAGGATCATACCTTGTTCGCCCTCACCGACGGCAAAGTCGAGTTCCGCACTAAAGCCAACGCCCGAACCTACGTATCCGTCGTGCCCGCCCTCGAGGCGGCCGAATAATCGGCGAGACCTGAAAATGCAGGTTCCCGCCGGTCTCGTCGAACCGGAGGGAGCCTGAAACGGCCTTAGGGTCCTGGCTCCTGGACAAACCGGGGAGACGAGCAGTCTCCCCGGTTTTCGTTTGTCCGCCGCCCCTCTGGTCTTCAGGAGCCCGCCATGACCATCGTTGAAGCGCCCCCCGGATTTCTCCTGCGGGAGAGCTGTATCCCCGTCCTCGAAACCGCGCGGCTGGTGCTTCGCGTGCCGCAGATCGAGGACGTCGCGGCTATCGCGGAGCACGCCAACAATCGCAAGATCGCGGAGATGACCGCGAACCTGCCCCATCCCTACCGTCCCGCCGACGGGCGAGCTTTCATCGAACAGCTCGGTACCGGCGAGGGCGCTCATTTCGCCGTCTTCCTCAAGCGCGATCAGGGTCCGGTCTTCGCCGGCATGTGCGGTTTCGGCCGTCGCCCGGGCGAGAGCGCGCCGGAACTCGGCTATTGGTTCGGCGAGCCCTTCTGGGGTCGCGGCATCGCCACCGAGGCCGCCCGCGCCGTCATCGATTACGCCTTCACCGAGACCGACGCCGAGCGCCTCCTGGGCGCCGCCCGGGTGGTCAATCCGGCCTCCCGGCGCGTGCTGGAGAAGTGCGGCTTCCAGTGGTGCGGCGCCGGGCTGTGCCGCGTGAAGGCGCTCAGCGCCTCGGTTCCCGTGGACCGGTTCCAGCTCGACAAGGGCACCTGGGCCTCGCTGCGCGCGTGGGGCTCCACCGCCCTGCCCCGCATGAGCCTCGCCCGGCACTGATGCCGGCGACCGGCCCCGGATCAACCGGGGCCGCAGGCGGCACGCGCTTCCCCCTTTGAGGGCAACGCTCTAAAAGGGGGCCTCCACGCCATGAGGCCCCCATGTCGCGCTCCCTGGAAGACCTGCCCTATCGCCCCTGCGTGGGCATCTGCGTGTTCAATGCCGCCGGACGGGTCTTCATGGGCAAGCGGGCGGGCGGGCCCGAGCATGTGGACATGACCCATTCCTGGCAATTGCCCCAGGGCGGCATCGACAAGGGCGAGCAGCCCTTGGATGCTGCGCTTCGCGAGCTTTACGAGGAAACCTCCATCCGCTCCGTGCGCCTTTTGGGCGAGGTGCCGGACTGGCTGACCTACGACCTGCCGGGCCGCATCGCGGGCGAGGCGTGGCGCGGCAAGTATCGCGGCCAGACCCAGCGCTGGTTCGCCTTCTCCTTCACCGGCGCGGACGGGGAGATCGACATCCTCAAGCCCGGCGGCGGCAAGCACAGGCCCGAATTCGTGGACTGGCGCTGGGAAGAGCTGGACCGCGCGCCGGAGCTGGTGGTGCCCTTCAAGCGCAAGGTCTACGAGGACGTGGTGAAGACCTTCCGGCCGTTCGCGGGATAGGGTTTTGCGCGCATGGCCGGGGTCTATCCCGGCGCGCCTTCCTTCAGCAGCTTCCAGGTGATGGAATCGATCAGCGCCTCGAACGAGGCATCGATGATGTTCGGGGAGACGCCCACCGTGGTCCAGCGGGCGCCGGTCTCGTCCGCGCTCTCGATGAGCACGCGGGTGATGGCCTCGGTGCCGCCGTCCAGGATGCGTACGCGGTAATCGGTCAGCCGCAGGCCCGAGATGAAGGGCTGGTACTTGCCGAGATCCTTGCGCAGCGCCACGTCCAGCGCGTTCACCGGGCCGTTGCCCTCGGCGGCGGAGATCAGCACCTCGCCGTCCACCTGCACCTTCACGATGGCCTCGGCCACCGTGCTCATCTCGCCGCGCGCATTGTAGCGGCGCTCCACGTTCACGCTGAACCGCTCCACCTCGAAGAAGTCCGGCACCGTGCCCAGCATGCGCCGCGCCAGCAGCGCGAAGGAGGCGTCGGCCGCCTCATAGGCATAGCCCAGGGCCTCGCGCTCCTTCACCTCGTCCAGGAGACGGGAGAGGCGCGGGTCCTTCTTGTCCACGTCCACGCCGAGCCGCTCCAGCTCGGAAATGACGTTGGATTTGCCCGCCTGGTCGGAGACCATGACGCGCCGCTGGTTGCCCACCAGTTCCGGCGCCACATGCTCGTAGGTGGCCGGGTCCTTCAGGATGGCGGAGGCGTGGATGCCCGCCTTGGTGGCGAAGGCGCTCTCGCCCACATAGGGGGCGTGGCGGTCCGGCGCCCGGTTCAGCATCTCGTCCAGCACCCGCGAAGAATGGGTGAGGTCCGCGAGTTGCTCCTTCGAGACGTTCAGCTCGAAGCGGTCCGCGAAGTCCGGCTTCAGCAGCAGGGTGGGAATCAGCGAGCACAGGTTCGCATTGCCGCAGCGCTCGCCCAGGCCGTTGAGCGTGCCCTGGATCTGGCGGACGCCCGCGCGCACGGCGGCCAGCGAATTGGCCACCGCCTGCTCGGTGTCGTTATGGGCATGGATGCCCAGATGATCACCGGGCACCACCTTCGTCACCTCGGCGACGATGGCCTCCACCTCGTGGGGCAGCGTGCCGCCATTGGTGTCGCACAGCACCACCCAGCGCGCGCCGGCCTCATAGGCGGTGCGGGCGCAGGCGAGCGCGAAGGCGCGGTTTTCCTTGTAGCCGTCGAAGAAGTGCTCGCAATCCACCAGCGCCTCGCGGCCCGCCGCCACGGCGGCCGCCACGCTCTCGCGGATGGAGGCGAGGTTCTCCTCCTCCGTGGTCTCCAGCGCCACGCGCACCTGGTAGGCGGACGCCTTGGCCACGAAGCAGATGGCGTCCGACTGCGCCGCCAGCAGCGCCGCGACGCCGGGATCGTTGGCCGCCGAGCGGCCCGGCCGCTTGGTCATGCCGAAGGCGGTGAAACGCCCTTTCACGGTGCGCGGCTCGGCGAACAGGGCGGTGTCCAGCGGATTGGCGCCGGGATAACCGCCCTCCACGTAATCGACGCCGATCGTGTCCAGCAGCGCCATCACCTTGAGCTTGTCCGGCAGGGTGAAATCCACCCCATTGGTCTGCGCCCCGTCGCGCAGGGTGGTGTCGAAGAGGTAGAGGCGTTCCTTGGACCGGGCGCTCATGATGGCACCTTCTTCGTGTCGAGCACCTTGCGCAGGGTCGTGTTGGAGAGCCAGACGTCGCCGCGCGGCACGGTGTTGCGGCGCTCGGGCACGTAGCCGCGGGCCTGGAAGAAGCCCAGAGCGGTGTCGCTGGCGTCCACGCTCAGCGCGTCCGCGCCGCGCGCCTTGGCGAGGGTTTCCAAGGCGGCGGCGAGGCTCGCGGCGACGCCCGTGCCCGCGCTCTGCGGGTCCACATAGAGAAGATCGATGTGGCGACCGTCCTTCAGGGAGGCGAAGCCCACCACCTCGCCGTCGCGGGAGGCGAGCAGGGTCAGGTTGGCGGCGAGGCGCGCCGCGAAGGCCTCCTCGTCGTCGGCCGCCGAGGCCCAGGCCTCGCGCTGGTCGTCGTCATAATCCTCTTCCGTCAGCTCCTCGATGGCGGCGCGGAAGAGCGCGGCGAGGCGCGGCGCGTCGTCGGGCAGGAAGGGGCGAAGCGCTACGGGAGTGGTCATCGCGCCACCTCCCAGCTCGTGGTGCCGTCCTTGTTGTCCATGAGCACGATTCCCTGGGAGACCAGCTGCTCGCGGATCTGGTCCGCGGCGGCGAAGTCGCGCGCCTTGCGGGCGGCGATGCGCGCGGCAATGAGGCTCTCGACGGCGGCGGCGTCCACCGCGACGGCGGCGCGCTGGCGGGCCCGCCACTCGGTCTCGGTCTCGTGCAGCAGGCCCAGCAGGTTGGCCGCTCCCTTGAAGCGCCGCTTCAGCGCGGACGACGCCTCCACGTCCTCGGCCACCTCGGCGAGGTGGTGCAGGTGGGTGATCGCCGAGGGCGAGTTGATGTCGTCGCCCAGCCGGTCGGCGATCTCGCTCTCGAAGGGATTGTCCTCGCCGGTCTCGGCGGGCTCGTCGCCGACGATGCGGTACCACTTGTCCAGGGTCTTGGCGGCGAAGCCGATGCCCTGGCGGGTCCAGTTGATGGGCTGGCGATAATGGGTGGAGAGCATGGCGAGGCGCAGGCATTCGCCCGGCCAGTCGTTCAGCAGCTCGCGGATGGTGACGAAGTTGCCCAGGGACTTGGACATCTTCTCCCCTTCCAGGGTGAGGAAGCCGTTATGCATCCACACCTGCGCCATCACGTTCGTCCCGAAGGCGCAGCGCGACTGGGCGATCTCGTTCTCATGGTGCGGGAAGACGAGGTCGATGCCGCCGCCATGGATGTCGAAGGTCTCGCCCAGGTGGCGCCAGGACATGGCGGAGCACTCGATATGCCAGCCGGGGCGCCCGCGCTCGGGGATGCCGCAGGGGGACGGCCAGCCGGGGATGCCTTCCGGGCTCGGCTTCCACAGCACGAAGTCCATGGGGTCGCGCTTGTAGGGCGCCACGTCCACGCGCGCACCGGCGATCATGTCGTCCAGGGGGCGGCGGGAGAGGCGGCCGTAATCGGGCATGGAGGGCACGTGGAACAGCACGTGGCCTTCCGCCACATAGGCGTGGCCCGACGCCACGAGGCGCTCGATGAGGATGCGCATCTCGTCGATATGCTCGGTGGCGCGCGGCTCCACGGTGGGCGGCAGGCAGCCGAGCGCCTGGGTGTCGGCGCGGAACCAGCGGTAGGTCTCCTCCGTCAGGTCGCGGATGGAGATGCCCCGCTCGGCGGCACGCGCGTTGATCTTGTCGTCCACGTCCGTGATGTTGCGGACATAGGTGACGGCGTCCTCGCCGAAGGTTCGGCGCAGCAGGCGGAACAGCACGTCGAAGATGATGACGGGGCGCGCATTGCCGATATGCGCGAGGTCATAGACCGTCGGCCCGCAGACATAGAGGCGGACATTGGAGGGATCATAGGGACGCAGGGCGTCCTTGGACCGCGTCAGCGTATTGTAGAGCCGCAGCTCCATGATGTGTCCGCTCCCTGAAACGCCGGTCGCGTGGCCGCGCCGGCTGTCCCGCCAGATCTGTTCCAACGGCATGAGGCACACGCCGCCCCGCGGGCCGGGGCGTCCAGTGTCCTTTATCAGGGGTGCAGCAAGGGACGGCCGCGGCCAGCGCTATGGGCTAACCGCAAATAATCCACAGCGCGGCACCAGGGCGCCGCCGGACAGAGAGTGCCATATTCCCGTTCATGGCGCGGGACAATGGGAGCGGCCGGGTTCCCCGTCAAGCCTTTTCGCATGCTGCGCCGCCGGCGCCGCCACCCCCTGCGAGAGGCGACTTGACCGGCTTCCCGCCGCCCGTCTATCGATGATGACGCTGGTGCGGTGATTCCGCCGTCCGCAGAACGCCGGGTCCAGCCGGGCGAGCGCGGATGAGCGGTGACTGAGGTCCTTCGCATTCCATGATGAAAATCCGCCTGATGCTCGCCGCTGCCCTGGTCTGCGTGAGCGGGGCCGCGTTCGCGGAGACGCGCATCTTCCTCCTGGAGAGTTCGGACGGATACGGGGTGGATGCCTGCCTCGCCAACGGCGCGCCGTGCGGCGAGGCCCTGGCCTCGGCCTGGTGCCGCGCCCACGACTATGCCGGCGCCATCGATTTCGGGCAGGTGACGGGCAGCATCACCCCGCCGAGCCCGTTGCGCCCCGTGGCGAGCGCCGACAGCAAGCCCGCCTGCTCCGGCAATTTCTGCCCCTCCATGGTGGCCATCACCTGCACCCGGTGACCTGACGGCCGCCGGGAGGCGCCAATCTCCCAGGCCGCTCGGCGCGGATACCCGGGACACGCCCGGGCACCACGCTATTGCTCCGACCGCGCGCTATTTCAGGTTGTCCGCGCACTTCGGCACGTCCGTATTCGCGCCCCAGGGCATGATGGGGACGGTGGAGGTGGAGTTCTTCGGGCTGCCGTCGATGAGCTTGTCCGAATAGACCAGATAGACCAGCACGTTCCGCTTGGTGTCGCAGCCGCGCACGATCTGCATCTTCTTGAAGAAGAAGGAGCGGCTCTGGCGGAACACCACGTCGCCCTGCTCGAACTTCTCCTTGAAGGAGATCGGCCCCACCTGGCGGCAGGCGAGCGAGATGTCGGACACTTCCTCGGCCACGCCGATCATGCCGGAGACGCCGCCCTTCTCGGGGATGGTGTAGTGGCAGGCGACGCCGTTCACCACCGGGTCATCGATGCCGTAGACCGCCAGCTTGTCGTCGGGCGTGAGGAACTTCCAGACCGTGGACTTGCGGAAGATCAGGTCCGGCTCCTGCGCGGCGACGGCGCTGGTGGACAGGCCCGCGCAGATGAGCGCGGCGAGCACGAGAAGACGGCGCATGAAGCATCCCCGTTGAGCGGCCGAAAGCGGCCGGATCGACCCCCTATATGGGTGAGGAGCGGCCATGCGGGAAGGTGCCATTGACGGGAAAGGCGCGCCGTGACACCTGTCGCGGCAACGAAAAACCAGAACGCCCGGAGTGCCCGCATGGACAAGACCCGCCGCCGCTTCCTCGGCGCATCCGCCACCGCCCTCGCCTCCACCGCCGTGGCCATGCCCGCGGTCGCGCAGACGAGCCCGGAGATCAAGTGGCGCCTGACCTCGTCCTTCCCGCGCCAGCTCGACACCATCTACGGCACCGCGCAGATCTTCGCGAAATACGTGTCCGAGGCCACCGACGGCAAGTTCAAGATCGAGACCTTCCCGGCGGGCGAGATCGTGCCCGGCCTTCAGGCGCTGGACGCGGTCTCCAACGGCACCGTGGAGTGCGCGCAGACCGCCACCTATTTCTATATCGGGAAGGACCCGACGCTGGCCTTCGGCACCGGCGTGCCGTTCGGCTTCAATTCCCGCCAGCAGCATTCCTGGTGGTTCTTCAACGGCGGCGACAAGATCATCAACGACGTGCTCGCCAAGTACAACACCTATGCCATTCCGGCCGGAAATTCCGGCTGCCAGATGGGCGGCTTCTTCCGCAAGGAGCTGAACAATGTCGACGACCTGAAGGGCCTGAAGTTCCGCATCGGCGGCATCGGCGGTCAGGTGCTGGCGAAGCTCGGCGTGGTGCCCCAGCAGCTCGCGCCCGGCGACGTCTATCCCGCGCTGGAGCGCGGCACCATCGACGCGGCGGAATTCGTCGGCCCCTATGACGACGAGAAGTTCGGCCTCGTGAAGGTGGCGAAGTATTATTACTATCCCGGCTGGTGGGAAGGCGGGGCGATGCTCCACAACGTCTTCAACATGGACCAGTGGAACAAGCTGCCCAAGCATTACCAGGCCATCGTCTCCAATGCCTGCGAGGCGGCCAACAACTGGATGCTGGCGAAGTACGACGCCGTGAACCCGCCCGCCCTGCGCCGCCTGGTGCAGCAGGGCTGCGAGCTGCGCGCCTTCCCGCAATCCATCATGGAAGCGGGCTTCAAGGCCTCCACCGAACTCTACAACGAGATCGCCGCCACCAATGCCGACTTCAAGAAGGCGTTGGACAGCATGAACGCCATCCGCTCCGACCAGCTCATCTGGTGGCAGATCGCGGAATATGCGTACGACAACTTCAACATCCGCATGCGCGGCAAGAGCTGAGCACGCGGCGCGAACCGAGCGGCCCCGGCCTCGGCCGGGGCCATGCCCCCGTGATTTCGCGGCGGGTAACACAGTTTGGACACCATTGCTGCGGCGCAAGCCGCTATAAGGTGCGGCAAAGATCAGCGTGAAGTCCGGGTCCGCATGAAGATTGCTCGTCTCCTCGCCCTTGCAACGGCCATCGCGGCGGCGCCGCTCGCGGCGCTCGCCCAGGGGACCCTGCCGCCCGGCTCCGTCGGCCAGTATCCGCCCCAGCAAGGCGCGGCCTCCGCCGCTCCCGGCCCGGCCTGCGTCCAGCTCGAAGGCGCTCTCGCCCAGCTCGACCGGGGCGGAGACCCCACCAACGACGCCCGGATCCGCCAGGCAGCCCAGATGCGGGCCGAGCTGGATGGCCTCAGCCAGCAGGCGCGCTCCATGCAGTGCGACGCGCCGCGCGGCTTCTTCATCTTCCAGGGCCCCCCGCGCCCGCCGGCCTGCGACGCCATCGACCAGCGCATCTCCGCCCTGCGCTCGCAGCTCGCCTCAGTGGAGCGCGGCGGCGTGGACACCCAGGGCCAGCGGCGCCAGATCATCCTGGCGCTGGCGCAGAACAATTGCGGCCCGCAATACCGCGCCGCCCTCCAGAACATGCCCCAGGGCGGCCAGCCCCAGGGGCAGCGCCCGCAGCGCTCGCGCAACTTCTTCGAGGCCCTGTTCGGCGGCCCCATGGATTCGGAGAGCGAGGAGACGCCCGGCCTGGACGTGGCGCCCATGGACCTGCCCAAGTCGTCCACCTACCGCACCGTGTGCGTGCGCACCTGCGACGGCTATTTCTTCCCCATCTCCTACGCCACGGTGCCCGCCCGCTTCGCCACCGACGATGCCCTGTGCCGTCGCCTGTGCCCGGCGGCGGAGGCGCAGCTCTTCACCTATCGCAATCCCGGCGAGGACATCCAGCAGGCCACCAGCGTGAGCGGGCGGCCCTATATGTCGCTGCCCACCGCCCTGCTCTACCGCAAGCAGCTCGTGCCCTCCTGCTCGTGCCGCGCGCCCGGCCAGTCCTGGGCGCAGGCGCTGGCGGGCCTGGAGGACCAGACCACCCTCCAGAAGGGCGACATCCTCGTGACCGAGGAGCAGGCGAAGGAAATGTCCCAGCCCCGCCCCGTGGAAACCCCGCAGCAGGCGAAGAACCGCTCCGCGGCCAGCGCGGCGCCCGCCAAGCCCGCTCCGGCCGACAGCTCCGCCTCCGCCGACGCGCCCATGGCGCCCGCGGGCGAGCAGCCGGGCCAGCGCCCGGTCCGCGTGATCAGCACGCCCAAGCCGCCCGCCCAGGTACAGTGAGCGGAATTGCCCTGGGACGGCCGACACCGGCCGTCCTGCGGCCCTGCGACATGACCGGAGACGGTTGACCCGCAGGCGCCCCCCTCACGCTGACGGTGAGCCCGTGCCGAGCCTGTCTGACATTTCCGAGATCTTCGAAGGGCTTGTCGTCCACCTCGACACCGGCTTGTTGCGGCAGCATGGCGGATGCCTGTCGAACGTGTCGACGCCCGAACGAGCGGTTCAAGGGCCGCATTATTTTCTGGTTCTGGAGATCGACCACACGAGCGGTTCCGCGCTCGCCGTGCCCTTGTTCTCCAGCAAGACGGCCGGCGGCGAGAAACTGGACGACGGCCAGAAGTCGGGACCGCCGAACAATTGGATCGGACACGGGCAGGCATCCTGGTTTTCAAAGTTCCAGCATTGGAAAATTCCATTGGCCGCGCTCGTCGCGGCATCCGCCGACGATGACGGGATGCCGGGAAATCGGCGCGGATACGCAACCACCGCCCCCGCCCTTTTGGCCGACATCGCCGCGAGCCGAGCCCAGAATAGCAATCAGACCTTTCGCCCGGTCGCGTGAGCACCGCCGCGCGAGGCCCGGCCTGCCCATCGCAGCGTTTGACTTGAGAGCCGGCGAATGCAGGCTGCGGCGGTTCTGTCCCCGAGGTCGTCCATGCCCGCCTGGTCTTCCGCCGCCGTCTATCCGATCCTCATGCTGCTGGCCTCGAACGTCTTCATGACGTTCGCGTGGTACGGCCACCTGAAGTACAAGTCATCGCCGCTGGCCATCGCGATCGTGGCAAGCTGGGGCATCGCCTTCTTCGAATATTGCCTCGCCGTGCCCGCCAACCGCATGGGCTCCGAGGTCTATTCCACGGCGCAATTGAAGACCATGCAGGAGGTCATCACCCTCCTCGTCTTCGCCGCCTTCTCGGTGCTCTACCTGAAGGAGCCGCTGGGCTGGAACCACGCGATCGGCTTCGCCTTCATCGCCGCCGGCGCGTATTTCATCTTCCACAAGTTCTGACGGCGCCGGTCGGTGCGCGCGTCAGCGCACCGGCTCCACCCGCAGGATCTCGCCCGCGCTATCGTCGATGGCGAGCCAGAGGGCGCCGTCCGGGCCCTGGCGCACGTCGCGCACGCGCTTGCCCAGGTCGAGCCGCTCCTCGCCCACCACGCGGTCGCCGTCCACGGACAGGCGCACCAGCGCCATGCCCGCCAGCGCGCCCACGAACAGGCTGCCTTTCCAGGCGGGCTCGCGGTCGGCGCCGTAGAAGGCCGCGCCCGAGGGCGCGATGGAGGGGTCCCAATAGAAGACCGGCTGCTCCATGCCCGCCTTCGACGTGCCCTCGCCGATGCGGGCGCCGGAATAGTCCCGGCCATAGGTGATGACCGGCCAGCCGTAATTCTTGCCCGCCTCGGGGATGTTCACCTCGTCGCCGCCGCGTGCGCCGTGCTCCACGGTCCAGAGCCGCCCGTCGGAGGGGGCGAGCGCCGCCGCCTGCACGTTGCGGTGCCCGTAGCTCCAGATCTCGGGGCGGGCGTCGGGCCGGTCGCGGAACGGATTGTCGGCCGGGATGGTGCCGTCGGGATTGATGCGCACCACCTTGCCGATGGTGGTGGACAGGTCCTGCGCCTTGTCGCGCATGGAATAGCGGTCGCCCAGCGTGATGAAGAGCGTGCCGTCGCGGGCGAAGACGAGGCGCGAGCCGAAATGATTGTTGCCGGTTCCGGAGGGGACCTGCCGGAAGATGACCTGCACATTTTCCACCCGCGACAGATCGGAGACGAGGCGGCCACGCGCCACGGCTGTCCCCGCCCCGTCCGGGCGCGGCTCGGCATAGCTCCAATAGATCAGGCGGTTGCGGGCGAAATCGGGGTCGAGCGCCACGTCCAGCAGGCCGCCCTGCCCTTCCGCATGCACTGGCGGCAGGCCGCGCACCGGGGCTGAGAGGCGCCCCTCGCGGGAGACCACGCGAATACGCCCGGGCCGCTCCGTCACCAGGAGGCGACCGTCGGGCAGGAAGGCGATGGACCAGGGGTTTTCAAGCCCGGACGCCACGGGCGAGACCCGCAGGGGGCGTCCGGCGAAGCTGCCGTCCGGGGCGGCACGCGCACCGGACGAGAAAGCGGAAAATAGGAGGACAGCGGCCAGGAGACCGCCGGACAAGAGGCCGCCGAACAGGCCCCTCACCCGCGACGGCGGGTGCGCACCGGCACGCGCACGAGGCGCGCCTCTTCCGCCCGCTGGGCGGCGCGATAGGCCGCGAACATGCCGCCGAGGGCAAGGGCAGCCAGAATCGCCAGGGGCATTGCGCCGAGTGCTTGCGTGACCATCGTCATCTCCTCAGAACCGAATGCCGCGCCGGCCAGGGTCATGGCCGCGGCGCGATCCACGGTCAGAACGAAGGTTACCGCGCAAATGGCCAACATCAAGGCAAAGGTGAGGGCCACCTGGGCCATCACATCGCCAGCCTTGTGCTTTCGCACCGCGCGCGCCAGCGCCTCGGGATCGGCAGGGGATGCGCCGACCCGCAGCATGGCAAAATCGCGGAATTCTGAATCGCGGAACTCTGACATGGCGGCCACTCGTTTCACGTCGAGATCTGAACCGGAAAAGCCGAATCGGGTGATTCGGTTCCACTCGACGATCGCAGGTTGCCTTCCACCCGCGATCCGATTGTGGCGGACCTGCGGCCCGGCTTGGAAAAACAGCGGCGTTTTCAAGGCGTTGCTCACGAGCCTGTGAGTCTTGTCCCCATACTTCTCCACAGCGCCCCGCAGGAGGCTCACCCCGCCTCCAGTACCGGCCCCGTCACCATGCGGGTGGCGAGCGGCGGGCGCCAGTCGAGGCCGAGCCCGCCGGTCTCCTGCGCCACGCGGGCGAGCCACGCGCCGATGGCGGGGAACGTCGCGAGGTCGAAGTCGCCTTCCGGCGCCAGCCAGGTGTGGGGATAGAGCGCAAGGTCGGCGATGGTCAGCGTGTCGCCCACGAAGAAGCGCTGCCGCTCCAGATGGCGCTCCATGATGCGCAGGGCGGCGTAGCCCTCCTCCATCCAGCGGTCCACGTCATGGGTGCGCAGGTCGCGGCCGCCCCGCACCTGGCGCAGCCAGAAACGCGCCTGGGCAATGCCCGGCTCGTGGTTGTTCTGCTCGAAGAACATCCAGCGCAGCACCTCGGCCCGCTTCAGCCGGTCGGCGGGCAGAAGCTCGGTGCCTTCGGCGAGGTAGAACAGGATGGCATTGGATTCGGCGAGGACGGTTCCGTCCTCCAGTTCCAGCAGCGGCACCCGCCCCTCGGGGTTCAGCGCCAGGAACTGGGGCGTGCGGTGCTCGCCCGCGAAGATGTCCACTTCCACAAGGTGGAACGGGCGATCCAGCCGCGCCAGCAGCAGGCGCACCTTGTAGGAATTACCCGACGATTGCGTGGAATATAGCTTTAGCACGGCCAACCCTTCCCGATTGGCGTGCAGATGGCGCCTGCCGGGCGGGATCGCAAGGCCGGCCATCAGCTTTGCGCGCACCACCCATCACGGATGCTTGCTTGTTCGCGCAACGGGGCGGGTTTAAATGACGCTGCCGCGCGCCCGCCTCCCGTGAGCGTCGGGCGCATGGTACCATCATCGTGAGATCGCCCGCCTTCCGGCGATCCTCGCAACCGTCGGAGCTCTGAGGCCCATGAGCCTGCTGTCGCCCGCCTTGAAGCGGATCAAGCCCTCGCCCACCATTTCCATCTCCAACAAGGCGCGTGAGCTGAAAGCCGCGGGACGCGACGTGATCGCCCTGTCCGCGGGCGAGCCCGACTTCGAGACGCCGGAGAACATCAAGGAAGCGGCCATCGCCGCCATCCGCCGGGGCGAGACGCGCTATACGGCCGTGGACGGCATCCCCGAGCTGAAGGCCGCCATCGTCGCGAAGTTCAAGCGCGACAACGGCCTCACCTACAAGCCGAGCCAAGTGAGTGTGGGCACGGGCGGCAAGCAGGTGCTGTTCAACGCCCTGGTGGCCACCGTCGGCCCCGGCGACGAAGTCCTCATCCCCACCCCCTATTGGGTGAGCTACCCGGACATCGTGGAATTCTGCGGCGGCACCCCCGTGCCGGTGCCCACCACGCTGGAGGACAATTTCAAGCTCCGCCCGGACGTGCTGGAGAAGGCGATCACGCCCAAGACCAAGTGGCTGATCTTCAACTCGCCGTCCAACCCCTCGGGCGCCGCCTATACCCATGACGAACTGAAGCGTCTCACCGACGTGCTGGTGCGCCATCCCCATGTCTGGATCCTCACGGACGACATGTACGAGCACCTCGTCTATGACGACTTCAAGTTCGCCACCCCCGCCCAGGTGGAGCCGAGCCTCTACGACCGCACGCTCACCATGAACGGCGTGTCGAAGGCCTATTGCATGACCGGCTGGCGCATCGGCTATGCGGCGGGTCCCGAGGCCCTCATCAAGGCCATGGGCACGCTCCAGTCCCAGTCCACGTCCAACCCCTCCTCCATCGCCCAGTGGGCGGCGGTGGAAGCGCTGAACGGGCCGCAGGACTTCATCCCGCGCAACAATGCCGTGTTCAAGGGCCGCCGCGACCTCGTGGTCTCCATGCTGAACCAGGCCAACGGCCTCACCTGCCCGAAGCCGGAAGGCGCGTTCTACGTGTTCCCGTCCTGCGCGGGCACCATCGGCAAGGTGGCGCCCTCGGGCAACACCATCACCAACGACGAGGTGTTCGCCGGCGAGCTGCTGGAGAGCGAAGGCGTCGCGGTGGTGCATGGCGGGGCGTTCGGCCTCGAGCCGGCGTTCCGCATCTCCTACGCCACCTCCACCGAGGAACTGGAGGATGCCTGCACCCGGATCCAGCGCTTCTGCGGGGCTTTGCGCTGAATCATTCGGGCGGGCTGCGGCCCGTGCCACCAATTGACGGGCCGCAGGGAACCTGCGGCCCGATTTTACGTTGGCGGTTCGCCGCGTCCCGAGCTAAGGCTTGGCGGCGCGCGGCGCTCCAGGCAGCTCACCCGGTCTTGGCCGGTCGCAACCCGGGCCGCCCCAATGACCTGAATGCGTGCCCACGCACGCCCTTTTGGAGGATTGCACCATGAAGACCTTGGCCAAAGCCGGCGTCGCCGCCGCCATCGCTGCCTCCGCCCTCGCCATGGGCGCCGCGCCCGCGGCCGCGCAGACCCGCGTCCAGATCGGCACGCTCGTCTGCAACATGAAGCCCAATGTCGCCTTCATCATCGGCTCGGTCCGCGAGGCGTCCTGCACCCTCAAGCCCGCCACCAAGTCCACCCGCGCCGGCAGCTATGAGGCCACGATCCGCCGCTTCGGCCTCGATATCGGCATGAACGGCCGCGGCGTGATGATCTGGACCGTGCTGGCCCCCACCCGCAATGTGAGCCCCAGCGACCTGCGCGGCTCCTATGCCGGCGTGTCGGCCGGCGCCGCCATCGGCGTGGGCCTCGGCGCCAACGCCCTCGTGGGCGGCTCCAACAGCACCATCGCCCTTCAGCCCCTGTCCGTGCAGGGCGAGACCGGCGTGAACCTCGCGCTCGGCGTCGCCGACCTGACGCTGCGCTGATCCCGTTTCGGGCCGGAGCATCGGGCTCCGGCCCCTTTTCCCACGAGAGACGTCCCATGCGCATCAAAGTCGCCCTTGCGGCCCTCGCCGCCACCGCCGCCTTCGCCCTGCCCGCCGCTGCCCAGACCGCTCCCAAGGTCCAGGTCGGCGTGCTGCGTTGCGCCGTCGCCCCCTATACCGGCCTCGTGCTCGGCTCCGTGCGCGAGATGACCTGCGAGTTCCTCCAGGGCTCCAGCAACACCGTGCTCGCCACCTACAAGGGCACCGCGCGCCGCCTGGGCGTGGATCTCGGCGTGGGCGGCAAGAGCGTGCTCGGCTGGACCGTGTTCGCCCCCACCAGCTCCAAGGCGGCCGTCGACCTCTCCGGCAATTATGCCGGCGTGTCGGCTGACGTGGCCGTCGGCATCGGCGGCGGCGCCAACGTGCTGCTCGGCGGCTCCAACAGCACCATCGCCCTCCAGCCCGTGTCCGTGCAGGGCTCCACCGGCCTCAACGTGGCGGCCGGCCTGACCGACCTCACCCTCACCCCGGTCGTCGCGCCGGCGAAGGGCAAGAAGGTCACGAAGTGATCCATCCGCTGACACGCGCCGTGCGCTCCGGCGCCCGGCGCGGCGCGGTGCTGCTCGCGATCTGCGCCCCGGCTGCGGCCGGGGCGCAGATCGCCCCCAAGGAAGCCTCGAAGGAAGCGCCCAAGGTGCAGGCCGGGCTCCTGGAATGCCGGGGCGCTGCGACTGTTGCCTATGGGTTCGGCTCGTCCCGGGCCGTCACCTGCGAATTCCGTCCCGCCGCCGAGATGGGCCAGTTCGCCTATGTGGGCACGCTGGAGCGGGCAGGCATCGATTTCGGCGTCTCGGACCAGGGCTCCATGCTCTGGATCGTGCTCGCCACCTCCGCCCAGATCGGCCCCGAGGCCCTGGGCGGCCAATATGTGGGCATCAGCACGGGCGTCGCGCTCGGTCCGGGCTTCTCCGCCAACCTCCTGGTGGCGAAGGACGCGAGCCGCGGCATCTCCCTTCAGCCCATGAGCGTGTCGGCCGACAGCGGCCTGTCCATCTCGCTCGCGGGCGTGACGCTGACGCTCACCCCCTCACAGAAACGTTGAGCGCGCACACGCCCGTTTGAATTGCCCCGACACACCTTGCCCGCGATCCTGCCGGGCAACGGGGCGACACGAGGCGAGCCATGCTTATTCGCAAGATGCGCGGGTGGGAGATTCCCGAACACCGCGCCACGCCGGAGCACATCTTTCTCAGCCGCCGCGCCCTGCTGGGGGCCGGCGCGGGCCTGATCGGCGCGGGCGTCCTGCCCGCCCAGGCGCAGAGCGCCGACCCCTCGGCCGCCCTCTATCCGGCGAAGCGCAATCCCACCTACACGCTGGACCGCCCGCTGACGCCGGAGGACAAGGCGAGCACCGTCAACAATTACTATGAGTTCGGCACCAATTACGACGTGGGCCGGGCCGCCGCGAAGCTGAAGGTGCGCCCCTGGACCGTCACCCTGGACGGCATGGTGGAGCAGCCCCGGCAGGTGGACATCGACACCCTGCTGAAGGCCATGCCCCTGGAGGAGCGGCTCTACCGCCACCGCTGCGTGGAAGGATGGTCCATGGCCGTGCCGTGGACCGGCTTTCCCATGAAGGCGCTGGTGGACTATGCGCGGCCCGCGAGCGGCGCGAAATACCTGCGGTTCGAGACCTTCCTCGACAAGGCCGTCGCGCCGGGCCAGAGCGGGCGCTTCTATCCATGGCCCTATGTGGAGGGCGTCACCATGGCGGAGGCGAACAACGACCTCGCCTTCTTCGTCACGGGCATCTACGGCAAGCCCGCGCCCAACCAGTTCGGCGCCCCGCTGCGGGTGGCGCTGCCCTGGAAGTACGGCTTCAAGTCCGCCAAGGCGATCGTGAAGATTACCTTCACGGACCAGCGGCCCAAGAGCTTCTGGGAAGTGGCGCAGGGGTCCGAATACGGCTTCTGGGCCAATGTGAACCCGCAGGTGCCCCATCCGCGCTGGAGCCAGGCCACGGAGAAGGACATCGCCACCGGCGAGCGGCGGCCGACGCTGCTCTATAACGGCTACGGCGAGTTCGTCGCCGGCCTCTATGCCGGCATGGAAAAGGAGCGCCTCTTCATGTGAGGCGCTCCCGTCGGCTCATTTGCCGGCGATGTGGGGCTCATGCGGCTCGGCGCGGGTGCCTTCCGAGACCGGCGCATGATCTACCAGCGAGGCGAGCCCGTCGGAGGGCTCGAACGGCTGCTCCACTTCCACGAACGTGTCGGGGAAGAAGCCGTTGAAGTGGGTGCGCAGCGCCAGGGAATAGGCGCCGATATGGCCGATCTCGATCCAGTCGCCCGTATCCACCGTCTCCGGCAGGTAAAGGGGCCGCGAGAGCACGTCCACGCTGTCGCAGGTGGCGCCGTAGATGCGGAACGGCACCAGCTTGTTGGGATCGCCCGAGCGGCGGCGGCGGGCCGGGTCCGGAATGTGATGCACGGGCATCAGGAGCTTGCCGGTCCAGCTATCGGACAGCGAGGACCAGATGCCGTCATTGATGTAGAGCCGCTGGCCCTTCTTCAGCAGCACGCGCGCCACCACGGAGAAGGCCCGCGCGACGATGACGCGGCCGGGCTCCGCCACCAGCGGGGTGTTGGAGAAGCCGTGCCGCTCCACCGCATCCATGAGGGAGCGCATCAACTCCGGCAGCGGCGGCATGGCGGAATGGCGGCGGCGGGGATCGGTGGCGTACACGGCGGGGAAGCCGCCGCCCACGTCCAGCTCCACGATCGGCACGCGGGCGGCGTCCCGCACCTCGGCGGCAGTGGCCACCGCGCGCTCGAACGTAGTGGCGTCTTCCACCTGGCTGCCCACATGGAAGGCGATGCCGCACTTGAAGCCGATATTGTGGATGCGCTGGAGCAGCTCCGCCGCATGGGCGGGCGCGGCGCCAAACTTCTTCGACAATTCATAGGCCGCCTCGCCCTTGGAGGCGATGCGCACGAACAGCGTGAATTCCTCGGGGTCGAGGTCCAGCGCGTTGACGATGCGCAGGATCTTCGCGACCTCGTCCTCGTGGTCCACGGACAGGACGCGGATGCCGTAGGTCTCGAGCGCAAGGCGGATGTCCGACTGCGCCTTCACCGGGTGCATGTAGAGCAGTTCGCTGCGCGGCGAGACCGCGCGCGCGGCGGCGAACTCGGCCGGGCTCGCCACGTCGTAGACCGCCATGCCCAGGTCCGCGAGGGTCTTCAGCACCAGCGCGTCGCCATTGGTCTTCACCGCATAGGCGGTCTTGCCCGGGAAGAGCGAGGTGAAGGCCTGCGCGTCCGCCGCCAGCGCCGCCGGGCGGAAGCAGTAGACCGGCTGGTCCGGGCGCATCTGGATGGCGACATCCCGCCCGGTGGCAAAGCGTTTCAGGCCGGAAGGGCCCGCGCCGGTCACCAGTTGGGGAACGAAACCGGGTTTCGACATGAAGGCACTTTCGTTTCGTCACGTTGGCGGCACAGGTGCCACCGACCTCTAGGCAAGGTCAATGACACACGGTTTCGGCGACACTGAGATGGCACAAGGCTGGCGGACTTTTCGATTCCCCACGCCAAATCGATGATCTGTCGCGAATTGAGTTAACCCATTATCGCCGCACGGCTTTTCATGGCGCGTTCCGGCGCGGGCCGGGCGGTTCGCGGCCCGGGGGCCACACCGGGGGGTTTTTTCCGCGCGTTTTCCCGGAAGGTGTTGCGCCGCTGCGCTTGACCGCGCCGCGCCGCCATTTCATCGTCGCGCCCGAGCGTGGGGCATAGGGTTCGGGAGAGCGGAATGGGTGTGAATTCGCGCAAGAAGGCGGCCGTCGGCGTGCGCGCCCTGGTGGCGAGTGCGGTGGTGGCGGGCGCGGTGACGGCTGCGGCGGCCGTGGCCCCCGCGAGCGCGGCCAACATCCTCCTCGACAATTTCTGGCTGCCCAACGACAGCTATAGCGGTAACCTGCCCGCGTGCACCGAGCCGCTCGCCCTCGGCACCATCTCCATGCGCTTCGCCGAGACCGAGCGCATGTACTGGAACGCCGCGCTCAACATCTCCACCTACCAGAATGTGCGCGAAGTGGCCTATCGCCCGTGGGGCGAGGGCTTCCAGCCCCGTCGCTTCTGCGCGGCCACCGTGACGCTCTCGGACGCCACCCGGCACCCCATCTGGTATTCCATCATCGAGGATTCCAGCTTCCAGGGTTACACCTGGGGTGTGGAATGGTGCATCGACGGCCTCGACCGCAACCTCGCCTACGCGCCCAATTGCCGGATGGCCCGTCCGTGAGTCCGGCCTCGCCGGCGGGGCGCCCTGCCCGGCCGGCGCGCGCCGTGCCGTGGCTCGCCCGGCTGGCGCTGTTCCTCGCCCTTGCGCTGGCGCCCGCCCTTGCCCTCGCGCCGACTCTTGCCCAGGCGCGCGACGGCGACAGGCCGGGGCAATTCGACTTCTTCGTCCTCGCCTTGTCCTGGAGCCCCACCTATTGCGCGGGGCCGAAAGCGAGCCCCCAGCAGTGCCGCAGCCGCTCCCACCGCTTCGTGGTGCATGGGCTGTGGCCGCAATATGAGCGCGGCTATCCCGACTTCTGCCGGACCCCCGCGCCCTATGTGCCGGACCCGGTGATCGCGGGCATGGCGGACCTGATGCCCTCCAAGGGCCTGATCCTGCACGAATGGCGCAAGCACGGCACCTGCACGGGCCTTTCGCCGGAAGGCTATTTCGACCTGGTGCGCCAGGCGCGGGAAAAGGTGGCCATTCCCCCGGCCTTCGCCGCCAATCCGCCGCCCACGCTCACGGACGAGGCCATCGAGGCGGCCTTCATGGCCGCCAATCCGGGCCTGAAGGACGACATGCTGGCGGTCGACTGCGCTGACGGGCGCCTGTCGGAAGTGCGCATCTGCCTCAGCCGCGACCTCGCCTTCGTAGCGTGCCCCGAAGTGAACCGCCGCGCCTGCTCCCCCCGCCGCCCCCTGGCGATTCCCGCGCCTTAGGGGCAGCGCTCCCCCCAGTCGGATATCGCCGACCCGAACAGCCGTCATGGCCGGGCTTGTCCCGGCCATCCACGCCGGGACGAAGGTACGGGCCTCACACGGCTGCTGCCGCCGGCACCGCGTGGATGCCCGGGACAAGCCCGGGCATGACGAGGTGCTGTTTACCGGGCCACGTCCCTGCAAAGTCTCTTCGGCGAGACGGCGAGCGGTCAAGCATGGTCGAAGCCGGACGCCCGCCCTTATCCATCGCTCGTTGCGTCATGGCCGGGCTTGCCCCGGCCATCCACGTCGGGCCGAACGTACGGACCTCACATGGCTGCTCCCGCCGGCACCCCGTGGATGCCCGGGACAAGCCCGGGCATGACGAACTGCTGTTTACCGAGCCCGTCCCAGCAGAGTCTCTTCGACGAGACGGCGAGCGGTCAGGCCTGGTCGATGCCGGACGCCCGCTTTCATCCATCGCTCATTGCCGTCATGGCCGGGCTTGTCCCTGCCATCCACGCCGCGCCGAAGGTGCGGACCTCCCACGGCTGCCTCCGCCGGCACCGCGTGGATGGCCGGGCATGACGGGCAGGGTCAGACAATGCTGAGATATAGGTCCCGCCACGCGGGATTCATGTCCAGGATGAGCCGGACCTTCCAGGCGCGAGGCCAATGCTTCAAAGTCTTCTCGCGCTGGATTGCCAGCAGGATCGTTTGGTGCGGTTCGAAATAAACGAGCTGCTTCAGTCCGTAGCGCTTCGTGAAGCCCTCGGCCAAAGCCTCCCTGTGTTCCCATACGCGACGGACGAGATCGTTCGTCACGCCCACGTAAAGGGTGCCGTTGGGCCGATTGGTCAGGATGTAAACATAAGCCTCGCACATGATGGAAGCTCGCTCCATCCATCGCTCATTGCCGTCATGGCCGGGCTCGTCCCGGCCATCCACGCCGGGCCGAAGGTGCGGACCTCACACGGCTGCCCCCGCCGGCACCCCGTGGATGCCCGGGACAAGCCCGGGCATGACGAACTGCTGCTTACCGAACCACGTGGCAGCAGAGTCTCTTCGGCGATACGGCGAGCGGTCAGGCAGGGTCGAAGCCGGACGCCCGCTTTCATCCATCGCGCGTTGCCGTCATGGCCGGGCTTGTCCCGGCCATCCACGCCGGGTCGAAGGCGCGGACCTCACACGGCTGCTCCCGCCGGCACCCCGTGGATGCCCGGGACAAGCCCGGGCATGACGGGCGCTCGCGTGGGGGATCAGCCCCCCAAAAACCTCAGGGCTGCTTCAGCAGGCGGGCGCAGACGGCGAGGCCGTCATTGTCGCCCGGCTCCAGGTAGCAGGCGTCCAGCGTGGTGCCCTGGAGGACGGCGATGTGGATGGTGTCGTCGCCGGCCAGCAGCACGTTCTTGCCGTCCGGCGTCAGGGTGCCCACCAGCTTCTCCGTCTGCGTGCCGCCCTTCTCGGAGGGATAGGTGATGTTGGCGCGGAAGGAGCGGCCACGCTGCTCGCTGACCACGAGCGTCACCGGACCCGTCACCCAGCCGGACTTCTGGCTGAGGCCGTCGCTCTCGCCCTTCCAGGTGCCCACGATGTTCGGCGCGGCGGCATCCTGCGCCAGGGCGACGGGCGCCAGGGCGGGGATGGTGAGCAGGCTCGCGGCGATCAGGGCGGCGAATTTCATGGGGTGTTCCTCCAGCATGTCTGGTCCGAGCTTGACCGGCGCGTAAGAGTGCATTTGAGGATGCGTGATGCAATCGACAAACCGCCGCGACCCGCGCGGCGTAACGCACCCATGAAGGCCTGCCCATGAACTACCGCCACGCCTTCCATGCCGGCAACGGGGCGGACGTGATGAAGCATGCCGCCCTCGCCCGCGTGCTCACCCATCTCGCCCGCAAGGACACGCCCTTCCGCGTCATCGACACCCATGCGGGCGCGGGGATCTACGACCTCGGCGGCACCAACGCCCAGAAGACCGGCGAGGCGGAGGCGGGCATCGAGCGCGTGCTGGCCGCCGCGGCCGCCGGCGACCTGCCCGCCCCGGCCACCGCGCTGCTGTCGCCCTATCTCGATGCGGTGCGGCGCCTGCGGAGCGAGGGCGGGGCCCGGCTCTATCCCGGCTCGCCCGCGCTGGCGCTGGCCGTGTCGCGCCCGCAGGACCGCTTCCTGTTCTGCGAATTGCACAAGGAGGAAAAGACCAAGCTGGAAAAGCGCATCGGCGCCGATTCCCGCGCCAAGGTGCTGCTCCAGGACGGGTGGCTCGCCGCCAAGGCCCACCTGCCGCCCCGCGAGCGGCGCGGCCTGCTGCTCATCGATCCGCCCTTCGAGGAGCAGGGCGAGTTCTCCCGCCTCGTGGAGGCCCTGGCCCACGCGCACGAGCGCTTCGCGCAGGGCATCGTCATGCTCTGGTATCCCATCAAGGATTTGCGCGCCGTGGATGCGTTCCGCCGCGAGGTGGCGCGCCTCGGCCTCCCCAAGACCCTGTGCGTGGAGCTGGATTTCGCGCAGGTGCGCAGCCTGGACACGCTGTCGGGCTCCGGCCTCATCATCCTCAACCCGCCCTTCACCCTCCAGGAGGAGATGCGCGTCATCCTCTCCGCCCTCGCCCCGCTGCTGTCGCGCGACGGCAGGGGGCGCGCGCGGGTGTCCTGGCTGGTGGGCGAGTGAGCCCCCTACTTCCGTTGAAGGCGGAAACGCTTTAACCCTTTGCGGGACGCGGCCGTCCGGTCCAGCGCCTTCCCTCCCCGCCTCCCCATCGGAGCCCTCCATGCGCCTGCGCTATTCGGTGACCTCGCCCTTCGCGCGAAAGGTCCGCACCGCCGCCGCCCATCTCGGCCTGAAGCTGGAATTGGAGATCGCCGATACCGGCAACGAGGGCGACACCCTCATGGGGCAGAACCCGCTGGGGAAGCTGCCGGTCCTGCTCACCGAAGATGCGCCGCCCCTGTTCGATTCGCCGGTCATCCTGGAATGGCTGGACCATGAGGCCGGCGGCGGGAAGATCCTGCCCACGGAGCCGAAGGCGCGCTTCGCGGCCCTGCGCCTCCAGGCGCTGGCGGACGGGATCATGGATGCCGCCCTGCTGCTGGTCTACGAGCAGCGCTTCCGGCCCGAGCAGTGGCGCTATGACGCCTGGATCGCCCGCCAGACCCTGAAGGTGAACCGCACCCTCGACGTGCTGGAAGCGGATGCCGCGAACCTGCCGCGCGACGTCACCGTGGGCACCATCACGCTCGCCTGCGCGCTGGAATATGTGGACCTGCGCCTTGGCCGTGGCTGGCGGGACAGCCGCCCCGCTTTGGTGGCGTGGCTCGACGGCTTCTCCGCCGCCTGCCCCACCTTTTCCGAGAGCGCGCCTCCGGCCGCCTGAGCGGCCCTCCCCGGACATGCGAACGGCCCGGGCAATGCCGGGCCGTGCAAAGACTGCGGAGGCGCCCGGCTGAGCCGGGCGCCGTTCGCGAGTCTTACTGGATCACCCGTTACTGGATCACCCGTTACTGGATCACCCGTTACTGGATCACCCGTTACTGGATCACTTGGATCACGCGGCGGGAGCCGGGCTCCACGATCACGCGCTGGTCGTTCACCACGCTGTATTCATACTGGCTGTTGGGCACCTGGTAGACCCGCACCGTGGACGGCAGGGGCTCGCCCACCACCACCTGCCGCTCCATGCGGACGGAGGGGCGGTTCTCCTGGATCACGTAGGAACGCACCTCGGCCGGCGGCTCGGCCGCCGCACCCATGGTGGCGCCCACGGCACCGCCCACGACCGCGCCCACCGGGCCACCCACCACCGCGCCCACCGCCGCGCCACCCACCGCGCCGGTGGCGGTGGACGCCTGCGCGAAGGCCAGGCCCGGGACGAGGGAGGCGAGAAGGGCTCCAGTCACCATAAGACGATTTCGCATGGGATCTCTCCTGTTGTTCAGAACCCATGACGAAACGACGGACGCGCGTCTTCGTTCCACTTGACGAAAACCAAGCAGATCGCGGCAAATGTCGGGCGATTTTCGGATATCGAAGCCGCGTTCCGCCAACAGGCCGAATCAAGACCGGTAAAACGACTTAAGCTTCGGAGTTCAGTCGGGAATAACCTTCGGCTCGGCCGGAAGTTCCCGCAACGCCCGCCCCGCCACAATTGCCGGGACGGGCGTCGCATATGATGGAAGACGGGTCAGGCGGCCTTCAGCCAGTCCCGCGCCTTCAGCTCGGCATAGGTGAGGTCCAGCACCCGACGGACGGTGTCCACCAACTCGTCCGCCTCGGCGAAGGAGAGGGTGAAGGGCGGCGCGAGGATCATGCTGTCCCGCACCGCGCGCATCACCAGCCCCTCGCGGAAGGAGAAGTCGCGGCAGAGCAGGCCGATCGTGCCCTCCTCCTGCGCGAACTTGGCCCGCGCGGCCTTGTCGGGGGTGAGTTCCAGCGCGCCGATGAGGCCCACCATACGCGCCTCGCCCACCAGGGGGTGGTCCGCCAGCTTCAGCCAGCGCTCTTGGAGATAGGGGCCGATCTCGCTTTTCACCCGCTCCACCAGCTTTTCCCGCTGCATGAGCCGCAGGTTGGCCAGCGCCGCCGCGCAGCCGCCGGGATGGCCGGAATAGGTGTAGCCGTGGTTGAACTCGCCGCCGTGCTCGATGAAGCCCTCGGCCATGCGCTCGCCCATGATCACGCCGCCCAGCGGGAAATAGCCTGACGTGATGCCCTTGGCGAAGGTGATCAGGTCCGGCTCGACGCCCATATATTGGCAGCCGAACCATTCGCCCGTGCGGCCGAACCCGCAGATGACCTCGTCGGAGACGATGAGGACATTGCGCTCGCGGCAGATCTTCTGCACCTCGGGCCAATAGGTGGAGGGCGGGACGATGACGCCGCCCGCCCCCTGGATGGGCTCGCCCACGAAGGCGGCCACGTTCTCCGCGCCCGCCTCGTCGATGGCGCGGGCCACTTCCCGGGCGGCATGGAGGCCGAATTCCTCCGGGCTCATCTCGCCGCCCTCGCCCCACCAATAGGGCTGCTGCACATGGACGATGCCGGGAATGGGCAGGCCGCCCTGGGCATGCATGGGCTTCATGCCGCCCAGGCTCGCGCCGCCCACGGTGGAGCCGTGATAGGCGTTCTTCCGGGCGATGAGGATGTGCTTTTCCGGCTTGCCCAGCGCCGCCCAGTAATGGCGCACCATGCGGATGACGGTGTCCACCGCCTCCGAGCCGCCGGAGGTGAAGAACACCCGCTTCATGCCCTTGGGCGCCACCTCGGCGATGGCCGCCGCAAGCTCCACCACCGCCGGGTGGGTCGTCTTGAAGAAGGTGTTGTAATAGTCGAGCTTCTTGAGCTGCTCGGCCATGGCATCCACGATCTCGTGACGCCCGTGGCCCACCTGCGAGCACCACAGGCCGGACATGCCGTCCAGGATCTTGTTGCCCTCGGAATCGTAGATGTAACTCCCCTCCGCATGGGTGATGACGCGCACGCCCTCCGCGTTCAGCGACTTGGTGTTCGAGAACGGATGGAGATGGTGCTCAGCGTCGAGGTGGCGCCAGTGGGCGGTGGAGTTGGAGACCGGGGCGGATGTCACGATGGGCATACTCCTGGGTTGCAATCGGGGCTTCGGGCCAAAGCCCCCTGAAGGGTCTTCATGAAGCTTCGGCCGGCCCGCCCGGCCCGGAGCGAACCCGCCCGGGGCCGGGGAAAGACCGGGCCGAGAGGGTTACAGGCGCGTCCAGATGGTCTTGAGGTCGGAATATTTATCCAGCGCGTGCAAGGACTTGTCTCGGCCGAAGCCGGACTGCTTCACGCCGCCGAACGGCACGGTGATGTCGTCGGCATCGAAGCAGTTCACATAGACCACGCCCGCCTTGAAGCGCCGCGCCGCCTTGTGGGCGGCGGCGAGGTCCGCGCTCCACACCGCCGCGCCGAGGCCGTAGGGGGTGCCGTTGGCGATCTCCACGCCCTCCTCCAGGCCGTCGAAGCCGATGACGGAGAGGACCGGGCCGAAAATCTCCTGCTGGGCGAGCGAGGAATGGGGCTCCACCTGGTCGAACACCGTGGGTGCCACGAAGGCGCCGCCGGTCTCCTCCAGCACCGCCTGTCCGCCGGTCACCAGCCGCGCGCCTTCCGACCGGCCGAGCGCGACGGCGTCCAGGATGCGCCGCTGATGCTCGCGGCTCACCACCGCGCCGGCAGGAGAGGACGGATCGAGCGGATCACCCGGCATCCATTTGGCGGCGGCCGCCACCACGCGCTCCACCAGGGCATCCTTGATCTTGTTATCCACCAGCAGGCGGGACCCGGCGGTGCACATCTCGCCCTGGTTGAAGAAGATCCCGGCGGCGGCGGCCTCGGCCACGGCGTCCAGGTCCGGCACATCAGCCGCCACCACGAAGCCGGTCTTGCCGCCCAGTTCCAGCGACACGCGCTTGAGATTGGATTCGGACGAATAGCGCAGGAAATAGCGGCCGACCTCGGTGGAGCCGGTGAAGGCCAGCGCGTCCACGTCCATGTGGCGCCCCAGCGCCGCGCCCGCTTCCGCGCCGAGGCCCGGCACCACGTTGAACACCCCGTCCGGAATGCCCGCCTCCTGGGCGAGCGCGGCGAGGCGCAGGGCGGTGAGCGGCGATTCCTCGGCGGGCTTCAGGATGACCGAATTGCCCATGGCGAGAGCAGGCGCGAACTTCCACGCCGCCATGATCATGGGGAAGTTCCAGGGCGTCACGCAGCCCACGACCCCGAGCGGCTCGCGCAGGATCAGCGCGAGATTCTCGTCCGAGGTGGGGGCCACCTCGCCATAGACCTTGTCCGCTGCCTCGCCGTAATAGGCGATGCAATCGGCGGTGGCGCGCACGTCGATGGATTTGGCGTCCGAGATGGGCTTGCCCATGTTGAGCGTTTCGATGAGCGCCAGCTCGTCCCGGTGCGCGCGCACCAGCTCCGCGAACCGCACCAGGATGCGCTTGCGCTCGCCTGGCTTCAGGCCCGCCCAGCGGCGATCCTCGAAAGCGGCGCGCGCGGCCGCCACGGCGGCGTTCACATCGTCCGTGTCGCAGGCGGCGACGGTGGTCAGCGGCTGCCCGGTGGCGGGATTGACAGTGGTGAAGCGCCGGCCGCTGCGCGCGGGCACGAACCGCCCGCCGATGAAGGCATCGGTGAAGAAGGAAGGATTGGCGCCAGGGGCCGCCGCCGCTTGGGACAGCACGGTCATGCGGAATACTCCAACAGGTCGCGCCCGGAGCCGCGCCCCGGCAGCCGTTCCTGCGCCAGGGGGCTGAAGGCAGGGAACAGCTTATCCTTAGCCTGTCGCGCGGTGCGAAAACACCCCCTTCCGCGGGGGACGCCCTCGCCGTGTGCCGGCCTCAGCGCTCGCGCGAGGGCTCGGGAGAGGCGTCCTCGCCGTCCTCATCGTCCGCCTCGCTCACCGGAATGGCATAGGCGCCGGTGAGCCAGCGGTTCAGGTCCACGTCCGCGCAGCGCTTGGAACAGAAGGGCCGATATTTCTCCACCTCAGGCTTGCCGCAGATGGGGCACGCGCGGGCGGGGGTGGACGCTTCGCTCATGCCGCGTTTCGCCGCTTCGCTCATGCCGCGCGCCCGTCCCAGCCCTGGCGCACGGGATAGCCCTCGCCCTGGAGCAGCGCCACCGTCTCGGCGAGGGGCAGGCCCACCACGCTGGTATAGGAGCCGGTGAGCTTCACCACGAACGACCCGGCGATTCCCTGGATGGCGTAGCCGCCCGCCTTCCCACGCCATTCGCCGCAGGCGAGATAGGCGGAGATGTCGTCGCCCGAAAGGCGCCGGAAGCGCAGGCGCGTCTCCACGAGGCGGGTGCGGCTGCGCCCGCGCGCGGACACCACGCACAGGCCGGTGAACACCCGGTGGGCGCGGCCGGAGAGCAGGCGCAGGCAATAATCCGCCTCGTCCTGGATATCGGGCTTGGGCAGGATGCGCCGGCCCACCGCCACCACCGTGTCGGCGGACACCACGATGGCCTTCATGCCCGCCTCGCGGGCGCGCAGGGCCACCAGTTCGCCCTTCTGCTGGGCGAGGCGCAGGGCGAGCTTGCGCGGCAATTCCCCGCGCTCCGGCGTCTCGTCGATCTCCGCCGGCATGAGGTGGTCCGGTTCGATGCCCGCTTGGTTGAGCAAGGCGAGCCTGCGGGGGGAACCCGACGCCAGTACCAGCTTGACCCGATCGTCCGCCATCCGTCTCTTTTCCTCGCAACGCGGCCGGCACGCTATCGCAAAAGCCCTGCTTTGCAAGGCCGCGCCGCTGCCATGAGCCCCTGCCCTATCTCTGCCGGAACCGCGCCCGAATGCGCCGCTCCAGCTCGTCGCGCACGTTTCGATAGGCCTCCAGCCGCTGCTCGCGGTTGCCCGTCTCCAGGGTCGGGTCCGGGGTCGGCCAGTATTCCACGTCCAGCGCGTTGGTGCGCGTCAGCTCCAGCGCCTTGTGGTGGGCGTCCGGCGACAGCGAGATGGCGAGGTCGAAGCCCAGCCCCTCATATTCCTCCAGGTCCGCGACGCTGTGTGGCCGGTGGCGCTTCACGTCCAGGCCCAGTTCGTCCATGACGCTGCCCACGAACGGGTCGGGCTCGCCCGCGATCACCCCCGCCGACTGCACATAGATGGACTTGCCGAACAGATGCTTGGCGAGCGCCTCCGCCATCACGGAGCGCACCACGTTCTGGCCGCACATGAAGAGCACCGCCTGGGGCCGGGCCGAGCGCGCGGGCGCGGCGGGGTCCTCGCTCACGCTCAGCCCTTCCAGTGCAGCGCGCAGATGAGGGTGAAGAGGCGGCGCGACGTGTCGAAATCCACCTCGATCTTGTCCTTCAGCCGCTCGCGCAACAGATCCGAACCTTCGTTGTGCAGCCCGCGCCGCCCCATGTCGATGGCCTCGATCTGGGTGGGCGAGGCGGTGCGGATGGCCTCGTAATAGCTCTCGCAGATCAGGAAATAGTCCTTCACCACCTTGCGGAACGGGGTGAGGGACAGGTGGTGCTGCACCACCGCCTCGCCCGCCTCGCGCTTGATGTCCAGCACCAGCCGGTTCTCAAGCAGCGCGATATGCAGGGTGTAGGGTCCGGTGCCGGGATCGTTGGAGGGCGCGAAGCTGTTGTCCTCCAGCAGGTCGTAGATGGCGGTCGCCCGCTCATGCTCCACGTCGGCCCCCGCCCGGCCGATGGATCCTTCGTCCAGGGTCACGGCGCAGAGCCGCTTGGTCGATGTCGGCTTTCCGGTCGCGCTCATGGTGCCCCCAGCTCAGATGCCCGCATTGGAGCGAACCAGGATGGAGCGGCCATGGGCATCCAGGCGTTCCACCCGCGAAAGACGCACCGCCGCCGGCCCCAGGACCGCGAGCGCATCCGGCCCGCATTTGAGGATGGACGTGCGCTTCATGAAGTCCAGCACCCCGAGGCCCGAGGAGAAACGGGCCGAGCGGGCGGTGGGCAGCACATGGTTGGAGCCGCCCACATAGTCGCCGATGGCCTCGGGCGTGTGGGGGCCGATGAAGATCGCCCCCGCATGACGCACCCGGGCGGCCAGCGCCTCGGCATCCGCCGTGTGAAGCTCCAGATGCTCCGGCGCGATGCGGTCGGACAGGGCCACCGCCTCGTCCCAGGAGGACACCAGGATGACCGCCCCGTGGGTCTGCCAGGAGGCACGCGCGATGTCGGCGCGCGGCAGGGTGGCGAGCATGTCCTCCACCGCCGCCTCCACCCGCGCGGCGAGCGCCGGGCTGTCGGTGATGAGGATGGACTGGGCGGCGGTGTCGTGCTCCGCCTGGGCCAGGAGGTCGGCGGCGATCCAGTCCGGGTTGGCGTCGCCATCGGCGAGGATCAGCACCTCGGAGGGCCCGGCCACCATGTCGATGCCCACCTTGCCGAACACCTGCCGCTTGGCGGCGGCCACATAGGCGTTGCCGGGGCCGACGATCTTATCCACGGGGGCGATGGTGTCGGTGCCGTAGGCGAGCGCGGCCACCGCCTGCGCGCCGCCCACGCGATAGACCTCGTCCACCCCCGCGATGCGGGCGGCGGCGAGCACCAGGGGCGCGATCTCGCCGTCCGGCGCGGGCACCACCATGACGATGCGCGGCACGCCCGCCACCTTGGCGGGCACCGCGTTCATGAGCACCGAGGAGGGATAGGCGGCGGTACCGCCGGGCACATAGAGGCCCACAGCGTCCACCGCCGTCCAGCGATGGCCCAGCTCCACGCCGAGCGCGTCCGTGTAGCGGTCATCCTTCGGCTTCTGCCGGGCATGGTGGGATTCGATGCGGCCCTTGGCGAATTCCAGGGCGGCGAGGGTCTCGGGGTCGATGGAGGCAAGCGCCGCTTCCATCTCCGCGTCCGACACCCGGATGCCGAGGGCGGTCAGGTCCACCCGGTCGAAGGTGCGGGAATAGTCCACCAGCGCCGCGTCGCCGCGCGCGCGCACCTCGGCGATGATCCCCGCCACCGCTTCCGCCACGTCGGCGGACGCCTCCCGCTTGCTCGCGAGGAAGTCTGCGAAGGCGGCGGGGAAATCGGGCGAGCGGGTGTCGAGACGGATGGGCATGCCGCTTCGATAGAACAAGTGCGGCCAAAGGGGAACGGGGTTTCACCGCGCAGGGGCGCGGCGCACCCCCGCGTGCCGCTCAGCCCTCGGCGGCGCCCGCCGTGCTCTGGTGGGCCGGCGCCCGCGCGCAGCCCCAGGCGGGGCCGAGGTCGGACAGGCGTGCCTCCACGCATTCCACCTCGAACCGGATGTCCGCGCCGCCCGAGAAGGCCAGCGTGACCTCGCCCGAGGGACTGTCGGTCTCCTCGAACGTCACGGCCAGCAGGTTCAGCACCGCCTCACGGTTCGTCGGGTCGAGCCCACGGAAACGCACGTTGCGCACCCGCTCGAAATGCAGCCCGGTCCTGCGCCGCACATATTGCTCGGCGCTCTCCTTCTGGTCCCAGTCGAACCGGTTGAGCACGAGCGCGAATCGCTGGGACTTCGGCAGGTATCCCATATCGCCCATCTTCACGACCGCATCCTGGAGATGGGCCGAGATGATGGCGAGGTCCTCCTCGTCGAGCGCGAGAAGCTTCAGAGTCTCCATCGGAGCTCTCCTTCCTGATCTCGTCCGCAGATGGCGATGAAACCGGAGCGGATCAAGCCCCAGCCTAACCCGTGATGCGCTCGATCTGCGCGCCGCAACGGGCGAGCTTCTCTTCCAGCCGCTCGAAGCCGCGGTCCAGATGGTAGACCCGCTGCACCAGCGTCTCGCCTTCCGCCGCGAGGCCCGCGATCACCAGCGAGACCGATGCGCGCAGGTCGGTGGCCATGACCGGCGCGCCCTTGAGCCGCTCCGCGCCCTCCACGGTCGCGGTGTCGCCGTCCAGATGGATCTGGGCGCCGAGGCGGGCCAGTTCCTGGACGTGCATGAAGCGGTTCTCGAAGATGGTCTCGGTGATGCGCGAAGTGCCCTTGGCCTTGGTCATGAGCGCCATGAACTGGGCCTGGAGGTCCGTGGGGAAGCCGGGGAAGGGCTGGGTCTCCACGTCCACCGGCAGGATGCCGGAGCCGTTGCGGCGCACCCGGATGCCCTCGTTGGTGACGTCGATCTGCGCGCCCGCCTGGCGCAGCGTGTCGAGGGCGCTTTCCAGAAGGTCCGGGCTCGCGCCCGCCAGCGTCACGTCGCCGCCGGTCATGGCCACGGCCATGGCATAGGTGCCGGTCTCGATCCGGTCGGGCAGCACCGCATGGCGCGCGCCGCGCAGGCGCGGCACGCCCTCGATCACGATGGTTTCGGTGCCGGCGCCCGAAATGCGCGCGCCCATCTTGTTGAGGCAGGCCGCGAGGTCGCCGATCTCGGGCTCCCGGGCGGCATTCTCGATCAGGGTCTCGCCCCGGGCGGTGGCGGCGGCCATCAGCGCGGTATGGGTGGCGCCCACCGAGACCTTCGGGAAGACGACGCGTCCGCCGCGCAGTCCCTGCGGGGCCTTGGCCACCACGTAGCCGGCGTCGATCTCGATGTCGGCGCCCAGCGCGCGCAGGGCATCCAGATGGAAGTCCACGGGGCGGGTGCCGATGGCGCAGCCGCCGGGCAGCGACACCCGCGCCTCGCCCATGCGGGCGAGCAGCGGCCCGATGACCCAGAAGCTGGCGCGCATGCGGGACACGAGATCATAGGGCGCCGTGGTATCGACGATGGCGCGGGCATCGATCTCCAGCGTCTGGCCCGCATGGGGATCGTCGCCGTTGCGCTTTCCGGCGGTGGTGATGTCCACCCCGTGATTGCCGAGAATGCGCTGGAGCAGCGCCACGTCCGCGAGGCGCGGCACATTCTCCAGGGTCAGCTTCTCCTCGGTGAGGAGGCCGGCGATCATCAGCGGGAGCGCGGCGTTCTTGGCGCCGGAAATGGGAATGGTCCCGTTGAGGGGCCGGCCGCCGACGATCCTGATCTTGTCCATGCGCAGAACGCTCCCATGCCGCGCGCGGGGCGCGGCTTAAACTCTCTGTCTAGCGTGCGCCGTCCGGCGGCACAATCCGGCCGCCCCCGGGCGCCTGTTCGCCCCCCGCCGCCTGTCCGTTCCCTTCCCCGTCCGTCTCGCCGTCCGCCCGGTCGTCCGATTGGACTTCCGTTTGGTCGTCCGATTGGTCTTCCGATTCATGGGCGGCACGGGCCCGCCCCTGCGCCTTGCGCCGCGCAAGGTTGGCGCGCAGGGCCTGGGCGAGCCGGGCCTTCTTGTCGTCTTCGGCGGACATGGTGCGAGCGTTAGCCCCGCGACGCCCCGATGACAAGCACCGCCCTCTTGCAGGCGCCGCCCCTCTTGCAAGACGCGCCCCGTGGCCGTATGAGGTGCGCCCTAGGCTAGGGCCTGCGCCACGCGGACCCCAGCCCTTGCAGGCCACACGCCTGACGCCGCTTTAGCTCAGCTGGTAGAGCACCTCATTCGTAATGAGGGGGTCGGGGGTTCGAATCCCTCAAGCGGCACCATTTTCAATTCCTCAGCCTCAATCCGAACGGCAGGCCCAAGCAACGGCCCAAGATGCCGCCGCCTGCGCGCTGCCGCTCTAAGGCCGATCCCCGGGGCGGTATCGGTGATTGCGTCGAAGGATGAGCCGCAGGCCCGTTCACCGGCCATAACCGAGAAGCAGGTCCTCGAATTCCTGCGCCGGCACGGGCTTGCCGAACAGATATCCCTGTCCTTCCGGACAGCTTCGATGCGCGAGGTAAGAGCGTTCGTCCTCGGTCTCGATGCCCTCCGCGATCACGCCCATTTCGAGCGCCGTCCCCATCTGAAGGATGGAGGAGACGACAGCCGCTTCGCGGGACGAGCGGAGCATCGCCTGGACGAAGCTGCGATCGATCTTGATGCAGCTCACCGGATATCGCGTCAGCAGGCTGAGAGAGGCGAACCCCGTGCCGAAATCGTCGAACGCGATGCCCACTCCCATCTGCCGGAGCTGCATCAGAGCCTCCAGGGCGGCGGCATCGTTGGACAGCACGATGTTCTCGGTGATTTCCAGTTCCAGGGCCTCCGGCGGGAGACTGTGGCGGTCCAAGGCGTCCTCAACCTGCTTCGCGAGGCCCCCGGCGCGAAATTGCGCACCGAAAAGGTTGACGGCCATACGGAAATCGACCGCGCCACGCCGCCGCCAGCGCGCAGCCTGCGCGCAGCCCTCATCGATCACCCAGTGCCCCACCACCGATGCGAGCGGGCCAGCCTCCAACGACGGCAGAAAGGCCGCGGGCGCAAGCAGCCCACGGGTCGGATGAAGCCAGCGGATCAGCGCCTCCGCGCCGATCAAGGCGCCTGTGTCAAGGCGCACCTGAGGCTGGTAGAAGAGCCGAAACTCTCCGTTGGCCACGGCGCGATGCAGGTCCATGGTGGACAGCCGCCGATCCAACGCTTCGTTCCGAAACGAAGGAGAGTAGAGCGTGATGCTGGCGCTGCGATTGATCTTGGCGGCATGAAGCGCAAGGTCAGCATCGCTGATCAACTCGACCGCCTCCTTCGCGTCGTGCGGCGAAAAGGCAATTCCACAGCTCGCACTGATGCTGACATCCTCACCGGCCAGAGGACGAAGGCTCGCCATCTTGGCGAGGAGTTGGCGCGCGAAGGGCTCGGCCATCTCTTCGGAAAGACCTTCAACGAGGACAGCAAATTCATCGCCGCCAACGCGCGCGACGGTTGCGCCATCCATGGTCTCCGCCGACAGCAGTCCGGCTATGGCCCTGAGAACGTCATCAGCGGCCTCCGGCCCCAGGATGTTGTTGATGTCCTTGAAGCCATCGATGTCCAGCATCAACAACGCGCACTTATGGCCGCAGAGCAACGTCGCCTCGACCGCCCGATAGAATTGGCGCCGGTTTGCCAGACCCGTCAGCGCATCGATGCTGGCGAGGAAGGACAGCTTCTCGGGGTCGATGGCGCGAACATAAATGTCTTTTCCATTCTTGGAGGACACCTCGCCAATGCGACGGATCTCAAGCCGATCCATCACGATATGCGCCAACTGGCTCAGGCGCTCGCATTCTTCTGAAGCGAATCCAGTCCGTGGACGCGTGTCCAGAATGCAAAGAGCGCCGATGGCATGACCTTCGCCAGACAACAACGGCGCCCCCGCATAAAAGCGAATGCCGCCAGTGGCCGTCACGAGAGGGTTGTCATGAAATCGCGTGTCCCTCTCGGCATCAGGCACGACCATCACCTTGCCCTGAAGGATGGTGTGGGCACAGAAGGACACTTCCCGGCGCTTATCCACCTCGCCGAAACCTGCACTTGCGGCGAAGAACACATGATCGGAACCGATCATGTTGACCGCTGCCATGGGGACTTTGAAGACGTGCAGCGCTATCTCGACCAGCGGCGAGAGATCGGTAATCGGCGCCTCATCTGCGAGGCAATAGCTATCAAGAGCGGCGAGCCGCTCCTTTTCGTGCGGAGGCACAGCAGGGCACTTCATACCCTTCCCCCCTTCACCATCTGAAATGGCAAACGAAATCGGGCTTATACCCGTCAGCGTAGCATAAGAAGCGAATGAACGCGAAGCCTGCAATACGGGCCAATAACTCTACATGGATACCTCTAAAATCAGAGACTTCGGCGCAGACACCTGCGCGATACCTTCCCGACAATGATTGTTCTCGTTTTCGAGAAGCACATGCGATCAGCACCTCGGGAGACATGTCCGCCCGTGCGGCCCAAGCCCGCCGGATGAATGCTTGATAACCGAGACATCGCCCGAGGCCCATCTTGGCCTGCAGGCCAGATTCCCAGGCATGCAGATGGACGCATTTACACGTCAGGAGCCACCAAAGTCGCTTTAGCGCCGCTCTCCCGCGGGCCGATCCTCACTTCAACCAGCCCGGGAACATGGCTCCGAGGGCGCCGCCCACCATTTCCATGGCGATGGCGGCCAGGATGATGCCCATGAGGCGCTTGGATACGGACAGGGCGGTGGGCGACAGGCGGGCGCCGAGCCAGGGCGCCAGCGCCATGGCGGCGGCGAAGAAGGCGAGATAGCCCACGAGGCCCGCATAGAAGCCCACCAGCTTGGCCGGTTCTCCCGCTCCCTGGGCATAGACGATGATGGTCGCCATGGTGCCGGGGCCGAGCGCGATGGGCAGGCCCAGCGGGTAGACGCCGGGATTGGAGGCGGTCTTGAACTGCGCCTTCTCCGCGTCGTTGCCCTGGTGAGAGGCGTGGTCGTCGCCGCTCAGCATGGACAGGGCGATCATCAGCACGATGAGCCCGCCCGCGAGGCGGAAATGGGCCACGTCGATGCCGAACAGGCCGAGCAGGACATGCCCCGCCAGGGCGCAGACCAGCGACCCGATGGTCACCGTCGCCACCATGGCGATGAGCGTGCTGCGCCGTCCGGCGGCGTCGAGGTCGGCGGTCAGGGCCAGGAAGATGGGGACGATGCTGAGCGGGCTCATGATGGCGAACAGGGCCGCGAACAATTTGGCGGTCAGCGTGACGTCCATGATTCCCGATCCCCTTTGCGCAATCTCCGCCTTTGTGCCCGATTTGCGCGGCCCTGCCCACCTGCCTGCGGCCCACCTCGCCCCCGAAGTGGACCCTTAACGTCCCTTCCCGTAAAGCTAAGTTCGATTTTTCAGGGCGTTTCGGGAGACGACATCATGCAGGGTTCGGCGGCGACGCACCGGTTCCAGGCGAGCGCGGGGGCGATGCCCCATATCGGCTGCCTGTGCCACACCCCCCGCTTCGCCCGCATCGCGTCCCGCCTGTTCCATGCCGAGGCCATGGCCGGAGGCACGTTCCAGGCGGCGCCCGCTGCCGCCGCCCCGGCCCCCGCCGCCCCGGTCGCGCCCGGCCAGCCGAAGGGCAAGCCGGCGGGCGTCCCGGTCTTGATCCGCAACGTGGCCATCTTCGACGGGGTCTCGGCAGAATTGCTGCGGGGCCAGCAGGTGCTGGTGGAGGGCGACACCATCACCGCCCTGGTGCCGCAGGACGGCACGGTGGACGGCGCCCGGGTGATCGACGGCGGCGGGCGCACCCTCATGCCCGGCCTCATCGATGCCCATTGGCACGCCATGCTCGCCAATCTCTCCGAGCTTGCGGCCATGACGGCGGACCTCGGCTTCATCCATTTGGCCGCCGGGCACGAGGCGCAGAACACGCTCATGCGGGGCTTCACCACCGTGCGCGACACGGGTGGCCCCTCCTTCGGCCTCAAGCGGGCCATCGATCTCGGCCTCGTCACCGGCCCGCGCATCTTCCCCTCCGGGGCGATGATCTCCCAGAGCGGCGGGCACGGCGATTTCCGGCTGCGCACCGAGGTGCCGCGCGTGGCGGGCGGCCCGCTCTCGGTGGCGGAGAAGGCGGGCGTGGCCATGATCGCGGACGGCGCCGACGAGGTGCTGCGCCGGGTGCGCGAGCAGCTTCTGCTGGGCGCGAGCCAGATCAAGATCGTCACCGGCGGCGGCGTCACCTCCAATTACGATCCGCTGGACGGTAGCCAGTTCAGCGCGGCGGAAATCCGCGCCGGGGTGGACGCCGCCAGGGACTGGGGCACCTATGTGTGCACCCATGTCTATCTGCCGGCGGGCATCAACCGGGCCATCGATTGCGGCGTCGCCTGCATCGAGCACGGCCAGCTCACGGACGAGGAGACGGTCCGGCGCATCGCCGATACCGGCACCTGGTGGAGCCTCCAGGCCTTCCTGGCGGACGAGGATGCCAATCCCCATCCCGATCCGGTGGCCCATGCCAACCAGCAATGGATCGCCCAGGGCACGGCACGCAGCTTCGAGTGGGCGCTGAAGCACAAGGCGCAGATCGGCTGGGGCACCGACATCCTGTTCAGCCCCGGCACCACCCACACCCAGGGCAAGCAGCTCGCCAAGCTCGCGCGCTGGATGCCGAACGTGGACGTGCTGCGCCTCGCCACCAGCCGCAACGCGGCGCTGCTCGGCCTGTCCGGCCATCGCAGCCCCTATCCCAAGCCCCTCGGCGTCATCGCCAAGGGCGCCTATGCGGACATGCTGCTGGTGGACGGCAATCCCCTGGAGGACATCTCCCTGATCGCCGACCCGGCCAATTTCGTGATGATCATGAAGAATGGCGTCGTCCACAAGGACGCGCTCTGAGCGTCCTCAGCGGGCCAGCAGGCCCCCGGCCGTGTCCGCCGAGGTCATGGCCCCGAGCACGAAGGCGAGGTTCGCCGCCGCCACCAGGGAGGCGGCGTGCGCGTCCGCCTGCGCCTGCCGGGCGGTGATGAGCCCGCTGTCGGCGGCGGTGGCCACCGTGATGGTGCCGAGGCCGCTCTTGTAGGCGTCGAAGGCGGCGTCATAGGTGACGGTGGCGGCGGCAGCCAGTTCCGTGGCGGCGCGGTAGGAGGCGAGCGCCGAGCGCAGCGTGTCCGAAGCCACCACGATCTCGCGCGCCGCCGCGTCGCGGGTCTTCTGGAACGTGGCCTGGGAAATCTCGGCGACGGATTCCGCGCTCTTCAGCCGCGCGGCGCGCAGCCCGCCGTCATAGAGCGGCAGGGTGGCCCCCAGCATGAAGCCCGAGGCCGAGGATTGCTGGCCGATGGTGGGCAGGCCGGTGGCCGAGAGGCTGGTATTGCCGGTCGCCGCCACCGCGCCCAGGAACACCTTGGGCGCGAATTCCGCCTGCGCGGCCGTGATGCCCGCCTCGCTCGCCTTGAGGGCGGAGAAGGTCGCGAGCACATCCGGCCGCTGGGCCAGCGCCGCCTTGATCACGCGCTCGGTCGGCACGCCCACGCTCTCCGGCAGGGCGCGCCCGTTGGCTTCCCGCACGCGCATCTGCGTCAGGGGCGAAATCCCCATGGCGCCCAGCAGCGCCTGGTAGGCGTCCCGCTCCAGTCCCTGCGCCTGGACGAGCCCGAAGCGCGCCTGCGCCGCCTGCTGGCGGGCCTGCGCCACCTCCACCGTGGTGCCGAGCCCGTTTTTCATGCGCTCCTGCGCGGCGTCCTCGATGCGGCGGCTGTTGGACAGGTTCTGCCCGGCGATGGCGACCCGGCTCTGGGCGGCGCCGTAGAGGAAATAGGCCCGGGTCACGTCGAAGATGATCTTCTGGTGCAGCCCGTTGAACAGGATGTTGGAGGCGGTCGCGTTGTGCCGCGCGGTGTCGTGCAGCGCCGCCCGCTGGCCGAAATCGAACACCAGCCATTGCAGCGCCACCTGGGGCGAGACGCCGGACGTTTCCGTGTTCACCTGGCTTGCGCCCGGCAAGGCCACGGGAAGGGGCGTGGAGAATTTCTGGTAGCCGCCGATCACATTGGCCGAGATGAAGGGCAGGAAGGTCGCCTCAACCATGCCCGTGGCGAGCGCCGCCTGCCGCGCCTGCTGCCAGGCGATGCGGGTGGAGGGATTCTGGGTCTGGGCGATGTCGATGAGTTCGGCGAGCCCATACGCCTTGCCCTGCGCGATGGGCGGCGGGGTCTGAAGCTCGGCGACGCGCGGCTCCGCCGCCTGCGGGTCTGCGGGCACGCTGAACACCTTGCTCCGCGCCCCATCCGAAGCGCCCTCCTCCGTCGTTCCTTGCGTCGGGGTCCAGGGGGCGGAGGGATCCTTCGGCGCCGTCTCCAGCGCCCGCGTCGCGCAGCCCGCGAGGGCGGCGGCGACCAGCAATGCGGCGATGGCGCGGGCGGGAGGGAGGATCCGCCTCATACCGCCACCAGACCGGCAATGCGCCCGGCGCGCCGGGCGAGGTCGTCGGTGTCCCCGGCGTCCGCCTCTCCCGCCGGGTCCGCAGCCGCGCCCCGCTCCAGGCGATCGGCCGCCGCCGAGAGACGGCGCGCGGCCTCCGGGCTCGGCCCGGGCGCGAACATCAGCAGGGGCAGCAGGTCCCGCGCCTCCCGAAGCGTGTCGGCGATGCGCGCCACGGCGGCGGCGGGCGGGCGCTGGCGGGCGGGCTCGAAGGGGAGCATGGCGAGCAGCTCCTCCATGGCCCCGACTTCACTCTCCACGAAGGCGGCATCGCTCAGCGCCGATTGCCGCGCCTCCGGCGTCAGGGCCGCGAGCTTCGCGAGCACGGCGAGCGCGCGCGCCAGCCGCTCGCGCACCTCGCGCACCGTGCTCTTGGGCCAGAGGCCGGTGAAGAAGAGATAGACCACCACATTGCCGAGCAGGATGCCCACCACGCGGTCGCGCGCGGAATCCATGTCGAGGCTTGGCGCGAAGCCGTCGAGGATGGTGAGCAGGAAGGCGAGGCCGATCTGCACGCCGCCATAGGAAATGCGCTCGCTGCCCACGGAGACCCAGGCGGCCGGTAGCAGCGCCAGGAACACCAGCACCATCAGCCCGCCCACGGACTCCAGATGGGGGATGACGAACAGGATGGAGAGGATGCCCAAAGCAGCGCCCACGAGGCATCCGCAGATGCGCAGCACCAGCTTGTGCACCGTCTCGCCCGTGGTGCCCAGCGCCGCCACGTAGCAGGTGATCATGGCGGTGTGGATGCCGGACCAGTCGATGAGAGAATAGATGAGATAGCAGGAGACCGCGGCGCCCGTGGTCTTCAGCGCATAGCGCTGGTGATCGGGATTGGTGAAGGCGTCGGCCTTGAGGAACGGCGTCTTGGCCGGCGCGCCGTCGCTGCCCCCGTCCGCCCGCGCGAGACCGGCGAGCGCGTCCCGGATGGCAGTGAGAGCGCCAGGCCCCGCCGCGAGGGTCGTTGACCCCGCCGCGTCTTGCTCCACCGGCCCGGGCGCGTGCCCCGCTTGGATGGCCGCCGCCGCCGCGCGGCTCTCGCGCGCGAGCCGGGCCCGCTCCGCGTCCGCCGCGCGCGGCAGCGCCGCCACCGCGAGGAGATAGCGGTAGCTGGTCTCCGCCGCCCCGGCGAGCCAGCGCACGCTCGCGGTGGGGGCGGTGTGGAACAGGCGGGCGAGCTGCACCTGCTTGTCGCTCTCCGCCCGGCCCTCCGCCAGCGCGGCGTCGAGGCCGCGCGCGCCCGTCTCCGACGCCTCAAGCGCCTCGGCCCCGGCCATGAGCCGCTCGGCCACCGTGCGGCGCAGGAGCGTGTGCGGCCCCGTGCCCAGCAGCATGTTGAAGCCGATCATCAGCGCCATCGGCATGGACGCCATCTGCCACGCATAGAGCAGGCCGCGCGTGGCGATCTCGCCCGCCGGAAGGCGGTCCACCAGCGTCAGCACGAAGGCCACCACCAGCGCGATGATGGAGCTCTGCTCGCCCAGCGTGGAGGCGGACCCCAGGAAGACGAAGGCGAAGGACACGCCCGCGATGACGCAGAGCCGCAGCAGCGGCGTGTCGGCGGTGGCCTTGATCACGGGTGCCATGGCGAGCACCACGAGGGACACCAGCAGGATGATGCCGATGGCCTGCCCTACCCCCTCCGCCCCGTCGGGCCGGTAGAGGAAGATGATGAGATAGCAGCCGATGGCGGATTCCGGCACCTTGAAGACCATGGCCGTGCCGGCCACCAGGGCGCACAGCAGCGCCACCCGCCACGCCATGGCCAAGCGGCCCGGAAACGGGGCGAGGTCCGCCGCCGCCTGGCGGGCGAGGCCGTGCCAGGGATGGTCAGCAGCCGCGGCCATGATGCACGGTCGCGGTGGCCGAGGCGCCGATGCGCATCAGGTCCTCGGGCGGGTCGATGAGGCGGATGCGCACGGGAAAGCGCTGGGCCACGCGCACCCAGTCCAGCGTCTTCGGGACGATGGGCATCTTGCGTGGCAGCGCGATCTGCTCCTCCGACGTCACGCCCCAGCCGATGCCCTCCACCCGCCCCCGGATGGGGCGCGTGCGGTCGGCGAGCGCATAGAGGGTGGCGCAATCGCCGATGCGGATGCGCGTCAGCTCGGTCTCCAGGAAGGCGGCGGAAACGAACCAGGCATCGGTATCGATAAGCGTGAACACCGACTGGCCGGGCAGCACATAGCCGCCCGCCGCCGCCTCCAGCCCCACCACCTTGCCGTCGAACGGCGCCCGCACCTCGGTTTCGGCGAGGCCCCGCTCGGCGATGGCGAGCGCCGCGCGCCGGGCCGCCACGAGCGCCTGCGCGGCGGCGGTGTCGCTCACGAGAACGTCGGCCGCCGCCTCCTGCTTGAGCGCCTGCTTCAGGCTCACCTCGGCATCGCTCTTGGCGGTGGCCGCGTCGTCCACCTGCTGGGCGCTCACATAGCCCTTGGGCCGCAGGGCTTCGAGCCGGGCGAGGGTCTGGGTGGCGAGGTCGAGATTCTGGCGGGCGCGCACCACCTGCTCGCGGGCGATCTCGGCATTGGAGCGCTCCGCCGCCACCACCCGCCTTTTGTCCGCCTCGGCCGCCTCGGCCACGCGCAAGTCCGCCGCCGCCTGCTCCACCGCCAGCCGGTATCCGGCGGGATCGAGCGCGAACAGCAGCGCGCCCTTGCGCACGGACGCGTTCTCCGCGACGCCGAAGGTCACGATCCGCCCCGGCACCGAGGCGGCCACGTTCACCACCTCCGCCGTGATGACCGCGTCGTCCGACAGGGGATTGAGCTCGGCGGACCGGATGTAGCGCCACCCCAGCAGCACCGCCCCGACCACGGCGACGAGGGCCACCAAAGCGGCGACGGAGCGGATCCGGTGGGAGGGCAGCGCGGGAGGCGATGCGGGGGGCGGCGACGTGTCCATGGCCTACCGCCCGAAGCCGAGGAGGGACACGAGGAAGCCGATGGCCGCCGCGATGCACCCATAGATGAAGAGCCGGGCCGGCAAGGCATCGTCCACCGCCAGCCGGATCAGCACCACCCGCACCAGAACCGCCCCGAGGATGCCGATGAAGGCGCAGGCGAGCCAGGAGGGAAAATAGGCGCCGAAGAAGGACAGCGACGGCGCCCCCGCCGCATCGCATCCCGCGAGCGGGAGGCCGGCGAGGAGCGCGGCGGCGCGCGGAACGCCCTTCGAACCCGCGCGGTCAGTCCCGCCCGGGAGACGGCGGGAGGCCCTCTCTTCGGTCAGGGATCTGCGTGGCGCGGTGCAGTCGGGCAATCGGCTATCCCCGGCGACGGAAGTCCATGCCCGGCCTGTCCCGGAACGGGCCGAGCGAGGGCCGCCTGGACCGCAAGGCTACCGTTTCGGGATAGCTGCAAAACTGAGTCGCAACAAGGCGTTGCCATGGCCGGGCGGGAGGCCGGCAACGGCACCACCGCCAGCCGGAGCGCTACGCCCCCGAAAGCGCCCCGTCAGAGCACGGGGCCGAGCATGGCGATGGAATTGTTCAGGAGCTGGCGCCAGCGGCTATAGGCTTCCACCTCGGCGCGGGTGACGATCAGCGAGGCATCCAGGAACACCTGCTGGCGGGCCCGGACGGTGGCGGTGAAGTCCGCGTCGTGCAGCAGGATGTTGTTCTCGGCATTCAGCTCGAAGCTGCGGCGGTCGATATTGGCGGAGCCGATCAGCGACACCTCGCCGTCCAGCGTGAGGGTCTTGGCATGGAGCAGGCCGCCCACATATTCGCGGATCTCCACGCCCGCCTCCAGCAATTCGCGATAATAGCTGCGGCTCGCCGCCGCCACGATCCAGGAATCGTTGCGGCGGGGGAAGACGATGGTGGTGGACACCCCGCGCCGGGCGCTGGCGCACAGGGCGGCCTGGATGGGTTCGTCCGGCACGTAATAGGGCGTGGTGATCACCAGTTCGCGCCGCGCCGCGTTCATCAGCGACACGAAGGTCTCGGGCATGGCCGAGTAGCGCACCGCCGCGCCTGTGGCGATCACCTGGGCGATGAAGCCGGGACCGGGCGGCGGAAGCGGCGCGGACAGGAGCGGGCCGAGGTCCTCGTCCACCTGCGCCATCCAGTTGCTGGCGAACACATGCTGGTTCTGGCGCACCACCGGGCCCTCGAACCGGGCCATGATGTCCACCCACGGCGCGAAGCGTGCCTTCACCGCGAAGGCGGCATCGGCGCAGTTCTGGCTGCCGCAATAGGTGATGGCATTGTCCACCACCACGATCTTGCGGTGGTTGCGCATGTCGATGCGGCCCTTGAACGGGCGCAGCAGCGGGTTGCCCACCGGCAGCGCCGCCGCGAGCTTCACGCCACTGTCCGCCAGGTCGCGCCAGTGGGGCGAGCGGATGAAGGCGCGCGAGCCCACGTCATCCGCCATGGCGCGGCAGGTCACGCCGCGCCGGGCGGCGCGGGCAAGCGCCGCCGCCACCTTCAGCCCGCTCGCATCCCCGAGCCAGATATAGAAGAGGACGTGCACACTCTCGCGCGCCGCATCGATGTCCGCCACCATGGCGTCGATGGAGGCGGCGGAATCCGGCAGCAGGCTCGCCCGGTTGCCCGCCACCGGCGCGTAATGGCTCACCGACTGGCCCACCCGGAACAGGGGCACGAACCGGTCCTTCAGCGCCGTTTCCGCCGAGGGGCCCGCCACCTCGGCGGCCGGAGGCAGGGTCGCGAACGCGGTCCTCAGGCTGTCGATGCGGTTGCGGCCGAGATTGACCTCGCCGAACAGGATATAGGCGATGACGCCCACCACGGGCGCGAGCGCGATCACCAGCACCCAGGCGAACCGCGCGGCGGGCTCGCGATGCGGGCGCAGCAGGGCGCGCACGATGAAGACGAGCTGGGCGAGCGCCTGGGCGAAGAACAGGATCCAGGCGAGGACGGCGGAATCATGCATGCGGGTAAAGGGCCAGCGGGACGGGGCGGGCATTAAACCACGTCCGCCCGCCCCGCGCAGGCGTGCGGCGCCGGAGGGTTAAAGCCCCAGGTGCCGCAGGCGCTCGCCGCGCAGCACCTTGTCCTCGATGGCCTCCAGCGGCACGCCGCGCGTCTCCGGCACGAGGAAGATCGACACCAGCACCGAGACCACGCAGACCGCGGCGAACAGGCCCATGGCCCCCACGAGGCCGGCACTGTTCACGAGGCTCAGGAAGGTGACGGCCACGAGGCCGTTGAACAGCCAGCTCGTGGCCGAGGCGGTGGCGATGCCCTGCTCCCGGATGGCGGTGGGAAACAGTTCCGACATGAGCACATAGGGCAGCGGCCCGAGGCTGACCGCGAAGGCGACGATATAGACCACCAGCGCCCCGAGCCCGAGCCAGGGCAGGTCCAGCAGCGCGGCGACGACGGTGGTGCCGAGGCCGACCGCCATGGCCACCGAGCCGCCGATCAGCAGCGGCCGCCGGCCCGCCCGGTCCACATAGCGCAGCGCCACGAGGGTCGCGCCGAAATTGGCGATGCCGAGCCCGAACGTTGCGGCGAGCGCCGCCGTGCCGGCGGAGAAGCCCAGCTCGGTGAAGATGGTGGGGGCGTAATAGAGGATGCCGTCGATGCCGCTCAGGTTCTGGAGCACGAACAGAGCGGCGCACAGGACGAGGACCGCCGCCGTGCTGCCCTTGCGCACCACCCGCCAGTCGAACCGGGCCGTCTCGGCGGTGCCCTCGGCGGCGGTGAGTTCATCCGCGACGCCGAGATTCTCCGCCGCGTGGCGCGCCGCCGCCCCCTGCCCCCGCGAAAGCAGCCAGCGGGGGCTTTCCGGCAGCAGCAGCAGCGCGCCCCCGCAGCCGAGCACGATGAGGATGCCGCTGCCCAGGATCAGCGGCCAGGGCGCGTCCATGAAGACGAAGGCGATTCCATAGGCGAGCATGATTCCCGCCGTCACCGCGAGCTGGAACAGGGACACCACCGCGCCGCGATAGCGCGAGGGCGTGACCTCCGCCGCATACATGGGCACCACCATGGAGGAGAGGCCGACCGCCAATCCAACGAGGAAACGGGCAAGAAGCAGCGGAAAATACCCCTGTGTCAGGACCATGACCGCGAAGCCCGGGGCGGCGAGGGCGACAGATATCGCAAGTGACTTGCGCCGTCCGAGCCGCGCGGAAAGCACACCCGCGGCGGCCGCTCCGACAAAGCACCCGACCACCAAGGTCGCCACGAGAATTTCCGCCTGCTGTGTCCTCAGCGAGAGCGCCGCAATCACGCGGTCCAAAACCCCGGCGATGCTGGCGGTACTGAACCCGAACAGCAATCCGAAAGTAACAACCATCAAGGAAACACGAATGACTGCAGACATACCCCGCCCCGTGCCGCGATTTCTTAACCCCGCGCGGGGGCCGGAGAATAATTGCAGAATTTCGCGAAACATTCTATGAGCAGATGGCCAAGCTTAGGGGCCCGGCATCAGGGTCAGGGGGGAAAAATGACGTCAGTGAACGTGGCAGATCACGACCGCGAACTGGCCAATCGCCTCGCAATTGAGGGCGGTACTCCGGTCCGCTCCACACCCCTGCCCTGGGAACTGCCCGGCGCCAACTGGATCGGCGAGGAAGAGCGCGAGCTGGTGGACCGGGTGGTCCGCGCCCGCAGCCCCTTCCGCTTCTACGGCCCCGACCCCCAGCACATGGTGGAAACGCTGGAAAAGGAGTGGTGCGAGACCTTCGGCCACCGCCATGCGCTGGGCGTCTCCTCCGGCACCGCCGCCCTGTCCATCGCCATGTGGGCGCTGGAGATCGGCCCCGGCGACGAGGTGCTGGTGCCCGGCTATCTCTGGGTGAGTTGCGTGTCCGCCGTGGTGCGCTCCGGCGCCATCCCGCGCCTCGTGGACATCGACGAGACCTTCTGCATCGACCCCGCCGACCTGCGCCGCAAGATCGGCCCGCGCACCCGTGCCGTGCTGTGCGTGCACATGAGCGGCGCCCCCGGCCGGATTGCCGAGATCGCCGAGGTGTGCCGCGCGGCGGGCGTGAAGCTGATCGAGGACTGCGCCCAGGCCGCCGGCGCCAGCCAGGACGGGCGCGCCGTGGGCCGGTTCGGCGACATCGGCATCTTCAGCTTCCAGCTCAACAAGAACCTCACCTCCGGCGACGGCGGCATGATCGTGTGCGAGGACGACGGCCTCTTCCGCCGCATCGTGGCGCTGCACGACCTGGGCTATGCCCGCAACGCCTCCGGCCGGCTGGATACGTCCGACGAGACCTGCCAGCTCTGGGGCATCGGCGCGCGCATGTCGGAACTGTCGGGGGCCATGGTCCTCGCCCAGATGCGCAAGCTGCCCCGCATCACCGGCGCCATGGCGGGCGCGAAATGGCGCGTGCGCCGCGCCCTGGAAGGCATCGAGGGCCTCGGCTTCCGCGTCATCCCCGATCCCAACGGCGACACCGGCCCGTTCATGATCACCACCTACCGGGACGAGGCCACCTGCAAGCGCTTCGTGGAGGCGCTCAGGGCGGAGGGCATCACCGGCCAGCCCGGCAGCCTCACCTGCATCTCCATGCGCGAATGGGGCCTGCACTGGTATTCCAACATCCCGAGCCTGGTGAACAAGCGCTCCAACAGCCGCGACGGCATGCCCTGGACGCATCCGGCCAACGCCTTCGCGCAGGACTATGACTACCATCTCGGCGCGCTGCCCCAGTGCGACGATCTCCATGGGCGCAGCGCGCTGCTGGCCATCGCCTCGAATCTCAGCGATGCCGACGTCACCGACATCGTGACCGCGTTCCGCAAGGTTGCCCGCGTCGTCCTCGGCTGAGGACGCGAGACAGGCCCCGGCGCGCCGGGAAGAGGGAGGTCAGGCAATGATTTATCTGGTTGCCGCCATCGCGGGCATGGCGGGCTTTCTGTTCGGGTTCGACGAAGGCGTCATTGCCGGCGCGCTCTATCTTCTGCGTCCCCAGTTCGGCATCGACCCGGTCATGGAAGGCGTGGTCACGTCGGCCGTGCCGTTCGGCGCGCTGTTCGGCTCCATCATCGCCGGGCGGATCGCCGAATCCCTCGGCCGGCGCGCCTCGCTCCTGTTCGCGGGCGGCCTGTTCGTGGTGGGCGCGCTCATCGCCGCTGCCGCGCCTGACACGCTGGTCCTGATCCTGGCCCGCCTCGTGCTCGGCTTCGCCATCGGCGTCGCCGCCATCGTCGCCCCGCTCTACATTTCCGAGAACGCGCCCGCCGAGAAGCGCGGCATGCTGGTCTCCATCTACCAGCTCGCCATCACGCTCGGCATCGTCGGCGCCTATGTGGTCGGCTACGTCTTCGCCGGCTCCTGGCGCACCATGTTCATCACCGGCGCCCTGCCGGGCATCGCGCTGTTCGTGGGCATCTTCGTGATGACCGACACGCCCCGCTGGCTGGTGTCCAAGGGGCGGAAGGCGGAAGCGCGGGCGGCCATCGCCAAGGTGCGCGGCATCGCCCCCAACGCCGCCGAGGTGGACAGCGAGCTGGCCGCCATCGAGCATGCGGCCCAGGGCCCGGCGCGGCGCGCGAGCTGGTCGGAACTGCTCACCCCCACCGTGCGCCCGGCGCTCATCGTGGGCGTGGGCCTGTTCATCCTCCAGCAGCTCAGCGGCATCAACGCGGTCATCTATTTCGCCCCGACCGTGTTCAAGGAATCCGGCTTCGATTCCCACTCCACCCAGCTCCTCGCCACCATGGGCATCGGCATCGTCAACGTGCTGATGACCTTCGTGGGCATGGCGCTCATCGACCGGCTGGGGCGCCGCCCGCTCCTGTTCATCGGCTTCGCGGGAACCGCTGTCAGCCTCGCCGCCATCGCGCTGGGCGCGGCCACGGACGTCGATTGGCTGGACGTGGTCTCCATCATCGGCCTCGTGGTCTATATCGGTGCCTTCGCCGCCAGCGTCGGGCCGCTGCCCTGGGTGATGATGTCCGAGATCTTCCCCCTGAAGGTGCGGGCCCTGGGCATGAGCGTGGCCTCGGTGGCCAATTGGGGCATGAACTTCCTGGTGGTGTTCTCCTTCCCCAGCCTCATGCACAGCATCGGCCTGGACGGCGTGTTCAGCGTCTATGCGCTCGTGTGCGCCATCGGCATCTGGTTCACCTGGCGCTACGTGCCCGAGACCAGCGGCGCGGAGCTGGAGGAGATCGAGGAGCACCTGCGCTCGGGCCGCCCGTTCCGCGAACTGGGCGCCGGCAAGCCCACCCGCGCGCCCGGCGATCGCCGCCGCGCGGTGGCGGGCCACTGACCTTGTCCCGGTCCGGGCGGCCCCGCCGCCCGGCCCGTTTTCTGTCCGCGCAGTCCGGTTCCTTGCCCGCTCGCGAGAGGCGGGATCTGTCGAGGAGGGCCCCATGTCGATGGCCGTTACCCTGAACGAAGGGGCCGAGGGCGCCCCGGTCGCCGCCCGCCCCGAAGGCGACCCGCGCGCCGTCACCGCGCTGCGGACCCTGGTGGCGCGCAGCGCCTACCGCGCCATGCTGGAGCCCATTGGGCCGGACGTGGAGCGGGTGGCCCTGGCCAACCGGCAGGTGCACGGCGCGCTCGACGTGCTGGCGCGCCGCCCCCTGCCCGCGCGCCGCTTCTGGGAGCGCCCCTCCCCCGAGGAAGCGATCGTGCTCGCCTTCCTCGAATATGTCGCCTTCGCCTCCCCCGCCTTCCTCACCTCTGTCGGCGAATGGCCGCTGGGGCAGATCCGTGGCTGAGGCGGGCGCATTCGACGTCTGCGTCGTCGGCACCGGAGCGGGCGGTGGTCTCCTCGCATATGAACTGGCCAAGTCCGGCCTGAAGGTGGTCTCGCTCGAACAGGGCGCGCTCATTCCGCCGGACCATTTCAAGACGGCGGACCCGCCCGGCTCGCAGATGGATTTCGGCCTGCGCAGCGGCACCACCTGGCCCATCGAGCCCCATGACAGCCTGTTCGTGCACAGCCTGTTCGCCGACCAGACCACCGGATCGGCCCACCGGAAGGACAACAGCTTCAAGCTCTACCAGATCTATGCGGTGAGCGGCCTCCAGAACCTCTGGAACGGCGTCTCGGTGCGCTTCTCGCCCAAGGACCTCCAGACCTGGCCGTTCGGCTATGACGAACTGGCAGAGCATTATTCGGCGGTGGAGCAGAGGATCACCGTCTGCGGCACCTCGGAGAACATCGCCGAGCTGCCCGACGGCGACTTCATCCCGCCCAAGCCCCTGCGCCCCGCCGACCGCATGGTCATCGATGCGGTGAAGGCGCTGGGCGAGAAGAACGCCTTCGCCATCCCCAACCGCAAGGCCATCAACACCCGCGGCGGCATGGCCACGAGCTGCATCTCCACCGGCATCTGCACCTCCGGCTGCCCCGTGGGCTCGGTCTACAAATTCTCCGCCCGCCTCCTGCCGGAAATCGCCAACCTGCCCAATTACGAGCTGCGCACCCATGCCAAGGTGGTGCGGCTGGTGCGGGCCGAGGGCAGCGCGCGCATCGAGGCGGTGGACTATCTCGACACCCGCACCGGGGAGCATCACCGCATCAGCGCGGGCGCCGTGGTGCTGGCGGCGGGCGCGGTGGAAACGCCGCGCATCCTGTTCAATTCCGCCAGCGAGAGCGACCCGAACGGGCTCGGCAATGCCAACGGGCAGGTAGGCGTCCGGCTCCAGGACAATCCCAAGGCCGTGCTCTCCACCTCCTTCTGGAAGCTGTGGGGCAAAAGGCGCCAGTACGATATCGGCTATGGCGACCTGCTGATCCTGATGGCGCAGGAGAAGCTGCCGGACGGCACCCCCTTCCCCTTCATCGGCCATGCCATCCACGGCATTCCCGACGTGCCGCACTACCTGTCCGGCCTCACCGCCTTCCCACCCTTCGCCAAGCGGGAACTGGCGCGGATGATGTTCCACAGCTACGTGACGCTGGGCCTGTTCTGCGCGGGCGATCCGAACCCGCGCAACCGGGTGCGGCCCGGCAAGCATGTGGACCGCTACGGCGTGCCGCAGGTGGACGTGGACTTCACCATCGCCCCCAGCACCCACCAGATGATGGACGCCATGCTGCGCTGGGGCCGCCGCGTGCTGCGCAAGGCGTCCGCCACCATCATCTACGAGAGCACCGACAATACCGGCACCGGCATCCATTATGCCGGCACCACCGCCATTTCCGCCGACCCGGCCAAGGGCGTGGTGGATGCGGACCTGAAGGTGCACGGCCTCGACAATCTCTATGTGTGCGACGGCGGGGTCATCCCGATCCTGCCGGACAAGCACCTCACCCTGACCATCATGGCGCTCTCCCACCGGCTCGGGCGGCATCTGGCCGCGCGCGCCGCGCAGGGACAATCGCAGGCCGCATGAGCATGACCCGCCTCCCCCGCTCCGGCCTCGCCGCCGCTACCGCCGCGTTCTGGATCGCCGCCGCCCTGCCCGCGGCGGCGCAGGATATCGGCCAGCTCACCGGCGACTGGGGCGGGATGCGCACCCGGCTGTTCGACGCGGGCTTCGACTTCCAGGCGAGCTATGTGGAGGAATTCGCGGGCAACGTGGCCGGCGGCTCCAAGCAGATGGGCGCGGGCGCCGGGCAGCTCATGCTGGGCACGACGCTGGACCTGGAGAAGCTCTGGTCGGTGCCCAACGCCAAGATGCAGTTCACCGTCACCAACCGGAACGGCTCGAACCTCGTGACGGACGCCGACCTCAACACCCTGCAACTGGTGCAGGAAGTGTACGGGCGCGGCGACATCTGGCGCCTTGTTAGCATGTGGTACGAGCAGAGCTTCCTGGACGACACCATCTCCTGGAAGGGCGGGCGCGTGACGGTGGGCGAGGATTTCGCGAGCTTCGCCTGCGACTTCCAGAACCTCACCTTCTGCGGCGCGACCCCCGGCAACCTCGTGGGCAATTACTGGTTCAACTGGCCGGTGAGCCAGTGGGGCACGCGCCTGCGCCTGGGCAAGCCGGACGCCTATTTCCAGGTGGGCGCCTATCAGGTGGACCCGCGCAACGCCCAGAATGACGGCTTCTTCCTCGGCTTCGAGGGCACGACCGGGGCGCTCATCCCCGTGGAAGTGGGCTGGAAGCCCAGCTTCGGCGGCCTCCAGGGCAGCTATACCGCCACCGCGTGGTACGACACATCAGACGCGGACAGCGTCTATTACAACTCGAACGGCCTGCCCATCGGCCTCTATGGCGGCACGCCGCTGGTGGTGGAAGGGCGCTACGGCGTCAGCGTGCACCTGCTCCAGCAGGTTTACCAGCCGGTGCCGAGCGACCCGGTGCGCGGCCTGTCGCTGTTCCTCAACATCACCCAGACCGACAACCGCACCTCGCAGCTCAACAACCAGGTGGCCATCGGCGCGGTCTATACCGGCATGCTGGACAGCCGCCCGCGCGACGCCATCGCCATCGCCTTCGGCCGCACCCAGGTCAACAGCCAGTATGCGGCGACCCAGACCCTCCAGAACTATGTGAGCCCCGGCTCCGTGGCGGTGCAGAACGCCGCCGAATATGTCATGGAGACCTATTACAACATCCGCGTGCATGACGGTGTCGAGGTGCGGCCCAACTTCCAGTACATCGTCAATCCCGGCGGCGTCTCCGGCGCGGCGGACGTGGTGGTGCTGGGCGTCAAGGCGATCGTGAACCTGTGAGCCTTGCTCTGGGTTTTGCTCTGGATTCTTGCGCCCGGGATCGATCGACATTCAGAACGAGGGGCGGATTGAGCCTCTCAGCTCCCGTCATGCCCGGGCTCGTCCCGGGCATCCACGCCTTTGTGTCGAGCGCACACCTGGCGCCCCCCCGTGGATGGCCGGGACAAGCCCGGCCATGACGCCGCTTTCCGAAGAAGCCGTCCGGATCGCTCGAATGTCGATCCGGCTCTACCCCCTCCGCTCCCGGCGCCAGGCGGCGGGCGTGAGGCCGAAGAAGCGGCGGAACACGCGGGTGAAGTGGGCCTGGTCCGCGAAGCCCGAATCCACCGCCACCTGGGTCAGCGGCAGGTCCGGGTCGCCCAGCATCTCCTCCACCCGCCGCATGCGCGCCTTCATGTGCCACTGATAGGGCGGCAGGCCCGTGGCCGCCTTGAAGGCGTGGCTGAAATAGGATTGCGACAGGTCGGTGAGATCCGCCAGTTCCTGGAGGCGGATGTTGCGCAGGCAATTGTCCTCGATGAAGGCCGTCACCCGCCGGAGCTGGCGCGCCGAAAGCGCGGTGCGGCGCGGCGCGGTCCGGCGGCCGAGCTGCATCAGGTCGATGAACAGCGCCATGACGAGGCCGTCGCCATAGAGGTCGTGGCGCGCTTCCGGCGTCACGCATTCCTGCGCGATGAGCCGGGCGAGGCCGTGGATGCGCTCGTCGGTGAAGCCGAGGCGCGGGCGCGCGAGGCGGCCGGCATCCAGCTCCTCGCCCAGCCGCTCGGCGAGCGTCGCCACGTCGAAATGCAGGTCCAGGTGGCGCAGCTCGCCCCCCTCCTCGATGCGCGACCAGAGCGGCATGTCGGCGGGTACGTAGCTCATATGCAGCGGCGTGCGGGGGGCGGGCAGGTCGCTGCCCTGGGGCGAGAGGCGCAGATGGGTGAAGCCCTGCTCGCGCTCCAGCATCACGAACAGGCGGGCATCGCGGGAGACATATTCCCCGCGCGCGCCGGGGGCGCAGTTCACGTGCCAGACGTCCGCGACGACGCCGTTCCAGCGCCGCCAGTGCAACGCGTCCAGCAAGGTGATGCCTTCGATGGCGGATGTCATGCGCGGCTGAAACGCCATGGGCGATGGGTGTCCCGCTGCTCTCGGGCGAACCGCGCGACCGGCGCGCGAGCCGCCTTCAGTAGATTTGAATTGTTTTGAAGTTCGGCAAAAAGACGCGAACCTCGCTTCCCGCCTGGAACATTCCGGGATATCAGGCCAAAAATCGTCAAAGCGCAAGAGGAACGAACAATCCGAGGCTAGATACCATTGCTAAGAGACGCCGAAGCCTGATCTTTCGATCAGAAAAATCAATTTTGAATAGTTCTTAACTGATCTCTTCGGCGCACGGGTGTTGGAATGACTGGACGACCTGGGACGCATCTTCGCACTTTGTTTCTGAGCAGCGTGGCCTGCGCGCTTGTCGCGGCGCCACATGCCGCGCGCGCCCAGCAGGCGGGCGCCGTGGAGCTCGACCAGATCAATGTGGAGACCGTCCATGAATCGCCCACCGGCCCGGTCCAGGGCTATGTGGCGCGCCAGACGCTGACCGGCACCAAGACCGACACCCCCCTCATCGAGGTGCCGCAATCCATCTCGGTGGTCACGCGCGACCAGATGGATGCCCGCGGCGTGCAGAATGTGGGTCAGGCGCTGGAATACAGCGCCGGCGTGCTGGGCCAGCCCTTCGGCGTGGACCCGCGCTTCGACGCTCCCATCATCCGCGGCTTCTCGTCCGCCAACAGCCAGTATCTCAACGGCCTGAAGCTGATGCGCACCAACGGCTCGGTGTCCATCGAGCAGTATGGCCTGGAGCGCATCGACGTGCTGCGCGGCCCGGCCTCGGTGCTCTACGGCCAGGGCAATCCCGGCGGCCTCATCGACATGGTGAGCAAGCGCGCCACCTTCACCAATTTCGGCGAGGTCCAGGGCGAGATCGGCACGTTCGACCGCTATTCGGCCGCGTTCGACGTGGGCGGCCTCATCGGCACCGACCTGTCCTACCGCTTCACCGGCCTCGCGCGCCAGAGCGGGACGCAGACCGACTTCGTGGACGACAACCGCTACTTCCTCGCCCCCACCTTCACCTGGAAGCCCACCGACGCCACGTCCTTCACGGTGCTCGCCAGCATCCAGCGCGACGAAGCCGGCACGCCGGTGGGCCTGCCCCAGCAATATACCGTGGGCCCGCTCGCCAACCTCCTGTCCACCAACCTGTTCCTGGGCGATCCGTCCTACGACGATTCCACCCGCACGCTGACCAACATCGGCTACGAGTTCCAGCACAAGATCAACGAGACGTGGCAGGTGCGCCAGAACGCGCGCTACACGATGATGGATTGGGACTACACCAACCTCTACTTCACGGGCCTCGACGCGACCAATCCCAGCGTCGCCAATCGCGGGTCCAACGTGAACAGCGAGGACCAGGACACCATCACCATCGACACCCAGCTCCAGGGTGACTTCCAGACCGGCGCGCTCACCCACAAGCTGCTGCTGGGCCTCGATTACCGGAAGTATTCGGAAAACAACCTGACGCAGTTCGGCTACGCGCCGTCGCTCAGCATGATCAATCCCATCTACAACCAGCCGATCATCAACGTGCCCTGGTATCTGTCGTCGGTGGACGGCAACATCAGCCAGACCGGCATCTATGCGCAGGACCAGATCCGCTACGGCAAGTGGCTGCTCACCCTGGGCCTGCGGCAGGACTGGGCGACCACCAATTCCACCACCATCACCAATTTCGCCACCACCGAGCAGGACCAGGACGACAGCGCGCTCACCGGCCGCGTCGGCCTCACCTATCTGTTCGACAACGGCATCGCGCCCTATTTCAGCTATTCGACCTCGTTCGAGCCGGTCATCGGCAACATGCCCACCGCCCTGGGCGGCGCGCCGTTCCAGCCCTCCAAGGGCGAGCAGTACGAACTGGGCGTGAAGTACCAGCCGGTGGGCTGGAACGGCTTCTTCACGGCGGCCATCTACGACATCCGCCAGAGCAACGTGCTCTCCAGCCAGCTCATCGGCGGCATCAGCTATGACACCCAGAATGGCGAGGTGCACGTCCAGGGCCTGGAACTCTCGGGCACGGCGAGCCTGGCCGAGGGCCTGAACCTCATCGCCAACTACACCTACATGAATGCCGAGATCACGCAGGGCCTGAATGCCGGGAACCGGCCGGCCAACGTGCCGGAGAACATGGCGAACCTCTGGCTCGACTACACCATCAAGACCGGCGCCTGGACCGGCTTCGGCTTCGGCGGCGGCGTGCGCTATGTGGGCGACCGCTACGCGCTCGATAACAACGACATCCTCCTGGATGCCAACACCCTGTTCGACGCCGCCGTGCATTACGAGCGCGGCCCGTTCAAGGCCCAGGTCAACATCAACAACATCGCCAACGAAACCTATGTGGCGAGCTGCGGCTTCTTCGGCTGCTATTATGGCGACGGGCGCACGGTGGTGGCGCAGATCACGTACAAATGGTGACGACGGACGATACCGGCCCCGCAGGCGGGCCGCTCTGGGACATTGACGGCCTCGCGGTGAAGGTGGGCGGGCGGGAGATCCTCGCCCCGCTCACCTTGTCGCTGGCGCGCGGGCGCGTCCACGGCCTCATCGGCCCCAACGGCTCGGGCAAGAGCACGCTCCTGAAGGTGCTGGCCCGCCAGTTGGCGCCGGGGGAGGGCACCGTGCGGCTGGAGGGGCGCCCGCTCGCGCAGTGGCAGGGCCGCGCCTTCGCCCGCAAGGTGGCCTACATGCCCCAGTTCACCCCGCCCGCCGAAGGGCTCAACGTGCGCGAGCTGGTGGCGCTGGGGCGCTATCCCTGGCACGGCGCGCTGGGACGGTTCGGCGATGCGGACCGCGCGGCGGTGGAGAGCGCCATCCGCCGCGCCGGGCTTTCCGCCTTCGCGGACCGGATGGTGGACAGCCTCTCGGGCGGCGAGCGCCAGCGGGCGTGGCTCGCGGTGATGCTGGCCCAGGAGGCCGATTGCCTGCTGCTGGACGAGCCCACCTCCGCGCTCGACATCGCCCACCAGATGGACGTGCTTTCCGTGGTGCGCGACCTTGCCCAGGCGGGCACCGGCATCGCCGTGGTGGTGGTGCTGCACGACGTGAACCTCGCCGCCCGCACCTGCGACGACCTCGTGGCGCTGCGCGGGGGCCGTCTCGTGGCGCAGGGGCCGTGCGCGGACATCCTGACGCCGGACACGCTGCACGCCGTCTATGGCGTGCCCATGGGCGTGATGCCCCATCCCGTGAGCGGCGCGCCGCTGGGCTACGTGCTGTGAGCCCCCTGTCGCGGCGGGCTCTCCTGGCTGCGGGCCTCGGCCTGATGGCCGCCGGACCGGCCCGCGCGGCGGCGCCGGTGAGCCCGGCCCCGCGCCTCGCCACCATCGACTGGGCGCTGCTGGAAACGCTGCTCGCCATGTCCATCGTGCCGGTGGCGGCGGCCGAGCTGGTGCTGTTCCGCGCCGTCGCCGTGGAGCCGGACGTCCCCGCCTCCGTGGTGGATATCGGCCTGCGCGGCATGCCGAACTTCGAGGCGCTGCGCATGGCGCGGCCGACGCTCATCTTCAACTCGGCCTTCTATGCGCAGATCGATCCCCGGCTCCGGCAGATCGCCCCCGTGGAGACCCTGTCCATCTTCGCGCACGGCGGCCGCCCCTTCGTGCGCGCCGAGGAGGCCGCGCGCAGCCTCGCCGCCGCGGTTGCCCGGCCGCAGGCGGCGGACGAGCTGATCGCGCGGACCCATGCGGGCCTCGCCCGCTGCCGCGCGGACCTCGCCGCCCGGCCGCGCCGCCCGGTGCTGGTGATCAATCTGGGCGACCCGCGCCATTTCCGCGTGTTCGGGCCGGACAGCATGTTCGGCGAGGTGCTGGCGCGGCTCGGCCTCGACAATGCCTGGGCGCAGAACACCTCCTATTCCGCGTCCGCCCCCATCGGGCTGGAGACGCTCGCCCGCTTCCCGGAGGCGGACCTCGTGATCCTGCCCCCGGTGCCGCCGGACGCCCGGCGCCTGCTGCCCCGCAGCGCGCTCTGGCAGGCGCTGCCCAATGTGCGCGAGCACCGGGTCTATACGCTGGGCTCCATGAACCCGTTCGGCGGGCTGCCCACCGCCACCCGCTTCGCGCGGCTGCTCACCGCCGCCCTCCTCGCGCCGGGAGGGGCCGACATTGGCTGAAATGCTCATGTCCGCCGGGGGGCGCCGCCGCGTCGCCTGGGCGTGGCTCGGCCTGTGCGCGCTGGCGGGCCTGCTCATCCTGGCCGCGCTGTTGCGGCGGGCCGACCTGCCGGGCGACCCGGATACGGTGCGGCGCCTGCAGGAGGCGCTGCTCTGGCACAGCGCGCTGCCGCGCATCGCCACCGCGCTGCTGGCCGGGGCGGCCCTGGGCCTGTCGGGCGCGCTGCTCCAGCGGGTGCTGCGCAATCCCATCGCCGATCCTTCCACCCTCGGCATCGCCTCGGGCGCGCAGCTCGCGCTCACCGTGTGCCTCGTGGCGGCGCCCGGCCTTCTCGCCTGGTCGCGGGAGGGCGTCGCCTTCGCCGGCGGCGCGGCGGCGGTGGCGCTGGTGCTGGCCATGAGCTGGCGGCGCGGGCTGGAGCCGGTCTCCGTGGTGGTGGCGGGCATGACCATCTCGCTCATGGCGGCGGCCGCCGCCACGGCGCTGATCCTGGCGCGCGGGGAGTATGCGCTCTCGGTGTTCATCTGGGGCGCGGGCTCCCTGCACCAGCAGAACTGGGACGCGACGCTCGTCATCGGCACGCGGCTCGTGCTCGGCGCCCTGGCGGCGGCGGCGCTGCTGCGCCCGCTGACCCTGCTGGCGGTGGACGATGCCAGCGCCCGCAGCCTGGGCGTCGCGCTGGTGGCGGTGCGGCTCCTCGTCATCGCCGTCGCGGTGTGGCTGGCGGCCAGCGTCATCGCGCAGGTGGGCGTCATCGGCTTCGTGGGCCTCGCCGCGCCCGCCCTGGCGCGCGTCACCGGAGCGCGCACCCCGGCGCAGATCCTGTGGCGGGCGCCCCTGGTGGGCGGGCTGCTGCTCTCCGTGGCGGACAGCCTCGTCCAGGTGAGCGCGGGCGGCGCGGGCGATCTCATCCCCACCGGCGCCGCCGTGGGCCTGCTGGGCGGGCCGATCCTGCTCTGGCTGCTGCCCCGGGTGAAGGCCACCACCCCGCCCCAGGCGGCGGGGCGCACGGGACGCCGCCGCCTCGGCCGTCCCGGGCGGGGGCTGGCGCTGCTCCTGGCGGGCGGGCTGCTCGTCGGCCTGCTCACGCTCACCCTCGGCCGGAACGGCACCGGCTGGTTCCTGGCGCAAGGCGACCTGCTGGCGGACCTCTTCCCCTTCCGCGCGCCGCGCACCCTGGCGGCCGCCGCGGCGGGCGCGCTGCTAGGCGCGGCGGGCGCCCTCATGCAGCGCCTCACGGGCAATCCCCTGGCGGGACCGGAAGTGCTGGGTGTGAGCGCGGGCGCGGGCGTGGGCATCGCCGTCACCATCCTGCTGGTGGACGCGCCGGGTACCGCTGCCCTCATGGCGGGCAGCGCGGCGGGCGCGCTGGCGGCGCTTCTCTTCATCCTCCTCATGGGCGCGCGCACCGGCTTCGGGCCGGAACGGATGCTGCTGGCGGGCGTGGCGCTGGGCTGCATGTGCCTCGCCGTCCTGTCCGCCGTGTTCGCCTCGGGAACCTGGAACACCTTCCTGCTGCTGGGATGGCTCGCCGGCTCCACGGACCGGGTCGGCGGCACGGAGGCGCTCCTCCTGGCGGGAGCGGCGCTCGTCCTGCTGGCGCCCCTGCCGCTCCTGGGCCGTTGGCTCACCATCCTGCCGCTGGGCGGCCCGGTGAGCCGGGCCCTCGGCGTGCCGCTCTCGGCGAGCCGCCTGCTCCTGTCCCTGCTGGCGGCGCTGATGACCGCGCTCGCGGCCTTCTTCGTGGGGCCGCTGAGCCTCGTCGGCCTGCTCGGGCCGCATATCGCCCGCCTCTTGGGCTTCGGCGGCGGCATCGCCTTCCTGTTCGCCTCGGCCCTCATCGGCGCCGACCTCTTGATGCTGGCGGACTGGCTGGGCCGGACCCTGGCCTTCCCCTACCAGATCCCCGTGGGCTTCTTCGCCGCCCTCATCGGCGGACCCTATCTCATCTTCCTCCTTCAGCGCGCGGAGGCCTCCCATGGCTGAGACATTCCATGCCCTCGCCCGGCTGGCCGTGCCCGACCCCGACCGGGTCATCGCCGCCCTCGCCGCCCATTTCGCCAACCATGCGGCCGTGACGCAGAGCCCGGATGGCACCGTGCTGGAAGCGCCGCGCTTCGGGCGGCTCACCCTCGCGGCGGACGGCGCCGCTTTGCTGGCGCGTTGCGAGAGCCCGACCCCGGCCGCCCTCGCCTTCCTGAAGATGTACACGGCCGAGGGGCTGATCCAGGCGGCGGGCGGGGCGCCCGCGCTGCGCTGGACCGGCGACGGCGCCGGAGGCGGCCCCTTGCCCTTCTTCCGCGAGATGGTCGTGGTCCGCGCCGAGCCGGTGACGCCCCTCATGCGGCGCGTGGTGCTGGCGGGGGACGCGGCCCATTTCCTCGCCTCCGGCGGGCTGCATGTGCGCGTCCTCATCCCGCCCGCCGGGCGCGCGCCGGTCTGGCCCCATGCGGGGGAGGACGGGCGCATGGTCTGGCCCGAGGGGCCGGACGCGCTGGTGCCGCGCGTCTACACGGTGCGCGCAGTGGACCTCGCACGGGGCGAGATCGCCATCGACGTGGTGCTGCATCCCGGCCTCTCCACGCCCGGCGCCGACTGGGCGCGCACCGCGAGGCCGGGTGACCGTGTGGGCCTGCTCGGCCCCGGCGGCGCGGCGCCGGAGCCCGCGCCCTTCATGCTCCTGGCGGGCGACGAGACTGCGCTTCCCGCCATCGCCCGCTGCCTGGAGAGCCTGCCCGCCGATACCCATGCCGTGGTGCGCATCGAGGTGCAGGACGCGGGCGAGGAACAGAACCTGCCCTCGCCCGCCACCCTCGACCTGCGCTATCTCCATCGCGGCCGCGCCGCGCCGGGCCGGGCGGGACTGCTGGAGGCCGCCGTCAAGGCCGTTGCGCTCCCGGCGGACAAGGCCGATACCCGGGCCTTCGTCGCCTGCGAGCAGGCGGAGGCGCGGCGCATCCGGACCCTGATCGCGGCGACGGGCATGGGGAAGGACCGCCGGATGGTGGCCGCCTATTGGCGGCTCGGCCATGCGGGCGAGGATATCGGCGAATAAGGCGGAACAACCCGGATCATGGGCATCATCAGGCAGTTCTTTTCCTACTACGCCCCCTATAAGGGGCTGTTCCTGCTGGATTTCGGCTGCGCGATCCTCTCCGGCCTGCTGGAGCTCGGCTTCCCTCTGGCCGTGGCCCTCTTCATCGACCACCTCCTGCCGGCCCAGGACTGGCCGCTGATCCTCATCGCGGCGGGCGGGCTGCTGGTCCTCTATCTGCTCAATACCGGCCTGATGGCGATCGTCACCTATTGGGGCCACATGCTCGGCATCAACATCGAGACCGAGATGCGCCGCAAGGCCTTCGACCACCTACAGAAATTGTCCTTTTCCTTTTTCGACAACCACCGCACCGGCCATCTGGTGGGCCGCCTCACCAAGAACCTCGAGGAGGTGGGCGAGGTCGCCCATCACGGCCCGGAAGACGTGTTCCTGGCACTCATGACCTTCATCGGCGCCTTCCTGCTGATGCTCACGGTGAACGTCCACCTCGCCCTGCTCACCGGCGCCATGGTGCCTTTGGTGGCCTGGGCCACCAGCCGCTACGGCCGTGACATGACGGAGAATTTCCGCTCCCTCTTCGGGCGGGTGGGAGCGTTTAACGCACGCATCGAAGAGAATGTCGGCGGCATCCGCGTGGTCCAGGCCTTCGCCAACGAGGAGCACGAGCGCACGCTGTTCGCCAAGGACAATACCGGCTACCGCGACACCAAGCTCGCCGCCTACCGCCTGATGGCCGCCAACATGGCGCTGAGCTATCTCGGCATGCGCCTCACCCAGGTGGTGGTGATGGTGGCGGGCACCTGGTTCGTGATCCGGGGCGAACTGAGCGCGGGCGGATTCGTGAGCTTCCTGCTCCTGGTGGGCGTGTTCTTCCGACCATTGGAAAAAATCGCCGCCGTCGTGGAGATCTACCCGAAAGGCATCGCGGGTTTCCGCTCCTATCTCGACTTTCTCGCCACCCGCCCCGACATCGCCGACCGCCCCGGCGCCCGGGACCTGCCAAGCGTGTGCGGCGACATCCGCTACGAGGGCGTGAGCTTCGGCTACAATCCCGACAAGCCGGTGCTGCGCGACCTGAACCTGGACATCCGCGCGGGCGAGACGGTGGCCTTCGTCGGCCCCTCGGGCGCGGGCAAGACCACCTTGTGCTCGCTGCTGCCGCGCTTCTACGAGCCCACCGCCGGCCGCATCACCATCGACGGCCACGACGTGCGGGACGTGACCCTCGCCTCGCTCCGCCGGTCCATCGGCATCGTCCAGCAGGACGTCTTCCTGTTCAGCGGCACCATCCGCGAGAACATCGCCTATGGCCGGCTCGGCGCGGGCGACGCGGAGGTCCGCAGCGCCGCCCACCGCGCGCGGCTCGACGAGATGATCGCCGGCCTGCCGGCGGGCCTCGACACGATCGTCGGCGAACGGGGCGTCAAGCTGTCGGGCGGGCAGAAGCAGCGCCTCGCCATCGCCCGCATGTTCCTGAAGGATCCGCCCATCCTGATCCTGGACGAGGCCACCTCGGCCCTCGACAGCGAGACGGAGATGGAGATCCAGAAGGCGCTCGCCGCCCTCTCGGAAGGGCGCACCACCCTCGTCATCGCGCATCGCCTGTCCACGGTGCGCAATGCGGACCGGATCATCGTGGTGACGCCGCAGGGCGTGGCGGAACAGGGCGCCCACCGCGACCTGATGGCGGCCGGCGGGCTCTATTCGCGGCTCGTCCAGACCCAGTTCGCCCTCTAGGGCGGATCGCCCCCCTGCCGCTCAGCGCCGGGGGCAGACCTGGTCGAGCAAGGCGAGGACGGTCTGGGTGTCCGCACCCAGGCGGGGGCTCGCGCACGGCGACACCATGCGGCGGCCGTCCAGGACAATGGGGCTGCCGACGCCGGGCACCGTGCCGCCGCCCGCCTCGCGCAACTGCACTTTCATGCCGCGATGGACCACCTGCGGGTCCTCGAACACCTGCGCCACCGTGTTGATGGGCCCGGCGGGCACGCCCGCCTTCTCCAGCCGCGCCAAGAGGTCGTCGCGGGTGAAGGTGGCGGTCAAGGCGGCGATGGCGGCGGTCAGTTCATCGCGATTGGCGACGCGGCCCGCATTGGTGTGGTGGCGCGGGTCCAGCGCCAGTTCCGGCGCGCCGATGGCGGTGCAGAAGCGGGCGAACTGCCCGTCATTGCCCACCGCCACGATGAGGTGGCCGTCGGAAGCGGGAAACACCTGGTAGGGCACGATATTGGGATGGGCATTGCCCATGCGGCTCGGCGCGATGCCCGAGGCGAGATAGTTCATGGCCTGGTTGGCGAGCACGCTCACCTGGGTGTCCAGCAGGGCCATGTCCACGCGCCCGCCCTTGCCGGTGCTCTCCCGCCGGCGCAGGGCGGCCAGGATGCCCACCGTGGCATAGAGGCCGGTGAAGATGTCGGCGAAGGCGACGCCCACTTTCTGGGGCTCGCCGTCCGGCTGGCCAGTGAGGTCCATGAGCCCGCCCATGCCCTGAACGAGATAATCGTAGCCCGCGCGCGGGGCATAGGGCCCGTCCTGGCCGAAGCCGGTGACGGAGCAATAGACGAGGCGCGGGTTTTCCTTGGCGAGGCTCTCGTAATCAAGCCCGTATTTGGCGAGCCCGCCCACCTTGAAGTTCTCGATGATCACGTCGGTGCGCGCCGCCAGCGCCCGGATGACCCGCTGGCCCTCCTCGGTCTCGAAATCCACCGCCACCGACTTCTTGCCCCGGTTGGTGGCATGGAAGTAGGCGGCGCCGATGTCGGCCCCGTCCGCGCCCTTCATGAAGGGCGGGCCCCAGCCGCGCGTGTCGTCCCCGGCCCCGGGACGCTCCACCTTGATCACCTCGGCTCCAAGATCCGCGAGCACCTGCCCGGCCCAGGGGCCGGCGAGGATGCGCGCAAGCTCGAGAACGCGGATACCGGCGAGAGGCAGGGGCATGGCGGGCACTCGTCCCAAGGTGTCTTCTCAAACGAGAGCGCCCTCCCCCTGAGGGGGAGGGCATGGTTGAAGGCGACGGGAAACCGGCGATCAGAAGAACGCCTGGATGCCCGTGATGGCGCGCCCGATGATGAGCGCGTGGATGTCGGCGGTGCCTTCGTAGGTGTTCACCGTCTCAAGGTTCGCCGCGTGGCGCATGACGTGGAACTCGGCCGAGATGCCGTTGCCGCCGTGCATGTCGCGGGCGACCCGGGCGATGTCGAGCGCCTTCTGGCAATTGTTGCGCTTGATGTAGGAGATGGTCTCCACCGAGAGCGCGCCCTCGTCCATCAGCCGCCCGGCGCGCAGGCACGCCTGGAGGCCGAAGGCGATGTCCGTGGACATGTCGGCGAGCTTGCGCTGCACGAGCTGGGTGGCGGCCAGCGGCCGGTTGAACTGCTTGCGGTCCAGCGTGTACTGGCGCGCCGCAGAGAGGCAGGCTTCCGCCGCGCCCATGGCGCCCCAGGCGATGCCGTAGCGGGCGCGGTTGAGGCAGCCGAACGGCCCCTTCAGCCCCGCCACGTTGGGCAGCAGGTTCTCTTCCGGGATCTCCACGTTCTCCAGCACGATCTCGCCGGTGATGGAGGCGCGCAGCGAGAGCTTCTTCTCGATCTTCGGCGTGGAGAAGCCCTTCATGCCGCGCTCCACCACGAAGCCGCGGATCTGGTCGCCATGGGCGGCGGACTTCGCCCACACCACGGCGAGGTCGGAGATGGGGGAATTGGTGATCCACATCTTCGCGCCGTTGAGGCGATAGCCGCCGTCGATCTTCTCGGCGCGGGTGCGCATGCCGGCGGGATCGGAGCCCGCGTCCGGCTCGGTGAGGCCGAAGCAGCCCACCCATTCGCCGCTGGCGAGCTTGGGCAGGTACTTGTTGCGCTGGGCCTCGTCGCCATAGGCGTAGATGGGGTGCATGACGAGCGAGGACTGCACGCTCATGGCCGAGCGGTAGCCACTATCCACCCGCTCAACTTCCCGCGCGGCGAGGCCGTAGGAGACATAGCCGAGGCCCGCGCCGCCATATTCGGCGGGGATGGTGGAGCCCAGCAGGCCCAGCTCGCCCATCTCGCTCATGATCTCGCGGTCGAAGCGCTCGTCCAGATAGGCGGACGTCACGCGCGGCAGGAGCTTCTCCTGCGCATAGTCGCGCGCGGTGTCGCGCACCATCCGCTCTTCTTCCGTGAGCTGGCCGTTCAGATCGAACGGATCGGACCAATCGAATACGGCAGACGCAGACGGGGCGCTCATTTCCGGCCTCCTTATTTACATTCCGACCAGTCAGTATATATCTTTTCAGGCAAGTCAAGGCCGCTCAGCGGCTCGGTTCGTTCGAGGCCAGATGAAACGCAACGCCCCCGCATTAGAGAAGGCCCCGCCCGAGCGGCGCATGGGGCGGCCGCCCTTGCTGGACGACCCGCGCGCGGAAATCCTGCGGGAAGCCGCGCGGCTGTTCGCGGAGAAGGGCTACGCGGACAGCTCGCTGAACGCGCTGGCGGCGGCCATGAACTACTCGAAGGGCGCCATCTACAACTACTTCTCCTCCAAGCAGGAGATCTACGACGCCATCATCATCGCCACCCTGACGGCGCTCTATGAATCGGCCGTGGACGCGGTGGACCCCGGCGCCCCCGCGCCCGAACGGCTGCGCCAGTTCATGGTGGCGCACGCGACCTGCATCGAGGCCAATTACCATGCGTTCGTGACCATGCTGGTGGGCTATTCCGGCATGGCGAACGCGGAGCTGAAGGACGACGCACTGAAGCTGCGCGATGCCCATGAGGGCCTGCTGCGCTCCATCATCGCCGGCGGGATCGCGGACGGTTCCTTCCGCCCCGTGGACGTGGCCATGACCGGCCGCGCCGTGCTCTCGCTGCTGAGCTGGATGACCCGCTGGTTCCGGCCCACGGGCAAGAAGAGCGGCGAGGAGATCGCCCTCGACTATTACGACCTCGTCGTGAAGGGGCTGGTCTGAGCCACCTCGGGAGACGCCGCCATGACAATTCCCATGGAGTACCAGCACGCCTCCGAGGATTTCATGCGCATTCTGGCGGACGCGCGCGATGAAGCGGGCCTGGGCACCATGAACCAGTCCTTCACCATGGTGGACGGCGTGCTGCGCACCTTCCGACGACGGCTGTCTGCCGCCGAAGTGGTTCGCTTCGCGGGCGTGCTGCCGCCGGTTCTGCGGGCGATGTTCGTCACGGGATGGGACCCCGCGCAAACCCCGGTGCCCTTCGACAGTCGGGAAGCCATGACCCGCGAGGCGCAGGGCCTGCGCCAGCACCACAATTTCGCGCCCGAAGGCGCCATCGCCCATGTGGCGACCGCCGTGCGACGGCATGTGGACGGGCCGGCATTCGAACTGGTGTTGGCCGGCCTGCCGCCGGCGGCAATGGCCTTCTGGCACGGCAAGGCGTGAGCGCGCCCTGCGGAAGGCGGGCGGACCTGCTATAAGGCCGCCCCCAAACGTACGCAGAGTCCCGAATGGCCGACGCCCGCACCGCCGCCTCCATCGCCCGCACCATCGCCGCCGAGATTTCCGCGCGGCCGGAACAGGTCTCCTCCGCCGTCGCGCTGCTGGACGAGGGGTCCACCGTTCCCTTCATCGCGCGCTACCGCAAGGAAGCGACGGGGGGCCTGGACGACACCCAGCTTCGCACCCTGGAGGAGCGCCTCGCCTATCTGCGCGAGCTGGAGGCCCGGCGCGCCAGCGTGCTGGAGACCATTCGCGGCCAGGGCAAGCTCACCGACGATCTGGAAGGCCGCATCACCGGCGCCACCACCAAGGCGGAGCTGGAAGACCTCTATCTCCCCTTCAAGCCCAAGCGCCGCACCCGGGCCGAGATCGCCCGCGAGCGCGGCCTGGGAGCGCTGGCGGAGGCGATCCTTGCCGACCGCGGCAAGGCGCCGGCGGACCTCGCGACCGCCTGCGTGACCGGCGAGGTGGCGGACGTGAAGGCGGCGCTGGAGGGCGCGCGCGACATCATCGTGGAAGGGCTCACGGAGAATGCCGACCTGCTCGGCCGCCTGCGCGCCCATATGCGCAAGAACGCGGTGCTGCATGCCCGTGTGAATGACGGCAAGCAGGAGGCGGGCGCCAAGTTCTCCGACTATTTCGACCATTCGGAAAGCTGGGCGAACGCGCCGGGCCACCGCGTGCTCGCCATGCTGCGCGGGCGCAACGAAGAGATCCTCTCGGTGGACATTGAGGTGGACGCCAACGACCCCGCGCCCGTAAAGCCCACGGAGCGCCTCATCGCCGCCGCGCTGGAGGTGACGGACGCCCGGCCCGGCAATGCCTGGCTCATGGAGATCGCGCGCTGGGCCTGGCGGGTGCGGCTCTCGCTCAACCTCTCGGTGGACCTCATGGTGGAGGCACGCGAGCGGGCCGAGGAAGAGGCCATCCGGGTGTTCGCCCGCAACCTGAAGGACCTGCTGCTCGCGGCACCGGCTGGCGCCCGCGCCACCATGGGGCTCGATCCCGGCATCCGCACCGGCGTGAAGGTGGCGGTGGTGGACCGCACGGGCAAGGTGCTGGACACGGCCACCGTCTATCCCCTCGCCCCGCGCAACGACATCCAGGGGGCGCAGGCGGCGCTCGCCGCCCTCATCGCCCGCCACAAGGTGGAGCTGATCGCCATCGGCAACGGCACGGCGAGCCGGGAGACCGACAAGCTCGCCGCCGACCTCCTCGCCCGCCTGCCCGCCGAGGCGCGGCCCATCAAGGTGGTGGTGAGCGAGGCCGGCGCCTCGGTCTATTCCGCCTCGGCCACGGCGGCGGCGGAATTCCCGGATCTGGACGTGTCGCTGCGCGGCGCCGTCTCCATCGCCCGCCGCCTCCAGGATCCGCTGGCGGAACTCGTCAAGATCGAGCCGAAGTCCATCGGCGTCGGCCAGTACCAGCACGACGTGGACCAGCCCCGCCTCGCCCGCGCGCTGGACGCTGTCGTGGAGGACGCGGTGAATGCCGTGGGCGTCGATCTCAACACCGCCTCCGCCTCGCTTCTGGCGCGGGTGTCGGGCCTCGGATCGTCCCTGGCGGAAGGCATCGTCGCCCATCGCGACGCCAACGGCCCCTTCGCCTCGCGCCGTGAGCTTCTGAAGGTTTCGCGCCTCGGCCCGCGCACCTTCGAGCAATGCGCCGGGTTCCTGCGCATCCCGGACGGCAAGGAGCCCCTGGACGCCTCGGCCGTGCATCCCGAAGCCTATGGAATCGCGAAGAAGATCGTCGCCGCCTGCGGGCGCGACGTCCGCGCCCTCATGGCTGACAGCGCGGCGCTGCGCGCGCTCGACCCGCGCGCCTTCGTGGACGAGCGCTTCGGCCTGCCCACGGTGAAGGACATCCTGGCCGAGCTGGAGAAGCCGGGCCGCGATCCGCGCCCCGAATTCAAGACCGCGTCCTTCGCGGACGGCATCGACGACATCAAGGATTTGCGCCCCGGCATGCTGCTGGAAGGCACCGTGACCAATGTGGCCGCCTTCGGCGCCTTCGTGGACATCGGAGTGCACCAGGACGGGCTGGTGCACGTCTCGCAACTGGCGGACCGCTTCGTGAAGGACGCCCACGAGGTGGTCAAGGCGGGCGACGTGGTGAAGGTGAAGGTGCTGGAGGTGGATGTGCCGCGCAAGCGCATCTCCCTCTCCATGCGCAAGGATGCCGCCCCCCGCCCCGCCGGCGAGCCGCGTGCCGAACGCGGAGCGGCGCCCGCGCCGAAGCACAGGCCGAAGCCGGAGGCCCCGGCCCAGGGCGCGTTCGGCGCGGCCCTGCTGGAAGCCATGAAGCGCAACGGTCCGCGTTGAGAGCGGGGAGATAAGACAATGAGACGATCGCACACCGCCGGAACGGCCGCTTTTCTCGCCGCGCTGGTCCTGGCATCGGCGGCGGGGGCTTCCGCTCCCGACGCCTGGGCCGAGTTCCGCACCAAGGTGCAGGCGGCCTGTCTGAAGGCCGCGGCGCCCCACATCCCCACAGCCAAGGCCGTGGTGGACCCGTTCGGCAGCGAGAGCTACGGCCTCGCTGTGGTGACGGGCACGCCCAAGGGCGGCAAGCAGGCCATCATGATGGTCTGCGTCTACGACAAGCGCAGCGGCAAGGTGGAGATCGGCTCCGAACTGCCCTTGCCGCGCTGACCCGTGACCATGCCGGGCCGTCAGGGCCGCGTGGGATATTCCCCTTCGCAGCAGATGAAATAGGTGATGGCCACAACCGGCTGGCGGTTCTCATGGGGCTGGGCGCCCCCGACGACCTCGATGGTCCGAGGATCCAGGAAGGCCGGGTTGGCGAGCACCTCGTTGGAATAGTCGAACTGGTTGAAGGTGCGCGAGATGGAGAAGGTCGGGCCGGGCGCGTCCGACAGGTCGGTCGCCGCGCCGGTGAAGGCGCCTTTCAGCGCGTGCTTGTGGATGGGAAGTTCGGAGGGCGCGAGCGTCACGTCGTTCGTGCCCCAGACCGCGCCATAGGCCACCGTGTTGAGCCCGGCACCTTGACCGGTCCCCACGGGGACCCGCGTCCGCAGGTCAGGGACACCGAAGGTGGTCCTCGCGTCCCCGCCATAGATGTTCCCGATGACGCTGAACAACGCCTGGAAGTTTCTGGTGGGATAAAGGGTGCCGTCGCACAGCAGCCAGCGGGTTTCGTCGACAGGATTGAAACGGTACGGGAAGGCCCGCACTTCCCCGATAAAGGCTTCCATTCGCGTCTCCTGCCGTGGTCAGTTTTGAACCGGGAATTCGCCGACGGTGCAGATGATGTAGCCGAGCCCCACGCTGGGCATGGTGTTGGCATGGGGCGAGCCGCCGCCCGCTTCCACGATGGCACCGTCGGCCATGACCTGCTCGGTCCCGGCCACCTTCAGGTAGAGACCGGCCGTGGTTCCGCTGGGCGTGACGGTGGCGAGCATCTGGCCCGCGGGCGCGAGCGCGGTCGCGGGCTGGGCGGAGGCCAGGAAATGGTGGGTGTGAACCGGAAGGTCCGCCACCACCGCCTCCGCGCCGCCGAGCTGGCCCACGACACGCGTGCTGCCGCCGGCCGTCGCCCCGGCGCCGATGGCCACCCGACCGCTCAGGTCCGGCAGTTTGAATTGGATGTGGTCGCCGCCCCAACTGTTGCCGATCAGGGTGTAGAGCACCTCATGGTCCGCGACCCGCATGAGCCGGCCGTCGCACGGCAACCAGCCCGCTGGCGCAAAGGCCCCCGCGAACAGACGGATCTCGCCGACATAAGCCTCTGGCATCTGCCCCCTCCGTTTGGTTTCGCATTGTCATGGCCGATACGGGCACGTCAGCCCCGCCGGCCGCGCAGGCATCAGTCCCGCCCCGGATAGAGCCCCGAGATGGCCATGCAGTATTCGACCACCGCATAGGGCTGCATGTTGGAATGGGCCCCGCCCCCCGCCGCCGTCACGGTGCCCGGGTCCAGCGGCACGGTCTGCGCCGTGGGCGTCCCGTAGACGGGAATGGTCGGCGACGTCTTGAACTGCGACACCGGAGCGAAGTACGAGCCCTTCGGCAGCGCCTGGTTGTCGCTGGTGGTGGCCACCCGGACATCGTGCGCATGGCGCGGCATGTGGTTGACGGTCAGCGTAACCACCTCGACGCCGGCCACCTCCCCGATCACATAGGGAGGCGTCGCCGGCTGGGTGAGCTGCGTCGCGCCGACAATGGCCCGGCCGCGCAGGTCCGGAACCGCGAAATTGTTGATGCCGTCGCCGCCGAAGCTGGTCCCCAGCAGGCTGTACAGCGCCGCGTTCTGGCGGACCGGCAGCAGGCGCCCGTCACACGGCACCCACCCCCGAGGGGCGAACGGAAACGAGAAATGGCGGATTTCACCGATCCAGGGGTCCATGAAGCACCTCTCAGGCCTCGCCGCGGAACACAACCATAGATATATGGATAGATCGTTTTACGCAACCTGAAATAGCATTTCGAGACGCAGATCCTCCTGAACGTGCATTTGCTCAGGTCCGGCAGGGCGCTATGTGCCGCAAACGGATGTGGTGGACATCGGGATGGCACGCGGTGCCGGGGGACGGTCAGTCACACCTGATACCGGACCCCTGCGAAACGATGCATTGACGCAGACACTCCCCGTCAGGTTGTGCAACGCAGGGGAAAGCGATAAGCTGTAGCGCTACTTTTGAGGTGCCTGCTTCATGTCGCTCCCGCATGCTCCCCGGCCCGATTCCGCATCGATGCAGCCTGCGTCGCCCTCGCCCGCCCCGCGCCGCCCATGGGCGGCCCCGCGTTGCCGCCAGGTGTCGCTGGTGGGCGTGACGTTGGCCGGCGGTGCCAGCAGTGGCGACGGGATCGACGTCTCGTGACAGCCCCCCGGCGGTAGCTGCTTCCGGCTGCCGAAAGTCACCACGCACGGCAACCTGCCAAGGTGGCCGTCTGTAAGTTGGGACGCCCGTGGAGACCCTGCGTGAGATATGAGCGCGCGCGGCGTTCGCCTCGCGCGACACGCCACGTGCAGGGCGTCAGAGTGTTCCGGGCCCCGCGTTTCCGGCCTCGGTCTTGCGCAGGAAATGCGCGGCGGAGAGCCCCCGGAGCAAGCGGTAGCGAAACCGGCGCGTGGCCTCCGGCCCTGTCAGGTCCTCGCTGAAATCCCGATCGAGATCCCGCGCCAGATCACCCACATCCAGAAGCGTCCGGACGGCCGCATTCTCCCTTGCAAGGCCAAACTCCTCCTGAAGCAGGGGCTGGGCGCGGCGCAGCCGCTCCGGCCAGTCCGCCGCCTGCACCCCCTTGCGGCCCGCGTGGCGGATGGCCGGTGGCACGCGGTCCGCGAACGCGCGGTGATAGAGCCATTTCGGCTCGCCGTTCCGCAGGAAGAGGTGCGAGGGCAGCCCGTGCACCAGTTCCACCAGCCTCTGGTCGGCGGCCGGGTCCCGCACATCCATGCCGAAGGCCGCGAGTTGGCCCTTCTGCTCCAGCCCATGGATGTCGAGGCGCCGAAGCATGAAGGCGGAGAGGCCGCGCACGCTCGGCCAGGGCCGGAAGCTCGCGTCATAGCCCAGTTCGTCCAGCCGGGCCTTGAGGGCAGCGCTTTCCCGCACCTCCGCGTTGAGCGGCGAGAATGCCGACAGGCGGTTCGGATGGCCCGTGCGAAGGCGCACCAGGGCCGTGAACAGCCAGGGCGGCATAAACGCGCCGAAGGTGCGCCCGGCAAAAGCGCCGGGCAGGCTGTAGCCCAGCCGCCTCAAAGCCAGGCTCTCCCGGAGCCAAGCGCCCCATCGGCCGGCGCGAAACAATTCGGCGGGCCGCTCCAGCCCCGCCAGACTGATGGTCGCGTTTCCCGCTGCCCCCGTCAGCAGCACGCCACGCCCGCCGCGCCCTGCCAGACGCGAAATCTCGCGCATCCAGACAAGGTTGCAGAGATTGAGCGCGGGGTATTGGAAATAATGGAACTGCGCATCGAGATCGCCGCCGATGCTCCGGCCGGCCGCCTCGACGGGGACATGGTCGATGTTCGCGTGGAGTTTGGCCACCTCCTGGGCGAGGGCCCATTCATTTCCATTCCGCGTCTCGGCATCCGCCAGCGCAACCCCCGCGAGCGGAACATGGGTATAGGCGCGCAGGCGCCGGCCCCGCTCCGCGAGCATCCGCGCGGCCGTCGCGGTCACCGCCGTGCTGTCGAGCCCGCCGGAAAGCTGGCTTGCCACCGGCACGCTGGCCCGCAGCCGGTCCGACACGGCGCGGTCGAACGTATCTCTGAACGCTTCCACATAGTCTTCGTCGCGGGCGAGGCGAACGGGCGGGATGCGGTCCCACCCATACCAGGCATCCCGCGCGACGCGCCCGCCCGGGCCGAGCGTGACGTGCTCGCCGGGCTCCACCCGCGAGATACCGGCAAAGAAGCTCGCCTCGCCCCGCATGGGCGCCAGGGCGAGATAGTCCCGCAGCCGGTCGAGATCCGGCGCCACCGGCACCCCGTCGAGCGCGTGAAGCCCGCGCGCCATACTGGCGAAGGCCGTGAAGCGATCGCCCAGGTGATAGAAAAGCGGACGCTGCCCGAGGAAGTCGCGCACCAGATGCAGCCGCCGCTCGGCCGCATCCCACACGGCGAAGGCGAAGTCCCCCACGAGATGATGGGGCGTCCCCTCCCCCCAGGTCTCCCAGGCGCGCAGCAGGAGGTCGGACTCCGCGAGGCTCGCTGCATCCCTCGTATCGATTCCGAGGCGCGCGGCGAGTTCGGCCCGGTTGTCGAGGCGCAGATCCGCCACGACCTGCCAGCGCCCGCCGCCCCCGGACAGCGGCTGCCGGTCGTGGCGGTCTTCGGGAAGCAGGCGCGCGAGGCCGATGCCCAGCGCCACGTCCCCGCCGTCCCAGGCAGCCACGCGATCCGCGCCATAGGGCGAAAGGGCGCGCTGCATGGCGGCGCAGGCGGCAGCGGCGTCCGGCCGCCCGCCCCACTGCACGAGGCCGCTGATGGCGGTCACGGCGCAATCCTCGCCAGGGCGTTAGGGCGCGTCGCCTCCTGCCCCGCCGCTTCGAGCACCCGCTCCGCCACCTCATCAAGCGATGCGAGGTCGTCTGGTCGGTGCAGCAGGAAGACCGGCACCCGGCCCGCCAGATCCGCCGCGAGATGGAAGATGGCGCGGCGGCGGCCCATGGCGTCCGCCACATAGGCGTGATGGGACAAGCCGCCCAGGGCCATGACGGCCTCCGGCACGCAGAGCCGCTCCAGGCGCGGCGGTGCGTGTCCCTCGCGGGGCGCGAGGATGCATACCGCCCGCAACGGCGCCGGCGCGCGAGCCATCTGGCCCGGCGCGATGCCGAGATGGAACTTGTCCCGCCCGGCCGCCACGCGGTCGCTGTCGCGGGCGGGGTCGTCGAAATGCGCGGCGGCGGCCTGCCACAGCTTCACGGCGGCGATCCCCGGGGCGACCCTGTCGGCGGGCGGCTCGACCACCATCTGGTCGTCCGTCAAAAGCCGCGCGCCGGCCCGCAGCAGGGCGCGCACGGTGGTGGACTTGCCCGTTCCGCTTGCCCCGGCCACGGCCACGGCCCCTCCAGCCAGAGCCACCGCCCCCGCATGGAGCGGCGGCGTTCCGCGCTGGTGCAGCAGCGCGGCGAAGGCGGGGCCGAACAGGAAAGTCAGGATCTCCGCCGGGGGGACATCGGGGGCCGCATCCACGGTCAATGCGCGGCCGCCGGACACGCGGATGCACAAGCGGCCCGGGATCACGAGATCGGCGCTGTCCGGCGAATGAACCTCGAACGCCCCGGCGACCCGGCCGGGGCGCGCCGCCAGCGGCGCGAACGCGATGTGCACGTCGGGCGATGGGCCTGCCCGGTCCGACGGCGGAAGATGATCCAGCGGGTGTTCGGATGCGATGCGCAGGCCCGCGACCCGATAGAGATGGAGGCTCGCAAGCAACGGGCTCATGCCGAGCGCCGCGGGGCGCCATCACGGCCGGCGCCCAGGTCCGCGATGGCGCTGTAGCCGGCCGCTTCCTGGCCGCCGAGCACCGTCACCCCCGCCACATCCACCCAGGCATGGGCGCGCAACGCCTCCCCCTCGCGCAGAACGCCCAGCCGCACATGCCCATCGAGACCGCGCCGTCGCAGCAGCAGCCAGAGGGCGACGGCCTGGACGAGGCACGTCGCCTGCGGCCGGACGGCCGCCGCTGCCCGCTGCACGCGCCGGGCCAGGGCGAGGCCGGATGCCACCCGCGCGGCACCGCCGGCAGGCGCGACGTCCCGAGGGACGGAGGCCCCCATGAGCCCCGCCAGCATGCGGAAGGGCAGCACGAAGACCAGGACAAAGGCGAGCAGCAACGCCCCGCCGGCCTCGGCCGCCTGGAGCCGGCGCCGCATCATGCCAGGACGATGAGACGCATTTCGAGCATCTCTTCCAGGAAGGCCAGCGTCGCCGCGCGGATTTCCCCCTCGGGGGCGTCGTAGTCGCGCACGAGCGCGTCGCAGAGCTCGGCCACCTCGATGGGGGACGACAGGCGCCGCCAGATGTCAGATCCGACACCCTCGAAGGTGAAATAGTGCCCGGACCGGGGGTCCATCACCACCACCTCCCCCCCGGTTTCGGCGGCTAGCACGTCCACCGAAGCCAGAATGCGCATATCCGGACACATGACCATCGGGCATCCTTTTCATTTTTCTATCAGAACACCTCCCCGAACTCAAACAACGGAGACCAAACAACCGCGATACGCGAAGTAAATACTTGAAATATTAAGTAGACACATTTGATATTCGTAATCGTTATAAAAACAATATCCTCCAATCATCAAATCATCACTCAAGAGATTTAGGGTGTATCGCGAAACAATGCGGCGCCCGATCCCAGCCGAATTGGTTGAGCGACGCAGCGCAGCACAACTTGAAATGCATCGTTGCGGGATCGCCGCCAAATTGGATGCATCGTCTATTGCCAGACGGACACGGAAAATTAAGTTTGGTACCGAGGTAGTCATTTGGCGCGCGTCATGCAGCGTTTCATCGCAGTCTTGCTTACGCTTTTATGCTGCACCGCAACATGCGCAGCAGAATCCCGCGTGTCCATTCCCCTCTCCGCGCGGGAGAATGCCGAGATATCTGTGGATCTGGTCTGCCGCGACGACGGCATCGTGGGTCCGTTCGTGGACACCTCCCGGGCCGGCCGCGCCGCCTCGGGCAGAGTGACGCTCTTCAACAATTCCGACTTCGTGCGCCGCGCCCACTTCTTCGATCTCGACCGGCACAGCATGCCGGGCGTGCTGGCGCTGCCGGAGAGCTGGGGCACGGTCCCCGGCGGGGATCAGCCCGGCTTCTTCATCGCCATCGCCGATCTCACCACCGCCTCCCGCGCCAGCGCGCTGCGCGCGCTCGCGATCCAGACCCGCCTGATCCTCCTCCAGGTGGCCACGTCGAAATATGTGGGCGTGCGCATTGCCGACCGCCGCTTCCTCGTGGAGATCGACCCGCGTGCCCTGACGCCGGAGGCCGTCTCGCGATGCCTGCGGCATGCGGGCCTCGCCTCGGCCCTGGCGCAGATCGAAGCGCCGCGCCCCGCGGCCGATCGGCCGGATGTGGGAAGCCTGTGCGTCACGCTCTCCAAGCACGCCGATTCCCTGTTCGCGCTCGTCTCCACCTTCGGGCGCGACCATCAGTCGGCGCTGACCCCCACCATCCGCTACCCCACCCGCGAGCGGCTCGACTGCTTCCAGCCCCAGGCCCTCGACGGGGCGGAGATGGGCCGGGCGACCCTCGCAGCAGGCGATGCGGCCGGCTTCGACTATCTCGCCTTCACGCAGGCGGCGGCGGACATCCCCCTGCCCACGGACGTCTATGTGCTGCTGCGCGACGACTGGGGCGCGCGCGAGCTGCCCAGCCTGAAGGACGCCGAAGCGGCGGCCCGCAAGGCGGAGCGGCAGACGGCGATGCGCAAGGTGTATTTCCAGTATTCTCGGGTGCTGGCCTGCGTGGAATCCCTCAAGACCGTCCGCCTGGAGCCGGTGGACGACAGCCGCATGGGCCAGTTCAAGGCCGGCATCACCACCCTGGAGCATCGCCTGCGCGCCGAGACCGACCTCGACGTGCTGTGGGACGAGAGCACGCGCGACTATCCCAAGATGCTGGGCTCGCTCCGCCTCTCCGCCGCCAGCAGCCCCACCTACACCCTCGACATGTGCTCCAACGAGGCGGCCAAGCTGGACACGGTGCTCGCCCGGCTGGTGGGCGCGACGGCGCCCCTGAAGCGCGATTTCGGCGCCGCCACGCTCAGCGAGGCCGCATTGCCGGAAGCCGCCGCGCCACGGATCGCCGCCCAGTAGGCTCCCCTACCGCGCGCCCGCCGGCTGCGGTCCCCCCGGCAGGGTCTGGCCCACCCGCTCCAGCATGAAGGGCAGGAACGGGTTGGAGGCGATGCGCATCAGCACCTCCTCGCTCACCGTGAACGTGCCCCGCTCTCCCCGCGCCACGAGGTCGCCCAGGCGAATCCCGAAATCCTCCGCCGGGTCCGGCGATATCCCGTAGAGGCCGTCGGACACCGGAAACGGCATAGCGACGTGGGAGAGGGAATAGATGGTGGGCGGATAGGCCAGGGGCGGCGGCAGCGCCTGTCGTGCGACGCCGGTCGCGCCCGCCTCCACCACCTGCGCTTCGGCCTGCCCGTCCGCCGTGCTGGCCACCACCACACTGCGGAACGGGCGCGGCGCCGCCGGCAGAAGCCGCCGCAGGGCGCCTTTCGCCTCGTCCGTCAGCAGGAAATCGAGGGTGGCGGCGCGGTTCACGTCGAACAGCACAAGTTCGCCCCGGCCCGGGGGCAGGCGCATATGCAGGCCGTTCACCACGGCCTCGGTGCTGACCGTATGGTCGACGACCGACTGGAAGGTGAGCACCGGAGGGAAGTCCGCGAGGCGCCCGGACGCGGCCGCCATGCGGGCCTGCACCACCTGGGTCAGGGCGTAGGATTGCTGCGCGGCGTTCACGGGGAAGGAATTGTACTTGAAGGGATTGAATTCCGGCATCAGGTCCAGCCACTTGGCGGCGGCGAAGCCGGGCAGATAGGCCGGCAGCGCCGCCAGCCCCGCGAACCGCGCGAACGGCGTGATGCCGATCATGGGCGAGACGAGGACGATCTGGTCGGGCTTCACCAGGGCAGGGTCCGCCAGCGCGTCCAGCGTGTGGAGCACGGCCAGCGCCCCGCCATTGGAATAGCCCGCGAGGTGCACCGGCTTGCCCGGGCCCGCCAGCCGCCGCGCCTCGCGCATGACCAGCCGCACCGCCGCGGTCCAGGTCTCCCAATGGATGTCGGTGAGCGCGCCCGGCACGGTGCCGTGGCCGGGCAGCCGGAGACCCAAAGCGAGGAAGCCCCGGTCGGCATAGAGCCGCGCGAAGTGGCGCAGGCTGTAGGGGGAATCCGTGAGGCCGTGCAGCAGCACCACCACGCCTTGGACCGGGCCGGACGGCTGGATCACGAAGGAGCGGTTCCAATCGGCGGCGAAGCGGCCGGGATAATTGCGCGCGCCGGTGAAATAGCGGTTCAGCGGCGTGCGCTCCGCCTCGGGCAGCTTGTCCGACACATTGGCGCGCACCGCCGTGAACAGGCGCGCCTCGGCGTCGAGATAGGCCGCCCAATCGGCGCGGTCCAGCTCGGCCACGCTCATCTCCGGCGGCTCATAGGTGTGCCAGAGCGAGAGCTGAGGCCCACGCCAGGTGTCGAACGCCCGGAAGGCGAGCCCCACCGCGACGAGGACAAGGACCACCACGGCGAGCCGCACCGCGAACCGCGCCAACACCTTCACGAACTGCACCCTGCCCCTCCCTGCCCGCGCGGGCGCCCGTTCACGCCCGCCGATCTTGTCTGGATACAAACCACAGCGGCGTCCGATTCGACGGCCATCGCGGCTCCCCACAATGGGCCATGCCCCCGCCGCTATCTACCCCGCCGCCCGCGGAAAGCCTTGCGCAGGCAGGAGCGGCGATGAGCAGAGGTGAACCCTGGATCGGTTCCAGATTTAAAAAAGCGCAGACGCCGCCATCATTAGGACAAAATGCGCAGCGATAAGATTTCAACTCAGCGAGCGGATCGATTGAAAGATCGTCTAATCGGGGAATGCACGGATGTACTGCAGCCCCGCGCTACGCTGAACGAAAAGCCTCGCCTCGCAGCGGGGCTTTTTTGTTGCCGCACGCGTGTCTTTGGGCGCATCGAAGGGAACGACTGACGCTCGTATATCGGCAGCGTCAGGCATGCGCGCAGGAGCGGTTCACAGCGCCGCGACGGGTTGCCCCGCTCCCCTCTCCCTCATCACCCGCGACGGGGCGGCAAGAACCGGCCTGCGCCCCTCAAGCGAGATCGTTCTCGCCCACGGGGCTGGGCGCCCCGCCGATGCCCGCCGGCTTCTTGCGCTCGGGCTGGGCCTTCATGCGGGCGCCCATCGCCTCCACCGGCGGCGTGCGTTCACCGGGCTTTTCGGCTGCGGAAGGGGGCGGGTTTCGCTTTTCGATCTTTGAGGCGGTCGTGCTCATGAGCGGTCCTTCCTGGGTCTGGAACCCAACGCCCGGGACCGCATCGGCGTTTCATCATGTGCCGATCGAATGGAAATCCCGGCGCCGCCCGTGGCCAGAGGCTGGGAAAATCGACCCGCAGAAACCAAAACGGCCCCGCTCGGAAATCCGAACGGGGCCGCAATAGTATGGTACCGATGGTTGCGGGGGCAGGATTTGAACCTGCGGCCTTCAGGTTATGAGCCTGACGAGCTACCGGGCTGCTCCACCCCGCGTCAGAACCGACTGGTAAGCCGGCGAACCGGCCGCGTCGGTGAGGCGTATGTAGCCCCGGGGGCCGCCAATTGAAACCCCTGGAGCGAGAAATTTATCGCATGGCAGCGATGCCTGTGGACATCGCTGCCCTCACCCCTCGCCGTCTTTGCGCTCCGGGGCTTGCGCCGCAACGCGTTCCGCCTTGCGCGCGGCGGCGGCGGCGTTGTGCGCTTCCTTCCGCGCTTCCCGCCCTGCGCGTCCCTCCACCAGGGCCGTGATCATGCCGTGCAGCGTCGCGAGGTCCTGCTTGGTCAAAGCGATGCGGTGGAAGATATTGCGGATGTTGCGCGTGGTGGAGGGCTGCTTCTCCACCGAGCGAAAGAAGGACGCCTCGGTCAGCGCCCCTTCCAGATGGCCGAAAAAGGCGAACAGGTCCTTCTTCTCCGCCAGCGGCGAGCGATCCGGCGGAGCGAAGGGCAGCGCGCCGCCGCTCGCCGCCTTGAACCATTCATAGGCGGTGACCGCCACGCAGGTGCCGAGATTGAGCGAGGCGAAGGCCGGATTCACGGGCAAGGTGAGGATGGCGTCGCACAGCGACACCTCCTCCGTATAGAGGCCGGTGCGCTCACGGCCGAACACCAGCGCCACCTCCTCGCCGCCGGCGAGGCGGGCGATGGTGTCGGCGGCAGCGGCATCCGCCCCCAGCACGGGCTTCGCCATGCCGCGCTCGCGGGCGGTGGTGGCGAAGGCGAAGTTCACATCCGCCAGGGCCGCGCGCAAGTCGGGAAAGAGCTGGGCATTCTCCAGGATGCGGTCGGCACCGGCCGCGAAGATGCGGGCGCGCTCGTCCGGCCATCCCTGGCGCGGGTTGACGATGCGCAGGCGCGACAGGCCGAAATTGCCCATGGCGCGCGCGGCCGAGCCGATATTGTCGCCGAGCTGGGGCTCCACCAGGATGACCAGCGGGCCGCCTTCGGCCCAGGGCTTCGTGCTGTCTGTTCCGGAACCGGGCATGAGGCTCTCTTGCCCCGCAAACGCCGCCATGTCGAGGCCCCGGCGCGCCGCGCGCGCATTCCGCGCCGCAATTGCCGCGACCGGCTTCTTTCTCGCGATTGCGAGTGCTATAGCGGCCCGGCTGGGATCAATGGCGGCGGCATGAGGTGGGGCGCGCGCCGCGCCACAAGGCCCTTAAACCCAAATCGCTCTCAGAGCGCCCCGAAAGGTCGTCCACATGGCGAAGATCAAGGTGGCTAACCCCGTCGTCGAGCTCGACGGCGACGAGATGACCCGGATCATCTGGCAGTATATCAAAGACAAGCTGATCCATCCTTATCTCGACATCGATCTGGAATATTACGATCTCTCGGTCGAGAACCGCGACGCCACCAACGACCAGGTCACCATCGACGCGGCCGAGGCCATCAAGAAGCACGGCGTCGGCGTGAAGTGCGCCACCATCACGCCCGACGAAGCGCGCGTGCAGGAATTCAACCTCAAGGAGATGTGGAAGTCGCCCAACGGCACGATCCGCAACATCCTCGGCGGCGTGATCTTCCGCGAGCCCATCATCTGCCAGAACGTGCCGCGCCTCGTGCCCGGCTGGACCCAGCCCATCGTGGTGGGCCGCCATGCGTTCGGCGACCAGTATCGCGCCACCGACTTCAAGGTGCCCGGCAAGGGCAAGCTGACCATCTCCTTCGTGGGAGAGGACGGCACGAAGATCGAGAAGGACGTCTACAACTTCCCGAGCTCCGGCGTGGCCATGGCCATGTACAATCTGGATGACTCGATCCGCGACTTCGCCCGCGCGTCGCTGAACTATGGCCTGATCCGGAACTACCCGGTCTATCTCTCCACGAAGAACACGATCCTGAAGGCCTATGACGGCCGCTTCAAGGACATCTTCCAGGAGGTCTACGACGCCGAGTTCAAGGCCGAGTTCGAGAAGCGCAAGATCCACTACGAGCACCGCCTCATCGACGACATGGTCGCTTCCGCGCTCAAGTGGTCCGGCGGCTATGTGTGGGCCTGCAAGAACTATGACGGCGACGTGCAGTCCGACATCGTGGCCCAGGGCTTCGGCTCGCTCGGCCTGATGACCTCCGTGCTGATGACGCCCGACGGCAAGACCGTGGAGGCCGAGGCCGCCCACGGCACCGTGACGCGCCACTATCGCGAGCACCAGAAGGGCAAGGAGACCTCCACCAACTCCATCGCCTCCATCTTCGCCTGGACCCGTGGCCTCTCGCACCGCGCGAAGCTCGACAACAACGAAGATCTGGCGAAGTTCGCCGCCACCCTGGAGAAGGTCTGCGTGGACACCGTGGAAAGCGGCTACATGACCAAGGACCTGGCGCTCCTGGTCGGCGACAGCCAGCAGTGGCTCTCCACCACCGGCTTCCTGGACAAGATCTCCGAGAACCTCACCAAGGCCATGGCGGCCTGAGGCTGAAGCCGCAAGGCTTCCGGTTCGAGACTGAGCGGGCGGCTTCGGCCGCCCGTTTCCGTTTCGGGCGGGCGATCGCCGGGGCGAGGCCCTCGCGGCGCGCCGGGCGAAGCCTCGGGGCAACTCTGGCCGGAAGCGGGACGGCCCCTTCGGGCGCGCTACTTGTCGGCGCCCATCTCGATGCGGCTGCGCTCCTTGTCGCGCGCGGCCTGGACGCGCTCCTGGACATCCTCCTCGCGAAGACCGAGGGCATGCAGCAGGTGCGCGCACAGCTGAAGGCTCGCCTCCACGGTTTCGGGAATCACCTGCGACACGCCGAGCGCCGAGAGCGCGCGGGCGTGGGCCGCGTCCTTCACCCGCGCCAGGATCACCGCATCGGGCCTGTGATGCTTGATGGCCCGCACCATCCGGTCGGCGGGCTCCGCGGCGTCCAGCGTCACCACGAAGGCGCTCGCGCCGTCGATGTTCACGCGCTCCAGCATTTCAGGCCGGCTCGCGTCGCCCAGGAACACTTGGCGGCCCGCCGCCTGCTCGGCGCGCACGCACCGGGCATCCGCATCGAGCGCCACGAAGGGCACGCCCTCCTCTTCCAGCGTCTCGGCGATGATCCGCCCCACGCGCCCAAATCCGCCGATCACCACATGGCCGGACACGGGGGCGGCGGGGGCGGCGAGCCCGTCCACCGTCTCGCGGCGCTCCAGCACGCCGTAGAGGTAGCGGCCGAGCCGCGCCATGACGGGCGTGAAGACCAGGGACAGGGTGACGATGGAGACGAGAAGGCTGATCTGGTCCTGCGGCACCACGCCGGTCGCGGAGAGCAGGCCCAGCACGACAAAGGCGAACTCCCCGGTTTGCGCCAGGAGAAGCGCCAGTTCGCCGCTCAGGGGCCGGGCGACGGAAAAGATGCGCGCGGCCAGATAGGTCATCGTCACCTTCACGGCCACGAGGACCGCGACGCCGACGAGCACCAGGGGCAGGCGCGGCAGGACCGACGCGATATCCACCCCCATGCCCACCGAGACGAAGAACACGCCGATGAGAAGGCCCTTGAAGGGTTCGAGATCGACGCTGATCTGGTGCCGGTAGGCGGTGCCGCTGAGCAGCATCCCGCCGAGGAAGGCGCCGAGCGCCGAGGACAGGCCCGCCGCATGGGTGAGGCCCGCCGTGCCCGCCACCACCACGAAGCTGATGGCCATGATGAGGTCGCGCGCACCCGTTCCGGCCGCCGCCGTCACCAGCGGCGCCAGGACGAAGCGCCCGGCCACGAGGATCACCGCGATGGCCGCCACGGCCTTTCCGAACGCGACGGCGATCAGCGCCAGCACATTGCCGCCGTCACTGCCCAGGATCTGCGCCGCCAGCAGGACGGGGACCACCATCAGGTCCTGGAAGAGCAGGATGGCGAGCGCGCCGCGCCCGAGGGGCGACAGAACCCGGCGCTCGGCGCTCAGCAATTGCATGACGACGGCAGTGGAGGACATGGCGAGCGCCAGCCCGACCACCACGGACGTCCCCGGCTCCCCGCCCGCCAGCATGCCGGCGAGGGCAAGAGCGGCGCCGCAGAACAGCACCTGAAGCAGCCCGACGCCGAACACCTCCCGACGCAGCGCCCACAGCCGCGCACCGGAGAATTCAAGCCCCAGCAGGAACAGCAGGAAGATGATGCCGACTTCTCCGACGACCGCCACTTGGTGCGCGTCGGTGATGGTCACATAGCGGATGAGGGGAATGCTGGGGGCCAGCAGGCCGAGCCCGTGCGGCCCCACCAGGGCGCCGATGAGGAGGAAGCCCACCACGGCGCCGATCCGCGCCCGCTGGAGCAGCGGCACGAGCACGCCCGCCGCCACCAGATAGACGAAGGCGTCCTTGATCCAGAAGCCGTGCTCCACGCGCCCTTCCCCCCGGAACGGAACCGACCGGACGGCGATCGCTCCTGACCGCGCATCCCCCATCGCCCACCGCTCAGAAAATAATCCGCGGCCGCTGGAGGAGCGGCATCAAATTGGCCGCCGACACCCGACAAACACATCAACTTTCAACTCACCCGCCGCGCGCCCTTCCCTTCCCCGGGAGACAGGCCGCACGCAGGCTCAATGACCGGACTTGCAACAGTCCGGAACCCCGGCGGTCGTCCGCACGCACCGGACGGCTTGAAATTGGCCGCTACCCCCGATGCACACGACACGTCTCGCCTCGGCCCTGCCCCTCGGCACGTCCTTCCCTTGGCGTCGCGCGGGCCGGATGGGCTGCCCGTGATCGGCGCGTTCCCATCCCGGCGCGTCCCGGCGCTCATCCCCGTTCAGTAGAGCAACACCGGAGCGCCTGCCGCCGCCCCACAGGCGATGGCCTCACCGGCTCAGCAGCACCCTGTCCAGACACCGCTCCCATGCCGTAGGAGGAACCGGACGCGATCGACCGTGCACATGCGGGCGCCATCCGCCCACGTTGTCCCCACGGTCACCGACGACGCGCCTTCGGCCGCGACCCGCACGCAGAACGCGGGCCCAAAATCCGGCTCACATCCACTCAGCCCGCGAGCGCGGCCTCGATGGCGGCGAGCGCCGCATCGGCCTTCGCGCCTTCCGGCCCGCCGCCCTGCGCCATGTCAGGACGGCCGCCGCCGCCCTTCCCGCCGAGGGCCTCGACGCCGACGCGCACCAGCTTCTGGGCATCGAACCGGCCCGCGAGATCCCCGGTCACGCCCACCACCAGGGCGCCCTTGCCGTCCGCCGCCACATTGGCGACCGCGACGATGCCCGAGCCGATCTTGGTCTTGCCCTGGTCCACGATGGACTTGAGGTCCTTCGGGTCCGCGCCTTCCATGAGGATGCGCAGATAGCGGGTGCCCGCCACCTCGGTGATGGCGGGGCCGCTGTCGCCGCCGCCGCCCATGGCGAGCTTGCGCCGCGCGTCGGACAGTTCGCGCTCCAGCTTGCGACGCTCGTCCACCAGGGCCGCGATGCGCGCATCCACTTCGCCCACCGGCGCCTTCAGGGTGGCGGCGGCAGCCTGGAGCGCCGCATTGGCGCCGTTGAGATAGTGACGGGCCTGGGTGGCGGTGAGCGCCTCGACCCGGCGCACGCCGGAGGCCACGGCGCTCTCGCCGACGACTGTCACAAGGCCGATGTCGCCGGTCCGCTTCACATGAGTGCCGCCGCACAATTCCACGGAGAACGGCGCGCCGTTGCCGGAATCGGTGCCCATGGTGACGACGCGGACCTCGTCGCCGTACTTCTCGCCGAACAGCGCCCGCGCACCGGAGGTGATGGCGTCGTCCACCGCCATGAGGCGGGTTTCCACGGGCTCGTTGCGCAGCACATAGGCGTTGACGATCTCCTCCACCTCGGCGAGTTCGTTGTCGCTCATGGGCTTGGGGTGGGAGAAGTCGAAGCGGAGCCGGTCGGGCGCCACCAGGGAGCCCTTCTGGGCCACATGGTCGCCGAGCACGCGGCGCAGCGCCTCGTGCAGAAGGTGGGTCGCGGAATGATTGGCGCGCACGGCGGAGCGGCGCGCGTGGTCCACCTCCAGCGCCAGGGCCGTGCCCCGCGCCAGCGTGCCTTCGGCCACCTGCACCTCGTGCACGAACAGGTCGCCCAGCTTCTTCTGGGTGCTCAGCACGGTGGCTCGCACATCCTCGCCCACCATCAGGCCGGTATCGCCCACCTGGCCGCCGGACTCGCCGTAGAAGGGCGTCTGGTTGAGGACGACGAGCCCCTGCTCGCCCGCCTTCAGCGCCTCCACCTCGGCCCCGTCCTTCACCAGCGCGCAGACGACGCCCTCGGCGCTCTCCGTGTCGTAGCCGAGGAACTCGGTGGCGCCCTCGCGCTCCTTCAGCGCGAACCAGACGGTATCGGTAGCCGCCTCGCCGGACCCCTGCCACGCGGCGCGGGCGTCCGCCCGCTGGCGCTCCATGGCGGCGTTGAAGGCCGGCAGGTCCACCTTGATGCCGCGCCCACGCAGCGCATCCTCGGTGAGGTCGAGGGGGAAGCCGTAGGTGTCGTAGAGCTTGAAGGCGACATCGCCGGGGAAGCTGGCGCCGGACGTCAGGCCCGCGCTCTCCTCCTCCAGGATACCGAGGCCGCGCTCCAGGGTGCGGCGGAAGCGGCGCTCCTCCAGAAGAAGCGTCTCCTGCGCCAGCGGCTCGGCGCGGGAAATCTCGGGATAGGCACGGCCCATCTCGCGCACCAGGATCGGCACCAGCCGGTGCATGAGCGGGTCGCGCGCGCCGAGAAGCTGCGCGTGGCGCATGGCGCGGCGCATGATGCGTCGCAGCACATAGCCGCGGCCCTCGTTGGAGGGCAGCACGCCATCGGCGGTGAGGAAGACGGAGGCCCGCAGGTGGTCGGCGATGACCCGGTGGCTGGCCTTCTGCGGCCCGTCCGGCGGCACGCCGGTCAGCTCGGCCACCTCCGCGATGATGGCCCGCATGAGGTCGGTTTCGTAATTGTCATGCGTGCCCTGGAGCAGCGCCGAGATGCGCTCCAGCCCCATGCCTGTGTCGATGGACGGACGCGGCAGGTTCACGCGCTCCCCGCCGGGGAGCTGCTCGTACTGCATGAAGACGAGATTCCAGATCTCGATGAACCGGTCGCCGTCCTGGTCTTCCGAGCCGGGCGGGCCGCCGGGGATGTGCGCGCCGTGGTCGAAGAAGATCTCGGAGCACGGGCCGCACGGGCCGGTGTCGCCCATGGCCCAGAAATTGTCGGAGGTGGGGATGCGGATGATGCGGTCGTCGGACAGGCCAGCAATCTTCTTCCAGAGCGCGTGCGCCTCGTCGTCCTCGGAATAGACAGTGACCAGCAGGCGGTCCTTGGGCAGCTCGAACTCGCGCGTTACCAGGTTCCAGGCGAGCTCGATGGCCCGGTCCTTGAAATAGTCGCCGAAGGAGAAGTTCCCCAGCATCTCGAAGAAGGTGTGGTGCCGCGCCGTGTAGCCCACATTGTCGAGATCGTTGTGCTTGCCGCCCGCGCGCACGCACTTCTGGGACGAGACCGCCGTGGAATAGGGCCGCTTCTCGACGCCGGTGAAGACGTTCTTGAACTGCACCATGCCCGCATTGGTGAACATGAGCGTCGGGTCGTTGCGCGGGACCAGCGGTGAGGAGGGCACCGCCGTGTGACCTTCCCGCACGAAATAGTCGATAAAGGTCGACCGGATCTCGTTGACGCCGCTCATCTGCAAACCACCATTACGTCTCGACCGCCGCCCGGCGCGCAACGCGCCGCCGGCCGCCCGGACCACACACCCAATTCAGGTGACGCAAGGCCGGGACGGGGAACTCGTCCCTTTACCGATGACGTTTCCGCTTGTCCAGAAATGCGGAGGCGGAAGCCCGCTGCGGCGCGCGTTTCCCAGGGAAACGGAAGGCCCGTTGCCCCTGCCCGTCCTTCCCAGCGCCGCGACCGGGATGGCGGTGAAGCCACGGCGAGGCAGCGACCGGCCCGGGGCGGACCAGCCGCGCGGTGAGCGGCGCCCGCAGGCGCCGCGCCGGGGCGCGGCCTCACGCCTCCGGCGGCTCGCCTTCCTCGCCGTCCACCGGCGCGCCGGCCAGGATCTGGTCGGCGATGAGGCCGGCATTCTGGCGGATGGCCGCCTCGATACGGTCGGCCACCTCGACATTCTGCTTCAGGAAGGTCTTAGCGTTCTCGCGCCCCTGGCCCAGCCGCTGGCTGTCATAGGAGAACCAGGCGCCGGACTTTTCCACGATGCCCGCGCGGACGCCGAGGTCGAGAAGCTCTCCGGTCTTGGAGACGCCCTCGCCGTACATGATGTCGAATTCCACCTGCTTGAAGGGCGGAGCGAGTTTGTTCTTCACCACCTTCACGCGGGTCTGGTTGCCCACCACCTCGTCCCGCTCCTTGATGGCGCCGATCCGGCGGATGTCGAGGCGGACGGAGGCATAGAATTTCAGCGCGTTGCCGCCCGTCGTGGTCTCCGGGGAGCCGTACATCACGCCGATCTTCATGCGAATCTGGTTGATGAAGATGACCATGGTGTTGGACTTGGAGATGGAGCCGGTGAGCTTGCGCAGCGCCTGGCTCATGAGCCGCGCCTGCAGGCCCGGCTGGCTCTCGCCCATCTCGCCGTCCAACTCGGCCCGGGGAGTGAGGGCCGCCACCGAATCCACCACCAGCACGTCCACGGCGCCGGAGCGCACCAGCGTGTCGGCGATCTCCAGCGCCTGCTCGCCCGCGTCGGGCTGGGAGATCAGCAGGTCGTCCAGATTGACCCCGAGCTTGCGGGCATAGACCGGGTCGAGGGCGTGCTCGGCGTCGATGAAGGCGCACGTGCCGCCCCGCTTCTGCGACTCCGCCACCACATGGAGCGCCAGGGTGGTCTTGCCCGAGGATTCGGGGCCGAAGATCTCGACCACGCGGCCGCGCGGCAGCCCGCCGATGCCCAGGGCGATATCGAGGCCGAGCGAGCCCGAGGGGATGCTTTCCACCTCGATGGCCTTGCCGCCCTTGCCGAGCCGCATGATCGAGCCTTTGCCAAAATGCCGCTCGATCTGAGACAGCGCGGCATCAAGTGCCTTCGTCTTATCCATTGAGGAACCTTCGACGAGTCGGAGTGTGGCCTGAGTCATCACCGTGCCGCCTTCTGAGCGCAAGGGCTTTTCCAATGGAGATTTCGTACCCTCTTTGTTCTCTGTTCGCAATATGTTCCTATGCGTCTTCCGGAGAATTCGCTTAACACACCCTGAACGCCCCCTTGGCCCCCAACTTCCGAAGACCTGCGAACCGCCCTACGCTGGCGCCGGGCGAATCAAGGGGTCGGGCGATGATGAGCGTGCCATTCTTCGGGTTCTTCCTGGCCTTCGCCGCCGTGCTGGCGGGCCGGCGCAGCGTGGCCGTGGCGCTGTTCGCGCTTTCCCTCGCCTTCACGCTGCTGCTGTTCAAGCTGCACGCCACCGACCCGCTCAACATCTCGCTCTGAGGCTGCCATGACACCCGCCCTGTCCCGCACCCTCAACGCGCTCGGCCTTTTGGGCATCTCCGTCGTCCTGGCGGTGGCCTTCTTCGACCAGTTCGTCCATGGCGAGCTGCCCTGCCCGCTCTGCCTGCTCCAGCGCGCGGGGTTCGTGGGCGTGGCGGTGGGCCTCGCGCTCAATGTGCGGTTCGGCCCCCGACCCAGCCACTACGCCATGATGATCCTGGCGGCGGCGGTGGGCTGCGCGGTGGCGGTGCGGCAGATGCTGCTGCATATCGCGCCCGGCGATGCCGGCTTCGGCGCGCCGTTCCTGGGCCTGCATTTCTATACCTGGGCGACCATCGTGTTCATCGCCGTGATCCTCGGCAGCGCCGCCATGCTGCTGTTCGATCGGCAATTCTCCTTCGACCTGGCGCTGCCGTCCTGGAGCGGGCTCGCTGTGGTGGCGGTGATCGCGGGGCTGGCCATGGCGCTGGGGAACGGCGTGTCCACCGTCCTGGAGTGTGCGGGCGGCCTCTGCCCTGACAATCCCACGTCCTACATGCTGCTGGAGGACGGCACCCTGAAGTCCCTGTTCGGCCGATGACGGTGCCGACGGATACATAAGGGAAACTGATAGGTTGCGTGCAAAACTTTTTCTTTTGGGATCTGTCCCGACCGGCTAAAGGCGGGGGTGGAGAAACGCCGGTCCCGCATCATGCCCATGTCCCTGCCCGCCCGCCTCGGCAAGCGCCTGTATGACGCGCCTTACGTCCTGCTGAGCCTCACGGCCTTCTTCTGGTCCAGCAACATCGTGCTGGGGCGCTACGTGGCGGGCAGCATTCCCCCCATCACGCTCGCCTGCGTGCGCTGGGCCCTTGCCGCTGTGGTGATCCTGCCCTTCGCGTGGCGGCAATTGCGGGCCGACTGGCCGATCATCCTGCGCAACCTGCCCCTGCTCACGGTGCTCGCGGCCGCCGGCATCGCCTCCTACAACGCCATGAGCTATTACGGGCTCCAGTACACGCAGGCGCTCAACGGCCTGCTGGTGCAATCCATCTCCCCCCTGCTCATCGCGCTGTGGAGCCTCGTCCTGTTCAGGGACCGGCTGTCCCGGGGGCAGACCATCGGCATCCTCATCTCGCTCCTGGGCGTGCTGGTGATCATCAGCCGGGGCGATCTCGACATCCTGCTCCACCTGAAGCCCAATATCGGCGACGTCTGGATCCTGGTGGCGCTGGTCATCTATTGCTTCTACGCGGCGATCCTGCGCATCCGGCCGCCGCTCGGGCCGCTGTCGTTCCTGGCGACGATTATGGGGCTCGGCGCCCTGCTCCTGGTGCCCTTCTCCGTCGCGGAGGCGCGGACGGTCACCGCGCTGCCCATGGACCTGCGCACCATCGCGATTGTCCTCTATGTGAGCCTGTTCCCGGCGCTGGTGGCCTATCTGTTCTTCAACCGGGGCGTGGAACTGGTGGGCGCCAACCGCGCCGCGCCCTTCTTCCACCTGATGCCGGTGTTCGGCTCGGTGCTCGCCATCCTAGTGCTGGGCGAGAGCTTCGAGTGGTTCCACGGCGCCGGCTACGTTCTGGTGATCGCCGGCATCGTCACCGCCACCCGCGCGAAGGCGGCAGGCGCGAAGAGCCGCACGCCGGACGTATAAAAAAGGCCGCCGGGAGCACCGGCGGCCTGTCACGTCGAACCCTGGCCTTATGCCTCAGAAGCTGAGGGCCTTGGCCTGCTTCACATGGGGCAGCGCCTCCACCTTGCGCAGCACGTCGGCAGGCACGGGGCCGTCCACCTCCACCAGCGCGATGGCGTCGCCGCCCTGCCGGTCACGGCCGAGGGCGAAGGTGGCGATGTTCACGCCCGCATCGCCCAAAAGGCTGGCGAAGCGGCCGATGAAGCCCGGCTTGTCCTCGTTGGTCACATAGAGCATGGAGGGCGCGAACTCCGCGTCCACCTTGATGCCCTTGATGTTCACGATGCGCGGCACGCCGTCGGCGAACACCGTGCCGGACACCGAGCGCTCATAGGTTTCGGTGACGACGGTGAGGGTGATCAGGCTGTCGAAGTCGCCCTCGGCGTCGCGGGTGGTCTCCTCCACCACGATGCCGCGCTCCTTCGCCACGCTCGGCGCCGACACCACGTTGATGTCGGCCAGCGCCGGACGCAGCAGCCCGGCCACCGCCGCGCTGGTGAGGGCCTTCACCTTCAGCTTGGCCACCTCGCCCTCATAGGTGATGCGGATGGTCTTGATGCCGGTGTCGGTGAGCTGGCCAGCGAACGAGCCGAGCTTTTCCGCCAGCTCGATGAAGGGCTTCAGCTTCGGGGCTTCCTCGGCGGTGATGGAGGGGAAGTTCACCGCGTTGGAGATGGCGCCGGACAGCAGGTAATCGCTCATCTGCTCGGCCACCTGGAGGGCGACATTCTCCTGCGCCTCCGTGGTGGCGGCGCCCAGGTGCGGGGTGCAGACAACGTTGGGATGGCCGAACAGCGGGTTGGTCTCGGCCGGCTCGATGGTGAACACGTCGAACGCCGCGCCCGCCACATGACCGCTGTCCAGCGCCGCGCGCAGCGCCGCCTCGTCCACCAGGCCGCCGCGGGCGCAATTGATGATGCGCACGCCCTTCTTGGTCTTGGCGAGGTTTTCCGCCGAGAGGACGTTCTTGGTCTTCTCGGTAAGGGGCGTGTGCAGGGTGATCACGTCGGCGCGGGCAAGCAGGTCCTCCAGCTCCACCTTCTCGACGCCGAGGTCGATGGCGCGCTCGGGGGAAAGGAAGGGATCATAGGCGATCACCTTCATCTTCAGGCCGACGCCCCGCTCGGCGACGATAGAGCCGATATTGCCGCAGCCGATGATGCCGAGCGTCTTGGCGGTCAGCTCCACGCCCATGAAGCGGTTCTTCTCCCACTTGCCGGCCTGGGTGGAGGCGTCCGCCTGGGGGATCTGGCGGGCGAGCGCGAACATCATCGCAATCGCGTGCTCGGCAGTGGTGATGGAATTGCCGAACGGCGTGTTCATCACGATCACGCCCTTCGCGGTGGCGGCCGGGATGTCCACATTGTCCACGCCGATGCCCGCCCGGCCGATCACCTTCAGGCGCGTGGCCTTCTCCAGGATCTTCGGCGTCACCTTGGTGGCGGAGCGGATGGCGAGGCCGTCATAATTGCCGATGACCTCGGCCAGCTTGTCCTTGTCCTTGCCGAGGTCGGGCTGGAAATCCACCTCGATGCCCCGGTCCTTGAAGATCTGGACGGCGGCGTCGGACAGCTTGTCGGAAATGAGAACGCGGGGGGCCATGGGAAGGCTCCTGGATTGAGTGCGGGAGCCCGACGCCTCACATGCCGCCGTCATGCCCGGGCTTCTCCCGGGCATCCATGGCTATCCATCAGCCAGTGCCCGGTGGAACCCCGTGGATAGCCGGAACAAGCCCGGCCATGACGGTGAGGAGGTGCGGGAAAATGTCGGTACGCGGCCCTCCCCCGCACGCGGGAGAGGGAATTATCGCGCGCTATCGGCGCAGCTCACGCCGCCTGGGTCAGCGAGGACTTGGCGACCCCATAGGCCCAGTCGAGCCAGGGGGTGAGGGCTTCCACATCGGACCGCTCCACCGTGGCGCCGCACCAGATGCGCAGGCCCGCGGGGGCATCGCGGTAGGAGCCGATGTCGTAGGCGATGCCGCCCTTCTCCAGGCCCGACGCGATGGCCTTCGCGAACGCCGCCTGGGCATCGGCGGGAAGCGCGGTCACGTCCGGGTCCACCACCTTCAGGCAGACCGAGGTGTTGGAGCGCGTCACCGGGTCCACGGCCAGGAAGTCCACCCACGGCGTGCGGTGCACCCACTGGGCGATGGCCTCGAAATTGCGGTTCGACCGCTCCTGGAGGCCGGCGAGGCCGCCCACGGACTGCGCCCAGCGCAGGGCGTCGATATAGTCCTCCACGCACAGCATGGAGGGCGTGTTGATGGTCTCGCCCTCGAAGATGCCCTCGATGAGCTTGCCGCCCTTGGTCATGCGGAAGATCTTCGGCAGCGGCCAGGCGGGCTTGTAGGTCTCGAGCCGCTCCACCGCGCGCGGGGAGAGGATGAGCATGCCGTGCGCGGCCTCGCCGCCCAGCACCTTCTGCCAGGAGAAGGTCACCACATCGAGCTTGGCGAAGTCGAGCTTCTGCGCGAAGGCGGCGGAGGTGGCGTCGCAGATGGTCAGGCCCTGCCGGTCGGCCGGGATCCAGTCCGCGTCCGGCACCATGACGCCGGAGGTGGTGCCGTTCCAGGTGAAGACCACGTCATGGCTGAAATCCACCGCCTTCAGGTCGGGCAGCTCGCCATAGGGCGCGGTCAGCACGCGGCTATCGGCCAGCTTGAGCTGCTTGGCGACGTCCGTCACCCAGCCTTCGCCGAAGCTTTCCCAGGCCAGCATGTCCACGGGGCGCGCGCCCAGCATGGACCACAGCACCATCTCCACCGCGCCGGTGTCGGAGGCGGGCACGATGCCGATGCGGTAGCCCGCAGGCACTTCGAGCACGTCGCGGGTGAGGTCGATGGCTTCCTTCAGCTTCACCTTGCCCACCTTGGCGCGGTGGGAACGGCCGAGCGGCGCGTCGCGCAGCGCGTCCAGCGACCAGCCGGGACGCTTGGCGCAGGGGCCGGAGGAGAAATTGGGGTTTTCCGGGCGGGTGGCCGGAGCGTCGGTCGTCGTCATGTCGTTCCATCCTTACAGATGGGCGCTCTTCGTTGGGGAAGAGTGTCCCGGCACCTCGATACGCCCGGCGCCGGGCAAAGGCAAGGCGACAGCCCTGCAGGTCAGTCGCGGCGGTTGAGCAACACCTGCACCTCGCGGGTGAGGCGATCCGCGAATTCGGACACCTCGCCGGCCACCGTGCTGACCCCGTGGGCCGCCTCGCGGATCTCGCTGACGGTGCGCGAGACGCCGGTGACGCTCTCGCTCACGCCGCGATTTGTGACGGACTGTTCCTCCATGGCGGCGGAGATGGCCGAGAACACTTCCGACAGGCGGCCGATATTGCCGGTGATGTCCGAGACCGACGTGGCGGCGGCGCTGCTGCTCTGCTGCACGGCCGTCACCTGGTCGCGGATGTCCTTGGTGGCGGCGGCGGTCTGCACCGCCAGCGCCTTCACCTCCTGCGCCACCACGGCGAAGCCGCGCCCCGCCTCGCCCACGCGCGCTGCCTCGATGGTGGCGTTGAGGGCGAGAAGGTTGGTCTGGGAGGCGATCTTCTCGATGAGCGCCGTCACGGTGCCGATGCGCTCCACGCTGCCCGCGAGGCCGCTCACCAGTTCGTCCGTGGCGCCCGCCTTGGAGGCCATGTCGCGGGAGGTTTCCGTGGCGCGCCGGAGCTGGTCGGACACTTCGTCGAACGAGGCCGACATCTCCACCGCCGAGGAGGAGACGGCGGACACCATCTGCTCGGAATGCTCGGCGAGCGTGAGCAGGCGGTCGCTGGAATTGTGGACGCGCTCGGCGGTGCTGCTCATGGCCGACACCACCGTCGTCACGCCGTCGGCAATGGCGACGCTTTCCGTCATGAGCGCCCAGGTCAGCATGGGGCCGATATAGGTTCCGTGCTCGTCGGTGATCGCGGAGATCCGCAGGTCGAGGGTCTCGGGACCGGCCTTGATCCGCGCGCTGTGGGGCAGGTTGCGGGGATCCGCGAGGATCTTGCGCACCCGGCCCGGATCCTTGTGGAACACGTCGATGGACGATCCCACGAGTTGGTCGGCGGTGATGGGCAGGTAACGCTCGATGCGGCGGAGCGTCTCGACGCTGGCCTTGTTGGCGTATTCGATGCGGAAGTCCGTCAGCTCGCAGGTCATGACGTTGATGGGCATGTCGTCCACCATCTGGCGCAGGCGGCGCGCGGCGGCGGACAGGGTCGCCCCCTGGCTCTCGACCGTCACCAACGCATAGCCCGGATGGCCGCGTCCGGCTTCCATGACGTCGAGGTCGACCTGGAGGGTCTGCCCGCCGAGATCGATGCGGCAGGACCACGGCAGCGCGTCGCGCTTGGCGGCGGCGCGCGCGAGCGCCGCGAAATCGGGATGAATGTCCCGCAGGCTCGCGCCCGCCAGGACCTTCGGGACCATCGGCAGGGCCAGATCGGAAAACTCCGCCACGGCGCGACGGTTGGCGTAGAGGATCACGAGGCTCTGGGGATCGCAGACCAGCACGGCGGCGGGCAGGCGCTCGATGAGCTTTGTATCCATTGCAAGCGGCGTGCTTTGCTGGCGCAACGCCTGCGAGCCTTCAAACCCCATCATCGTCCTCCCTCGACCGGAATCGGTCCGGCCGTGCGGTTCAGTCCCCGCCTTTCTGGGGCGACGAGGCTTGTGTGAAACTGGAGTGACGCAACCACCGGGCACGCTATCCCGACTGCACGCCCGCCAATGGTGGAAAATCATTCAGCATGATACCGCTTCCGGGTCCAGAAACCGCAAAATCCGTTCCTGGACACCCACTTAGTAGTGCTACGGAGGCGGGCGGCGACGCACTATCCCTTGGGCTTCAGCAGAGTTTCGATCTCGCCATTGAGCCGCTCGGCAAAGCCCGAGACCTCCCCGGCCACGTTGCTGACGCCCACCGCCGCCTCGCGAATCTCGGCCGAGGCGCGGGACACCCCGCCGATGCTCTCGCTCACCGCGCGGTTGGAATCGGACTGCAGCGCCATGCCGGAGCTGATGGAGGTGAAGACCGAGGACAGGCGGGTGACGTTCTGGGTGATCTCGGAGACCGCCGCGGCCGCCTCCCCGCTCGCCTGCTGCACGGCGCCCACCTGGGCACGGATGTCCTTGGTGGCGTCGGCGGTCTGCACGGCCAGCGCCTTCACCTCCTGCGCCACCACTTCGAACCCCTTGCCGGCGCTGCCCACCCGCGCCGCCTCGATGGTGGCGTTGAGGGCCAGCAGATTGGTCTGGGACGCGATCTTCTCGATGAGCGCCGTCACGGCGCCGATGCGCTTCACGCTGTTGGAGAGGCTGTTGACGATCTCGTCGGTGGAATCGGCCTTGCTGGCCGTCTCCTCCGACATGGTGAGCGCCTCGCGCAGGCGGTCGGAAATCTCGTCGAAGGAATTCGACATCTGCACCGCCGAGGCCGAGACGGTGGAGGCCATCTCCTCGGATTTCTCGGTCAGGGCCAGCAGGCGCTCGCTGGAGGAATGGACGGTCTCCGAGGTGCGGGTCATAGCGCCCACCACCTGCGACACCCCATTCGCCACCTGCACGCTGTCGGTCACCAGCGCCCAGGTGAGCATGGGGCCCACATAGGCACCCTTCTCGTCGGTGATGGCGGTGATGCGCAGGTCCAGGGTCTCGTCGCCGAGACGGATGCGGGCGGTGTGCGGCAGGTTGCGGGCGTCCGCGAGCAGCGCGCGCCAGCGCGTGGGATGCTTGTGGAACACGTCGATGGTGCTGCCCAGCAACTGGTTCGCTGTGATGGGCAGGTGGCGCTCGATGCGCCGCAGCGTCTCCAGGGTCGCCTTGTTGGCATAGTCGATCCGGAAGTCCTTGGGATCGCAGGTCATGACGTTGATGGGCATGTCGTCCACCATCTGGCGCAGGTGCCGGATCCGCGCCTCCTCGGCCACGAGGTCGGTGGTGACGTTCCAGGTGAGCTGGAGGTAGCCGCGCTGGCCCCGCGCGTCGCGGATGGAATCCACGTGGAATTCCAGGGTCTCGGCCTTCAGCGGGATCACCATGCGGTGGGCGGCGTCGGTGGCGGAGAGGATCTCCTGCCGCTGCTCCAGGAAGGCCGGATGCAGCGTGTCGAGCGTGCTGCCCACCACCGCGTCCGGCTTCATCGGCAGCACATGGGCGATGCGTTCGAACAGCCGCATGGAGCGGCCGTTGGCATAGCGGATCACGAGGCTCTGGGGATCGCAGAGGAGAACGGCGGAGGGGAGTCGGTCCAGCAGGCGCGTATCGATCGCCGGCGGCACGACGTCCCGCCGGAAGGAGCCGGATCCAAAAGCCATCGAAAATCTCCAGGCAAAAGAGCACGCAACATCGCAAATGCAATGGCATGAGCTTCACGGGCGAAGCTTGTGCGAGCCTGGATGGGGTCGCTCCTTAAGGGGTGTCAGACGCAACTGGCGACGCGATTGCGGCCCTCCGCCTTGGCCCGGTAAAGCGCCTTGTCGGCGCCCGCCAGCAGGTCCGCGATGCTGAGATTGGTGCCCGGCCCAACCGCATTGACGCCAATGCTCACGGTGGTCTGGGGCCAGCCGGTGCCGGGGCCGGTGGCCCGCTCGATGCCGGACCGGATGGTCTCGGCGATGCCAGCAGCGGCCTTCACGTCGGTATTGGGCAGGATGACGGCGAATTCCTCGCCCCCATAGCGCGCGCCCATGTCGCCGGGGCGGCGGATGCTGGCGTCGATCACCCGCGCGATCACTTTCAAGACCTCGTCGCCCCGGGCGTGGCCGTAGCGGTCGTTGAGCACCTTGAAGCGGTCCACGTCGAGAAACAGGAGCGCCAGGGACGCGCCGCTGCGCCCGGTCCGGCGCCACTCGCGCTGAATGATCTCGTCGAAATGGCGCCGGTTGGGAAGGCCGGTCAGGCCGTCCGTCACGGACAGGAAGGCCAGGTCCGCCTCGGCGACGGCCCGGCGGCGCAGTTCGGCCCGCAGCAGGAAGGCCAGCGCCACCAGGGCCGCGCAGACCACCAGCGTCACGGCACCGATCACCGTGGCGCGCGCACGCCAGTCTTTCAGGATCCCGTCGACGGAAACGCCCACGCTGAGGATGAGGGATTCGGACGGGATCTGCGCGAAGCTGTACAGGCGCTCCACACCGCCGGCGGTCGCGACGAAGCTGCCGCTGCCCTCGGCCTTCATGCGCTCGAAGACCTCGGAGCTCTTAAGGCTGAAGCCGATCGGACGCTCCGGGGTGTCGGGGATGCGCATCAGCGTCGTACCGTCCCGCGTCTCGATGCTGATCTCGCCGTCGGGGCCGAGCTCGAGGCCGTGGAAAAGCTTTGAGAAATAGGACAGTTGGACCGCCGCGACGAGCACGCCCGCAAAGCTGCCGTCGCGTGCGTTGAGCCGGCGGCTGACGGCGAAGAACGGCTCGCTCATGCGCAGACGGCTCAGGTGCGGCGCGCTCAGGAAATGTCCCGCGTCCGGCCGCGCCTGGTGGACCTGGAAATAGTCCCGGTCGGCCAGGTTGATCTCGCGTGTCGGAAAGCGCGCGGATTCGGATGTGAGGTTTCCGTTCTGGTCGAGCACGAAGACCACAGCGAGGTGGCGGGCCTTCGCCGCGATCGTGCCCAGCAATTGATGCCGGGCCTCCGGAGACAGGCTGGCCACCTCCGCATTTTCCCAGGCGCCGGCGCCCAGGTCGAGGGCGAAGGAATAGACGCGCATGTTGGCGTCGATATTGCCGATGATGGAGTTCAGCAGGTTCTGCGATGCCTGCTCCGCATGCTCCCACGCATCCTGGCGCATCTGCCACAGCACGACGGCGATGACCCCGAGGACCGCCGCCACGGCGACCAGCGTCCCCGCGAACAGAAGCCGCGCAATGGGCGGGGTGGCGACGTGTTCCGCCCCCCGCACCGGATCTATCGTCTCTTCCGAACGTGTGTCGGGAGGGACCTCTGTGGCAGGGTTCATAAGTCTTGCTTTGTATTGGGCCTATGCCCGATCTTTTGCCCCAAACTTACCTTGCTTGTTCCTGAATCGCTTGTCGATGAAGACCTGATCCTTATTACAACTCAAAATGGAAGAAACTCCATTGCGCCCCTTCTTATTGAAAGGCTACCTGATGACACGGACCTTCCCTTGGGGAGCAGCGCTGGCGCTCCTGGGCATCGCCGCCGCCGCTCCGGCGGCCGCCGGAAGCCTGGACCTTCCCCTGCCCGATGGCCCGCAGGCACACCCCGTGGAGGCGCAACGGACCGAGGCGCGGTACCAGTGCGACGGGCTGGGGCCGCTGCGGGTGGACTATGTCACCGCCGGGCCCATCTCCCTCGCCGTGCTGCCGCTGGACGGGCAGACGCTGGTCTTCGCCCAAGTGCTCTCGGGCTCCGGCGCGCGCTATGCCGCCGGCCCCTATGTGTGGTGGGCCAAGGGCGCGGACGCGACCTTGCAGGATCTGCGCAAGGGCGAGGCCGCCCCGCCGGTGCAATGCAAGGGCCTGCCGTGAGGCCGGATCAGTCCGCCGCGCTCTCGAAGGCCGCGACGAAGGCGGCGACGCGCCGGTCGAACCGGATGTCGGAATGGCGGATCGGCCGCACCAGGGAGAGCCCTTCCATGGAGCGCGCCCGCGACAGCGCCACATAGGCCTGCCCCGCCGCGAAGGCGCCGCCCTCGAAGTCGATGCGCACGTCCTCCAGGGTCAGGCCCTGGGCCTTGTGCATGGTCATGGCCCAGGCGGGCGCGAGGGGAAGCTGGGTATAGGTGCCCACTACCTGCGCCTCGATGCGCCCGGTCGCCTCGTCCCAGCCGTACCGCAGGCGCTCCCAGGTGAAGCTCTCGATCTCCACCGTCGGCCCGGAATCCAGCCGCACCAGGGCGGAATGGGCGCCGATGCCCACCACCGTGCCCACCGAGCCGTTGACCCAGCGCCGGGCGGGATCGTTGCGCAGGGCCATGACCCGCGCGCCCGGCTTCAGCGCCAGCCGCTCGGGCACCGGCAGGCGGTCGCCCTCCAGGCCGAACTCGCCCTTCAGCAGCCCGGCGAACGTCTTCTCGTTGCCGGAGAGCGCGGCAAGGCCCCGCTGGTTGTAGGCGTCGGCCCGCGCATTGGTGGGCGTCAGCAGCACCGGCATGGTGCCGCCGCGATGCTCGCGCACGCAGGCGGCGTTCAGCGCCTCCACCGCCTCCCGGAGGCCGATGCCGCGCCGGATGGCGCCGAGAATGGCGATGAAGGTGTCGTCCGACTGCCGGTGCACCTTCGTGAAGGGCACCCGCGCGACAGGGCGCGCGCGCAGGGACAAGGCGTCGAAGGCGAACGGCCCGCCATAGCCCATGCGCTCCAGCATGTCCTGCTCGGCATAGGGCACCACAGGGGGAAGCTGGAGGAAGTCACCCACCAGCACCACCTGGACCCCGCCGAACGGCTCGTCCCGGTCGCGCGCGATGCGCATGGAGCGGTCCACGGTGTCGAGCAGGTCGGCCCGCACCATGGAAATCTCGTCGATCACCAGCCGGTCCAGCTTCTTGAGCAGCCGGCGCACCTGGACGCGCGGCTTCACCTCGTCCGGGTTGAGGATGCGCGGGGGAATGCCGAAGAAGGAATGGATGGTCTGGCCGCCGAGCTGGAGCGCGGCGACGCCGGTGGGCGCGAGGAACACCTGTCGTCCGCGCGGCTCCTTGCGCAGCTCGTGCAGGAAGGTGGTCTTCCCCGTGCCGGCGCCGCCGAGCACCATGATGGTGCCCGCGCCCGCCTCGATATGGGCCAGGGCGCGCGGGGCGCCTTCCAGTTCGGCGGGCAGCGTCACCGCAGCAGGCCAGCCTCCTTGGCCAGGTCCGCCAAGGTCTTCTGGGGCCGCGCGCCCACATGGGAGATCACCTCGGCGGCGGCGAGCGCCCCGAGCCGGAGGGAGGTGGCGGGATCAAGCCCGCGCGCATGGCCGAACAGGAAGCCGGCGGCGAACAGGTCGCCCGCGCCGGTGGTATCGACCACTTCCGCCACGGGCGCGGCGGGCACGGTGACGAGGGCGCCGCCGGCGCAGAACAGCGCGCCCTTCTCGCTGCGCGTCACCACCGCCTGCTTCGCCTCCGCCTTCAGGCGGGCGAGCGCGGCATCGAAATCGGCGGTCTCATAGAGCGACTTCACCTCGCCCTCGTTGGCGAAGACGAGGTCCACCACGCCGCGGCGGATGAGGTCGAGGAACTCCGCCCGGTAGCGGTCCACGCAGAAGGCGTCGGACAGGGTGATCGCCACCTGCCGGCCGGCCTTGTGGGCGATCTCCGCGGCGGCGAGGAACGCCGCCTTGGCGGGCGGCGGGTCCCACAGATAGCCTTCCAGATAGGTGATGGCGGCGCGCTCCACGAGCGCGGCGTCGATATGGTCGGTGGTAAGGTTCTGCGCCGCGCCCAGATAGGTGTTCATGGTGCGCTCGCCGTCCGGCGTCACCAGGATCAGGCAGCGGGCCGTGGCGGGCCCCTCCCCCGCGGAGCGGGTCTCATAGGTCACGCCCGCGGCGCGGATGTCGTGGGCGAACACGCTGCCGAGGCCGTCGTCGCGCACGAGGCCGATAAAGCCCGCATTGCCGCCCAGCGAGGCGACGCCCGCCGCCGTGTTGGCGGCCGAGCCGCCGGAAATCTCCACACCCGGCCCCATGGCGCCGTAGAGCGCTTCCGCCCGCGCCTCGTCGATCAGCGTCATGGCGCCCTTCGCCATGCCCTGGGCGAGCAGGAAATCCTCCTCCGCGCGGCTGAGAACGTCGACGATGGCATTGCCGATGGTCAGGACATCAAGGGGCGAGGTCACGGGGCGAAGGCTCCCAATCTGAGGATGCGCAGCCCTAGCACTGCGGGACGGGCGGGGGCAACGCATCCCGCACCGCCGGGCGACGGGATCGGGAGCCTGATCCGGAAATCTTCACCTTGTCATCGTCGCTCACACATTTTGAGCGGCGTCGCGCGCGCAGAGCGGGTAAAGAGGGCTGGATACGGGATCATCGGCCCGCAAGGGGCCGCAGAGGGCTGTGGGATGGCGCGGAAGTATTTCGGAACCGACGGCGTGCGGGGACGCGCGAATGCCACGCTGACGGCGGACCTTGCGCTCAGGGTCGGCATGGCGGCGGGCCTCGTGTTCCGCCGCGGCGAGCATCGCCATCGCGTGGTCATCGGCAAGGATACCCGCCTGTCGGGCTACATGATCGAGAACGCGCTGGTGGCGGGCTTCACCTCGGTGGGCATGGACGTGCTGCTGCTCGGCCCCATGCCGACCCCGGCGGTGGGCATGCTCACGCGCTCCATGCGCGCCGACCTCGGCGTGATGATCTCCGCCTCGCACAATCCGTTCGACGACAACGGCATCAAGCTGTTCGGGCCGGACGGCTTCAAGCTGTCGGACGGGATCGAGCTGGAGATCGAGGAGCTGATCGAGCAGGATTTCGGCCGCAAGCTGGCCAAGCCCGCCGAGATCGGCCGCGCCCGGCGCCTGGAAGGCGTGCATGCGCGCTACATCGAATATGCCAAGCGCACCCTGCCCCGGAACCAGTCCTTCGACGGGCTGCGGGTGGTGGTGGACTGCGCCAACGGCGCGGGCTACCGCGTGGCGCCCGAGGCGCTCTGGGAGCTGGGCGCCGAGGTGATCGCCATCGGCACCGAGCCGGACGGCCTCAACATCAACCGTGACGTGGGCTCCACCTCCCCCGCCGCCCTGGCCGCCAAGGTGCGCGAAGTGCGCGCCGACATCGGCATCGCCCTCGACGGCGACGCGGACCGCGTCATCATCGTGGACGAGAAGGGCCATGTGGTGGACGGCGACCAGATCATGGCGGTCGTGGCCGAGAGCTTCCGCGAGGACGGGCGCCTGTCGCGCGACGGCATCGTCGCCACCGTCATGTCCAATCTGGGCCTGGAGCGGCACCTGCAGAGCCTCGGCCTCACCCTCGCGCGCACCGCGGTGGGCGACCGCTACGTGCTCGAGCGCATGCAGAGCGACGGCTACAATGTGGGCGGCGAGCAGTCCGGCCACATCATCCTCTCCGACTACGCCACCACCGGCGACGGCCTTTTGGCCGCGCTCCAGGTGCTGGCGGTGGTGGCGCGGCGCGAGCGCCCGGTCTCGGAAGTGTGCCACCGCTTCGAGCCGCTGCCGCAGATTCTCAAGAATGTGCGCTACCGCTCCGGCCAGCCGCTGGAGGCCGCGTCGGTCATCTCCGCCATCGCCCATGCGGAGCAGAAGCTGGCCAATCATGGGCGCCTGCTGATCCGTCCCTCAGGGACGGAACCCGTCATCCGCGTGATGGGCGAGGGTGACGACCGGGATCTGGTGGAAGAGGCGGTGGACGAGGTGATCGACGCGCTCCAGCGCGTCGCCGCCTGAGACAGCGCCTCGCGGGCCCGAGATCAGGGTTAATGGTCCTTTAATGACCGCGTGCGAGCCTCCGGTTCGCCGCCCTCGCCTCATTGCCGGACGACATTGCAGATGCAGCCCTTTCTCCCCTTCCTGCTATGCACGGCCGCCCTCGCGCCCTTGGCGGCGCAGGCCGCGGACGACGTCCCGCTCCTGCCCGGCCGTCCCGGCGACTTCACTCTCGCCGCTCCCGCCATCGACGAGCCCGCCGCGACGGGCAGCGGCTTCTATCTGCGCGCGGATGCGGGCGGCTCGCGCCTGGGCGCCGGGACCGGCACCATCGGCACCCGCTCCCAGCCCTATGGCGGCCCGGGCTGGACTGCCGGGCTCGGCCTCGGCTACCGCTTCACACCCCATTTCCGCGCCGACGTGACCGCCGATGTGATCAGCCATTCCCGCCTTCAGGAGAAGGTGTTCCTGGCGAACGTCTATTGGGATTTGTTCACGATCGGCCGCATGACGCCCTATGTGGGCATCGGCATCGGCGCGGGAGAAGTGTCCCTCTCCTCCACCGCCACCGTGGTCGTGACCTTGCCGAACCTGGAGCGCTACGACTGGCAGGCGGCCTGGAGCTTCGTGGCGGGCGCCTCCTGGGCGCTCACCCCCGACATCACCCTGAATGCGGGCTACCGCTTCATCGACCTCGGCGCCCCGACCTTCGACATCAGGGGCCGCCCGGTGGACCTCGTCATGTCGGGAATCCAGGAACAGCAGTTCCGGCTCGGCCTGCGCTATGCGTTGAAATAGCGATCGGTTCGCACCCGCACGACGCGTCGCTGGCGCCCGCGCCGCCCAGGCCCTTGCTGCCCGTGCTCTTCATGCGACGGATACGCGCCAGCACGAACTGGGAATTGTAGGGTCGCGAGAGTTGCGGCCCCTCCTCGCACAAGTCCTCCGCCTCCCGCAGCGCCGTGGCGATGGAGCCTGCCGGAATGAGGTCCAGCGCGGGATAGGTGGCCCGCAGATGATTGCGCAGGACGAAGCCGCGCAGGGCGCCGGGCGCCTCAAGATCGAACAGGACGGTATCGACGACCGGAGCGCCGTGCGCCAGAACCGCCAGCAATTCCTCGGACGTCGCCGCCTCCACCACCTGGTAGCCGCAGGTGCGCAGATATTCCGCAAGAACGTGGCGCGCGATCACGTCGCCATCCAGGATCGCCACACAAGGGCGCGCCTTCGGATCGGTTTCGTCAGTCACCATTGGTCTCACTCCTTTCCATCACGGCCAGGATCGCCGCCACCGCATCCGCGGGCAGGTAGGGCTTGCGCAGGAAGCCGACGCCGGGCTCGGTGAGCGGCCTTTCGAGGTGCCCGGAGGTCAGCATCATGGGCAGGCCGGGATGCGACACCGCCACGCGCCGCACCAGTTCCAGGCCATCGATGGGCCCCGCCATCCGCACATCGGTGAAGACGAAGTCGGCCGCGACGCCCGCAGCCAGCAGGTCGAGCGCCTCGACCGCGTTCGCCGCCTCCACCACCACGAGACCTTCCGCGCGCAAGAGATCGCTGAGCACGAGGCGCAGCAAAGGCTCGTCCTCCACCACGAGGACGGTGCGCGCCACGGGTGCCGCCGCCTCCGACATACATGCGTTTTCCATGCTTCCCCACTCGGCCTCCGCAGGGCGAAACGCATCCGGGGGCCCAGTGGTTCCGCTCAAGCCCCTTTGTCTCGCGAACACACCGATTGGCCGCGCGCGGCGAAGCTCGTAAGGTGTGCCGCCCGCATCGGCCCGGCGGCGGGCCGGGTCCGCGAGGCCCTTGAAATGCGGGGAGTTTCATCGGTGCCTGACCTCACTCATGCCTCGGATGTCGCGGCGGAGGCGAAGAGCCTGCTTGAACGGCTGGGTGTTCCGGCCGACGTGATTCGCGGCGGCACCCTGCCCGCCCGCTCGCCGCTGACCGGGGCCGAGATCGGCCGCATCGCGCCGACCGCATCGCCCACCGAAGCCATCGGGCGCGCCCATGCGGCCTATCTCTCCTGGCGCAATGTGCCCGCGCCGCGCCGGGGCGAACTGGTGCGCCTGCTGGGCGAGGAACTGCGCGCCGCCAAAGCCGACCTCGGGCGCCTCGTGACCCTGGAAGCGGGCAAGATCGCCTCCGAGGGTCTCGGCGAGGTGCAGGAGATGATCGACATCTGCGACTTCGCCACCGGCCTGTCGCGGCAGCTCCACGGCCTGACCATCGCCACCGAGCGGCCGGACCACCGGATGATGGAAACCTGGCATCCCGCGGGCGTGGTGGGCGTCATCAGCGCCTTCAACTTCCCCGTGGCGGTGTGGTCCTGGAACGCAGCGCTCGCCTTCGCCTGCGGCGACGCCGTGGTCTGGAAGCCCTCGGAGAAGACCTTGCTGACGGCGCTCGCCGTGCAGGCGCTGTTCCAGCGCGCCGCCGCGCGCTTCGGCGATGCGCCGGACGGCCTGTCCACCCTGCTCCTGGGCGGGCGGGAAGCGGGCGAGGCGCTGGTGGACGATCCGCGCGTGCCCGTCATCTCCGCCACCGGCTCCACCGCCATGGGCCGGGCGGTTGCGCCGCGCGTGGCGGCCCGCTTCGGCCGCGCCATCCTGGAACTGGGCGGCAATAACGGCGCGCTCGTCACGCCCTCCGCCGATCTCGATTTGACCCTGCGCGCCGTCGCCTTCGCCGCCATGGGCACCGCCGGGCAGCGCTGTACCACCCTGCGGCGCCTGTTCGTGCACGACAGCGTCTACGACGCGCTGGTGCCGCGCCTGAAGGCCGCCTACGGATCGGTCAAGGTGGGCGATCCGCGCGAGGCGGGAACCCTCATCGGCCCGCTCATCGACCGTGCCGCCTACGAGGCCATGGCGCGCGCGCTGGACGCGGCCCGCGCCGCCGGAGGACAGGTGACGGGCGGCGCGCGCGTCGCCGCCGACACCTTGCCCGACGCCTTCTATGTGCGCCCCGCCTTGGTGGAGATGCCGGAGCAGGCGGACGTGGTGCGCGCGGAGACCTTCGCGCCCATCCTCTACGTGATGCGCTATTCCAGCCTGGACGGGGCCATCGCCCTGCACAACGACGTGCCCCAGGGCCTCGCCTCCTCCATCTTTACCACCGACCTGCGGGACGCCGAGCGCTTCCTGTCGGCGGCGGGCTCGGACTGCGGCATCGTCAACGTGAATATCGGCCCGTCCGGCGCCGAGATCGGCGGCGCGTTCGGCGGCGAGAAGGAGACCGGCGGCGGCCGCGAGGCCGGGTCCGATAGCTGGAAGGCCTATATGCGCCGCGCCACCAACACCATCAATTACGGCTCCACCCTGCCCCTCGCGCAGGGCGTCTCGTTCGACGTGGGCTGAGCCGCGCCCCTGCCTGCCGCCCGGCCGCAGGGCCGGGCCGTTCCCCGTTTCTCCTTCAAGGATTGCCCGCAATGTCCACGCCCCGCCCGGCCGCCCGCACCGGAGGCCAGCTCATCGTCGACCAGCTCATCGCCCAGAAGGTGGACCGCATCACCTGCGTGCCCGGCGAGAGCTACCTCGCGGTGCTGGACGCGCTGCACGATGCGAACATCGACGTGCTGGTGTGCCGCAATGAGGGCGGCGCGGCCATGATGGCGGACGCCTACGGCAAGATGACCGGCCGCCCCGGAATCTGCTTCGTCACGCGCGGCCCCGGCGCCACCAATGCCAGCGCGGGCGTGCATATCGCGTCCCAGGATTCCACCCCCCTGATCCTGTTCGTCGGCCAGATCGAGCGCGGCATGCGCGAGCGGGAAGCCTTCCAGGAACTGGACTACAAGGCCGTGTTCGGCACCATCGCCAAATGGGTGGTGGAGATCGACCAGGTGGAGCGCATCCCGGAACTCATCTCGCGCGCCTTCCGCGTGGCCATGCAGGGCCGCCCCGGCCCGGTGGTGATCGCGCTGCCCGAGGACATGCTGCTGGAAACCGCCGCGGTGGCCGACGCCGCCTATGTGGAGCCCGCCGCCCCCTATCCCGCCCCGGCCGACATGGCGCACCTCGCGGACCTGCTGCGCGAGGCCGAACGCCCGCTGGTGATCATCGGCGGCACCCGCTGGACGCGGGAGGCCACCGCCGAGCTCGCGGCCTTCGCCGGACGCTGCGCCCTGCCGATCGCGACGTCCTTCCGCCGCGCCGACCGCTTCCCCTCCGACCATCCCTGCTACGTGGGCGACGTGGGCATCGGACCCAATCCCAAGCTCGCCGCGCGGGTGAAGGAGGCGGACCTGCTCATCCTGCTGGGCGCGCGCATGTCGGAGATGCCGTCCTCCTCCTACAGCCTCATCGACATTCCCAGCCCCCGGCAGAAGCTGGTGCAGGTGCATCCCAGCGCGGACGAGATCGGCCGCGTCTACCAGCCGGTCCTCGGCATCGAGGCGACGCCCGGCACCTTCGCCGCCGCGCTCTCGCAGATGGCGGACGCGCCCCAGGGCAAGTGGGAGGAGACCACCCGCCAGGGCCGCGCCGACTATCTCGCCTGGAGCGAGACCCCCGCCAAGCTGCCCGGCAGCTTCCAGTATGGCGACGTGGTGAAGGCGCTGCGCGACCGGCTGCCGGAAGACACCATCATCTGCAACGGCGCGGGCAACTACGCCACCTGGCTGCACCGCTATTTCCGCCTGCGCGGGCGCATGCTGCACCTCGCGCCCACCTCCGGCTCCATGGGCTACGGCGTGCCGGCCGCGGTGATGGCCAAGCGGCAGTCGCCCGAGAGCACGGTCGTCGCCTTCGCGGGCGACGGCTGCTACCTGATGAACGGCCAGGAGTTTGCCACCGCCGTCCAGTATGAGATCCCGCTGATCGTGGTGGTGGTGGACAACGGCATGTACGGCACCATCCGCATGCACCAGGAGCGGGAATTCCCCGGACGCGTCTCCGCCACCAAGCTGCGCAATCCCGATTTCGCGGCCTATGCCCGTGCCTTCGGCGGCCATGGCGAGACGGTGCTGACCACCGAGGACTTCCTGCCCGCCTTCGAGCGCGCGCAGGCGAGCGGCCTGCCCGCCATCCTCCATTGCAAGATCGACCCGGAAGCCATCACCCCCGCCCGCACCCTCACCGCCATCCGCGAGGAAGCCATGGCGAAGCACGGCAAGCAGGGCTGATCCGGAACGGGGGGCGGCAGGCGCGAGTGCTGAGGACAGCGCCTTTGCCCCCTCCCCAGCCCTCCCCCGCACGCGGGAGAGGGCGTTATCGGACGAGGCTATGAGTGTGAGGCGGCGGGGAACGTCAGGCCGCGCGACGCCGCCAAAGACCTCCGCGCCAAGGCGCGCCGATCCCTCCCGCAATGCACCGCAATTCCCTCTCCCGCGTGCGCGGGAGGGTTAGGGAGGGGGAAAGGCGGGGCGGTTCAAGGAAAGCGCCCCGCGCTATCGCCCGCCGACCTAGGTTCGATCGACATTCAGATCGATGGATGGCTTTAGCCCCTTGGGGCCGTCATGCCCGGGCTTGTCCCGGGCATCCACGCCTTCGGGTCGAGCGTCACCGACGCCGAACTCCGTGGACGGCCGGGACAAGCCCGGCCATGACGGCGCGTTCTGAAAAGAACAGCCTCGCCTGCTTGAATGTCGATCGTCCTAGCCCTTCAGGACGAGACTCTCGCCGGTCATCTGGGCCGGCTGCGGCACGCCCATGAGGGAGAGCAGCGTCGGCGCCACGTCCGCGAGGCGGCCGCTCTTCAGGGCGAAGCCGGGGCGGCCCACCAGGATGACCGGCACCGGGAACGTGGTGTGGGCCGTGTGCGGGCCGCCGGTCTCCGGGTCGCGCATCAGTTCGCAATTGCCGTGGTCGGCCGTCACCAGAAGCGCGCCATCCATGGCGAGGACCGCCTCGGCGATCTGGCCGAGGCCCGTGTCCACCGTCTCCACCGCCTTGATGGCGGCGGGCAGGGAGCCGGTGTGGCCCACCATGTCGGGATTGGCGAAGTTGAGGATGATGAGGTCGTAGTCCCCGCTGCCGATGGCGGCCACCGCCTTCTCGGTCAATTCGGGCGCCGACATTTCCGGCTGGAGGTCGTAGGTCGCCACCTTGGGCGAGGGCACGAGGATGCGCCCCTCGCCGGGATAGGGCTCCTCACGGCCGCCGCTGAAGAAATAGGTGACGTGGGGATACTTCTCCGTCTCCGCCATGCGCAACTGGGTGCGGCCGGCCTTCGCCACCGTCTCGCCCAGGCCCATGTCCAGCGACTGGCGCGGGAACAGCGTCACCATGACCGTGTCCAGCTCGCCTGAGTAGGACGCCATGCCGGCGGCGGCGCAGAACTCGATGCGCGCGCCCCGGTCGAAGCCCGTGAAGTCGGGCAGCAGCAGCGCATCCAGGCTCTCGCGGGCCCGGTCGGCGCGGAAATTGGTGCACAGGAGGGCGTCGCCGTCCTTCATGCCCTGATAGCCGCCGATGACAGCCGGATTGAGGAACTCGTCCGAGAAGTCCGCCGCGTAGCTCGCCGCGATGGCCGCCTCGGCGCTCTCGAAGGCGCTGCCCTTGCCGTGCGCCACCAGTTCATAGGCGCGCTGCACGCGCTCCCAGCGCTTGTCGCGGTCCATGGCGTAATAGCGCCCGCACACGGTCGCCACCTCCGCCCCTTCGGGCAAGTCCGCCACGAAGCGCGCCATGTATTCGGCGGCCGAGCGCGGAGGCGTGTCGCGGCCGTCCGTGAAGGCGTGCACCTTCACCGGGATGCCCTCGGCCACCAGCATCTTCGCCACCGCCACCGCATGGTCCTGGTGGGCGTGCACGCCGCCGGGAGAGAGGAGGCCGAGGATATGGCAGGTGCCCTCGCTCGCCTTCAGCGAGGCGATGAGGCCGCTGTCCAGGAGGCGGGTCTTCATGTCGCCGCCCTCGATGGCGGCGTCGATGCGCGGCAGGTCCTGCATCACCACCCGGCCGGCGCCGAGATTGAGGTGGCCCACCTCCGAATTGCCCATCTGGCCCGCGGGCAGGCCCACGTCACGGCCGGAGGTCGCGAGGAAGGCATGGGGCGAGCCGCCATAGAGGCGATCGAAATTGGGCGTGCGGGCGAGGCGCACCGCGTTGTCGGCGGCATCGTCGCGCCATCCCCATCCATCGAGAACGACCAGCATGGTGGGCACGCGCGACGACATGACGGACCTCATTCCAATGGCGGCGCCTCAGGCAACCGCGATGGACCGCGTCATGACGCCTTCCGTGTGGCAAGGTCAAGGCGATAAGGTCGCGACGCCCCGGCGACGCGGCCGGGTCCACGGGGGGAGGCGAAGATGGCGGACGTTCTGGTGGTGGGCGCGGGCCCGGTTGGACTGGCCCTCGCATGCGAGCTGGCGCGGCATGGCATCCGCCCGCGCATCATCGAGGCGCGCGCGGAACCCCTGCCCTTCTGCCGGGCCATCGGCGTCACGTCCCGCACGCTGGAAATCTACGAGGACATGGGCGTCGCCCGGCCCATGATCGATGCGGGCCTGTGGCTCACGGGCGCGCGCCTCGCCGTCCCCGGCCAGCCCGTGCGCGACCTTACGGCGGACCTCTCCGACCTGCCCTATGCCGCGCTGGGCGTGCCGCAGGGCGAGACCGAGCGCATCCTGGCGGCGCACCTGTCAAGCTACGGCATCGCGGTGGAACGCGGCGTGCGCCTGACGTCCCTCACCCAGGAAGGCGGCATCGTGCGTGCCGACCTTGAGGGGCCGGGCGGCGCCGAGACCGCCCATGCACGCTACGTGGTGGGCTGCGACGGCGCCCATTCGACGGTGCGCCATCAATTGGGCCTCGGCTTCGAGGGCGAGGCCTGGCCCTACCCCTTCATGCTGGGCGACGTGCACCTGGACTGGCCGGAGGGCGAGGAACTGCCGCGCGGCACCGCGCTGCGCGCCGTCCGCCCGCTCGGCGAGGACCGGGCGCCGGACCTGTTCATCGCCATCCCCCTGCCCGAGCACGGGCGCTACCGCGTGTCCATGCTGGCGCCGGAACAGGCGCCGGACGCGGGCGACGCGGTGGCCCACGGCATCCAGTCGGAACAGGCGGGGCCGACGCTCGCCGACATCCAGGCGGCGGCGGACCGGGTGATGGAGCGTCCGCCCATCGCCAGCGACCTGCGCTGGTCGTCGCGCTTCCGCATCTCCATGCGCCTCGCCACCCGCTACCGGGTGGGGCAGGTCTTCATCGCGGGCGATGCCTGCCACATCCATCCGCCCACCGGCGGACAGGGCATGAATACCGGCATCCAGGACGCCTACAACCTCGCCTGGAAGCTGTCCCTGGTGCTGAAGGGCCGCGCCACCCCCGCCCTGCTGGACAGCTACGAGGCGGAGCGCCAGCCGGTGGCCGAGGGCGTCATCGCCCAGACCATCGAGGAAAGCATGGCCATCGGCCGTCCCAAGGCGCCGGACCGGCTCGCCCACACCCAGATTCGCGTCTCCTATCGCGGCAGCCCGGCCGTGGCGCCGGCCCTGGAAGAGGCCGCCCTTCAGCCCGGCGACCGCATGCCCGATTTGCCCGGCCTGCGGCGGCGGGGCATCGGCTTCCCGCTGCGCCTGTTCGACCTGCTGAAGGGGACGGAGCACGTCCTCCTCGCCCCCGCCGCCACCGCCGAGGCGCTGGCCGCGCTGGAGGCCGAGGCGGCGACCCTGGGCACGCGCCTGCCGCTAAGGATCGTCGCCGTTTCCCCGGCGGGAAGCGGCCTGCCGGACCCGTTCGGCGTGGCGCTGGTGGAGGATGCGGACGGCGCCTTCGTGGGCCTTCTGGACGGCGAGAGCGTCCTGGTGCGTCCCGACGGCTACATCGCCTGGCGCGGCGCGGCGGGCGACGAAGCCGCGCGGGCGGCGTTCCTCGCGTCGGTCCTCGGGGCCGTCTGACCCAAGGGCCTTATGCGCTCCGGCATATACCGCAGCCCGGCTGCCCCTGCGGGAGCCGGATGCGCGCGCCGGTGCGACGGCAAAGACAAAGGGAATGCGGGCCGTGAGCATGCCCTGTCCGCATAGTACAATCTTCAAACATTATGAGAATGCATAGTGTGCTTGTCCTAGGCTCTCCCCGGCTGCTCGACAGCTTCAAAGAATAAAAGAAATTCCTGGGGAGGAACGGCTATGATCGGTCTGCGCCGGCGTGCCTTTTTGCTGGCTTGCGGGCTCGCGGCCCTGCCTTTGTCCGCGTCGGCAAACGCGGAAGATCTCAAGATCGCGCTCATCGCCCCCATTTCCGGCCCCATGGCCCGGCAAGGCGACCTGATGCGCAAGGGCGCGGAGCTTGCCATCGAGGACATCAACGCCGCGGGCGGCATCAAGGCCATGGGCGGGGCGAAGCTCTCGCTCACGGTGGAAGATGCCGGCGACAAGGTGGAGACGGCGAAGAACGCCGCCCAGCGCCTCGTCGCGAACCGCGCCGGGGTCGTCGCCGGGACGGGCTCCTGGAGCTCCTCGCTGACGCTCGCCGTCACCGAGGTCACGGAGCGCGCCGAGCTGCCCTGGCTCACGCTCTCCTACGCGGACCAGATCACCGATCGCGGCTTCAAATACGTGGTGCAGACCGTTCCCATCGCGAGCGCGCTGGCCCTGAATTCCATGCCCACCGTGCTGGACATGGCGCAGGCATCGGCGGGCAAGCGGCCGGCGAAGGTCGCCATCATCTCCGACAGCACCGCCGCGTCCCAGGCCTTCGTGAAGCCGCTGCGGGAAGGCGGCTTCGAGAAGCTGGGCGTCGCCATCGTGGCGGACGAGGTCTTCACGCCACCGCTCACCGACGCCACCGCCATGGTGCAGAAGCTGCGCGCCACACGGCCGGACTTCCTGCTCTTCTACTCGACCGGCTTTCCCGACGCGAAGCTGGTGCTGACCAAGATGAACGAGTTCGGCCTCGGCAAGGGCAAGCTGCCCGCCGTCACCGTGGGCGTGCAGCTCGCCAGCCCGGAAATGCTGAAGGCGGTGGGGCCGGAACTGCTGGAAGGGCTCATCGTCATCGCGCCCAACTGGCCCTCCAAGGCGCAGGAGGCGGCCCTGCCCGGCCTCACCAAGCGCAGCGGCGAGCCGTGGCTCGGGCAGGACACCATCAGCACCTACGGCGACATCTGGCTGGTGAAGGACGCGCTGGAACGCGCGGGCTCCGCCGAACCCGCCAAGGTGATGGCGGCGCTGCGCGCCACCGACCGGAAGGACGGCCCGGCCGACTATTATCTCGGCGACAAGCTGGCCTTCGACGACAAGGGCCGGCGGCTCGGCGGCGCGGTCGGGCTGGTACAGTGGCAGGGCGGCGAACCCTACCTCATCTGGCCCAAGGACGACGCCACCCGCGCGCCGCTCTGGCCGAAACCCTGAGGTCGCGGCGGCGGAGCGATCCGCCGCCTCCCGCGCTCGAACGCCCAGGCGGTCGCCGATGTCGTTCTTTCCTTCCGGCCTCGAAGCGGTCCTCCAGGCCGTGGCCACCGGGCTGCTCGTCGGCTCCACCTACGGCCTGATGTGCGTCGCGCTCGGCCTGATCTTCGGCATCATGCGCCTCATCAATTTCGCCCAGGGCGATTTCCTGATGCTGGGCATGTATTTCGCCCTCGCCATCCTGTCCGGGCTCGGCCTCGGCGCGGCCATCGGCTCGCTTCCGGCGCTGATCCTGGCGGCGCTCGCGGCGGTGCCGGTCTTCTTCGCCGTGGGCTGGCTCATGCATGCCGCCGTGCTCGGCCGGATCGGCCGCGACCGGCCGGGCATGACCGAGGGCGAGATGCACCAGACGCAGCTCATCACCACGCTCGGCATCTCGCTGGTCCTGTCCAATGGCGGGCTCATGCTGTTCGGCTCGACGCCCGTCTCGCTCAACACCCCCCTCGCCTCCCAGGCGCTGGTGCTGGAAGCCTTCAAGGGCGACGTGATGGTGTTCCTCAACGAGGCGCGGATCCTCGCCGCCGTGGCGGCGCTCGCCGCCTCGCTGGGGCTCTACGCGCTCCTGCATCGCACGGACATCGGCAAGAAGCTGCGCGCGGCGGCCGACAATCCGCTGGCGGCGACCTATATGGGCATCGACGTGGCGCGCTGCCATCGCTTCACCTTCGGGCTCGGCTTCGGCCTCACTGCCCTCGCAGGCGCGATGGTCGCCACCTACTACCCCTTCCAGCCCTATGTGGGCCTCGACTTCGTCATCGTCATGTATGCCGGCGTGGTGCTGGGGGGGCTCGGCTCCATCATGGGCTCGTTCTGGGGCGGCCTGGTCATCGGCCTGGTCCAGCAGCTCTCCACCCTGGTCCTGCCCATGCAGTTGCAGGGGACCACGGTGTTCGTCGTCTTCCTGCTCATCATGCTGATCCGGCCGCAGGGCCTGTTCGGCCGCAGCGTGGAGCGTGCCTGAGATGTTCAGCTCCCGCCCCTTCCTCGCCTATGCGGGCATCGCGGCGCTGGCCGTGCTCTACGGGCTCGCCATCCTCCTCACCCGCAATTCCTACTACCAGCTCATGCTGGCGCTCGTGCCCATCTGGGCAGTGATGGGCCTCGCCTGGAACATCTTCTCCGGCTATTGCGGGCTGGTCTCGTTCGGCCATGCCGCCTTCTTCGGCCTCGGCGCCTACACCACCACCCTGCTGTTCGCGAAGCTCGGCCTTACGCCCTGGCTGGGCATCCCGCTCGCGGCGGTCTCGGGGGGGCTGTCGGCGCTGGTCATCGGCGCCATCACCTTCCGGCTGCGGGGGCATTATTTCGCCCTGGCCATGCTCGCCTACCCGCTGGCCATGCTCTACGTGTTCGAATGGGCGGGCTTCCAGGAAGTCTCGCTGCCCATGGAGCGCGCGGCGCCCGCCTTCTACATGCAGTTCGCCGACCAGCGCTGGAACGCGCTCATCGCCCTCGGCCTCCTGGTCCTCGCTCTGCTCGTCTCGCTGAAGGTGGAACGCTCGCGCTTCGGCATGTCGCTCCTCGCCATCAAGCAGAACGAGATAGCCGCCGAGGTGGCGGGCATCGACGCCTTCCGCTGGAAGCTGCGGGCCATCGTGCTGTCGGGGGCGCTCGCGGGGGCGGCGGGCGGCTTCTACGCGGTGGTGCTGCTGGTGGTGACGCCGAACACGGTGTTCGGCCTCGCGACCTCCGCCCAGGCGCTCATCGTGACCATGTTCGGCGGGGTGGGCACGCTGTGGGGGCCGGTGATCGGCGCCTTCCTGCTGGTGCCGGTGTCGGAGATCCTGCATGCGGAGCTGGGCGGCAAGCTGCCCGGCATCCAGGGCGTGGTGTTCGGCCTCGCCATCATCCTCGTCATGATGAAGATGCCGCAGGGCATCGCCTGGGCCCTGCGCGATCTCGTGGCGCCCCGGCGCGAGCGCCCGCAGGCCAACGCCGAGGCGAAGGTGGAGCGGCTCGCCACCCCCTTCGCGGTTCCCGCAGACGCGCCCATGGCGCTGGAGGCGACGGGGGTGAGCCGCAGCTTCGGCGGCGTGAAGGCGCTGTCCGACGTCAGCTTCCACCTGCGCCGCCAGGAAATCCTCGGCATCATCGGCCCCAACGGCGCCGGCAAGACCACCCTGTTCAACGTGCTGAACGGCCTCGTGGCGCCGGATCGCGGCACCATCCGCCTGTGGGGCGAGGACGTGACCGGCGAGCGGCCGAGCCGCATCTGCGCGCGCGGGGTCGGGCGCACCTTCCAGGTGGCCCGCGTGTTCGGCCGTATGAGCCTGGTGGAGAATGTGGTGGTCGGCGCCTTCATCGGCACGAAGACCGATGCCGAGGCGGCGGTGCGCGCCCGCGAGGCGCTCCAGCGGGTGGGGCTCGCGGCCTTGGGCGAGGCGCCCGCCGACACGCTGACCAATTACGAGCTGCGCCTGCTGGAAGTGGCCCGCGCGCTCGCCTCACGCCCCACCCTGCTCCTGCTGGACGAGCCGTTCGCCGGGCTCGACACGGAGGAGGTGCGCGCCTTCATGAGCCTGATCCGCACCTTGCGGGACGAGGCGCTCACCATCGTCATCATCGAGCACACCATGCACGCCATGGTGAAGCTGGTGGACCGCTTCGTCGTTCTCGACCACGGCAGCGTCATCGCCGACGGCGCCCCGCAGGACGTGGTGCGCGACCGCAAGGTCATCACCGCCTATCTCGGCGAGAAATGGGTGCCAGATGCTGTCGCTTGAGAATGTCAGCGTCCGCTATGGCGGACGCACCGCTTTGTGCGAGGTGGATCTCGACGTGCCGGAAGGCGAGTTCGTCACCATCATCGGACCGAACGGCGCCGGCAAGACCACGCTCATGAAGGCGATTTCCGGCGTGGTGCCGCTCGCCGAGGGCACGATGCGCCTCGCGGGGGAGGACCTCGCCCGCGTGCCCGCCAGCCGCCGCCCGCACCTGGGCATCGCCCATGTGCCGGAATACCGGCAGGTGTTCGCGAACCTCTCGGTGAAGGAAAACCTGGAACTGGGCGCCATGCCCCTGCCCGACCGGCGGCGCCGGGCGGACAATATCGAGCATGCTCTCGCCCTGTTCCCCGTGCTGCGCGAGCGCGCGAGCCAGCTCGCGGGCACGCTCTCCGGCGGCCAGCAGCAGATGGTGGCGATCGCGCGCGGCCTCGTCTCCTCGCCCCGCGTCCTGCTGCTGGACGAACCGTCCATGGGCCTCGCGCCGAGCGTGGTGGACGCCATCTTCGAGCGCATCGCCCATGTCCACCGGGAGACCGGCATCACCGTGGTCCTGGTGGAGCAGCGGGCCGTGGAGGCGCTGGAATTGTGCACCCGCGCCTATGTGCTCTCCACCGGCCGGGTGGTGGCGTCCGGCACGGGGCGCGAGCTGATGCGGAACGACGACGTCAACCGGGCCTATCTCGGGGCCTGACACAGGGGGAGCTGCCATGTGCGAGGCCTGCGTGACCACCACCTCCGGCTGGCGCGGCTTCCTGGAGCTGCCCCCGCCCCGGCCGCTCGTCGCCACCGGGGACTGGCTGAGCCTCTCCCACCCGGTGAGCGCGGCCATGCCGTGCGCGTCCATCTTCCCGAAGCCCAGCATCACCCAGATCCGCGCCGTGCCGCAGGATCCGTTCAACGTCACCGAGATCCGCATGGTGAGCCATGCGGGAACCCATGTGGATTCCCCGCGCCATTATTTCAACGACGCGCCCGGCTTCGAGGGCATCCCGCCCGAGCGGCTGTGCGGGCGCGGCGTGGTGTGGCACCTGCCCCAGCCGCCGGACGGGGTGATCGGCGTCGGCGAGCTTCAGCGCGCGCGCCCGGTCCTGGAGCCGGGCGACATCCTGGCCATCGACACCGGATGGGCCGCGCGGGTGGGCACCACGCTCTATGAGCGCCACCCGAGCCTGTCGGTGGAGGCGGCGCGCTGGCTGGTGGCCCAGCGCATCAAGCTGCTGGCCTGCGATTTCGCGACACCGGACCTCGTCTATCACCTGCGCCGCCCCGGCTTCGACTGGCCGGTCCACCGCGCGCTGCTCGGCCACGGCATCCTGGTCTGCGAGCACCTGACGGGGCATGCCGTGCTGGCCGGACGGCGCGCCGAGTTCGTGTTCGGCGCGCTGGACATCGTGGAGGGGGACGGCGCCCCGGCGCGGGTCCTGGCCCGGACGATCGCCGACTGAGCGGCGGGGCCGGCCCGCCCCGAGGCGGGCCGGCTCGCCTCACACCCGGACGGCGAAGGGGTCGCGCACGTCGTCGGAGAAGTCGATCATGACATTCTTCGTGCGCACGAATTCCATCAGCCCCGCCTCTCCGCGCTCCCGGCCGAAGCCGCTTTCCTTGGTGCCGCCGAAGGGCGTCTGCGCCGCCGAGGCGCGGTAGGTGTTCACCCACACCATGCCCGAGCGGATCGCCCGCGAGACGCGCATGGCCCGGTTGAGGTCGCGCGTCCAGATGCCGGAGGCGAGGCCGTAGCGGATGTCGTTGCCGATGGCGACGGCGTCCTCCTCGCTCTCGAAGGGGAGGATGGAGAGGACCGGCCCGAACACCTCCTCCTGCGCGATGCGCATGTCGTTGCGCACATTGGCGAAGATGGTGGGCTGCACGAACAGGCCCTCGGCCAGCGCGCCCTCCCGCGCGGCGCCGCCGCCCGCCATCAGCTCCGCGCCCTCGGTCTTCGCGGAGGCGATGAAGTCGAGGATCATGTTGAATTGCGGCTCGTTGGCCGCCGTGCCCATCTCGGTCTCGGGGTTCAAGGGATCGCCGAGGCGGATGCGCCCCGCCCGCTCCACGAGGCGGGCGACCACCTCGTCATAGACCGGGCGCTGCACCAGCAGCCGCGAGCCGGCGATGCAGGTCTGCCCGGTGGCGGCGAAGATGCCGGCGAGCGCGCCGACCACCGCCCTGTCGAGATCGGCATCGGCGAACACCATGTTGGGCGACTTGCCGCCCAGTTCCATGATGACCGGCACCAGCGCCTTGCCCGCCGCCGCCGCGACCTTGCGGCCGGTATGGCCGCTGCCGGTGAAGGAGACCTTGTCCACCCCCGCCTCAATCAGCGCCGCCCCGGTGCGCCCATCGCCCGTCACCACGTTGAACACGCCGGGCGGAAAGCCCGCCTGCTCCACCAGCCGGGCGAATTCCAGCGTGGTGACGGAGGCATGCTCGGAGGGCTTCACCACCACGCAATTGCCGGCGGCGAGCGCCGCCGGGAGCTTGTTCGCCAGCAGCGCCATGGGCGAGTTCCAGGCGGTGATGAGGCCGACCACGCCCAGCGGCTCGTAGGACGCGTAGTCGAAGACATTCTTCTGGTCGAGGGGGATCACCTTGCCCCAGATCTTGTCGGCATAGCCCGCATAGAAGCGATAGATGCGGGCCGAGAACAGCATTTGCGGCCGCGTCTCGCGGATCACCTTGCCGTTGTCCGTGCTTTCGAGCCGGGCGATGCGGTCGGCATTCTCCTCCAGAAGCTCGGCGAGCCGAAGCAGGAGGCGCCCGCGTTCCAGCCCGCTCGTGTCGCGCCAGGTGGTCTCGAACGCCCGCCGCGCGGCCGCCACCGCCGCCTGCACGTCCGAGGCGCCGGCATTGGAGATCAGGGCCCAGGGCTTGCGATTGAAGGGATTGTAGGTGGGAAAGGTCTCGCCGCCCTCGGCCGGCACGAAGCGGCCGTCGATATAGAGCTGGTAGGTCGAAAGCTCGATGGGCGCGTTCATCCCGTCTCTCCCGGACGGCGCCGTCCGTGCGGCGCCTGTGAGTATGCTGCCCGAAGCTAGAAGCCAGCGCCGCATGCGAAAAATAACATCTGTCCCGGCCGGGATGCCGCCCCCGCATACTGATCGCCCCCTCCATTATGCGTGGCGCGCATACTGGAGGCGGTTTCCGTCATTGTGACCTGATGGTGAAGGGTCCTAAGCTCCCGAATGATAACGGACCGGCCCCTTGGCCGGGCTCGAAACTCGGCCCGCAGAAGGCCGCAGCGACGGTGGGAGTGATGGACGCAAGGCATACGGACCAGGGAGAGGCGGGCACGGCCGCCTTCGACTTCATCGTGGTCGGCGCGGGCTCCGCCGGCTGCGTGCTCGCCAACCGCCTCTCGGCGGACGGGCGGCACCAGGTGCTGCTGATCGAGGCAGGCGGAAAGGACAATTCGATCAATATCCACGTGCCGCTCATGGTGGTGAACCTGCTGAAGGACGAGCGCTATACGTGGCCCTTCATGACCGAGAAGCAGGTGCACCTGAACGGGCGCGAGCAATTGTGGACCCGCGGCAAGGTGCTCGGCGGCTCCAGCTCCATCAACGGCAACGTCTATGTGCGTGGCGACCCCGCCGAGTTCGATTCCTGGACCGCCATGGGCTGCCCCGGCTGGGGCTGGGAGGACATGCTCCCCTATTTCAAGCGCATGGAGAATTTCGCGGACGGCGACCCCGCGACGCGCGGCAAGGGCGGGCCCATCAACGTCACCCAGCTCAAGAATTTCGACAAGCTGGCGGACGCCTATCTGGCCGCCAACCGCGAGGCCGGGTTCGAGCTGGTCAACGACTATAATGACGGCCATTACGAGGGCGCGTCCTATCTCCAATATTCCACCCGGCGCGGCTTCCGCTGCTCCACGTCGGTCGGCTATCTGCGGCCCGCGCGGGGGCGGCCGAACCTGACCGTCTGGACCGACACGATGGTCTCGCGCGTGCTGCTGGAGGGCAAGCGGGCGGTGGGCGTCGCGTGCCTGCACGAGGGGCGGCCGGTGGAGGCGCGGGCGCGCCGCGAGGTCATCCTCTCCGCCGGGCCCCTGCAATCGCCGAAAATCCTGGAATTGTCCGGCATCGGGCGCCCGGACGTGCTCGCGCCGCTGGGCATCGCGGTGCGCCACGCGCTGCCGGGGGTGGGCGAGAACATGTCCGACCACCCCAATGTCCGCCTCACCTTCGAGTGCGGCCAGCCCATCACCATCAACGACGTGCTCCAGCGCCCCACCGCCAAGCTGAAGGAGGGCATCCGCTACATCCTGTTCGGCAAGGGCCTGCTCTCCATCTGCTCGGCCACCGCCCACACGGTGATGCGCAGCCACCCGGGCGAGAACCAGCCGGACCTGAAGCTCCAGCTCCAGCCCTTCTCGGGCAAGGACCGCTACGCGCGGCGGCCGAAGGACGGGCTCGACCCATATTCGGGCTTCACCATTGGCATCATGGCGCTGCGCCCGCGCTCGCGCGGCTATGTGCACGCGGTCTCCACCGACCCGATGCAGCATCCGCGCATCGATCCCAACTATCTCGCCGCCGACGAGGACGCAAAGGTGCTCATGGCGGGCATCCAGGCGGTGCGCCGGCTCGCCGAGGCCCCGTCGCTGAAGCGGCTCATCGTGCGCGAGACGCGGCCCGGCCCGGAGGCGCGCACCGAGGCGGACCTCATCGCCTATATCCGCTCCACGGCGCAGACCACCTGGCACGTGGTGGGCTCGTGCAAGATGGGGCTCGACAGCGAGGCGGTGGTGGACCCGGATCTGAAGGTGCGGGGCATCGAGGGGCTGCGGGTCATCGATTCCTCGGTCTTCCCCACCATTCCCTCCTCCAACACCAACGCGCCCACCATCGCCCTCGGCGAGAAGGGTGCCGCCCTGGTGCTGGAGGCGTGGGAGCAGCGGCCGAGCCATATCCACCGCGCCGCCTGAGCGGCTCCGCAGTCCAAAGGGGCGCCCCGCGCAGGTCCGGGGCGCCCTTTCCCTGTCCGGCGCCGCGCCGGCCTCTCCCCATGCGAGACGGGTCATGATCGAACGCATCGAGATCTTTGTCACAGAGCTGCCCATCCGGCTGAAACGGATCTTCTCCAGCGGCAGCTACGACACGGGACCCGCCGGGCAGCTTCTCGGCAAGCCGGTCTTCGTGAAGATCCATGCCGACGGCGTCGTGGGCTGCGCGCAGATCCGCCCCATCAGCCCCGGCCATTTCGTGGCGGACACGACCCAGTCCGTGGTGGCCGCGATCCGCGAGATCTACGGGCCGAACCTGATCGGCCGGAGCATCTTCGACATCGAGGCCATCACCGAGATGTTCGACCTGCGCCTCGCCGCGAATCCGGCGGCGCGCGCGGTGCTCGACATCGCGCTCCACGATGCGCAGGGCAAGGCGCTCGGCGTGCCGGTGCACCGGCTCCTGGGCGGGCGGTCGCAATCGGTCATCCCGCTGGAATGGTCGGTGAGCCTTGCCGACGATGTCGGGGTGATGATTGCCGAGGCGCGGCGGGCGGTGGACGAGTTCGGCATCCGGGTCATCTGCCTGAAGGCCGCCGGAAAGCGCGGCTGGCGCGAGGATGTCAGGAATTTCGAGGCCGTGCGCCGCGCCATCGGCGACGACATCGTCATCGGCGTCGATCCCAATACCGGATGGACGGTGCCGGACGCCATCGCGGCCATGGCGGCCATGCGGCCCTTCGACGTGGGCTATGTGGAACAGCCGGTGGGGCGGGGCGACTTGGCCGGGCTCGCGGAGATCCGCCGCAACGCCCACGGCGTGCCGCTGATGGCGGACGAGAGCCTGTTCACCATCGAGGACGCCCATGCGCTCGCCACGACGCGGGCGGTCGATGTGTTCTGCATCAAGCTCTACAAGGTCGGCGGCCTCTCACCGGCCCGCAAGATCGCGGCCATCGCGGACGGGGCGGGCATCCCGCTCAATTGCGGCGGGCTCGCCACCACCTCCGCCTTCGAGGCCATGGCGGCCGCCCATTTCTGCGCGACCATTCCGGCCCGGCGCACGTTCGGCGCGGCGGAATTCGTCTTCGGCCTCGGCCCCCTCGGCCGCGACCCGCTGGTGGCGGAAGGCGCCCCCGCCATCGTGGACGGCGCCATCACGGTGCCCGAGGGGCCCGGCCTCGGCCTCGTGCTCGACGAGGCGGCGCTGGAGAAGGCGACGCTGCTGCGGGAGGTGGTGGCGCGCTGAGGGGGCGGACCATTCGCCTCGATCGGAGCCCCCCTACGCTGCCCACGTCATGCCCGGGCTCGTCCCGAGCATCCACGCCCTTCCGTTGAGCGCCCACCCAGTGGCGCCGCGTGGATGGCCGGGACAAGCCCGGCCATGACGGCTCATCACCACGGGTGATCCTCTCGGGCGCTACTGCCCCACCCGGCTGTCATTGGCGTCGCGCAGGGCGGCCCGCACCACGGAGGGCGTCAGGCGCGGCGCGACGGCGCGGATGAAGTTCAGCATGTAGCCGCGCAGATAGGTGTTGGCGCGCAGGCTGATGAAGATGGTGCTCGGCTCGAACAGATGGCTCGCATCGCGCGCGCCGAGTTCCACGTCGCGGCGGGGATCGAAGGTGATGTTGGTGAGCACGCCGATGCCCAGACCCAGCTCGATATAGGTCTTGCACACGTCCGCATCGATGGCGGAGAGGATGATTTTCGGCTCCAGCCCCGCCGCCTTGAAGGCGTTCATCACCCGCCAGCGGCCGCTATAGCGCTGGTCGTAGGAGATGATGGGATAGCTCGCCACCGCCTCCAGGGTCAGGTCCGGCACGTCGAGGATCGGATGGTCCTTGCGCGCCACCACCGAGCGCGGCAGCGAGAAGCAGGGCAGCTTCACGAGGTTGGGCATGGCGTTGACCGTGTCCGTGCCGATGGCGAGGTCCGCTTCCGCCGCCTCCACCATGGCGCAGATGTCCTCCGGATTGCCCTGGCGCAGCACGAGCTGCACGTCCGGGTGCGTGCGCACGAACTCCTCGATCACCCGCGGCAGCACGTAGCGCGCCTGGGTATGGGTGGTGCCGATGGTGAGCGTGCCATGGGTGCTGGAGGCCATGTCGTCCTTCAGCGACTTCAGCGCCGCCATGTCGGTGACGACGCGCTTGGCGATCTCCAGCACGATCTCGCCGGATTCGGTGGGGCCGATGATGCGGTTGCGGGTGCGCTGGAAAACCTCGAAGCCCAGTTCCGCCTCCAGGAGCTGCACCTGCCGGCTCACGCCGGGCTGGGAGGTGTGGAGGGCTTCCGCCGCCGCGGACAGGTGGTTGTTCTGGCGGACGATCTCCAGGATGTAGCGGAGCTGCTGCAGTTTCATTGGCGCCTGTGCATGCTTTTTTCTTATGCCAGAATAACATCATATTCTGTGCGCGCATACTGAAACAGGTCCTAAGTGTCTCCCGGTTCAGCGGGGCGCATTGCCCCCGCGTGGGAGATGCGCTCGATGCCGGAGCAGTTGAACAAGACGTATGACGTCATCGTCGTGGGCGGTGGAAACGCCGCTCTGTGCGCCGCCCTGTCGGCCCGCGAGAACGGGGCCAGCGTGCTCGTGCTGGAGCGCGCGCCGAAGGACGAGCGGGGCGGGAACTCGGCCTATACGGACGGCCTGATGCGCGTGGTCTATGACGGCGCGGACGACATCCGCGCGCTGGCGCCGGACCTCACCGACGAGGAAATGGCGAACTCGGACTTCGGCAGCTACACCGAGGACGATTTCTTCGACGACATGGCCCGCATCACGCAGTACCGGACCGATCCGGACCTCTGCGAGATCCTGGTGAAACGCAGCAAGCAGACCCTGCTGTGGATGCGCGAGCAGGGCGTGCGCTTCATGCCCAATTTCGGGCGCCAGGCGTTCCGCGTGGACGGGCGGTTCAAGTTCTGGGGCGGCGCCACCATCGTCGTCGCCGCCGGCGGCCCCGGCCTCGTGGACACGCTGTTCGCCACCGCCGAGAAGAAGGGCGTCGAGATCGTCTACGAGGCGTGGGTGCGCGGCCTCATCCATGACGACGAGGGCGTCCACGGCGTCCGGCTCCAGCATAACGGGCGCACGGTCGAGGTGCGCGGCAAGGCGGTGGTGCTCGCCTGCGGCGGCTTCGAGGCCAATGCGGAATGGCGCGCCCGCTATCTCGGCCCCGGCTGGGACCTCGCCAAGGTGCGCGGCACGCGCTTCAACAACGGCGACGGCCTCGCCATGGCGCTCGACATCGGCGCCCAGCCCTACGGCCACTGGTCCGGCTGCCACGCCACCGCGTGGGAACGCTATGCCAGCGAGTTCGGCGACCTCGCCGTGACGCCCACCTACCAGCGCCACTCCTATCCGTTCGCGGTCGTGGTCAACAAGGACGGCAACCGCTTCATCGACGAGGGCGCCGACTTCCGCAACTACACCTATGCCAAGTACGGGCAGGCGGTGCTTCAGCAGCCCGGGCAGGTGGCCTGGCAGATCTATGACGCCAAGACCCGCCACCTGCTGCGCGACGAATACCGCACCCGCACGGTGACGAAGGTGAGCGCGGACACGCTGGAGGAACTGGCGGACAAGATCGAGGAGATCGACAAGGCGCAGTTCCTCGCCACCGTCGCCGCCTTCAACGCCGCTGTGCTCACCGATGTCCCGTTCAACCCGAACGTGAAGGACGGGCGCGCCGCCCCCGGCCTGCCGGTGCCCCGCAGCAACTGGGCCTGCACCATCGATACCGCCCCCTACGAGGCCTATGCGGTCACGTGCGGCGTCACCTTCACCTTCGGCGGCCTGCGCGTGACCACCGAGGCCGAGGTGGTGGACACCGGGCAGATGCCCATCCGGGGCCTCTATGCGGCCGGCGAGATGGTCGGCGGCATCTTCTACTTCAACTATCCGGGCGCGAGCGGGCTCACCAGCGGCGCCGTGTTCGGGCGGCTGGCCGGCCGCAGTGCCGCGCTGTTCGCCACGGGCAAGCTTGCCGACGCCTCCGGCGACGTGGCGGCCCGCAAGTACGGCTGATCCCGGCCTTTCGGCGCGGCGCCGGGCGCCGCGCTCCCATCGACAGATCACCCAGAACGAGACGCCCAAGGAGGCTCCCGCCCATGAACATCGCCGTTTCCGTGGCCTCGCCCACGCGCGCCTTGGCCGAATTCGCCGCCGGCCTGCGCTACGAGGACCTTCCGCCCGAAGTGGTGACGCTGGCCAAGCAGTGCATCCTCGACAGCCTCGGCTGCTCCGTGTTCGGCTCCGGCAAGCCCTGGACGCTGGCGCTGGCCCGGGTCGTCGAGCGGCTCGGCCAGGCCCAGAGCGCCAGCGCGTTCGGCATGAAGCTACGCGCCGACCCCACCGGCGCGGCCCTCATCAACGGCACCGCGGCCCAGGGCTACGAGCTGGACGACTGCCACGACCAGTCCATGTCCCATTACGGCGCCGGCGTGGTGCCCACCGTGCTCGCCATGGCGGAAGCCTTTGGCCCGTTCGACGGCCGCGCCATCATCCTGGCCACCGTGGTCGGCTACGAGCTGGGCACGCGGATCGGCAATACGGTGAGCCCCCACGCCTTCAATCGCGGCTTCCATCCCTGCGGCCTCACCTCCACCTTCGCGGCGGCGGCGGCGGCCGGGAAGATGCTGGGCCTCGACGCCGACCAGTTCGTAAGCGCCCTCGGCCTCGCCGGCTCGCAGGCAGCGGGCCTCATGGCCTCGCAATACGGCGCCATGGCCAAGCGCTTCCATTCCGGCAAGGCGGCGCAGAACGGCATCATCGCCGCCATGGCCGCCCAGGAAGGGCTGACCGGCGTGCGCAACGTGCTGGAAGCGCCCTATGGCGGCTTCTGCTCCACCTATGCCGAGAAATACGACCTCAGCTACGCGACCGACGGGCTCGGCACCGATTTCGAGATGCGCCACAACGGCTTCAAGCGCTATTCCTCGCTCGCCTCCAGCCAGACCTCGGTGGACGCGCTGCGCGCCATCCGCGAGACCCACGGCATCAAGGGCGAGGACGTGGCCTCGGTCTTCATCGAGACCACCGCCATGGTTCACCGCCATTGCGGCTGGCCCTATGTGCCGGCGGAGACCATCACCGCCCAGATGAACCTGCCCTACACGGCGGCCGTGACCCTGCTGGAAGGCAATGCCTTCGTGGACCAGTACACCGACGCCAAGCTGCGCGACCCGGTCATCCTGGACCTCGCCAACCGCGTCGAGGTGGTGATCGCCCCCGACCTCGACGCCCTCGGCCCGCACGAGATGCGCGCGGTGCGCGTGACCGTCACGATGAAGTCGGGCGAGACGTTCACGCACGCCCAGACCTATCGCAGCGGCCACTGGAAGAACCCGCTGAGCGACGATGCGCTGAAGGCGAAGTTCCGCGACCTCGCCGGCCGGGTCCTCACCGAGGAGGGCGTGAACGCGGTGGAGGAGATCGTCTCGACGCTCGAGACGCAGGACGCCCCCGCCCCGCGCCTCGGCGCCGCGCTCCAGAAGCTGCGCGCCTGAGCGCGCCTCCCGGCGCGCCCGCGGGGCGCGCCGGTTCAGTCAATCCGGAAGGAATGCGAGATGGGACAGCCCACCGGCGAGCGCACGCTCGCCACCGACATCGCCGCCTTTGCGGCCGGCCTGCGCGCCGACGAGGTGCCCGCCAAGGTCCGCCAGGCCGCGCTTTGGCACATCGTGGATTCGATCGGCGTGTGCATCGCCGGGGCCAATCCGCGCGAGGACAGCGGCATGGCCGCCCATCGCCTCGCGGCCAAGTGGGCGGCGCCGACCGGGGCCACCATCCTGGGCGTGGGCGCCACCGCGCGGCCGGAAATGGCGGCGCTGGTGAACGGCGCGCTCGCCCAGGCGCTGGAGATGGACGACAAGCACGGCTCCTCCCTGGCCCGGCCCGGCTCCACCGTAACACCGGCAGTGCTGGCGGTGGCGCAGGCGAGCGGCCAGTCGCTCGGCGAGGCCATCACGGCTGTCACGGTGGGCTATGAGGTGATGATCCGCCTCGGCTTCGTCGCCGGGGAGCGGTTTCTCGAACGCGGCTATCATACCAGCTCGCTGCTCGGCGCGTTCGGCACGGTGGCGGCGGTGGGGGCGCTGGGCCGCGCCGCGCCCGCGCAGATCACCGACGCGCTCGGCATCGCCGGCACGTTCGCCGCCGGCATCCAGGAGGCGACGCGCACAGGCTCCACCTCCAAGATCCTGCACGGCGGCTGGGGCGCGCATTCCGGCATCGTCGCGCTCGATCTCGCGGAGGCGGGCATCACCGGCCCGGTCAGCGTGTTCGAGGGCAAGTTCGGCTTCTTCCAGTGCTTCCTGACGCCCATCACCGGCCTGCTCGACTTCGACCGGGCGGGCGAGGGCTTCGGCACGCACTGGTACCTGCCTGAGACCGCCTACAAGCCCTATCCCTGCTGCCAGCTCCTCCATGCCTTCATCGAGGCCGGCAAGCAGATCCGGGCGGAGATGGCGCGGGACGGCGTGGCCCTCGACGCCGTCGAGGCGATCCACTGCCAGCTCGCCGAGCCGGGCCTGACGCTGGTCACAGAGCCGAAGGACCGCAAGCGCGCGCCGCAGCATCCCCATGAGGCCCGCTTCAGCCTGCCCTACGGCGTCGCCGCGACCCTGGTGCATGGCGACGTGGACGTGGAGACCTTCCGCATCGAGCGCCTGGGCGACCCGGTGGTGAAGCGCATCGCCGCCCTGGTGGACGCGACCGTGGACCCGCTGTCCGACTATCCGCAGCACTGCCCGGCCCGGCTGACGGTGCGCGCGGGCGGGAAGGAGTATTTCCGCCACGTCCCCCACCATCCCGGTTCCCCGGAAGCGGCGCTGACCCGAGACGACGTCCTCGACAAGTTCGCCCGCAACACGGGTTGGCTGTTCGGCGCCAACGCCCGCGGCATCGGCGCCGCGCTCACCGAGACGCCGGAAAGCACCGCCGTCGACACGCTGTTCCGCCGCCTCGCCGCCGAGGCGTCGCGGACCAAGGTGGCGCAGGCGGGCTGACCATGGCGCTCGCTTCTCCCCAGACGGCGGCGGGCTCCGAGCCCCGCCGCTACGACCACCTGTTCATCGGCGGCGAATGGCTGGCACCCCGCTCCCGCCGGGTGATCCGCTCCCTCGATCCTTCCACCGAGGAGGTCTGGGCCGAGGTGGCGGAGGCCGACGCGGCGGACGTGGACGATGCCGTCGCCGCCGCGCAGGCCGCCCTGCGCGGGCCCTGGTCGCGCCTGACGCCCAGCGCGCGCGGCGCGCTTCTTCTGCGCCTCGCCGCCCTGATGCGGCGCGATGCCGACCGCCTCGCGGAAGTGGAGAGCCGCGACAACGGCAAGCCGCTGCGCGACACGCGCGGCGAGGTGCTGCGCGCCGCCGACTGGATCACCTTCTTCGCCGGGGCCGCCGACAAGATCAACGGCGAACAGATCCCCTTCCGCCCCGATGCGCTTGCCTATACGCGGCGCGAGCCGGTGGGGGTGGTGGGCGCCATCCTGCCCTGGAACTCGCCCATCTCGCTCTGTTCGTGGAAGCTCGGCCCGGCGCTCGCGGCGGGCAACACCATCGTCCTGAAACCCGCCGAGCAGACCCCCGCAAGCCTGCTCGAACTCGCCCGCCTCGTGGAGGAAGCGCAGATTCCGGCTGGCGTCGTCAACGTGGTGCCCGGCTATGGCGCCACCGCCGGCGCGGCGCTGGTGCGCCATCCCGGCGTCGCCAAGCTGTCCTTCACCGGCGCCCACGAGACCGCGCGCCGGATCATGGCCGCCGCCGCCGACACGCTGAAGCGCTGCACCTTCGAATGCGGCGGCAAGTCGCCCTACATCGTCTTCGCCGATGCCGACGTGGAGAAGGCGCTCACCGTCGCCACCCACAGCGCCTTCCGCTCCACCGGCCAGTCCTGCTCGGCGGGCTCGCGCATCTTCGTGGAGCGCCCGCTCTACGAGACCTTCGCCCGCCGCCTCGCGGAGCGCGCCGGGCGGATCCGCATCGGCATGCCGCTGGACCCGAAGACCCATATCGGCCCGCAGACCTCGGCGGAGCAGCGGGACAAGACCCTGCGCTACATCGCGCTCGGCCACGAGGCGGGCGGGCGCGCGCTTGCGGGCGGCGGGCCGCCCACTGCCTTTCCCCGAGGCTATTTCGTGGAGCCGACCGTGTTCGTGGACGTGGCCAACACCGACCGCCTTGCCCGCGAGGAAGTGTTCGGGCCGCTGGCGGTGGTGATCCCGTTCGCGGACGAGGAGGAGGCCGTCGCCCTCGCCAACGACACCGATTACGGGCTGGTGGGCGGCCTGTGGACCTCGGACGTGACGCGCGCCCACCGCGTCGCACACCGCATCGAGGCGGGGCTCGTCTCGGTCAACACGTTCCGCCCGGTCCATCACATGCTGCCCTATGGCGGCTACAAGATGAGCGGCATCGGCCGGGAGAACGGCCTCGACGTGCTCCACGAATATACCGAGGTGAAAACCGTGGTGGTGGAGCTGTCGGACGCCCCGCCCGCCGACCCGTTCACGGACTGATCCGGCCCGGCACACCCGTCGCCCGGCATAGCTGGGCCCGGCTTGATACCGGAACGGTATACTGACTCGTCAATCGGTATTTGAAAGACGCTTTACGACACCTAATCTCGAATGAGCCAGGACCGCGCACGCTCGCTTAGGGCGAACGGAAAAAGACGGTCGAACAATGGCATCCTAGGGAGTAACCCATGAACCGTCGCAGTGGCATCCTGTGCGCCGCGGCCCTCCTTCTTGCCATGAGCGCTCCCGTCGGCGTGTCCGTGGCGCGGGCCGAGCAGCCGATTTCCATCATCGTCGCCTATCAGGCGGGCGGCACCACCGACACGCTGGCCCGGGTGCTCGGCGCCCGCCTCTCGGAAAAGCTCGGCACGCCGGTCATCGTGGAGAACCGCGCGGGCGCGACGGGGCAGATCGGCTCCAAATACGTCGCGAAGGCCGCGCCCGACGGGCGCACGCTCCAGCTCGCGACGCAGACCACCCACGCGGTCGCGCCCTCGCTCTATCCCAATATCGGCTATGAGCCGATGAAGGACTTCACGCCCATCAGCCTCGTGGCGTGGTCGCCCCTGGTGCTGGTGGCCAACCCGAGCTTCAAGCCGAACTCGGTGCAGGACCTGATCGCCTATGCCAAGGCGCATCCCAACGACCTCAGCTACGCCACCGGCGGGCGCGGCGACGGCTCCTTCATGGCGGCCATGTTCTTCAACAACATGGCGAAGATTTCCCCGGTCGCCGTGCCGTTCCCGGGCGAGGCCCCCGCCCTGCCGCAGGTGATGGGCGGGCAGCTTCCCTACATGTTCTGCAGCGCCCCCACGGTCGCCGCCGCCATCGAGGCGGGGCAGCTCAAGGGCATCGCCGTCACCAGCAAGGTGCGCGCGGCCAATTTGCCCAAGATCCCGACCATGGCCGAGGAGGGCCTGCCGGGCTACGAGATGGTGAACTGGTGGGGCATCTTCGGGCCGGCCAACATGCCGCCGGACCTGGTGAAGAAGCTCAACACCGCCTTCACCGACATCCTGAAGGAGCCGGAGACGCGCGCGAAGCTCCAGCAGCTCGGCTACGAGCTGACCGGCACCTCGGCGGAGGATTTCACCCGCTACCTCGCTGCCGAGAACGAGAAATGGGCGGCCCTGGTGAAGGCCGAGGGCTCCACCGCCACGCGGTGAGAGCCTCCGTGACGCGCGAGGCGGCCCGCAGGCCGCCTTTGCCCTTTTCGCCGTCCCGCTTTCCGGAGGCATCATGCCCCTCGCCCCGATCGGCGCCCGCGCCCGTCTCGTCCGCGACCCGCAGAATTTCGCGGCCGGGCTTCTGCTCATCGGCTTCGCCGCCATCGGCTGGATCGGCTCGTCGGACCTTGAGGTCGGGCGGCTCACCGCCATCGGGCCGGGGCTCATCCCGCGCTTCCTGATGGTGTGCCTCGCCGGGTTCGGCCTGTTCCTCGCGGTCGGCGCCTGCATGCGGCGCGAGGGCTATACGGTGGGCCTCGCCGATTTCAGCGGCGTCCTGCTCATCGCGGCGCTGGCCGCCGCAGCGCTCGTGATCGGCACGGTCCTGCCCACCGCGCCGGGGGATTGGCCGCCCGCCGCCTTCGCCTTCTGCATCATGTATCTGGCGGTCATGGCGGGCCTCGTGGTCCTGGCCGTGCGGCGCTCCACCTTCCTGGACCGCAGCGGCCTGCGCGGACCGATCTTCGTTGTTGGGGGCATCCTCGCCTTCGCGCTCACGGTGCGCTCGGCGGGGCTGCTGGTGGCGGGGCCGCTGCTGGCGGTCATCAGCGGGGCGGCGGCACCCGACACGCGGTTCGGCGAGCTGCTGCTGTTCGCCATCGGCGTGACCCTGCTCAGCATCGGCCTGTTCCGCTACGTGCTGCAGCTCCCCATGCCCGTCCTGATCATCCCCGGTGTGATCTATCTGTGAGGGACGATGGACATTCTCGGCAATCTCGCGCTCGGCTTCTCCACAATCCTGAACCTCGTGCCGGTCGAGCTTCCGTTCGTCGGCGCGGTGCCGCTCCCCACCAACATCCTGCTCTGCTTCGTCGGCTGCCTCGTGGGTACGCTCATCGGCGTGCTGCCGGGCGTCGGGCCCATCGCCACCATCACCATGCTGCTGCCGATCACCTTCGGCCTGCCGCCCACCGGCGCCCTCATCATGCTCGCGGGCATCTATTACGGCGCGCAATATGGCGGCTCCACCACCGCCATCCTCGTGAACATCCCCGGCGAGGCGACCTCCGTCGTCACCGCCATCGACGGCCATGAGATGGCCAAGCGCGGGCGCGCGGGCGCGGCGCTGGGCATTTCCGCGCTCGGCTCCTTCTTCGCGGGCTGCGTCGCCACGGTGGTCATCGCCGCCCTCGCCGTCCCCCTCACCCGCATGGCGCTGCTGTTCGGCCCCGCCGAATATTTCTCGCTCATGGTCATGGGCCTCGCCTTCGCGGTGGTGCTGGCGCACGGGTCGCTCTCCAAGGCCATGGCGATGATCTTCCTCGGCCTGCTGCTCTCCACCGTGGGCACGGACCTGGAGACCGGGCAGGAGCGCCTCACCTGGGGCTTCGCGCCGCTCGCGGACGGCATCGACTTCGCCATCCTCGCCATGGGCGTGTTCGGCTTCGCGGAGGTGCTGCGCAACCTGGGCATCACGGAAAAGCGCGACCTCGTGAAGAAGCCCATCGGCCCGCTCCTGCCGAGCCGGGACGACCTGAGGGCCGCCGCCATGCCGGTGGTGCGCGGCACCATCGTCGGCTCCATCCTCGGCATCCTGCCCGGCAACGGGGCGGTGCTGGGGCCGTTCGCCTCCTATTCCCTGGAGAAGCGCCTCTCGCGCCATCCCGAGCGGTTCGGGCGCGGCGCCATCGAGGGCGTGGCGGGGCCGGAAAGCGCCAACAATGCGGGCGCGCAGACCTCCTTCATCCCGCTTCTCACCCTGGGCGTGCCGCCCAATGCGGTGATGGCGCTGATGGTGGGCGCCATGACCATCCAGGGCATCATTCCCGGGCCGCAGGTGATGACCAAGAACCCGGACCTGTTCTGGGGCATGATCACCTCCATGTGGATCGGCAACCTGATGCTGCTGGTCATCAACCTGCCCATGATCGGCATCTGGGTGCGCTTCCTGCAGGTGCCCTACCGGCTGCTGTTCCCGACCATCCTGGTCTTCTCCTGCATCGGCATCTATTCCATCAACAATTCGCCCCTCGACCTCGTGATGACCGCCGGCTTCGCGCTGGTGGGCTACACGCTCTACAAGCTGGGATTCGAGCCGGCGCCCATGCTGCTGGGCTTCGTGCTGGGCAAGCTGATGGAGGACAATCTGCGGCGCGCGCTGCTGATGTCGCGCGGCAGCCTCGTGGGCGTGATCGAGCGCCCCCTGAGCGCCGCCCTGCTGCTGGTCGCCGTCGCGATTCTCTGCGCGGCCGTCATCCCCAACCTGAAGCGCGGCCGGGACAGGGTCTTCGCCGAGGAATGAGGCCGCCGCAGCAATCACCCGGCAAAGGAGCGCCGGCGCGCCCGACGGCCCGCGAGCGCAACCCGGCCGGCCCGGTCGCCCGCACCTGCCAGCCCCACGCTCCAACCGATCGGTCGCCTGCCAAGGCGAGCGCGCGATCGCGTGAGCAAGTCTCTATATTTTCAATGATTGAGTGAGTGGCTGGGGGACTAGGATTCGAACCTAGATTAACGGAGTCAGAGTCCGCGGTTCTACCGTTGAACTATCCCCCAACGGCCGCCCGCTATTTGCGGGCGCGACCCGTGCGGGCCACGAGGACCGCCCGGCGAGGTCCGCTCTATACGCAATTCGGCAGCGGGGGTCCAGAGGGGGGCGAGGAAAAAGGTTCGCCGTCCCCGGCCTGTCCACAGCCCCTCAGGTCTGCCCGTTTAGGGTTAGCACACTCCTAATTCTGGTCGGCGGTATACCAGGCTCGCAATGGTGCCATGCACAATCAGCGATGTTGCAACGCACACTCTTCCCTTATGTAAGAGGGCGTTAGATGGAGGCAACAATGACCACGATGACTACCCACCCGGTTCGCGAGACGGGCCTGTTCGGTCGGTTCGGCGCCCTGGTGTCGGACTTCGTCGCTGCGGTCGGTGAGGCGCGCCAGATGGCCGCCGAGTACAAGCACCTGACGCGGCTGTCCGACTCGGACCTCGCCCGCATCGGCCTCACCCGTGAGGAAATCCCGCAGGCGGTCGTGCGCGGCCACTGAGGCCCGCACGGGTCGAAGGCGAATAGCCCGAGACCGATGATGTAAAGCACGAGGGAGCCGCGCGCCTCAGCGCGGCCGCCCTTGTCTCAAGGCCCCCAAGTTCCGGGCCTTCAGAAGATCCCGCGTTCGGCTCTCCGCAGCTCGACGCCTGTCGCTGGCCCGACGTTTCAAAGATCCGGCGCCGCGCATATCCCCGCTTCGCACTTTCAGAGCTTGGCCGAGGGCATGCCCTCCGGCAGCAGGACGCTCGCCCGCAGCACATGCAGCCGCCTCAGGCCGATGCGCGCGATGAGCCGGCGCTCCGCACCCTTTCCCGCCACATGGCCGCCCAGCCGCTCGTAATGGCGCCGGGAGAGCAGCAGCCCCTGTCCCGGACGGGGACGCCCCGTCACCGCCAGCCGAGCCGCCGCCACCGCTTCCCCCAGGCGCGGGCGAAGGCCGTAGCCGTCCACGCTCAGGCGGAAGGTGGCCGCGATCTTGTCGGCCGCGCCGCGCCGCTCCGCGCTCTCCAGGAAGCTCGCCACCTCCCGCACCCAGCCTTCTTCCAGGAGGGAATAGGGATGGAGGAACAGCAGCCAGCGCCCCCGGCTCTGCGCCGCGCCCTGCTTGAGGCGCAGGCCCACATCCCCGAGGCCGGAGAAAAACACGCAGCCCGCCGCGTCGGCGATGGCGGCGGTGTCGTCGCTGGACCCGCCGTCCGCGAGGATCACGTCCCGCAGAATCCCCCCCGTCACGCCCGGCACCAGAGCGGCCAGGGTCGGGACGAGCGCACGCTCGGAGTTATGAGTGGGAATGACGACCGATATCAATGCCGCGCCAACCTCGCAATTGCTTAGCTATAATGCCAGGGACGCCCTGCGTCGATCCTGAAGGATCGTTCAAGCTTGGCGCACCGCGCCGTCCTGCGGCTTGCACAGCTGGGCGGGGATGGCCGGGCAACGGATACGAGGAACTCCATGGATTTCGAGGACTGGGACAAGGACGAGGCGGGCCGCCTGAAGGTGTGGCCGCTCCAGGCGTTCACAACAGCCGTGTTCGACGGGCGCATGGGTGGCATACGGTTTGAAGTGGGCGTCCCGCGCGGGCCGGGCGTGCCCTCCCCCGCCGTCCAGATCTCGCTGGACCCGGCACAGATCCGGGCGCTGGCGGACGCGCTGACCGAGGTGGCGGCGCTGATCGAGAGCAAGAGCCGGGCCGGCTGATGGCAAAGCGCCCCTCTTGCGCCGGGCGCGCCCTCCCGGCGGCCGCGGCGCTGGGGGTGCTGGCGCTCCTCGCGCTCCTGCCCGCAGGGCCGGCTGGGGCGCAGGGCCCCTCCCCGCAGGGCACCACCCCGCCTCTGAGCCGGTTGGACCAGCTCTGGCCCGCCCTGCGCGCCTGCTGGACGGCGCCCTCGGGGACGGAGGGATCCGAGATCACCTTGCGATTCGGGCTGAATGCGCGCGGCGAAATGAAGGGCGCGCCCCTCGCGACTCATTCCCGGCTCACCGGCGACCAGGCGACTCAGAAGGCCTTCGTCGCCGCCGCGCTCACGGCGCTGCAGCGCTGCACGCCGGTCCGCATGACGCCCGAGCTTGGCCGCATCGTTGCCTCGCGCGTTCTCACCGTGCGTTTTTCCTCCGCCGTCCGGACGCGGGCAGTGGATATCTAAATCCCCTCCTTCGCCTCGCTTGACAGCAGGGGGGCAGGTTCACTAAATGGCGCCTCCCAAGGTTCGGGGCCGTAGCTCAGATGGGAGAGCGCTGCAATCGCACTGCAGAGGTCAGGGGTTCGATTCCCCTCGGCTCCACCAACCGAACCCCTTAAAAACCAAATCCCGAAATCCTAGGCACCTCCCGCTCGCGCGCGTGAATACGCGCGCCGGGTCGTAGCGGCGCGGCTGTGGCGCGCGCGCGGATGCGCCCCGCCGGGCGGTGCGTGGCCCGACAGGGTGTCGTGTCGCGGCGGGGAAGACGGGCGTGCCGGCGCGGGCACGCCCCAAGCCGTCAGGCGGGAACGACGCGCTCGTGGGCGACGCCGCGGCAGTCCATCTCGTAGTCGAGGCTCACCAGCGGCGGGCGGTTGAAATGCCAGGTCAGCCCATGGCGCGCTGCGCCGCGCTTCACGATCTCCGCGCCCAGGAAGGGGTGGAGGTCATGCACCGTATAGGCCTGCACCGCCGTGGTGTCGGCCCAGCCGAAGCCCATGGCGCCCATGCGGCGCTCCATCTCGCCCAGCACCCAGAGCGCCTTCTGGCGCAGCCCCTCCGGCGAGGTATCGCCGGGCGCGATGGCGTGGCCGCCATAGCTGTCCTTGCCCTCCGGCGCCTCGCCGGAGCCCGCCACGACGAAGGACGGGGCCGCGCCCTCCTGCGCGCGCACGTAGGAGAAGGCGTGGAAGCTGGGCGTCGCGGGCGCGTTGATCTCCGGGCAGACATTGCTGCGGGCCACGGGATTGTCGCCTTGGGCGAACAGCCCCCAGTCCTGGAGCGTGCCGGCATAGACGGCGTTGAACGCCTTGAAACCTTCCTCTGAGAAGGGCGCGGGCGAGCGCAGCTCGCAGGCGCAGAAGGACGTGAGGGGACTGCCCGTCGCGCTGATGATCTGCGCGATGCGGGCGAAGCCCTCCTTCAGCGGAACGGGATCGGCGAACCGCACCCGCTCGATCACATGGCCCGGCAGCGCCGCGACACCGGCGGAATATTGGAAGACGCCGGGCACATAGCGATAGCCGCCCGCGGTGAAATCCTTGGTGCTCATGGTTTCTCCTTGAAAATCAGGTGCCGATAACGAGCGGCAGCGTGAGGCGGCGCAGGGCGGCGATGATCGAGAAGCCGGTGATGGCGCTCGATTTCGGGTTCTCGGGGTCGGGCCAGTTCTGCGCCACCAGGGTGAAGCGCCCGGCCCGGCTCTCGACGGTGAGGTGATGCTCGTTGCGGGTGAGCGCGGGGTCGGACCAGACCTCCACCCGTGTCCGGTCCGGCCCGAGGCCCGCGAGGCTCACGGTCGCCGCCACGTTCACATTGAGGGGGAAGCGCGCGATGGCCTCGCGGGCGGTCCCGGCGAACACGCACTGCGCCCCCTCCCCCGCCTCTCCCCCCAGGGAGCCCGGCGGCTTGCGGGTGACGAGGGTGACGGCTTCCAGTCCCGCCTCGGCGGCGGCGTGCAGCCCGTCCAGCCCCGCCAGCGCGCCGGAGGGCAGGAGGACGCGGCCCCCGCCTTCCCCGGCCCGGGCGCGCAGATCGTCATGGGCCACCAGCGCCCCGGCGCTCGCCACCACCAGCAGGCGCCCGGCAGCGAGGGCGGGCTCGGCGAGGGTGCGGAACAGCGACGGCGGCAGGCACTCCACCACGATGTCCGCGCGCTCCGCGAGCCGCTCGACCGGCAGCACCTGCGGCACGCGGGCGAACCCGGCCACCCGCGCGCGGGCGCGGTCCGGGTCCGCCGCCGAAACAGCGACCAGTTCCAGCCCATCCAGCCCAGCGTCCAGCGCCCTGGCGACCTTCATCCCCACGGCGCCGAGCCCGGCGACGGCGACCTGTCGTTTGGTGCCCATCTCTGACCTCAGCCGTAATTCACCACCAGGAACTTGATGTCCGTCATGCTTTCCATGGCGTAGCGGGTGCCCTCGCGCCCGAGGCCGCTCTCCTTCCAGCCGCCGAACGGCATGGAATCGATGCGGTAGATGGGCACGTCGTTGATCATGAGCCCGCCCACGTCCCAGTCTTCCAGCGCGCGAAAGGCGCGCACCAGGTCGTTGGTGAAGTAGCCACCCTGGAGGCCGTATTTGGAATCCGCCGCCCGGCGCACCGCCTCGTCCATGTCGGTGACGCGGGAGAGCGTGACCACCGGGCCGAAAATCTCCTCGCGCTCCACCTTCATGTCGGGGGTCGTGTCGGTGAGGACGGTGGGCTCGATGACGGCGCCGTGGCGCTTGCCGCCCGCCAGCACCCGCGCGCCGCCGGCCACCGCCTCGTCGATCCAGCTCTCGATGCGCTTCGCCGAGCCCTCGTCGATCACCGGGCCCACGTCGATGCCTTCCTGGAGAGGGTCGCCCACCTTGCAGGCGGAGACACGGCGCACCAGTTCCTCCTCGAAGCGGTCATAGACCTGATCGTGCACCAGGATGCGCTGGACGCCGATGCAATATTGCCCGCCGAACACCACGCCGCCGCGCACGCAGCGGGCGGCGGCGAAGGGCACGTCCGCGTCCGGCGCCACCAGAACGGCGCCGTTGCCGCCCAGCTCCAGCGACACCTTCTTGCGGCCCGCCTGCTCCTTGATGTGCCAGCCCACCTTGGCCGAGCCGGTGAAGGTGACCATGGCGACGCGGTCGTCCTTCACCATCCGCTCGGCCAGCGGCACGGAACAGTGCACCACGGTGAGCGCGCCGTCCGGCAGGCCCGCTTCGGCGAAGATTTCCGCCAGCAGCAGCGAGGTGAGCGGCGTCTGGGGCGCGGGCTTCAGCACCACCGTATTGCCCACCGCGATGGCCGGCGCCACCTTGTGGAGCACCAGGTTGAGCGGGAAGTTGAAGGGCGTGATGGCGAGGATCGGCCCGATGGGATAGCGCCGGGCGAGGCCCACCCGGCGGCCCAGCTTCGCCAGCGTGTCCAGGTCCGCATCCGCGAGGTTCAGCGCGGAGCCGTCGGCAGAGGCGGTCTGATACTCGAACACCGCGCTGTCCACGTCGAGCGGCACTTCGTGGCCGGCGAAGGCCCGCGCCTCGCGCGCCGCGTTGCGCAGGTTGAACAGGGAACGGGAGACCTCGCCGCGCGCGTCATAGAGCGGCTTGCCCGCCTCCCCCGCGATGAGGCGCACGATCTCCTCGCGCCGGGCGTCGATGATCTGCGCAGCGCGGTCGAGGATGTCGGCGCGCACGAAGCGCGGCAGGCGCTTCATGAGCGGGAAGGTCTCCACCGCCCGCGCGAGCGCCGCCTCCACCTCCGCTTCGCCGGAAATGGGCATCTGGCCCACCACATGGCCGTCATAGGGGCTCAGGATGGCCTCGAAAGACGGCTCCGTCCTGGGGGTCTGGGTCATGGCGATCTTCCTTCAATCCAAGCGTCGTCGTTCGGCCGCGCGGGGCGGCCGTGCTGTCGGGTCAATGGGAAAGGCGGGGCGCTACATGCCCATATAGGCCTCGCGCACCTCCGGCGCGGCGGCGAGGACCGCCGACGTGCCGTTCATGGACATGCGCCCACGGTCCATCACGTAGCCCCGGTCGGAGAGTTCCAGCGCGGTCATCACGTCCTGCTCCACCAGCAGGATGGAGATGCCCGAGCGGTTGATCTCCTTCAGGCTCTCGGAGAGCTGCTCCACCGCCTTGGGGGCGAGGCCGAGGGACAATTCGTCGATCATCAGCAGCTTCGGCCGCCCCATGATGCCCCGGCCGATGGCGCACATCTGCTGCTCGCCGCCGGAGAGGGTGGCGGCATCCTGGCTGGAACGTTCGGCGAGGCGCGGGAACATGCGCATCACCTTGTCCAGGTCCTCGCCGATGGCCTTATCGGAGGCCGGGCGCAGATAGGCGCCCATCAGCAGGTTGTCGCGCACCGACATGGTGCGGAACAGCCGCCGGCCTTCCGGCACATGGGCGATGCCCGCCCGCAGCGCGGCCTCGGGCGTGGTGCCCGCCAGTTCCTGCCCCGCCATGCGGATGGAGCCGGCCTTGGGCTTGATGAGGCCGGAAATGGTCTTCAGCAGCGTGGTCTTGCCCACGCCGTTGGAGCCCACGAGGCAGACGATTTCGCCCGTCCTCACCTCCAGGTCCACGCCCCAGAGCACCTGGATGTCGCCATAGCCGCTTTCGAGGCCGGAGACGGAAAGCAGGGTCTCGCTCATGCCGCGCCTCCCGCCTGCGCCTCGGCATAGCGGCTGCCGAGATAAGCCTCGATCACGCGCCGGTCGGTGCGCACCGCTTCCGGCGTTCCCTCGGCGATCTTCGCGCCGTGGTGCAGCACCACGAGGCGGGTGCACAGGCTCATCACCACCTTCATGAGATGCTCGATGATGATGATGGTGACGCCCGCCGCCGTGATGCGGCGGATGAGGTCGAGGGCATTGTCGATCTCCGCCGGATTGAGGCCGGCATTGACCTCGTCCAGCAGCAGCACCTTGGGATCCATGGCGAGGCTCTTGGCGAGTTCCAGCCGCTTGCGGCCGGCCAAAGTCAGCTCGGAGGCGAGCGCCCCCGCGGCGTCCGTGAGGTTGCAGAAGTCGAGCGCCTCCTCGGCCCGCTTGCGCGCGGCGAGGAGGTCTCGGCCGCCCGCGAAGGTGGCGGGGGCCATCACGTTCTCCAGCACCGTCATCTCCGGGAAGGGCTGGACCACCTGATAGGTGCGCGCCACCCCGAGCCGGCTGATCTGGTAGGGCTTGCGCCCCTCGATCCGCCGCCCGTCGAAGGTGATGGTGCCGGCGGTGGGGCGGAACACGCCCGTCACCACGTTCACCAGCGTCGTCTTGCCGGCGCCGTTGGGGCCGATGAGGCCCACCACTTCGCCGGGCTCCACCGCGAGGTCGACGTCGGAGAGTGCCGCGAGGCCGCCGAAGCGCCGGGAGACGCCCTTCAGTTCAAGAATGGGGCTCATGCGCTCCTCCCGGGGGCGAAGACGGGGACCTTGCGGGCCCTGCGGCGCCGCACGAGGCCGAGGACGCCGCGCGGCAGGAAGAAGATGAGGGCGACGATGATCACGCCCAGCACCAGCGCATGCACCGACAGGAAGCTGCGCCACACCGCTTCTTCGAGGATGAGGAACAGCAGCGCCCCGATGCCCGGGCCGAGCACGGTGCCAGCGCCGCCCAGCATGACCATGACGATGGGCTTCACCGAGACCAGCACGCGGAACACGTCGCCCGGCTCGATATAGAAGACCCACGAGGCATACATGGCGCCCGCCGCCCCCACGAACACCGCCGAGCAGACGAAGGCGGCGACCTTGTAGAGGGTGGGGTTGATGCCCACCATGGCGGAGGCATCCTCGTTCTGGCGGATGCAGGTGAGCGCGAAGCCGAACCTTGTGCGCGCCACCGCCACGTTCATGAGGAGCGACAGCACCGCCAGCGCCAGCATGGACCAGAAGAACAGCCGCGCCTGGGCATCGATCGAGATGCGCAGCACGGGCAGGTTCAGCCCCATGCCGCCGCCGGTGAAGCTGGACCAGGAGGTGGCCACCTCCATGAGCACCTGGGCGATGACGAGGCTCGCGATGGCGAAATAGTGCCCCTTCAGGTGCAGGATGGCGAGGCCGAGCAGCAGCGCGAACAGCGCCGACACGATGCCAGCCGAGGCCCAGGCGAAGGGCATGGGCACCCCCGCCCCCTGCATCAGCGCGCCGGCATAGGCGCCGAGGCCGAAGAAGGCCGCCGTGGCGAAGGAGGGATAGCCGGCGAAGCCGCCGATCACGTTCCAGGAATAGGCCAGCACCGCATACATGGCGAACATGGTGCCGAGGCGCAGGAGATAATTGTCGCCGAGCACCGGCAGCGCGGCGATGAGCGCGATGGCCAGGACGACGAGGAGGGTGGGAAGGGTCCGGGTCATTCGTAGCCCCTCTTTCCCATCAGGCCCGTGGGCTTGAAGATGAGCAGCAGGATCAGCAGCACGAAGGAGACGGTCAGGCCGTGCTGGGGTCCGATGAGGAGCGCGCCGAAGCTCTGGATGACGCCCAGCGCAAGGCCGCCCACCATGGCCCCCAGGATGGAGCCGAGGCCGCCCAGCACGCAGACCACGAAGGCGAGGCTGAGATATTCCGTGGAGGCCAGCGGCGAGATGGGGAAGATGAGGCTCAGCAGGCTTCCCGCCGCGCCCGCCATCAGGGCGCCGATGCCGAAGGTGACGGCATAGACCCGCTTCACGTTCACGCCCATGAGGGCCGCCGCCTCCGCGTCCATGCGCACCGCCACGATGGCGCGGCCGATACGGGAGCGGGCGAGCACGAAGTACAGCAGCACGGTCAGCGCCAGGGCCAGCAGCATGGCCACCACCCGGTCCAGCGGCAGGACGATGCCGCCCACCACCTTGCTGCCCAGGGGATGGGCGAGCTGCACGGTCTTGTAGTCGGCCGAGAAGGCCACCAGCGTCGCGTTGTTGAGAATCAGGTCGAGGCCGAAGGTCAGCACCAGGGTGGTGAGGACTGGCGCGCCGATGACGCGGTTGATGAGCCCCGCCTGGATGGCATAGCCCAACGCGAACAGCGCCGCCCCCGCGAGCACGATGGAGAAGTAGGGGTGAATGCCGAGCCTGACATAGGCGAAATAGGCGATGAAGGAGCCGAGCACCACGAAGGTGCCGTGCAGGATGTTGATGACGTTCAACACCCCCCATACCAGGGAGAAGCCGACCGCGATGCAGGCGTAGAGCCCGCCCAGCACGAGGCCGTTCACGAGAATCTGCAGATAGATCATGAGCAAGGGTCCGCTGCCGCCCGCCATGAGGCGGGGCTGTCCTGAGGGCTTGCGGGTGGCCGGGACCGATGGGCCCCAGCCACGGCGCGCCGACCTGCGGCGCGCCGTCTTGCCGGCGCTATTTGGCGATGCCGAACTTCAGGTCGGTCTGCTTCACGGCGGCCGGATAGAAGACCTTGGCCTTGCCGTCCTGGATCTGGAAGGCGGGCGGCTCCAGGGAGTCGATCTGGCCGGTGGGGCCGAAATGGATCGGGCCGTAGAAGGTGGTCACGTTCAATCCCGCCAGCGCGTCGCGCACCTTCTCGGGATCCACCGTGCCCGCCTTCTCGATGGCAAGCTGGAGGATGGCGCCCGCCGCGCTCGCGGAAGCCTCGGCATAGTCCGGCGTCGCCTTGTACTCGGCCTGGAAGGCGGCCACGTAGTCGGCTGTCTTGCCGAAGATGTCCTTGCCGTCATAGGCGACCGCCGGATGCCACCACGCCGCGGAGGAGATGTTCTCCGCGAGCGGGCCGGTGGCGTCGATGAATTCCTGGTAGGCCGGGCCCGCGATCATGGTGAGTACCTTGGGCTTGAGGCCCAGGTCCGCCATCTGGCGGCGCATCAGGATCAGGTCGTTGATGTAGCCGGTGCCGAACACCCAGTCCGGCTTGCGCTGGAGCATCAGCGTGAGGGCCGAAGCGTGGTCCATGGTGCCGATGGCATATTCGTCGAAGGACAGGACCTCGATGCCCCGGGCCTTCGCGGACTTCTCCATCTCCTTGGCGATGGCCCGCGGGAACAGGTCGTTGCGCGCGTAGATGGCGATGGTCTTCACGTTCTGCCCCGCCTTGGAGACGATGTCCGCCAGGGGGTTGGTGAGCGTGTCGTTCGGCGTGAAGGTGCCGAACAGGTATTTGTAGCCCTGGTCATATACCTCCACCGAGGAGGCGGTGGCGGCGATGGTGGGGATGCGATAGCGCTCGGAGACGCTGGAGGCCGCCTTGGCGGCGCCGGAGCCGAACGGCGAGAACAGGAAATTGACCTTGTCGCCGGTGATCAGGCGCTCGGCCGACTGCACGGCGCGCGGCGTGTTGGACTCATAGTCCACATAGACGATCTCGACCTTGTAGGCCTTGTCGCCCACCTTGATGCCGCCCTTCGCGTTGGCGGTCTTGGCCCACAGATTGTAGCCGCGCTGCTGCTTGATGCCTTCGGGCGAAAGCGGCCCGGTGAGCGGCAGCGGCGCGCCCACCTTGATCACGTCCTGCGCAAGAGACGCGGTGGAAAAGGCGGCAGCCAGCGTCAGGCCAAGACCGAGGCCAACGCCTCGGAGCCGCGAAGAACCCTTGGAAGAAGCCATGGTTCCGAACCCCTCTGTTTTTATGTGAAAGCATAGTGACGCAGGGATCGCGTTTCCGGGAAGAAGAAAGTTTCCCGCAGGGCGTTGCATTATGCGCAACACCAACGCGTCGGATGGCGAGGCCTGTCCGCTCCGCATCCGTCCCACCCGATGCGGCAAAGGATTTCGCAGCGCCCCGTCCGCAGGGCCACGTCCGCAGCGCGACGTCCGCAGCACCCCGTGTGCATGGGCCCGTCCGCAGCGCCTCGTCATGCCCGGGCGTGTCCCGGGCATCCACGCCTACCCGGTCGCCACCACCCAGCGGAGCCCCGTGGATGGCCGGGACAAGCCCGGCCATGACGGCGGTTGCGATGACCACAGCTTTGATGACAGCGACTGTGATGACGGCTGGTGTCGGCGAGGCGGTTATGGGTGGCGATACCGATGCCGTCCCAGTCGGCGCGGCAATGGATTTCGCAGTGCTCCGTCCGCAGCGCCCCGTCCGGATTGCTCCGTCATGCCCGGGCTCGTCCCGGGCATCCACGCCTGCCCGTTCGCCACCACCCGGCGGAGCCCCGTGGATGGCCGGGACAAGCCCGGCCATGACGGCGTTGAGATAACGGCGGTTGCGATGACAGCGGCTGCGATGACGGCTGGTGTCGGCGCGGCGGTTATGGATGGCGATACCGATTTCGTCCCACCCGACGCGGCAAAGGATTTCGCAAGGCCCCGTTCGCAGGCCCCCGTCCGCAGCGCCCCGTCATACCCGGGCTTGTCCCGGGCATCCACGCCTGCCCGTTCGCCACCACCCCGCGGAGCCCCGTGGATGGCCGGGACAAGCCCGGCCATGACAGCGTTGAGATAACGGCGGTTGCGATGACAGCGGCAGTGATGGTGGCTGGTGTCGGCGCGGCGGTTATGGGTGGCGATACCGATGCCGTCCCACCCGGCCCGCCATCGACCTCGCAGTGCTCCGTCATGCCCGGGCTCGTCCCGGGCATCCACGCCTGCGCGTTCGTCACCACCCGGCGGAGCCCCGTGGATGGCCGGGACAAGCCCGGCCATGACAGCGTTGAGATAACGGCAGTTGCGATGACGGCGGCTCTAATGATGGCTGGTGTCGGCGAGGCGGTTATGGGGGGGCGATACCGATGCCGTCCCACCCGGCGCGGCAAAGGATTTCGCAGCGCCCCGTCCGCAGTGCTCCGTCATGCCCGGGCTTGTCCCGGGCATCCACGCCTGCCCGTTCGTCACCACCCGGCGGAGCCCCGTGGATGGCCGGGACAAGCCCGGCCATGACGGCGTTGCAATGACGGCGTTGAGATGGTCCTAGGCGGGCCGGTGCGCGGGGTCTTCCATGGCGCGGATGCGCGCGGCGATGGCTTCCAGGAAGCGCTGGGCGGCGAGCGTGGGCTCGATGTCCGCATGGACGCACACATGGGCCCGCGCGCTCGCCAGTGCCTCGTTCTCCACCTCCACGCCCACCAGCGTCCCGGCGGCGATCTCCCGCTCGAAGGAAAAGGCGGGAAGGAAGGTGATGCCCATGCCGTAGAGGGCGAACTGGCGGGTCATGTCGATGGAGTTGGTCTCCAGCCGAACCAGCAGCTCCACCTGCTCGCTCTTCACCGCCTGGTCCACCAGGTGCCGGATGCCGAAGCTCAGGTCCGGCAGGCCCACGGGCTCGCCCGCGATGTCGCACAGCGCGAGGCGCGCGCGGGAGGCGAGGCGATGGCCTGGGGCCATCACCGCCAGCAGCGGCTGGTGGATTTCCTCCACGGTGCGCACGTTCGGCCGGGGATAGGGATGGAAGGAGATGCCGATGTCGCACTTGTCCTCGGCGACCGCCACCATCACGTCGTCCGTGCCGCGCACCACCACGTCGTAGGTGATTCCAGGATGGACCACCGCGAACTCGGAGATCACGCGCGGCAGGAAGCCGCCCAGCATGCCCTCCACCGTGCACACGGTGACGTGGCCGGTCTCCAGCTTCTTCAGCGCGTCGATGGCCGCCTTGAGGCGCTGCCATTCGCGGCTGCGCCCCCGGATGAACTGGCCGACGATCTCCCCCGCCGGCGCGAGCTTCACGCCCTGGGCGTGGCGGGTGAGGAGCGGGGCGCCGAACTCATATTCCAGCCGCGCGATCTGCCGGCTGATGGACGAGGCGGAGACGTGCAGCACCTCCGCCGCCTGCCGGATGGAGCCCTGGCGCATGACCTCGGCGAAGTAGATGTAGGCGATCTCGTTCATGGAAGGTGCGCAAGCCTGCCTCGTGCCAAGGGGCGACGTTGCCCCGGCGGGGCGGCGATCTCAACCGTTCTGCGCACCCCTCACCACATCGCCGAAGGTTCGGCCTCGCCCGTCAGCTCCGCCAGCCGCCGCCGCGTGCCGGGGGAGATGTCCGGGGGAGGCGCGGCCAGGGGAAAGAAGCCGATCTCGGCGATCTCGAAGCGCGGCGCGGGCACAGGGCCGCAGGTGAAGGCACTCGCCCGGTAGCAGGCCACATGGTCGCGATTGCCGAAGCGCGCGTTGAAATAGAGCCCGGAGAGCATGAGGGGGCCGGTGGCCTCCACATTGGTCTCCTCCTTCAGTTCGCGGCGGGCGGCATCTTCCGCGCTCTCGCCCGCATCCACCCCGCCGCCGGGGAAATGCCAGCCCGGCGCGTAGCCGTGGCGCACCAGCAGCACGCGCTTCTCGGGGTCGATGACGATCACCCGCACGCCCAGGGTGATTCCATGGGTGATGCGGCGCAGGAGCGGGCGGACGGAGGCCATCCCCGATTTATACAAGCTGCGGCGCGCCTGTCAGCCGCAGGGCGCGGAGGGGGCGGGGATCGGGTTTTCCTTGCCGTCTCACCATGGAGCGGCGATAATGACTTGACGGCCTGGGGTGCCGCGCGTCATGCGCGGCTGAGATCATACCCATCGAACCTGTCTGGATCATACCAGCGTAGGGAGGAGCCGATGAGCGGAAGCTTGTCGTCCCCATTCATGTCTTTCCCCCTTCCCGCCTCCGGCGCTGCGAAGCCGCGCGTGGCGATCGCGGGCGGCGGTGTCATCGGGCTCGCCATCGGCTGGCAACTGGCCGAGGCCGGCTGCGCCGTGGAGATGTTCGACGCCGGAATTCCGGGGCGCGGCGCCAGCCATGCGGCCGCCGGAATGCTGGCCGCCTGCGCGGAGGCCGAGCCCGGCGAGGAAACCCTTCTCGACCTCAACCGGGAAAGCCAGCGCCTCTGGCCCGGCTTCGCGGACGCGCTGGAAAAGGCGTCCGGCCTCGATGTGGGCTACCGGGAGAGCGGGACGCTCGTGGTGGCGCCGACCGCCGACGACGCGGCCAAGCTGCGCCACCAGCATGCCTTCCAGAAGAAGCTGGGCCTGCCGGTGGACTGGCTCACCCCCGCCGAGGCGCGGCGCCGCGAGCCGCATCTGGCGGACCGCATCTCGGGCGCCCTCTGGTGTCCCGAGGACCATCAGGCGGACAACCGCCTCGTGACCACCGCTTTGCTGGCCGCCTGTGCCGCCGCCGGGGCGCAAGTCCATGAGAACGCGCCGGTTTCACGCGTCGCCACGAGTGGCGGAAAGGCCCGTGGCGTGGAGGTGAACGGCGTCCTGCACGAGGCGGATGTGGTCATCCTCGCTGCCGGCGCCTGGTCGCGCGGGGTGGATGTGGCCCCGGCCCGCCCCCTGCCCGTGCGGCCAGTGAAAGGGCAGATGCTGGCGCTCCAGATGGACCCGGCCGCGCCCCTCCTCTCCCATGTGGTCTGGGGGCCGGGCATCTATCTGGTGCCCCGCGCCGACGGGCGGCTCATCCTCGGCGCGACGGTGGAGGAGAAGGGGTTCGACACGACCCTCACCGCCGGCGGGCAGCTCGCGCTGCTCACCCATGCCTGGCGGGCGGTGCCGACCATCGAGGAATTGCCGATCCTGGAGCAATGGGTGGGCTTCCGCCCCGGCAGCCGCGACGACGCGCCCATCCTGGGGGCCAGCGAGGTGGACGGGCTGGTCTATGCCACCGGCCACCACCGCAACGGCATCCTGCTCCTGCCCGTCACCACCCAGGCCATCGTCGAGCTTGTCCTGTCCGGCCGCACCCACCCGCTGGCGGCGGCGTTCGGCGCGGACCGCTTCCAGCCCCGCGCGGCGGCGGAGTAGCCGGCCATGACCACTCCCCTCCCCCTGCGCGTCAACGGCGCGCCGGAAGAGCTTCCCGCCGCCACCATCGCCCAGCTCCTGGACGCCAAGGGGGTGGATCCCGCCCGCCGGGGCATCGCCGTGGCGGTGAACGGGGCGGTGGTGCCCCGCGCCCGCTGGGCCGAGCACCCCCTCTCCGCCGGGGACAGCGTGGAAATCATCCAGGCGCGGCAGGGCGGCTGAAACAACGAAGAAGAACCGAGACCAACCATGTCTTTCGCCTCCGATCCCCTCGTCATCGCCGGACGCAGCTTCGAATCCCGCCTGTTCCTCGGCACGGCGGGCTATCCCAGCCAGAAGGTGTTCCTCGACGCGCTGGACGCCTCCGGCGCGCAGATGGCCACCGCCTCCATCCGCCGCATGAGCCTGGAAAGCTACGAGGAAAGCCTCGCCGACCTACTCACGGGCCGGGTCCACATCCTGCCCAACACCGCCGGCTGCCAGACCGCCAAGGACGCCATCCTCACTGCCGAACTGGCCCGTGAGGCGCTGGAGACGGACTGGGTGAAGCTGGAGGTGATCGGCGACCGGGAGCTGCTCTATCCCAATGTGGAAGAGCTGCTGAAGGCCACCGAAGAGTTGGTGCGCCTGGGTTTCGTGGTGCTGCCCTATTGCAACGACGATCCGGTCACCTGCCAGAAGCTCGCGGATTTGGGCGCGGCGACCGTCATGCCGCTGGGCTCCATGATCGGCACCGGCCTCGGCATCGCCAACCCGCACATGATCGAGCTGATCTGCGCCCGCTCGCCGGTTCCGGTAGTGCTGGACGCGGGCATCGGCACCGCCTCCGACGCGGCGCTGGCCATGGAACTGGGCTGTTCGGCCGTGCTGCTCAACACCGCCGTTTCCAAGGCCCATGACCCGGTGCGCATGGCCGCCGCCTTCCGCCATGCGGTCGAAGGCGGACGGCTGGCGCGCAATGCCGGGCGGATCCCCAAGAAGCTCCACGCCGAGGCCTCGAGCCCCGAATTCGGCCTCGTGGGAAGCTGAGGGCGCGGCGGGGGCCGCGCCCCGCCCGTCAGATCTTCTTCGCGCCCGTCTCGATGGGCGCGACGCCCGAGACGAGGCAGGGCGAGAAGAAGAGATAGCCGCGCCAGGCGCCGTGCAGGGTGCGGGTCATGACCACGCACCAGAAGGCCGCGAGGCACACCACCAGCACGCCCCCGAACGCGGTGAAGAAGCCGAATCCCGTCATGCGGCCCAGCGTCAGCGTCGCCAGCGAATAGACGCCCAGTGGGAAGGTGAAGGCCCACCAGCCGATGTTGAACGGCAGGCCCTCGCGGGCGTAGCGCACCGTCTTGAGCACCGCGAGCATCATCCACCACAGGCCGTAGCCCCACAGGATGACCCCGCCGATGATGCCGATGCCCAGCCCGGCATCGCCCACGGCGGCAAGGCCATGGCTGCCGAAGATGGCCGGCGCGTTGCCGCCCAAAAGAAGCAGGCCGAGGGAGCCCGTGCCGATGGGGCCGAGCGCCAGCCAGCCCGAGGCGGCCATGTCCCGGTTGGGCAGCTTGTAGAGGATGAGCCGCAGCAGCAGGATGACCAGGATGCTCATGGCCAGCGGCACCGAGAAGGCCCACAGGGCATAGCTGATGATGTGCACCGCATAGCCCTCCTCCGGCCCGAGATGGGTCACGAGCAGCGCGCCGCTCGCCGCCGCCACCTCGGCCGCCACGATGGGCAGCAGCCAGACGGCGGTCATCTTCTCCAGGCTGTGGTCCTGGCGCGTGAACATCAGGAAGGGGATGAGCAACCCGCAGGCCACCGCCATGGCCACGTCGATCCACCACAGCACATGGGCGATCTGCAGCGCCGGCTCGCCCCAGAGCGGGATGCCGAACGCCACGAAGCCGTTGATGATGGTGGCGAGGCCCATGGGGATAGTGCCGAAGAACATGGACACGACGGGATGCTGGAAGATGCGCTTCGCCCCGTCGAAGAAGAAGATCCAACGTGCCGCGTACATGCAGGCGAACAGGATGAAGAGCGCGATGTTGAACATCCAGAGCATGCGCCCGATCACATGCAGGATCGGGATCTCCACCGGGAACTGATTGAGCGCCAGCGCCAGGACGCCGGTGCCCATGGTGGCGCCGAACCAGTTGGGCGTGAACTGGCGGATCATTTCCTTGAAATCGCCGGCGGGCGCAGGGCCGCTGCGCGGCGCGGTGGACACGGTGTCGGCCAAGATCTTTTATCTCCAGAAGCACGCCACCGGCCCCCCGGCAGGCGGGAGGTAAGCTATCGCCGCTTGGATGCGCCTCCAAGGCGAAATGCGGCGGCGCGGCCCCTTGCCCACGGCAGAGGGGCGCGGCAAAGCTGGAGCCTCCCTTGTGAGGAAGAGTGCCGTGCTGCCCGTCCCTCCCCTTCTGCTCATCACCGACCGGGCCCAGGCCCGCGCGCCGCTGGCGCAGGTGGCCGCCGCCGCCTTTGCCGGGGGGGTGCGCTGGGCGAGCGTGCGGGAGAAGGACCTGCCCGAAGCCGAGCAGGCGGCCCTGGTGGCGGTGCTGAAGGACGCGGCCCGGCCGTTCGGCGCGCGCGTGATGCTCCACGGCACCCCTGCCCTCGCCCGCGTGGCGGGCGCGGACGGCGTCCATCTGGCGGCGGGCGCGGACGCAGCGGAAGCCCGCACGGTGATGGGCACAGACGCACTGATCGGCCTGTCGATCCACACGCTGGAGGAAGCGGCAGGGGCGGATCAGGCACTCGTCGACTATGTGGTGGCCGGTCCCGCCTTCGAGACGGCCTCGAAGCCGGGCTACGGCCCGGCGCTGGAAGAGGCGGGGCTTTCACGCCTGGTGGCCGCCTGCCGGGTCCCCCTCCTCGCCTTGGGCGGGGTGGACCGGGAGACCATCGCCTCCTGCCGCCGGGCGGGCGTGGGGGGCGTGGCGGTGATGGGCGGAATCATGCGCGCGGCGGACCCGCGCGGGGAAGCGGCGGCGCTGGTGACGGCATGGCGCGACTGACGACGCCGATCCGGCGCCGACGAGACGATCTCACCACAGATTGAGGGTGGCCCGCGCTTCCTCGGACATGCGGCCCTGATCCCACGGCGGGTCGAAGGTGATGTCCACGCTGACCCCGCCCACGCCCGCCACGGAGGCCACGGCATTCTCCACCATGCCCGGAAGCTCGGCGGCGGCCGGGCAATTGGGGGTGGTGAGCGTCATTTCCACCGCGACCGAGCGGTCATCCGCGATGTCCACCTTGTAGATGAGCCCCAGCTCATAGATGTCCACCGGGATTTCCGGGTCATAGACGGTCTTCAGCGCACCGACGATGTCGTCGGTGAGCCGGTTCAGCTCCGCTTCCGGGATCTGCGAAACGATCGCCGGGGCGTTCGGAGTCTCAAGGTCGGTTTCGGTCATGCGAACAAATCCTGCGCCTTCAGGAGCGCCTGTGCAAGGCGATCCACGTCGGCGCGGCTATTATAGAATGCGAATGATGCGCGACAGGTCGCCGTCGCTCCATATCGGGCGAGAAGAGGCTGGGCGCAATGGGTGCCCGCCCGAACCGCCACGCCATACCGGTCGAGAATGGTCGCCACGTCGTGGGGATGGGCGCCCTTCATCTCGAAGGAGAGGATGGCGCCCTTCGTCGCCGCCGTGCCGATGATGCGTAGGCTGTTCATGGCGCCGAGCCGCTCATGGGCATAGGCGGAGATGGCGTGCTCCTGCGCCGCGATGCGCGCGCGGCCGACGCCGGTCATGTAGTCCAGCGCGGCGCCGAGGCCGATGGCCTCCACGATGGCGGGCGTGCCCGCCTCGAAGCGGTGGGGCGGCGCGGCATAGGTGACGCGGGTCTCGCTCACCTCGCGGATCATCTCGCCGCCGCCCTCATAGGGCGGCATCTCGGCCAGCAGGTCGCGCTTGCCGTAGAGCACGCCGATGCCCGTGGGGCCGTAGAGCTTGTGGCCGGTGACGGCGTAGAAATCCACGTCGAGGTCGCGCACGTCCACGGGCATGTGGACCGCACCCTGGCAGCCGTCCACCAGCACCTTGGCGCCCACCGCATGGGCCGCCGCGACGATCTCCTTCACCGGCGTCACCGTGCCGAGCACGTTGGACATGTGGGTGATGGCCACCACCTTGGTGCGGGGCGTGAGCAGCGCCTTGAAGGCATCGAGGTCGAACGAGCCGTCCTCGTGCACCGGCGCCCACTTGATCACCGCGCCCTTGCGCTCGCGCAGGAAATGCCAGGGCACGATGTTGGAATGGTGCTCCATGATGGAGAGCACGATCTCGTCGCCCTCGCCCATGGACTGGCCCAGCGAATTGGCCACCAGATTGATGCCGCCCGTGCCCGAGCGGGTGAAGATGACCTCGTCCACCGAGGCGGCGTTCAGGAACGCGCGCACCGTCTCGCGGGCGTGCTCGAAGCCTTCGGTCGCGGCATTGGCGAGATAATGCAGGCCGCGATGGACGTTGGAATATTCCCGCTCATAGGCGGTGCGCATCCGGTCCAGCACCTGGCGCGGCTTCTGGGCCGAGGCGGCATTGTCCAGATAGGTGAGCGGGTGGCCGTTCACTTCCAGAGACAGGGCCGGAAAGTCGGCGCGCACGGCTTCGAGGTCGAACGGGGCCTCGGCAACGGATGATTCATATTGGGTCATGGATTCGTGCATCCAACGATCAGAGCAATCGTCATGCCCGGGCGTGTCCCGGACATCCACGCCTATCCTTCACGCGCCGACCTCACGGACCGTCATGGATGGCCGGACCCCGCGCATCCGCGAGGTCCGCTCCGGGACATCGGCCCGGCCATGACGGCACCCGTGCGACGACGCGAGCTCAGCCCGCGCGGGCCTTCAGCCAGTCCTCGGCCCGGGCGATGAGCGCCTCGCGCAGGCCCTCGTCCTCCACGAACTCGATGGCCTCGCCCACGAAAGCCTGGATCAGCAGGCCCTCGGCCTCCTTGGCGGGGATGCCGCGCGCCATCAGGTAGAACAGCAGATCCTCGTTGAGATCCCCCGCCGTGGCGCCGTGGCCGCACTGCACGTCGTCGGCGAAGATCTCAAGCTCGGGCTTGTTGTCCATCTCGGCGGTCTCGCCGAGCAGCAGGGCCTGGCTCATCATGCGCCCGTCGGTCTTCTGGGCGTCGGGGCGCACCACGATCTTGCCCTGGAACACGCCGTGCGCCTCGTCGGCGAGGACGGTCTTGAACAGTTCGCGGCTCTCGCAATCGGCCACCGCATGGTCCAGCAGCAGGGTGATGTCCGCGTGCTGCCGGTCCTTCAGCAGGGTCGCGCCGCGCAGGCCCGCATGGGCATGGGTGCCGGCGAAGCGGCCGTAGAGGCTGACCCGCGAGGCGAGCGCGCCGGTGGTGAGCGAGAAGGTGTGCAATTGCGTCTTGTGGCCGGTCTCGGCCATCAGGGTCGCGAAGTGCAGCGCCTGGGCGCTCTCCTCCTGGAGGCGCACATAATCCACATGCGCCTCGTCCGCCGCGAACAGCTCCAGCGCGTCGTTCACCTGATAGGCGACGCCCGCGCGGCCCTGGAAGCTCTCCACCAGCGTGAAGCGGGCGCCCGCGCCCACGTCCAGCAGGCGGCGGGTGAAGGTGGCGGCGGGCGCGTCCAGGGTGAAGACGTGGGCCACGTGCAGCGGGCGTTCGAGGATCGCCCCCGCTTCCACGCGGATCACCAGGCCCTCGTCGGCGAGCGCCGTGTTGAGCGCCAGCACGCCGTCATAGCGCTGGGGCGCCAGGGTGCCGAGCTTCTCCACCGCACCCTTGCCTCCCGCGAGCGCGCTCGCCAGCGGCACCACGGTCAGGCCGGGCTCGAGGCCCGCGAGGTCCGAATGGGCGCGGGAGAGCTGCCCGTTCACGAACAGGATGCGCCGCGCGCCGGGGAAATCCACCGCGCGGAACTTACCCTCGGCCTCCGCCGCCGCGTCCAGCGGCGCGGCGAGGGGCGCCGCGCTGCGCAGAAGGGCGCGCAGATCGGTATATTTCCATTCCTCCACCCGGCGGTGGGGCAGGCCGTGGGCGGCGAAGGCGTCGCGCGCCGCGCGGCGCAGTTCGCCCAGCCGGCCGGACAGGGCGCCGTCCGCCCCGTCTCTCTGGTCGAGAAGGCCCAGCAGCGCCTGCTCGGCGGCGGTGCGCGGGATCTGGTTCTGGACGTTCATCGCTCCGTCCTCACGCCGCGTCCTGGCCGTAGCCGGCATAGCCCGAGGCTTCCAGCTCCAGCGCCAGTTCCTTGCCGCCGGTGCGCACGATGCGGCCCTTGTGCATCACGTGCACCACATCCGGCACGATGTGGTTCAGCAGGCGCTGGTAATGGGTGATGACCACCATGCCGCGCTCGGGCGAGCGGAGCGCGTTCACGCCCTCGGACACCACCTTCAGCGCGTCGATGTCGAGGCCGGAATCGGTCTCGTCCAGGATGCAGAGCTTCGGCTGGAGCAGCGTCATCTGGAGGATTTCGTTGCGCTTCTTCTCGCCGCCGGAGAAGCCCACATTGACGCCACGCCGCAGCATCTCCTGGGAGATGCCGAGCCGGCCCGCATGCTCCTTCACGAGGCGCAGGAAATCGGGGGTGGACAGCTCGTCCTCGCCGCGCGCCTTGCGCTGCGCGTTCATGGCGGTGCGCAGGAAGGTCATGGTGGCGACGCCGGGGATTTCGATGGGGTATTGGAAGGCCAGGAACACGCCCGCCGCGGCGCGTGCGTCCGGGTCCATCTCCAAAAGGTCCTGGCCATCCAGCAGCGCCTCGCCGTCCGTGACCTCATAGTCGGACTTGCCCGCGAGCACATAGGAGAGGGTGGACTTGCCGGAGCCGTTCGGCCCCATGATGGCATGCACCTCGCCGGGATTTACCGTGAGGTTCAGGCCGCGCAGGATTTCGTTGTCCTCGATCTTCGCGTGCAGGTTCTTGATTTCGAGCAGGGCCATGGTCTTGTCCGTTCTGTGCTTCAGCGCCCGGCTCGTCCGGCAGTGCGGGGCACGGGCGCGATAATCCTGAGGTGCGGCCCGCATCGGCGCGGGCCGGGCGGCGCGGGCGTCAGCCCACCGAGCCTTCGAGGCTCACGGAGATGAGCTTCTGCGCTTCCACGGCGAACTCCATGGGAAGCTGCTGGAGCACGTCCTTCACGAAGCCGTTGACGATGAGCGCCACCGCCTCCTCCTGGGAGAGACCCCGCTGGAGGCAGTAGAACATCTGGTCCTCGGAGATCTTCGAGGTGGTGGCCTCGTGCTCGAAGATGGCCGAGGAATTCTTCGCCTCGATATAGGGCACGGTGTGCGCGCCGCACTTGTCGCCGATGAGCAGCGAATCGCAATTGGTGAAGTTGCGCGCGTTGGTGGCCCGGCGATGGGCCGTCACCTGGCCGCGATAGGTGTTTTCCGAGCGGCCGGCGGCGATGCCCTTGGAGATGATGCGGCTCGACGTGTTCTTGCCGAGATGGATCATCTTGGTGCCCGAATCCACCTGCTGGTAGCCGTTGGAAATGGCGATGGAATAGAACTCGCCCTGGCTGTTGTCACCGCGCAGGATGCAGCTCGGATACTTCCAGGTGATGGCCGAGCCGGTCTCCACCTGGGTCCAGGAGATCTTGGAATTCTCGCCCCGGCAGTCGCCGCGCTTGGTGACGAAATTGTAGATGCCGCCCTTGCCGTCCTTGTCGCCGGGATACCAGTTCTGGACGGTGGAATACTTGATCTCGGCATCCTTCAGCGCCACCAATTCCACCACAGCGGCGTGAAGCTGGTTCTCGTCGCGCTGGGGCGCGGTGCAGCCTTCCAGATAGCTCACATAGGCGCCCTCGTCGGCGATGATGAGGGTGCGCTCGAACTGCCCGGTATTGCGCTCGTTGATGCGGAAATAGGTCGACAGCTCCATGGGGCAGCGCACGCCCTTGGGGATGTAGACGAAGGAGCCGTCCGAGAAGACCGCCGTGTTCAGCGTCGCGTAGAAATTGTCCGACACCGGCACCACCGAGCCCAGATACTGCTTCACCAGCTCGGGATGCTCGCGGATGGCCTCGGAGATGGAGCAGAAGATCACGCCGGCCTTGGCCAATTCCGCCTTGAAGGTGGTGGCCACCGACACGCTGTCGAACACCGCGTCCACCGCGATCTTCGGCGCGCTGCTCTCGATGCCGAGCAGCGCCTCGCGCTCGCGCAGGGGAATGCCGAGCTTGTCGTAGGTGGCAAGGATTTCCGGGTCGATCTCGTCCAGCGACTTCGGCTTGGCCTTGGGCTGGGAGTAGTAATAATAGTCCTGGAAATCGATCTTCGGATAGCTGACCCGGGCCCATGTGGGCTCTTCCATGGTCAGCCAGCGGCGGAAGGCGTCGAGGCGCCATTCCAGCATCCATTCCGGCTCGTTCTTCTTCGCCGAGATATAGCGGACCGTATCCTCGTTCAGCCCCTTGGGGGCCTTCTCGCTCTCGATGTCGGTGACGAAGCCGTACTTATACTGATCGACGTCGATCGACCGTGCGAGATCGATCGTCTCCTGGACTGCAGGCATCTCTCTTCTCCTCTCCCGCGCGGGGTCAAGGCCCGCGGGTCAAGTTCGTCCAACTCAAAACACGCGCCGCAGGCTGCGCCCCCCACGGGACGCGGCCCGGCGCCGGCCGCCTCAGGCGGCCCGCATCATGCCGCGCGCGCCGCGCGGCTCCTCACCTGGGGCACCACGCGCTCCAGAGCGGCGAGGGCCAGGTCCACATCCTCCGGCGTGCTCGACCAGCCGAGCGAGAACCGGATCGCCGCGCCCGCCGCCTCGGGCGGAAAGCCCATGGCGGTCAGCACATGCGACGCGCCCACCTTGCCCGACGAGCAGGCGGACCCCGCGCTGACGGACACATGGGCGAGATCGAGCGCGATCACCAGGGTTTCGGCCTTCAATCCGGCGAAAATCACGCACGACGTGTTCGGCAGACGCTGAGCGCCTCCCCCTACGATCCGCGCTTCCTGGATGCGGCGCACAATCTCCTGTTCCAGGCGATCACGCAAGCCCGACAGGCGTGCCGCCTCCGCATCTCTCCCCTCTCGCGCCGCTGCGGCCGCCGCGCCGAAGCCGACGATGGCCGCCACATTCTCGGTTCCGCCGCGCCGGCCACGCTCCTGCCCGCCGCCGGGAATGAGGGCCGCGCGCACGCGGCTGTCCGCGTGGCGCGCCACTAGAGCCCCGGCGCCCTGGGGCCCGCCCAGCTTGTGGGCGGAGAGGGTGAGGAAGTCCACGGGAAGCGCGTCCGGGTCGAGCGGAAGGCGTCCGGCGGCCTGCACGGCGTCGCAATGGGTGATCGCGCCATGGACGGCGGCGAGGCGCGCCGCCTCCGCCACCGGCTGGACCACGCCGGTCTCGTTGTTGGCCGCCATGAGGGAGACGAGGGCGCGCCGTCCCTCCCGCCCGTGCCGAGCCAGCGCATCTTCCAGCGCGTCCAGGCGAATCCGCCCCTCGGCATCCACCGGCAGAAGCTCCACGGCTTCCGGCGCGAAGCGGTGCCCCCGCAGAACGGAGAGATGCTCGGCGGCATTCGTGAGAAGAACGTCGCAAGAAACCGGCCGCCCGGCGATGTCGAGGTGCGGGTGCAGCACCAGGGCGTTGGCCTCGGTGGCGCCGGAGGTGAACACCACCCCGGCGCGCGGCGCGCCGCACAGGGCCGCCACCTCCTCGCGCGCGCGCTCCACGCGGGCGCGGGCGGCGCGCCCCTCCGCGTGCACGGAAGAAGGATTGCCGGGCGCGTCCAGCAGGTCCAGCATCGCCGCACGGGCCTCCGCGCGCAGCGGGGACGTGGCATTGTGATCGAGATAGGCACGGGCATGCAGGCTCATGGCGCACACGCTCCCGCGCGGCCGCCCGGCGCCGTGCGGCCAGCCGTGCGCCCAAGCTTGCATTTGCGCCCGTTCTCGGTCATACGTCAGACTTCACCCGGTCCATCCTCTGGTTGCAGACGACAAATCCGCACGCCTGAGGAGGAAAATTAGAATTATTCTAAATAGATAGGCGGACCCTCCGGCCAAGTCAAGACGTCAGCGGGTAGACGTCCTCGCGGGTGCTGTGACCTCCGGTCTGACCTGAGGGCGCGCCTGCAATTTGCGCCGATCCGCCCAACCGGTTCCGCAGGTGCCATGCCCGAAGTGATCTTCACTGGCGAGAAGGGGCGGCTCGAAGGCCGCTATCAGCCCGCCAAGACCCGCAATTCCCCCATCGCCATCATTCTTCATCCCCATCCGCAGTTCGGCGGAACGATGAACAATCCGGTGGTGTACAATATGTACTACCAGTTCGTGAATCGGGGCTTCTCCGTGCTCCGCTTCAACTTCCGGGGCGTGGGGCGCAGCCAGGGCTCGTTCGATCACGGCACCGGCGAACTATCCGACGCGGCGGCAGCCCTGGACTGGGCGCAGTCGGTCAACCCGGACGCGCGCGCGTGCTGGATCGCCGGTTTCTCCTTCGGCGCCTGGATCGGCATGCAGCTCCTGATGCGCCGTCCGGAAGTGGAAGGCTTCATCTCGGTGGCGGCGCCTGCCAACCTCTATGACTTCTCGTTCCTGGCCCCCTGCCCGTCCTCCGGCCTGTTCGTGCACGGCGACAAGGACGCGGTGGTGCCCACCACCGCCGTCGCTACGCTGGTGGAGAAGCTGAAGACCCAGAAGGGCATCGTGATCGAGCAGCAGATCGTGCCCGGCGCCAACCACTTCTTCGACGGCAAGACCGACGATCTCATGGGCGTGGTGGGCACCTATCTGGACAAGCGCCTGCCCGGCACCCGCAAGGACAGCGCCGCCTGAGCATCGGGGCGAGCCTCTGACATCCGAGGGCCGGAGCGGCAGTGCCGCTCCGGCCTTTTTCTTTGGCTGATCCCGCGCGGGCCAGAGAACACCCGCTCGGCCTCACGGCATCGGGGGCCGTCCGGGATGGCGCAGCGCATCCTCGACCCGCGCCGTGGCATGCTCGCCGATCCCGTGCTCCAGGATCGTCTCGTCCGACACATAGGAGCGGAACTTCTCCGGCGAGAGGCGGCAGCGCACCGCGTAGAAGAACACGCCCACGCACAGCGCCACCAGCAGCGCCGTGTCCAGTCCGTCCTTGAGCACACCCGCGCCGCCGAAGCTCCCCAGCGCCGAGATGAGCCCGAGGCCGCCCAGATAGGGCACCAGCCAGGCGGCCTCCCTCAGGTCCGCCGTGCCCCGGATGCGCGTGCGGGCATAGGTGACGAACAGCACGCCGCCCACCAGCAGGCAGATGCCGAGACGCCACACGGTCTCCCAGCCGGACCAGTGGATGATGAGCGTGGTGATGACGAAGGCGGCGCAGGCGATGAACCGCACCCCCGGAAGCGTCACGGGGCGCCGGGCCGTGGGCAGGAGATGGCGCAGGGCCACCACGCCGATCGGCCCCACCACGAAGGAGAGCATGATGGCCGACTCGTTCAGCTTCACCAGGTCCTCGAACCGCAGCAGCACGAAGGCCAGCACCGCCACCGCGAGATTCATGATCAGCGCGGCCAGGGGAACGCCCGCCCGCGAGAGGGTGGCGATGATCTTCGGGAACAGCCCGTTCTCCGACAGGGCGAAGCTGATGCGCGCGCACGAGCCGGTGGCCACCAACGCGCCGCCCATGGGGCCGAGCACCGCGCCCACGTTCAGCATGCTCACGAGCCACATGAGGCCGAGCGCGCTCGCCACGGCCCCGAGCGGCCCGAAATCGCTGGACAGCCGGATCTGCCCCCAGCCGCCGGCAATGGCGGACGGCTCCAGCGCGCCGATGAAGGCCAGTTGGAGGCCGCCATAGATGAAGAAGCAGATGACCACCGAGAGGATGAGGGCGGTGGGGACGGTGAAGCCGGGATTGCGCACCTCGCCCGCCATGTCCACCGCGTGGCGGAAGCCGATATAGGAGAAGATGACGCCGCCCGAGGACACCGCGCTCATGACGCCGGCCCAGCCCATGGGCGCGAACCCGCCATGGTCGGTGAAATTGCCCACCTCGAAGCGGGTGGTCAGCAGGGTCACGATGAGGATGGCGGGAATGCCGATCTTCGCCCAGGTGATGGTGCTGTTCACATAGGCGAAGAACTTCACGCCGAACGCGTTGATGACCACGAACAGCGCGAGGAAGGCCATGGAGGCGGCGATGCCGGCGGTCGAAAGATCGTTGCCGGGCGCGCCCCCGCTATAGAGCCAGGTGGCGTGGGGCCCCAGATAGCGCAGCATGGCCTCCACCTCGATGGGGGCCTGGGTGGTGTAGCCCACCCACCCGCTCCACCCCATCATGGTGCAGACGAGATTGCCGTGGCTGAACATGGGCACGCGCGCAACGCCGCCGGGCACCGGCAGCATGGCCGAGATCTCCGCGAAGGTCAGCGCCAGGAGCAGCATGGCGATGCCGCCGATGAGCCACGCCACCAGCGCTGCCGGCCCCGCATGCTGGACCGCCAGCAGCGGGGCGAACAACCACCCCGAGCCGATGATTCCGCTGACCGCGACGAATGTCAGGCCGACGAGCCCGATGTCGCGATGCATCCTGCTTTGCATAGTCTCCCCCCGCCACCTGCGCGGCTTTTATCCCGGAACCAGCCCCGCGCCGATCCCTTTCGAGCCGTTCCGGCCCTGTCGTTCCAGCCGGATCGGATCCGGCGCTAAGACCTTGCCATGTCGCAATTCCAGACGCGCAAGCGCCTATCTCCCCTCGAACACCTCGCCCCCCGTGAGCGGCGCCGGAACGCCAGTGGTGGTGGGAAAGGTGAGCGGCAGACCGCGGAGCGCACGGACCGCGAGGAAGCCGAAGGCGTGCGCCTCCAGCCCGTCCCCGGACCAGCCCACCGCGTCCGCTGACAGCACCGGCTTGGCCAGGCACTCCGCGAGCATCGCCATGAGCGCCGGATTGCGCGCGCCCCCGCCCGCCACCACCCACGCGGCGGGCGGCTCGGGAAGGTGCGGCACGATGGCGGCTACGGACGCCGCCGTCAGCCAGGTGAGCGTCGCCGCGCCGTCCTGCGTGCCATAGTCCGCGAGATGCGCGCGCGCCTGGACGAAGGCCCGGAAGGCGTTGCGATCCAGCGACTTGGGCGGCGGCGCAGCGAAGAAGGGATGGTCCAGCAGGGCCTCGACCAAGGCCCGGTCCGCGCGTCCGGCGGCGGCGAGCCGCCCGTCCACGTCGCAGGGGATGCCGGTGCGCTCCAGCACGAAATCGTCGATCAGCGCGTTGCCCGGCCCGGTGTCGCAGGCGATGGGGTCCCCCGCGCCGATCACCGTCACGTTCGCCACCCCGCCCACATTCAGCACCGCCAGCGGGCGCGGCAGGTCCAGCCGCCGGGCGAGCGCCTGGTGGAAGACCGGCACCAGCGGCGCCCCCTCCCCGCCCGCCGCCACGTCCGCCGCGCGGAAATCCGCCACCACCCGCGCGCCGAGCGTGCGGGCGAGTTCGGCGCCGAGGCCGATCTGCACGGTGAGCCCCGCGCGCGGAGCATGGAACACGGTCTGGCCGTGGAAGCCGATGACGTCCAGGTCTCCGGGGGTCAGGCGCTGGCTGTCGAGCAGGCGCAGCACGGCCTCGGCGTGCCGGTCCGTGATCAGGCGCTCCGCCGCCGCCAGGGCGCCGGGACGACCCTCCCGGGAGTTCAGGCCGCGCGCGTCCTCCATGGCCTGCGCGAGGAGGCGGCGGTCGGGCGCGTCATAGGGCAGCGTGAGGCTCGGCCCGAGCCAGTCCACACGCTCCCCGTCCGTGTCGATAAGCGCGGCATCGATCCCGTCCATGGACGTGCCGCTCATAAGGCCGAGGGCGCGCATGAGGTTCAGGACCGGGAGAAGGCGAGCCGGGGGAGGATGTCCTCCGCGGACGGGTCGTTGGCGCGGAAGGCATCGCGCACCGCCAGCACGCCGAGCGGCCGCCGCTTCAGAGCGGCGATCAGCTCGGGCCGGTCCTCCTTCACGAGGTAGCGCACCAGGGCGCTGGCGAATTCCGGCAGGGCCTCGTAATTGCCCTCATAGATGATGCGCTTGATGGCCATGTCCTCCAGCTCGCCCCGCCCCTGGCGCAGCAGGCGGTTCCACTGGCGCTGCCGGTCGGCGCGGTTCCAGGGGGAGAGCGGACGGAACGCCCAGGTGGCGGACGGCGCGACGGCCACGAACTCCTTGGTCCAGGGCACGTTCAGCGCGTCGAGGTCGTGCATCACCGCCGAGCCGATGAGCCCGTCGCCGCGATAGAGGCCCACCGGCAGGCGCAGCTTGCGCTCCGCCATGCGCGCCACGAATTCGCCGCGCAGGGCGAACAGCGAGCCATGCAGGCCGGGATTGACCATCATCTCCGCCCGCATGGCTTCGGCGCTGCGCCCCGCGCTCGGAACGGCGGCGGCGGCCAGCGCCCGGGGATTGTCGTCCAGCGTCTGCGCCAGGTCCGCCAACGAATTGGGGGTGATCATGGCGTAGGCATCCACGAAGAAGCAGACCTTGGCCTGCGCCCTCAAGCGGTGCACCACCTGGTTGATGGCATTGGACTTGTCGGGGTAAGGAATTTCATAGACGGAGAACGGCACCGCGATCTCCGGCGCGGCCGCCTTCAGGGCCAGCGCCGAACCATCCGTGGAGCCGTTCAGCACCACCGTCACATGCGCATCGCGCCCGTCCACCGCGCGCGCGATATGCTTCAGGCATGAAACGAGGGTTTCGCGCTCGTTGCGGGCGAACACGGCGATGCTCCACGCACATAAACGTGGCGGGGCATCCTCGGATGGCTTAGTCAGCAAGCGCCTTCCCCACGATTAGGCATTCGAGCCCGATATGAGTTCTTTTCGTTCCGACCTTCTGCGCACCCTGGATGAGCGCGGCTACATCCATCAATGCTCCGACCTGGAGGGCCTCGACAAGAAGGCGCTCGAAGGGCCGATCACCGCTTATATCGGCTTCGACGCCACCGCATCCAGCCTTCATGCGGGGCATCTGCTCTCCATCATGATGCTGCGCACCCTCCAGCGCACGGGGCACAACCCCATCGCGCTCATGGGCGGGGGCACCACCAAGATCGGCGACCCGTCCGGCAAGGACGAGGCGCGCCGGATGCTGACGGACCAGCAGATCAACGACAACATCGCCTCCATCCGCAAGGTGTTCGCCCGCTTCCTGGACTTTTCCGGCGGCGCGCGCATGGCGAACAATGCCGACTGGCTGGACGAGCTGAAATACATCCCGCTGCTGCGGGAGGTGGGGCCGCACTTCACCATCAACCGCATGCTCACCTTCGATTCGGTGAAGCTGCGGCTGGAGCGCGAGCAGCCGCTCACCTTCCTCGAATTCAACTACATGATCCTCCAGGCCTACGACTTCGTGGAACTGGCGAAGCGCCACGGCTGCGTGCTCCAGATGGGCGGCTCCGACCAGTGGGGCAACATCGTCAACGGCATGGAGCTGGGCCGGCGCATGCACGGGCTGGAGCTGTTCGCGCTGACCACGCCGCTGCTCACCACCGCCTCCGGCGCCAAGATGGGCAAGACGGCGGGCGGCGCCATGTGGCTCGATGCCGAGCTGCTGTCGCCCTACGAATACTGGCAGTACTGGCGCAACGCCGACGACAAGGACGTGGTGCGCTTCCTGAAACTGTTCACCGAGCTGCCGCTGGACGAGATCGCCCGCCTGGGCGCGCTGGAAGGCCAGGAGATCAACACCGCCAAGGACGTGCTCGCCACCGAGGCGACCGCGCTCCTGCACGGCCGCGAGGCGGCCGAGGCGGCCAAGGCCACCGCCCGCCAGACCTTCGAGGACGGCGCGCTCGCCATGAACCTGCCCACGGTGGACGTTCCGGCGGCGCAGCTCAACGAGGGCCTCGGCGCCGCCAACGCCTTCGTCCTGGCGGGGCTCGTCGCCTCCACCAGCGAGGCGCGGCGCCAGATCAAGGGCGGCGGGCTGAAGGTGAACGACGTGGCGGTGACCGACGAGAAGGCGATGCTGACCGAGCGCGACCTGACCTCCGAGGGCGTCATCAAGCTCTCGCTGGGCAAGAAGAAGCACGTCCTGCTGCGCCCCGCCGCCTGAACGACGGCGCATATTTCGAGCTTGCCGACCGGCCCCGGTCCATGACCGGGGCCGTTTTCGTCATTGGCGCGGCGGCGGGGGCGCGACGCTGGTGTCGCGGAACTCGAACATCTTGCGCAGGAAGCCCGGCGCCACCGCCGAGAGCGGGTTCACCGTCAGGCGCGGCCCGCTGAGGGGGCCGACGATCTCGAAGGTCACGCCGAGCAGGCCCTCATTGGGCCCCCCGCCCAAAAGCATGCCGATGATGGGCAGTTTCGAGAACAGGTTGTTGAGCCCGTAGGCGGGCACATAGGTGCCGCGCATGGCGATGCGCTCGGCGGCGAAGTCGATGGTGCCGTCCACGGTGGCGCCCGCCACGGGGCCGTAGATGGCGCCGTCGCGGATGGTGACGGAGCCGGTCGTGCGGGTGAACTTGGCCTGCGCCTTCTGGAAGGCGGCGGTGCCGGGCTCGGTGCGGCCGGAGGAATCCCGCGCCGCCGAGGCCAGGATGTCGAGGCCCGGCTCGCCCCGCACCACGAAGTCCCGCAGGTTGATGGAGCCTTCCTGCGGGGCGTTCTCGCGCGGCGGGTCGATATTCACCCACATGTCGCCGCCATTGATCTTGGCGTAGACATCGAGGAAGCGCAGCAGCGCGCCGGCGTCCGAGGTGCTCACCACCAATTGGTTGCGGTTGGCGAAGGGGCGCATGTCCCCCACCACGTTGCCGCTCTGCCCCGCCCGCGCCACCAGCGCGAAATTACGGATATCGGTGCCGCGGCGCGATACCTGCAGCTCGAACTGGCGCAGCACCTCGCCATTGTTGCCGGTGAGCGCGCCGACCGAGGCATCCACGTCCACATCCTGATTCCGGGTCTTCGGCGCGTTCTTGCCCGTGCCGGTGCCGCCGGAGCCCACCAGCCCCTTCATGATGCCGCGCGCGTCCACCACCTCGCCGGTGATCTTCACCTTCAGCACGTCCCCCGCCCGGTTGGCGGTCAGGCTCGCCCGGTCGCCGTCGCTGAGCTGGAAAGTGGAGAAATTGGCGCCCAGCACGTCGCCGGAATCCGCCAGCTCCAGCCACCCCTTGATGAGGGTGCCGGACCCGTCCAGGACAAGGTCGTTGATGCGCACCGTCTTGCCCGCATCGGTGGAGGCGAAGCGCGCCTTCAGCGGCTTGCCCGGCGGCTTGGTCAGGCCGGGGACGAGATCGTTGATGCGCGCGCCCGTCAGGTCCAGCTCGATATTGGCCTTTGTCACAACATTGTCCGTGGTGCCCACCAGGCGCACCAGGACCGGACCGGACACCGCCGGCAGATTGACGCCGAGCTTCGCCCGGGAGGCGTCGTCGAGGGTGGCGTTGACGCGCACATTGGCGTCGGCCACGTCCTTCTTCTTCTCATACTCAAAATTCATGGGCGCGCCGGCGATGCGCCCGTCGCCGCGCAGCAGGATGCCGCCGGGGGTCGCGAACACCGCCACCGTCGCCCCTTCCAGGCGGTGGTTGGCGAACACCGCGTCCACTCCGAAATCGGTCAGCGTGGCCTCCACCGAATAATCGGTGTCCTTCGGGTCCTGCACCTTGCGGAAATGGATGTTGATCTGCACCAGGGCGGAGAGCTTGCCGCGCGTGGTGGAGGGATCGTAGGCGGTGCCGGTCGGCCCCTTCAGCGCCTCCATGCCGAGGATCTCGATGCCCGCATCGGCGGGGCCGTTGATCTTCACCTGGATCTGCGCGCGCGGCTCACGGGGGAAATAGTCCGCCATGAGGAACGTGCCGTCAGTCAAGGAGAGGCGGCGGTTCTGGGGCGTAACGACCACGCTTTCCGGCATATCGGCGCGTACGCTGCGGCCAGTCACCAGCACGGAGATGCGCGCATCCCGGAGCGGCGGCAGTCCCTTCATGGCGACGATCTGGAAGCCCGAGCCGCTGAGTTCCAGATGCACCGCGTCGTCCGGAAGCGGCACTTCCTTCTGGCCGATCAGCTCCAGCGGCATGTTCACGTTGATGCGCACGCCGTCCACGGTGCCCGCGGTGACGTTCTGGAGCACATAGTCACGAGCCGGGGGGGCGATGGAGACCGGCCAGAATCGGCGCACCGTGGAGGCGGGCATGCGCGAACCCGTGGCCTCCAGCCGGATGGCGGGGAGCGGAATGCCGAAATCCACCAGCCCCGAAAAGGCGAGCGTGCCGGCGGCGCTGTAGAGCTGGCCCTTCTCGAAGGTGAGCTGCTTGGCGCTGGAAATGTAGCGGCCGACGATGGAGACCTGCTCCACCACCAGGGCAGGATCCGGCATTTCCGGCCCCGCGAGCACCACCTGCTGCTGGCGGATCTGGTAGGTCCAGTCCTCGCCGAAATGGGCGGGAACCGCGATCTCGCCCTGGAGGCCGATGCGGTTCTGGTTCTTCACCGCCTCCAGCGGATTGATGACGATGACACGGCGCGCCGGGTCGAGGGTCAGGCCCAGGCGCAGATAATCCAGGGTGAAGCGTTCGAGCGGGTCCTCGCCGTTGCCGATCTGGCCGGCGCCGAAATTGATGCTGGCGGAGGCGGCGAGCACCTGCCCGTCCACGTTCATGCGCGCGTTGACCTCGGCGGCCAGCGGCATGTCCATGTAGAAGCGCTTCCAGTCCTGGGTGAAGGCGCTCACCAGGTCCTTGGTGGCCACGTCCCGCACTTCCATCTTCAGCGTGCGCTCGCGCTGGCGCTCCGGGCCGATGGTGGCGGTGAGGGTGGCGGTTCCGCTGGGGCCCTGGAAGGCGAAGTCGAGCACGGCGCCCCCGGTGGGCGGGCGCGAGACCCGCACGGAGATGTGCTGGAAGACATAGGTGCGGCCGGAGCTTTCATTCTCCACCCGCAGCGTGCCGTCCTTCAGGCCCACGTCCTCCAGGGCACCGCCGTCGAAGCCGCCCCGCTCCAGGTCGTTCATGACGGCGGCGAGGGCGCGCAGCGTGAGGGGGTCGGTGCCGGTGGCGGCGGTCGCCGCCGTCATGAACGACCTGGAGC